>NZ_JAKUGK010000002.1:0-658484 GCF_022663885.1 Bacillus cereus group sp. BfR-BA-01330
AGCATAGATATCAGTGGAATTTAAAGAAGATGACTCCTGTCGAATACAGAAATCATCTTCTTGATGCCGCCTAACTTTTTTTAAAATGTCCTTTACAAAGGGTACAGATTATATAATCCTCTCTTTTTTATACATTGTTGTATGTTTTGTTCATTTATTTGGAATCAATAGCAGTTTCGGTTATGTATAACTCTCTCATCAATATGGAACAATAAAAAGTAAAACATCCATATTGAATGTGAGGGATATACGTATGCGTATGAATGAAAAAGGGCATTCTGTTACAAATGGTGCAAATCAACTGTTTAACGTGAATTTTCATGATTTTATTTCAAAAGAGCAAAACAATACTTCAATGGAGCTTGCTTCGGAGTTTGGGATTTCTCTTCAAGATGTAAAGCGTTTAAAGAAGCAGATTGAACGTTCTTAGAGCACTTGACAATCCTACTTAACAAACGTATAGTAATTTTATATTTACATATGAATATAACCGTTGATAGAGAAGAGTAAATGAGACACACATGGAAAGAGAAGGAATGTCTTAGGCTGAAAACATTTCTGCATGATGACTGATTGAATGACACTCTAGAGGTTTCAACTTGAACGGCATATATGCTTAGTAGGGATGAACGCATATTTAAGCGTTATTAAAAAAGTGGAAGCATACGTGCTTCAATTAGGGTGGCACCACGGGTATAATACTCTCGTCCCTACTGTTTAAACAGTAGAGGCGGGAGTTTTTTTATTTTTATTAAGATTAAAACAATTTGAGGAGGAACTGAATATGTCTATTCAAATCCCACGCGGAACGCAAGATATTCTTCCAGGCACTGTTGAGTTATGGCAGTATATCGAAGGGCAAGCACGCGAAATTTGCCGTCGTTACAATTATAAAGAAATTCGTACACCAATTTTTGAACACACTGAGCTATTTTTACGCGGTGTTGGTGATACGACAGATATCGTACAAAAAGAAATGTACTCATTCCAAGATCGTGGAGAGCGTAGCTTAACATTACGTCCAGAAGGTACTGCACCTGTTGTACGTTCTTACGTTGAAAATAAAATGTTTGGTGATGCGACACAACCAACGAAATTATACTATATCGGTCAAATGTTCCGTTATGAAAGACCACAAGCAGGTCGCTATCGTCAATTCGTACAATTCGGTATCGAAGCAATCGGCAGTAATGACCCTGCAATTGATGCAGAAGTAATTGCACTTGCTGTTGAATTTTACCGCGGCATGGGCTTAAAAAATATTAAAGTTGTATTAAACAGTTTAGGTGACGCAGCGAGCCGTCAAGCACACCGTGATGCATTAATCGCACACTTTGAGCCACGTATCGGCGAATTCTGTTCTGACTGTCAATCTCGCTTAGAAAAGAACCCACTTCGAATTTTAGACTGTAAGAAAGACCGTAACCATGAATTAATGGGAACAGCACCATCTATTACAGAATACTTAAACGAAGATTCAGCAGTATACTATGACAAAGTTCAAGAACTATTAACGATGATGGATGTTCCATTTGAAAAAGATCCGAACTTAGTGCGTGGTTTAGACTACTATCAACACACTGTTTTTGAAATTATGAGTGAGGCAGAAGGTTTCGGTGCGATCACTACATTAAGCGGTGGTGGCCGTTATAACGGACTTGTACAAGAAATCGGTGGACCAGAAATGCCAGGTATCGGTTTTGCAATGAGTATTGAACGTTTAATTATGGCGCTAAAAGCTGAAAACATTGAATTACCACTTGAACATAGCATTGATTGTTACGTTGTAGCGCTTGGCGAAAAAGCGAAAGACCATGCTGCAAAAGTTGCGTTCGATCTTCGTAAAGCTGGATTGTCAGTTGAAAAAGATTATTTAGATCGCAAAATGAAAGCACAATTTAAATCAGCAGATCGTCTAAAGGCGAAATTTGTAGCTGTATTAGGAGAAGATGAGCTAGATAAAGGCATCATTAACTTAAAAGATATGGCAACAGGTGAACAAGAAGAAGTAGCGTTAGATGTATTTGCTTCATACGTAGCAGAGAAATTAATATAGGGGGAACTTACAGTGGCTGAAAGAACACATGCATGTGGAAAAGTAACAGTAGAAGCTGTTGGACAAACAGTTCAATTAAAAGGTTGGGTACAAAAACGCCGTGACTTAGGTGGATTAATCTTTATCGATTTACGTGACCGTACAGGTATCGTACAAGTTGTATTTAACCCAGAAACATCAAAAGAAGCGTTAGAAGTAGCAGAAACAATTCGTAGCGAATACGTATTACACGTAGAAGGTACAGTTGTTGAACGTGGTGAAGGCGCAATTAATGACAATATGGCAACTGGTCGTATTGAAGTACAAGCAACAAAAGTAAATGTACTAAATGCAGCGAAAACAACGCCAATTATCATTGCTGATGATACAGATGCATCAGAAGATGTGCGTTTAAAATATCGTTATTTAGACTTACGTCGTCCTGTAATGTTCAACACATTCAAAATGCGTCACGATGTAACAAAAACAATTCGTAACTTCTTAGATACAGAAGAGTTCTTAGAAGTAGAAACACCAATTTTAACGAAAAGCACGCCAGAAGGAGCTCGTGACTATTTAGTGCCAAGTCGTGTACATGATGGTGAATTCTATGCATTACCACAGTCACCACAGTTATTTAAACAGCTTCTTATGGTCGGCGGATTTGAGCGTTACTATCAAGTAGCACGTTGTTTCCGTGATGAAGATTTACGTGCGGATCGTCAACCAGAATTTACGCAAATCGATATCGAAGCTTCATTCTTAACACAAGATGAAATTTTAGATATGATGGAGCGTATGATGACGAAAGTTATGAAGGATGCAAAAGGTGTAGAAGTGAGTGCACCATTCCCTCGTATGAAATATGCTGATGCAATGGCTCGCTACGGTTCTGATAAGCCAGATACACGCTTTGAAATGGAACTAACAGACTTATCTGAGTTTGCAGCAGATTGTGGCTTTAAAGTGTTTACAAGTGCTGTAGAAAGCGGCGGACAAGTAAAAGCAATTAATGCAAAAGGTGCTGCAAGTAAATATTCTCGTAAAGACATCGATGCATTAACTGAATTCGTGAAAGTATACGGTGCAAAAGGTCTAGCTTGGCTTAAAGTTGAAGAAGACGGCCTAAAAGGACCGATTGCGAAATTCTTCGGTGAAGAAGATGCAAATGTGTTAATGAGCACATTAGAAGCTACTGCTGGCGACTTATTACTATTCGTAGCAGATAAGAAGAGCGTTGTTGCAGATAGCTTAGGCGCACTTCGTTTACGTCTAGGTAAAGAGCTTGAGTTAATTGATGAAAGTAAATTTAACTTCCTATGGGTAACTGATTGGCCACTACTTGAGTACGATGAAGATGCAGATCGTTACTTCGCAGCTCACCACCCATTCACAATGCCATTCCGTGAAGACGTTGAGTTACTAGAAACAGCACCAGAAAAAGCACGTGCACAAGCATATGACCTTGTATTAAACGGTTATGAGCTTGGTGGTGGATCACTTCGTATTTACGAGCGTGACGTACAAGAAAAAATGTTCAAAGCACTTGGATTCTCACAAGAAGAAGCGCAAGAGCAATTCGGATTCTTATTAGAAGCATTCGAATACGGTACACCACCACACGGCGGAATCGCATTAGGTTTAGATCGTCTTGTTATGTTACTTGCAGGCCGTACGAACCTTCGTGATACAATTGCATTCCCGAAAACAGCAAGCGCAAGCTGCTTATTAACAGAAGCTCCAAGCCCAGTTGCAGAATCGCAGCTTGAAGAACTGAACTTAAAATTAAGCTTGAAAGAAGAGAAGTAAGAATAGGGTCTAGATGGTTATACTATAACCGTCTAGACTTTTTTTGAGAGGTTGTTTAAAAAGTCCGGTTTAGATAACTGTCGCATCTCATCGTTGCTTCGCCAGTCCGGTGCTCGAGTAGTGTTTCTACACTGCGCTCCTCCTGGCTTCAGCGCCTCGATCTGCTCGGTTCTCTAAATCCTCCTTTTTAAACGTGTATTTAGGAAGAAATAAAATTCTGGTCTATGTTTTCATTCTCGAAATATGTATTTTTAGGAATTCTATAACTTTTTCTATACAAATAGTCGGAAAAACGCTAGAATACATGGTAGACCATTTTTGTAATAGGAGTGTAGAGCTGAATGTTACATCAATTTTCACGTAATGAATTAGCCTTCGGTAAAGAAGGACTTGAAATATTAAAAAATAGTACAGTCGGTATTTTAGGAATTGGCGGTGTAGGTTCTTTTGCAGCTGAAGCGTTAGCACGTTCTGGCGTAGGACGTCTCGTATTAGTTGATAAAGACGTTGTAGATATTACAAACGTAAACCGTCAAATTCACGCTTTAGTATCTACTGTAGGACGTTCAAAAGTAGAATTAATGAAAGAGCGTATCGCGGACATTAACCCAGAGTGTGAAGTAATTGGACTAGAAATGTTTTATACAGATGAAACATATGAAGAGTTCTTTAAGTACGGTTTAGACTTTGTAGTGGATGCATCTGATACGATTACGTTCAAAATTCATTTAATTAAACAATGTTTACGTCGTAAAATTAAAATTATCTCAAGTATGGGTGCAGCGAATAAAATGGACCCAACTCGTTTCCGTATTGCGGACATCTCTAAAACACATACAGATCCAATTGCGAAAGTCATTCGTACGAAGCTTCGTAAAGAGGGTATTAAAAAAGGTGTAAAAGTTGTCTTCTCTGACGAAAACCCAATCGTAATTCGTGAAGAAGTACGTAAAGAAATTGTACCAGACGAGAATGCAAAAATTCGTAAGGCGAAATTACCGCCTTCATCAAATGCATTCGTACCATCTGTGGCAGGCTTAATTATGGCAAGTCACGTTGTACGTGAACGCATTAAAAACGTAGAAGTGAAACGTGTAGGGCAAGAATAAAAGAAAAGCATATATCCATTTTGGATATATGCTTTTTTATATGTATTAAAGAAATATGAATATTTGCATCACTACTAGTTCAAATGTAAGTAAGGTTAGTAAGCAATAATCATATTTATCTGATTTATAGGCGGATGTCTTTTTTAGACTGTTAATGGTGAAAAGAGCTAAAGTTAGGACGAGAAGGCCAAGAGTTATTTTGAAGATTATTAATGAAATAGCAACCATCTCCCTTTAAAGGTATATGTTTATAATAATATTTTAGTAAAAAATATCCAATCCGTTTTAGGAGTTTCCTTGTATGACAAGGAGGAATGTTATTGTCAATCTTTGTCGTTAAATCGATATCCTTTATTGAATCGTTGATATATTGTAAGTTGTGATAGATATATTTGAAAAATCGTTGATATATTGCAAGTTGTGATAGATATATTTGAAAAATCGTTGATATATTGCAAGTTGTGATAGATATATTCGAAAAACCGTTAATATAATTTCATTTACCGATATCTATATATGGTTCACCGAAAACAAACAGGGATGTCACTCAGTTAAAAAAGTGACATCCCTGTTTTTAATTCTCTGCAGAATAAATAATATCTAAATTCCCATTTTGATCGGTTTTGAAAATTGGGGCAATTTGCTCTTCTTGCTCTTCGACTGAAACAAGTTTTCGAGCACGATCCATAATTCGAACAAGCATCGCGTAATCTTCTTCGATTGCTTGTTGTTTTTTTGTGAGTACCGCTAATTTCGTTTCAAGTTCATGATTCGTTTTTTGCAGAGAAGTGAGCTGAGCTTGTAATACATCATTTTCCGTTTGCAACTTTGCGAGTGAAGGGTTATTATGCTCCAAGTTTTGCAAAAATGAGATGACATTTTGCATCGTAAGATCTTGTTTACTTGGTGTAATATCTTCTGAAAAATCGGCGTCAATTACGAGTTGTTTCGTTTTCGTGAACCGATCTTTTTCTATATTAGCTTCAGAACGTTTTAATTCTTTACGTTGTTTTTTTGCAAGCTGCACCGCATCTTCGTAATTCGGTCTTACTTCAGCATTCCATCTAAAGCCGCAAGCTGCTGAAGTCCGGTTCAACGCATCGCCAACTTCATCAAATGCTTTTATTTGTGTACTTCCGCTGCGAATATGTCGTAAAACAGTTTCTGCTAAAAGGAGATCATCTTCTTTTGTCCATGCATCTTGACGTGTTTTCATAAGCGAAGCCTCCATAATGGTGACGTTTTCGTTTATGTTACCCTTTATTTTTCGTTTTATTCGAAGTTTGTAATCTTTCATAAACAGTAGAAAGTGCTTGCTCAAATTTTCCTGTCGTTTTCGGTTTATAATATTGCTTGCTTTTTATTTTATCAGGTAAGTATTGTTGCCTTACCCAGCCGTTTGGATGGTCGTGCGGATATAAATATCCAATGCCTCTTCCAAGTGATTCTGCGCCTTTGTAATGACTATCTTTTAAATGGCTTGGAATGTCACCTGTTTGGCCGTTGCGTAAATCGTGTAATGCAGCATCAAGTGCTTTATAAGCTGAATTTGATTTTGGTGATAAGCATAGCTCGATAACGGCATTTGCAAGTGGGATGCGTGCTTCTGGGAATCCAACTCGTTCAGCTGATTCAATTGCAGCTAGTGTACGTGGTCCAGCTTGTGGGCTAGCAAGTCCAATATCTTCATAAGCCATAATAAGAAGGCGTCTGCCAATGCTTTGTAAATCACCTGCTTCAATAAGGCGTGCTAAATAATGGAGTGCTGCATTTACATCACTTCCGCGCACTGATTTTTGGAATGCTGATAATACGTCATAATGAGCATCGCCGCCTTTATCGTGGACGAAGCTCTTCTTTTGTAAGCATTCTTCTGCAATCTCGAGTGTGATTTCAGCCGCTTGATCGTCTGTAGTAAAGCTAGATAATACAGCAAGCTCAAGTGCGTTATAAGCGGAACGCATATCACCACCAGAGGCATTTGCAAAGTGATGTAGTGCTTCATCTGTTACCGTTACTGCATATTCTCCAAGCCCTTTTTCTTTATCTTCTAAAGCTCTTTTTAACCCAATTAAAATATCTTCTTCTGTTAGTGCGTGTAATTCGAAAATTTGACACCTGCTTCGAATAGCGGAGTTTATTGCATGGAATGGATTACTTGTCGTAGCACCAATTAAAGTAAGAAGTCCGCTTTCTAAGTGAGGTAATAGAAAGTCTTGCTTTGCTTTATCTAGACGGTGAACTTCATCTAAAATTAAAACGAGATGTCGATGCATCTTCGCTTCTTGTACGACAACTTCCATATCTTTTTTATTGTGAGTAACAGCGTTCAATAGACGAAACGGGGTACCGGTACTTCCTGCAATTGCACTGGCAATGGATGTTTTTCCTGTACCTGGAGGACCGTATAAAATCATAGATTGAAAATGATTGGCTTGGACCATTCGCCATAAAATCTTTCCTTCACCAACTAAATGTTGTTGCCCAATAATTTCTTGAATATTTGTAGGGCGCATTCGATGTGCGAGTGGTTGTTTCATTTGGACCGTCTCCCTTAATATATAATCTCGTTCTATCGTATCATTTTTTTCTACGGAATTTGAAATAGGATGCTGTTTTATGGGAAAAATGAAGATTAATATTTTCATTTTTCTTTCAATTGTAATAATTTCCGAGTTTTTCAATGTGATTTTATGTTATCATTTTGATACACAAGTTGAAATTTCTTATAATACTATATTATGCTATAATTTCATAGGATTTTAAATTGTGTTCTTTTTATAAATAAGATATAACCAATAGAAGTGAAAATTTGAAAAGAGGTGCAAAATAGATGAAGATTTCAACAAAAGGCCGCTATGGCTTAACAATTATGATTGATCTTGCAAAAAAGTTTGGTGAAGGTCCGATTTCATTAAAATCAATTGCGCAGGCGCATGACTTATCCGAGCATTACTTAGAGCAATTAATTTCACCACTTCGTAACGCTCGTCTTGTAAAGAGTACGCGCGGGGCATACGGCGGATATGTATTATCTGATCAACCGGCTAACATTACAGCTGGGGATGTAATCCGTGTATTAGAGGGACCGATTAGTGTTGTAGAAATGATAGAAGAAGAAGAGCCAGCACAGCGCCAGTTATGGATGCGTGTTCGTGATGCGGTGCAAGAAGTGTTAGATAGTACAACGTTAGAAGATTTAGTACGTTATGAGGAAGAAAATCACGGGGGCTATATGTTTTACATTTAATTCCTTGTGAAACGATTTGGAAAGAAGGAGATTTAATGGAACGCATTTACTTAGATCATGCTGCGACATCTCCGACTCACCCAGAAGTGGTCGAAAAGATGATTCCATATATGACAGAAATATTCGGGAACCCGTCTAGTATTCACTTTTATGGACGTCAAACTCGCCATGCAGTAGATGAGGCGAGACGAGTGTGTGCACGCAGCATTCATGCGAATCCGAATGAAATTATATTTACGAGCGGTGGTACAGAAGCTGATAATTTAGCGCTTATCGGTGTAGCACGTGCGAACTGTCATAAAGGTAACCACATAATAACGACGCAAATTGAACATCATGCGATTTTGCATACGTGCGAATTGTTAGAGCGTGAAGGGTTTGAAGTGACATATTTACCTGTCGATGAAACAGGGCTTATTCAAGTTTCTGACATACAAAAGGCATTAACAGAAGAGACGATTCTTGTATCTGTTATGTTTGGGAATAATGAAGTAGGGACAATGCAACCAATTGTGGAAATAGGAAAGTTGCTAAAAGATCATCAAGCTTATTTCCATACAGATGCGGTACAAGCTTACGGTTTAGTAGAAATTAATGTGAAAGAGTTTGGAATTGATTTATTATCAATTTCAGCTCATAAAATTAATGGGCCAAAAGGTGTAGGGTTCTTATACGCTGGTGCAAATGTGAAATTTGAACCGTTATTAATAGGCGGAGAGCAAGAAAGAAAACGCCGTGCTGGTACGGAAAATGTGCCTAGTATTGCTGGGCTTCAGCATGCAATTCTTATAGCTGAAAAAACTCGTGAGCAAAAAAATGCCCAATATGAAGAGTTTAAAGATATAATGGTATCTGTCTTCAAAAATGAAGGCATTACTTTCGAGGTAAACGGAAACTTAGAACATCGCTTACCGCATGTACTTAATGTAAGTTTTACAGGAATGAACATTGAACCATTTCTTGTGAACTTAGACCTTGCTGGCATTGCAGTATCAAGCGGTTCTGCTTGTACAGCTGGTTCGATTGATCCATCACATGTATTAGTAGCGATGTTTGGAAAAGACTCCGATCAAATACGTTCATCCGTACGCTTTAGTTTTGGACTTGGAAATACGAAAGAGCAAATTGAAAAAGCGGCGTACGAAACAGTGAAAATCGTGAAGCGATTAACACAAAATTAGCATGGGAGGTGACATGATGAACAAACTACCTCACGAAACACGCGTTGTCATCGGAATGTCCGGTGGCGTCGATTCATCTGTAGCAGCACTTTTATTAAAAGAGCAAGGTTATGATGTAATCGGAATTTTTATGAAAAACTGGGATGATACAGATGAGAATGGTGTCTGCACAGCAACAGAAGATTACAATGATGTAATTGAAGTGTGTAACCAAATTGGTATTCCGTATTATGCAGTAAACTTTGAAAAACAATACTGGGATAAAGTATTTACGTACTTCTTAGATGAGTATCGAGCTGGTCGTACACCAAACCCAGATGTAATGTGTAATAAAGAAATTAAATTTAAAGCATTTTTAGAGCATGCAATTGCGCTTGGTGCGGATTATGTGGCAACAGGCCATTATGCACGCGTTGCTTATATGGACGGCGAATATAAAATGCTTCGCGGCGTTGATGACAATAAAGATCAAACATATTTCTTAAATCAATTAAGCCAAGAGCAATTATCAAAAACAATGTTCCCGTTAGGTGAATTAAAGAAACCGCAAATTCGTGAAATGGCGAAAGAAGCTGACTTAGCGACAGCGGCGAAAAAAGATAGTACAGGTATTTGCTTCATTGGTGAGCGTAACTTTAAAGATTTCTTAAGTAACTACTTACCGGCACAACCAGGTGTAATGCAAACATTATCTGGTGAAGTAAAAGGGAAGCATGACGGTTTAATGTATTATACAATTGGACAACGTCATGGCCTTGGAATTGGTGGTAATGGTGATCCATGGTTTGCTGTTGGGAAAAATCTAAAAGAAAACATTTTATATGTTGATCAAGGATTCCATAACGAACTTCTATATGGTGATGAAGTTATTGCTACGAATGTAGGATGGGTAAGTAACAAAGAAAAAGAAACAGAATTTAAGTGCACGGCGAAATTCCGTTATCGTCAAGAAGACAATAAAGTAACGGTTCAAATCGTTGATGAAAATACAGTTCGTATTCTTTGTGATGAGCCAATTCGTGCAATTACACCAGGACAAGCAGTCGTTTTCTATGATGGAGATGAGTGCTTAGGCGGTGCTACAATTGATGAAGTATACCGTAGTGGTAAGAAATTGGATTATTTAGGATAAACGAGAAGCCTCTGCCGATTAGCGGTTAGAGGTTTCTTTTACATAAAGCGAATTTTCGTTCGCTTGGAAAATACATTCTTTGTTATAATTTGTTGTAGAGGTGAAGGACATGTCAAACAAACTTGAAACAGGTATTCAATATATGCAAGAAGGAAACTGGGAAGAAGCAGCTAAAAATTTTACAGAAGCAATCGAAGAAAATCCGAAAGATGCGCTTGGATACATTAATTTTGCAAATTTATTAGACGTATTAGGTGATAGCGAGCGAGCGATTTTATTTTATAAACGCGCACTAGAGTTAGATGATAAATCTGCAGCTGCCTATTATGGTTTAGGAAATGTATATTATGGCCAAGAGCAATTTACTGAGGCGAAAGCTGTATTTGAACAAGCAATGCAAGCTGGATTACAATCAGCTGATGTAACATTTATGTTAGGTATCACACATGTACAGCTTGGAAATGATCGTCTTGCACTACCATTCTTACAAAGAGCAACAGAATTAGATGAAAACGATGTAGAAGCTGTATTCCAGTGCGGACTTTGCTTCGCGCGATTAGAACATGTTCAAGAGGCGAAACCTTATTTTGAAAAGGTATTAGAAATGGATGAAGAGCATGCAGATGCGTATTACAATTTAGGTGTTGCGTACGTATTTGAGGAAAATAATGAGAAGGCTCTCGCTTTATTTAAGAAAGCAACTGAAATTCAGCCAGATCACTTTTTAGCGGGTAATGGCGTTCGTTTATTAGAGCAAGAAGCTGAATAAGATAAAAATATAGTTTAATGGGTAGTTATCCCTCATCTAAAAAGGTGGGGGATGTACTGCTCATTAAAGTGAAAATATCGGAAAGGAGAGGAAAGATGGGAAATCAACATGCAATGGATTTGTTTGAGGAAGAGAAAAAGTTTATAAAAGCGCAAGTTCTTCATACCATTTTCCACAACGAAGAAAACCTCTATTCCGTTGTCAGTATGAAAGTCATTGAAACGAATGAAACGTATGACGAAAAGAAAGTAATGATAAACGGTCATTTTCCCCGCATGCATGAAGATGAAGTGTTTACATTGACAGGTCATTTTAAGGACCATCCAAAGTATGGAAAACAATATATGGTTGAAACATTTAAAAAAGAATTGCCGCAAACAAAAGCAGGTATGGTGCAATATTTAGCGAGTGATTTATTTAAAGGGATAGGAAAACGTACAGCTGAAAAAATTGTGGACCATCTCGGAGAACATGCTATTTCTAAAATTATGGATGACCCTGAGGCGTTAAATGGTGTTGTTAATAAACAAAAGGCTCAGGAAATATATGAGACAATTGTTGAACATCAAGGATTAGAGAAAGTAATGAGCTTTTTAAATGGCTACGGTTTTGGAACGAAACTTTCTATTAAGATTTACCAGCAATATAAAGAGATGACATTAGAAGTGATTCGTAATAATCCGTATCAACTTATTGAAGAAGTGGACGGGATTGGTTTTGGAAGAGCGGATGATATAGGGCGTGCGTTAGGGATATCGGGTAATCATGACGACCGTGTACGAGCGGGATGTTTTTACACATTAGAGAATGTCTCATTACAACTTGGTCATGTTTATATGAGGAAAGATCAACTTGTAAGAGAAACGATGTCACTTTTAAACAATCAAGAAGGAAGAGTGACTGAGGAAGATATTATAGGTTGTATTGAAACGATGCAAAGTGAAGGGAAAGTCATCATAGAAGAAGAACGAGTGTATTTAGCGACGTTATTCTACTCTGAAAAAGGTGTTGTAAAGTCTATTCGCAGGCTTATGAATCAAGAAGAAACACCTTCATTTCCAGAAGCGGAAGTGTTAAAAACGTTAGGTGAAATTGAAGAACAACTGAACGTACAATATGCACCGTTTCAGCAAGAAGCAATTCAAACGGCACTTCATAAACCGATGATGTTATTGACAGGTGGACCAGGAACAGGGAAAACAACAGTTATTAAAGGGATTGTTGAAATGTATGCGTCACTTCACGGATTATCGTTAAATCCGAATGAATACAGTGATGATAATCCATTTCCAATACTATTAACAGCTCCAACAGGAAGAGCAGCGAAGCGGATGAGTGAATCGACAGGACTTCCAGCTTGCACAATTCACCGTTTACTTGGTTGGACGCCAGAAGGATCTTTCCAGCGTAATGAAACGGATCCTGTCCAAGGTAAGCTCCTTATTATCGATGAATTTTCAATGGTTGATATTTGGCTTGCAAATCAGCTATTTAAGTCGTTGCCGACGAATATTCAAGTTATCGTTGTAGGTGATGAAGATCAGTTGCCATCTGTAGGACCTGGACAAGTATTAAAAGATTTATTAAATGCAGGCGCAGTTCCGACAGTGAAGCTTACTGAAATTTATCGTCAAGCGGAAGGCTCATCAGTGATTCAACTTGCCCATGCGATAAAAAATGGAACTCTACCACCAGATTTAGCGCAAAACAAAAAAGATCGTTCGTTTATCAGCTGTACAGGGGCTCAAATTGTTGAGGTTGTGAAAAAAGTTTGCGAAAATGCTAAAACAAAAGGCTTTAGTGCAAGGGATGTTCAAGTATTAGCACCGATGTACCGCGGGCCTGCTGGTATTAATGTATTAAACGAAGCGCTGCAACAAGTATTTAATCCGAAGAGGGAAAAGAGTAAAGAAATTGCTTACGGTGATGTTGTGTACCGAAGAGGTGATAAAGTACTGCAACTCGTGAATCAGCCGGAGAGCCAAGTGTTTAATGGTGATATTGGGGAAATTGTTTCGGTGTTTTATGCAAAAGAAAACGTTGAGCAACAAGATATGATTATCGTTTCATTTGATGGAATTGAGGTAACGTATACGAAGCCCGATTTAAATCAAATTACGCATGCATATTGTTGTTCCATTCATAAATCACAAGGTAGTGAATTTCCGATTGTTATTATGCCAATCGTGAAAAGTTACAACCGTATGTTACGTCGTAATTTAATTTACACGGGTATTACAAGAAGTAAGAAGTTCCTTATTATTTGCGGGGAGGAAGCAGCTTTCCAATCTGGTGTAAATCGCCTTGATGATGCAATGCGTCAAACAACTTTAGCTAGTCGCTTGCAAGAATCACAAGGAGAAGTACAGATGGTCACAGTTAATGGCGAGGAAATGGACGTGGAAAACATTTCACCGTATGATTTCATGTAACAAGGTGAAATTATATAGTGAAACTTTCAAACGCATAGCGTTGAAAGGCTCCAGTAATGTATAAATGAATGCAGTTTGGACATAATGGCGAATAGAATCTGGGAGACTGTAAGGAGATGAAAGCCATATGTTCATTTGTCCAAATTGCAAAGGGAAAGACATTGGAAAAATAGGTGTCAACCAATTTTATTGCTGGAATTGTTATATCGAATTATCGGTTTCAAAGGGGAAAATCCATACACATCAAGTTGAGGAAGACGGTTCATTAAGCTCTCTTGATGATTTATTTGATGAGAATGAAAGAACGATCGGATAACGAAAAGGGGGATTTACTTTGAATCTACGCAATTCATTAATCGCATTAGGTGTTGGAGCTGCAGCATATCAATATGCTCGTAAACAAGATGTATTTTCAAAACGCAATATGAAAAAAGCACGTAAGATGATTAAGTCTTACTTATAATCATTTCGATAAATTGAAAAACTCCCTTGTAGACAAGGGAGTTTTTTATGCACCCATATGCAAATAAAAAAGTCCGATCTCTGAGAAAAGATAAGATAGACCGTAGCAGCCAACGCCAAGTATTCCATACTGCCATAATTGCTTCGCTTTTTCTTTACGTGAGGAATGAATAAAGAACCCCTTCCAAATACCGAACCCGATACAAATCCATTCAAGAATCATAAAAAGTGCTGATAATCCAAGCATAAACAAAACCATAATTAGCCCTCCTGATTATATTAATTCATGCTGTATTCTCAGGGGTGGTTGTCCTTGTTATGTTATTTATATGTACGTCTTTAAAAAACAGTATGGTCCGTATGAAAAGATTTTAAAAGTTTCGCACATAACCTACCCCATTTATTTTCAAAATAAAGGTGGAGGAGGTTTTTCATGTGAAGAATCTTAAAATCATTTGGATATATCGTTTAGGATTATTGTTACTTGTTTTTCTTTGTCTGCTCGTCTTTTTAAAAATTAAGCCGCTATGGGCACCGATTATTTTTGTATTTAAAGTAGCAATCACGCCGTTTCTTATCGCGTGTTTTATTGCGTATTTATTGCACCCTTTAATTGAAAAAATTCATAAGGAAGGGATGCCCCGTACACTTGCCATTTTGCTCATTTATATCCTTTTCTTTGGCGGAATTGGTTATGGGATTTATAAAGGAACACCAGTTGTTATTAAACAGTTACAAGAGATTAATGAACAATTTCCCCAGTTTACAAAGATGTACGATTCGTGGATGGATGGCGTTACAGAACAAACAGCGAATTTCCCTTCGTTCATTCATGAAAAGGTGAAGCAACTTTTTGTGGGTGTGGAAACGAAGATTCAAGCGCTTTTAAATAAAGTGATGAGTACAGCTCGTGGTGTACTCGATTCATTGCTCATTATTTTCTTAATACCGTTTATTGTATTTTACATATTAAAAGATTATGGTGAGTTTTATCATATCTTTTGGAAACTAGTCCCAAGTAAATGGCGAGGTACGGGGCAAATGCTTGCGAAAGAAATTGATAAGTCACTTGGAAGCTATATTCGAGGACAGTTATTTGTTTGTTTAGTATTAGGGGGAGTATCAGCTCTTTCTTTTTGGTTTATCGGTATGAAATATCCATTATTGCTTGGCATTATTATTGGGGTAACGGATATAATCCCATACTTCGGTCCTATTTTAGGAGCGATCCCGACGTTAATGATTGCAGCAACAGTATCAACGAGTTTACTTATTAAGGCGGGGATCACGATTGCGATTTTGCAATTTGTGGAGAGTAACATTTTATCGCCTTACATCGTTGGTAAGTCACTTCGTATGCATCCCGTTATTATTATGCTTGCCTTACTAGTTGGGGGAGAGGTAGCTGGGATTGTAGGATTGCTAATATCGGTTCCGATTTTAGCAGTTATTCGCACTGTCATTGTTCATGTGAGACCGCTCTTGAAAAAAGAAGATGTGTAAGTATAGAAGCCCTCTATGTAAGAAATAGAGGGCTAATCATATATTTATTTAGAAAGTTGCTCGTGTATTTTTTGAACGAGGGAGCTCACATCATTTGTTTGAATATGTTTTATTTTTTTCCATTCGTTATCATACATAAATATAATTTGATTGTTGAAAAGACGCTTTTGTTCTTTTAGATTAGAAATTTTTGCGAAAGAGTACTCTTCAAATATTGGATTCTTACTTACATCTGGCCCATAAAAGAATAGTCTTTTGTTCGTTAAAATTAGCAATCCTGGCCTTGCGACGGAACGATAAATAAATATGTCTAATGAACATGCTGCGTAAAATAATATCGTTTCGTCAGTCGCTAATATGTTTTTAGCTTTGCTAAGTAAGGTTGTCATTGTGATCGCTCCTTTATTTTATTAACAATAATTTAATTGTAGCAAAAAAAGTAATATTTAGAAATTTTTATAAATCATTCTTATAAGGAGATTCCGATTTGTTAATAAACGCATAATATATGAAAAGGCTGTTAAGAATGAATAGTAGAATACCTATGATTAATAAGCAATTAATACAATATAAATGATTATCTACATTGACAAACTTAAGAGAATTCTATTATATTTAGTCATATAATACATTAAATCAATGACGGAACAAGTACGTTACAGTCCATTTATAGAGAGAAGCTTCCATATGGCTGAAAGAAGCTTTAAATGAAGGGTAACAGAAAGCTAATCCTGAGAGCAGCTAATCACTGCCGTCTTGCCACGTTACGGCACCATGAGGTGATGAATTGATTGTTATTGTAATCAATTCATAATTAGGGTGGTATCGCGAGTTAACTCTCGTCCCTTTTATAGGGACGGGAGTTTTTTATATTTAAGGAGGAAAATACAATGAAACAACTAACAGGCGCACAAATTCGTCAAATGTTTTTAGACTTTTTCCAAGAAAAAGGACATGCAGTAGAACCTAGTGCATCACTAGTTCCACATGAAGATCCATCTCTTCTATGGATTAATAGTGGTGTAGCTACATTAAAAAAATATTTTGATGGACGTGTAATCCCACAAAATCCACGTATTACAAATGCTCAAAAATCAATTCGCACAAACGATATTGAAAACGTAGGGAAAACAGCTCGTCACCATACATTCTTTGAAATGTTAGGAAACTTCTCAATTGGTGATTACTTCAAAGAAGAAGCAATTACATGGGCTTGGGAATTCTTAACGAGCGACAAATGGATCGGATTCGATAAAGAATTACTATCAGTTACAATCCATCCAGAAGATGAAGAAGCATTCACAATTTGGAATGAGAAAATGGGCGTTCCAAAAGAGCGTATTATCCGCTTAGAAGAAAACTTCTGGGATATCGGTGAAGGGCCAAGTGGACCGAATACAGAGATTTTCTATGACCGCGGAGAAGCTTACGGTAATGACTTTAGTGACCCAGAATTATATCCAGGCGGAGAAAACGAGCGTTACTTAGAAGTATGGAACCTTGTATTCTCTCAATTTAACCATAATCCAGACGGTTCATATACACCACTTCCTAAGAAAAACATTGATACAGGGATGGGTCTAGAGCGTATGACATCTATCGTTCAAGATGTACCTACGAACTTTGATACAGACCTATTCATGCCGATGATTGGTGCAACAGAAACAATTTCTGGTGAAAAATATCGTAATGGCGATTTAGAAAAAGATATGGCATTCAAAGTAATTGCTGACCATATCCGTACAGTAACATTCGCTGTTGGTGACGGTGCTCTTCCATCTAACGAAGGCCGTGGTTATGTATTACGTCGTTTATTACGCCGCGCTGTTCGTTATTCGAAGAAATTAAACATCAACCGTCCATTTATGTTTGAATTAGTACCGGTTGTTGGAGAAGTAATGAAAGACTTCTATCCAGAAGTACTTGAAAAGAAAGATTTCATTGCGAAAGTTGTGAAGAACGAAGAAGAGCGTTTCCATGAAACACTTCATGATGGTGAAGCAATTTTAGCTGAAGTAATTGCAAAAGCAAAAGAAGAAAAAACAACTGTTATTTCTGGAGTAGATGCGTTCCGTCTATATGACACATACGGTTTCCCAATTGAATTAACAGAAGAATATGCAGAAGAAGCTGGCATGACAGTTGATCATGAAGGTTTTGAAAATGAAATGGAAAAACAACGTGAGCGTGCACGTGCTGCTCGTCAAGACGTTGATTCTATGCAAGTTCAAGGTGGTGTCCTTGGAGAAATTAAAGTAGCGAGCGAATTCGTTGGTTACGGTACAGTTGCAACAGAAAGTAACGTTGTTGCACTTGTGAAAAACGGCGAATACACAGACAGCTTACAAGCTGGTGAAGAAGGACAGTTAATTCTTGATGTAACACCATTCTATGCTGAGAGTGGTGGACAAATTGCAGACCGTGGTTACCTTCTTGCAGATGGTGTGAAAGTTCTTGTAAAAGACGTACAAAAAGCACCAAACGGCCAAAACTTGCATAAAGTTGTTGTTGAAGAAGGTACATTAACGAAAGATGCGGCTGTAAAAGCTATTATCGATACGAAAAACCGTAGTAGCGTTGTAAAAAATCATACAGCAACTCACTTACTACACCAAGCATTAAAAGACGTACTTGGAACACACGTTAACCAAGCAGGTTCTCTTGTAACTTCTGAACGTCTACGTTTTGACTTCTCTCACTTCGGTCAAGTACAAGCTGACGAATTAGAAAAAATTGAGCGTATGGTAAACGAAAAAATTTGGGAAAGTATTGATGTTGAGATTTCTCAAAAAGCAATCGAAGAAGCGAAAGAAATGGGCGCAATGGCATTATTCGGTGAAAAATACGGAGATGTTGTACGCGTTGTACAAGTTGGCGATTACAGCTTAGAGCTTTGTGGTGGTTGTCACGTTGATAATACAGCTTCTATCGGTATTTTCAAAATCGTTGCTGAGTCTGGTATTGGTGCAGGAACTCGTCGTATTGAAGCAGTAACTGGTAAGTCTGCATACGAATTAATGAACGATCAAGTAGGTTTATTAAAAGAAGCAGCAGGAAAAATGAAAACAAATCCGAAAGATATTTTAACAAGAGTTGATGGTCTATTTGCTGAAGTGAAACAACTGCAAAAAGAAAATGAATCTCTTGCTGCGAAATTAAGCAATATCGAAGCTGGAAACTTAACTGATTCTGTAATGACAGTTGATGGTGTAAATGTATTAGCAGCGAAAGTAAATGTTGCAGATATGAACAACTTACGTACGATGATGGATGATCTGAAAAATAAATTAGAGTCAGCAGTTGTTGTATTAGCGTCTGTTAATGACGATAAAGTAAACATCCTAGCAGGTGTAACGAAAGACTTAATTAGCCAAGGTTACCATGCTGGTAAACTTGTGAAAGAAGTAGCTTCTCGTTGCGGCGGTGGCGGTGGTGGCCGTCCTGATATGGCACAAGCAGGCGGTAAAAACCCAGCTCAAGTCGAAGAAGCTTTAGCATTTGTACAAGAGTACGTTAAATCTGTTTCAAAATAAAGAGATAGTAGTGTACAATGGTAGGGAGAGGAGAAGTTCTTCTCCCTATACTTACTATATAAGTGAGGTGCTTGAAATGGACGGTTTTGATAAAACAATGAAGTTTAGCATTCAAGATGAAAAACAGAGTGTCCATGTAAATGATGTACTTTTAACTGTGTATGATGCACTTCAAGAAAAAGGCTATAATCCGATTAACCAAATCGTCGGTTATTTATTAAGTGGAGACCCAGCATACATACCTCGCCATAAAGATGCACGTAGCATCATTCGCAAGCTTGAACGTGATGAGTTAATTGAAGAGCTTGTGAAGTCTTACTTGAAACATCATCGTGAGGAGTAGTTTATGCGGATATTAGGTTTAGATGTAGGTACAAAAACAGTCGGAGTTGCAATTAGCGACGAGATGGGCTGGACAGCACAAGGATTAGAAACAATTAAGATTAACGAAGAACGAGGTCACTTTGGTTTTGATCGTATTTCTGAGTTAGTAAAGCAGTACAATGTGGACAAAATAGTAGTAGGTTTACCTAAAAATATGAATGGTACAATTGGCCCACGTGGTGAAGCGTGCCAACAATTTGCAGAAAACCTACGAGAGCTGTTACAATTAGACGTTGTAATGTGGGACGAGCGTTTGTCAACAATGGCAGCGGAACGTCTACTCATTTCAGCTGATGTAAGTCGTAAGAAGCGAAAACAAGTAATCGATAAGATGGCTGCAGTCGTAATCTTACAAGGATTTTTAGATAGAAAATAAGAGGTGACCAAAATGGAAGAACGTCAAATTACAATTGTAGACGAAAAAGGTAACGAACATTTATGTGAAATTATTTTCACTTTTGATGCTGACAAATTTGGTAAAAAATCATACGTAATCTTCTCTCCAATCGGTGAAGTAGATGAAGATGGAGACCCAATTTATGATGCAATGGCTTATGAGCAAAATGAAGAAGAGGGCGGAGTTTTACTTCCAATCGAATCAGAAGAAGAGTGGGAAATGGTACAAGAAACGTTTAACACTATTGCTGATGAGCAAGAAGCTGAATAATAAGTACTGAAAAGATGGACGACATACAGTCCATCTTTTTTTTGTATTTATATGTAAAATGAAAGATTTTTTGTCGAAACTGTGTAAGTCTTTGTAGTATAATGAGACGGATTGTAGAAAAATAAAGTATCAATTAAAAAAGATAAGTGAATTTGTTGCGTTTTTACATCGTGCTGTATAGAAAGGTGTACATACGGTCTACAATTAAGTAAGGAGGAAATGTTTTGATAGAGAATCAAGTGAAAAAGAAGCGTAGACGCATCTTTTTATTTTCGATTATTGCACTGCTTTTAGTTTGTGGTTCAGTCTATGCGTATATTTCATCCGCATTAGGACCAGTTGATAGCGGGAATAAAAAAGAGATTGAAGTAGAAATTCCGAAAGGATCATCTACAAGTAAAATTGGAGAAATTTTAGAAGAAAAAGGCGCTGTAAAAAACGGTACAGTTTTTAGTTTTTATACAAAGGCTAAATCGAAAAGTTTACAAGCAGGTACATATTTATTAAATCCTTCAATGAATGCTGAAGATGTGATCGAACAAATGTCATCTGGCAACGTGCATCGTCCAGCTCTTTATAAAGTGACGATTAAAGAAGGGGCGCAAGTAACTGAAATTGCAGAAACGATTGCGACAGAACTAAAGTGGAATAAAGATGATGTTACGCGTCAATTAAACGATAAAGCATTTATTCAAAAAATGCAGCAAAAGTATCCGAAGTTATTAACAGATAAAATCTTTGATAGTAATATTAAATACCCATTAGAAGGTTATTTATATCCTGCAACGTATTCGTTTTATAAGAAAGATACGACGTTAGAAGCAATTGTAATTCCAATGCTTGAGAAAACAAATGCAATCATTGTTCAAAATGAGGCGAAAATGAAAGCGAAGAATTGGGATGTTCATCAGCTTTTAACATTATCTTCACTTATTGAAGAAGAGGCAACTGGTTTTACAGATCGTCAAAAGATCTCTAGTGTCTTTTATAATCGTTTAACAAAAGGCATGCCACTTCAAACGGATCCAACGGTATTATATGCACTTGGAAAGCATAAACAACGTGTATTATACGAAGATTTAAAGGTCAACTCACCGTATAATACGTATGTTGTAAAAGGATTGCCGGTAGGGCCGATCGCAAACTCTGGTAAACATTCAGTGGAAGCTGCGTTAGAACCTGCGCAAACAGATTATTATTATTTCTTAGCTGCACCAAGTGGTGAAGTGTATTATGCGAAAACATTAGAAGAGCATAATGCATTAAAGCAAAAATACATTACGAAAAAACAGTGAAATGGGGAGGGATAGCGAAAAAAGTCGCACATCCCTCTTTTTTGTGGTAAAATATATCGGGTTAAAAACTGGCAGAAGAATCGTTTTTAATATCAAAACGGGACGTACAAGCTAAGGGTAAAGCTGGCTTGTATTTTTATTGCATTCTATGTGTGAAAAGACGTCATAGAGGCACTTCTCCATGTAAATAAGGAGGACCATTTATGGAGGATGCAGTTAACGAGTACCTATTATCATTTATTGATCCGAAAGATAAATTAATTCTTGAAATGGAAGAATATGCAACAGAAAATCATGTGCCGATTATGGATCGACTTGGAATGGAATTTATGCTGCAATTTTTACGTTTAATTGGACCGAAAAGCATTTTAGAACTTGGAACAGCAATCGGTTATTCTAGTATTCGTATGATGCAAGCTATTCCAAATTCACGTATTGTGACAGTTGAGCGCAATCGTGAGAGATATGAAAAAGCACTTGAATATATAGAACGTTCCCCAGTAACAGATCGTATTTCAGTTATTTACGGTGATGCGTTAGAGACAGGTGAACAAGTAAAAGAACACGGGACATTTGACGTTATTTTTATTGATGCAGCAAAAGGACAGTATCGTCGCTTTTTTGACTTATATGAACCGTTATTAAATCCTGGTGGAGTAATTATTTCAGATAATGTTATGTACCACGGTCTTGTAACGACAAAAGAGAAAATTGAAAACAGACGTACACGTGGTTTAATCCGTCGTATTAAGACGTACAATGAGTGGCTTATGAATCATGAAGGATATGATACAACGATTTTCCCAATTGGTGATGGAGTAGCTGTTAGTAAAAAGAGAGGGTGACCAAGGTATGAAGAAACCTGAATTGTTAGTAACGCCAAGAGCGGTGGCGGATATCGAACCTCTTGCGAAAGCAGGAGCAGATGCGGTAATGATCGGTGAGCAAAAGTTTGGTTTACGTTTAGCAGGGGAGTTTTCACGTGAAGATGTAAAACAAACTGTGAAGATTGCACATGAAAATGGTGTGAAAGTATACGTAGCCATGAACGCTATGTTCCACAACGATAAAGTAGAAGAATTAACAGATTACGTTTCATTTTTAAACGAAGTAAATGTAGATGCAATTGTTTTCGGAGATCCAGCGGTATTAATGGCTGTTCGCGAAGTAGCACCAAATATGCAGTTGCACTGGAATACAGAAACGACAGCAACAAACTGGTTCACTTGTAACTACTGGGGACAAAGAGGAGCGAAGCGCGCTGTATTAGCTCGTGAGCTGAGCTTAGATGAAATTGTTGATTTAAAAGAAAATGCTGAAGTGGAACTAGAAGTACAAATTCACGGTATGACTTGTATGTTCCAATCGAAGCGTTCATTAGTAGGAAACTACTTTGAGTATCAAGGACGTAATCTTGACATTGAAAAGAAAAAATATGAAGAGAATATGTTCTTATATGACCCAGAGCGTAACAATAAATATCCAATTTATGAAGATGAAAATGGTACTCACATTATGAGTCCGAACGATATTTGTTTCATCGATGAATTAGAGGAACTAATCGAAGCTGAAGTTGATAGCTTAAAAATCGACGGTGTACTAAAAAGCTCTGAATACATTATTGAAGTAACGAAGAAATATCGTCAAGCGATTGATTTATGCGTAGAAGATCGTGATGCATATTATGACGTGAAAGATGATCTATATAAAGAAATAGAAGAAATGCAACCAGTAAATCGTCCGTTAGATACAGGATTCTTCTTTAAAGAAACGGTTTACTAAACGAGGAGGGTGTAGGAAATGACTGTACAAGAAATTTCACGAGTGATCGATGGCAAACGTGTTATTGTGAAGAAACCTGAACTGTTAATCCCTGCGGGTAACTTAGAAAAATTAAAAGTAGCTATCCATTACGGGGCAGATGCTGTATATTTAGGTGGACAAGAATTTGGTCTTCGTTCGAATGCAGGTAACTTTACGCTAGAAGAAATGGCAGAAGGCGTTGAGTTTGCAAAGAAGTATGGAGCAAAAATATACGTAACAACAAATATCTTTGCACATAATGAAAATATGGACGGGCTAGAGGAATATTTAAAAGGGATTGAAAAAGCTGGCGTAACGGGAATTATCGTTGCTGATCCGCTTATCATTGAGACTTGTAAACGCGTAGCGCCTTCTGTTGAGGTGCATTTAAGCACACAGCAATCACTATCCAACTGGAAAGCAGCACAGTATTGGAAAGAAGAAGGTTTACATCGTCTTGTATTAGCTCGTGAAGCAAGCTATGAAGAAATGAAAGAAATTAAAGAAAAAGTGGATATTGAAATTGAAGCATTCGTACATGGTGCAATGTGTATCGCATATTCAGGAAGATGCACATTAAGTAACCATATGACAGCGCGTGATTCTAATCGTGGTGGTTGTTGCCAATCTTGCCGCTGGGATTATGATTTAGTTCAAACAGTATCACAACATAAAGATGCAAAAGAGCTTCCTCTATTCCAAGAAGGAGATGCTCACTTTGCGATGAGTCCAAAAGATTTAAATTTAATTTTATCAATTCCGAAAATGATTGAAATCGGAATCGATAGCTTAAAGGTAGAAGGACGTATGAAATCAATCCATTACGTAGCGACTGTAGCAACTGTATATCGTAAAGTAATTGATGCTTATTGTGCGGATCCAGATAACTTTGAGTTTAAACAAGAATGGTTAGATGAGCTTGATAAATGTGCAAATCGTGATACAGCTCCTGCATTCTTTGAAGGGGTTCCAGGACATCAAGAGCAAATGTTTGGAAATCATAGTAAGAAAACAACGTATGATTTTGCTGGTTTAGTGTTAGATTATAATGAAGAAACGGGCATCGTAACGATTGAGCAACGTAATCATTTCAAACCAGGACATGAAGTGGAGTTCTTTGGACCAGAAATAGAAAACTTTACGCAAACGGTGGAGAAAATTTGGGATGAGGATGGAAACGAATTAGATGCAGCGAGACATCCGTTGCAAATCGTGAAATTCAAAGTGGATCAACGAGTGTATGTGAATAATATGATGCGCAAAAGCATACTTCAATAAGAAAGAGTGATAGTCGAATGGGGACGAATAAGCCTGTTGTAATTGGAATTGCTGGTGGTTCGGGATCAGGTAAAACGAGTGTAACGAAAGCGATTTTTGACCATTTTAAAGGTCATTCTATTTTAATCTTAGAGCAAGATTATTATTACAAAGATCAAAGCCATTTACCAATGGAAGAGCGTTTAAAAACAAATTATGATCATCCGCTTGCGTTTGATAATGATCTGTTAATTGAACATTTGCAGCAGTTGCTTGCATATGAGCAAATTGATAAGCCTGTATATGACTATACATTGCATACGCGTTCAGAAGAAATTATTCCAGTTGAGCCGAAAGATGTAATTATTTTAGAAGGAATTCTTATTTTAGAAGACCCACGTCTTTGCGAGTTAATGGACATTAAATTATTCGTTGATACGGATGCTGACCTTCGTATTCTGCGTCGCATGCAGCGTGATATTAAAGAGCGCGGTCGTACGATGGATTCAGTTATTGATCAGTACGTAAATGTTGTACGTCCAATGCACAATCAATTTATTGAGCCTTCTAAGAAATTTGCGGATATTATTATCCCTGAAGGTGGACAAAACCACGTTGCAATTGATATTATGGTGACAAAAATTGCAACAATTCTTGAACAAAAAGTAAATTTGTAATAGCATAGTAAAAGATATACGGTAGGAAGGGATTTTTTCCCTTCCTATCGAATACAATGAAACATGCAACCTCATCTATATATAGGTGAGGGCATATTTATATCAACTTTCCATACATATCTTCTTTATATAAAGAAGAATTGGAAATACGGGGTTGTATGTGACAACTCCGCTAGTGCAAGGGTACTAGAAACCTCCGCTAACAATGGAAGCGGAGGAGTTTTCATATGGAACTCCTCTTTTTTTCGGGGGATTGGTATATAAAAGGAGTGGAAAATATGTCAACAGAAAAAACATACCCTATGACGCAAGAGGGTAAGCAAAAACTAGAGAACGAACTTGAGCAATTAAAAACAGTAAGACGTAAAGAAGTAGTAGAACGTATTAAAATCGCACGTAGCTTCGGGGACCTTTCTGAGAACTCTGAGTACGATGCAGCGAAAGATGAGCAAGCGTTCGTAGAAGGACGTATTACACAATTAGAAAATATGATTCGTAACGCAGTTATCATTAAAGATAATGGCGAAGTATCTACTGTTGTTACATTAGGTAAAACAGTAACATTTAAAGAATTACCAAATGGAGATGAAGAAGCGTACACAATCGTAGGTAGCGCGGAAGCTGACCCATTTGAAGGAAGAATTTCTAACGATTCTCCAATCGCAAAAAGCTTATTAGGTAAGCAAATTGGTGAGAAAGTAACAATCCAAACACCAGGCGGAGAAATGCAAGTAGAGATTGTCTCTGTAAAATAAAAAAAAGATTCTCCTATCGGGAGAATCTTTTTTTTTATCCCGCTATTTGCCAGGCAGTAAGACCACTATCTCAAACTTCAGCGGAAGTAAAGAAGTTAGGTGGGCGTCGGACTGCTCGTAAACGCCCGCTTGGTGAGGGCTAATTAAAGTTTCACTTTATCTGTAGAATAGAAAAATTTGTGTAAACCTTAGAGTGATTCGACAAAAAATGTCAAAAAAACATTTTAAACTTTGATATCATAATTGGAGAATATAGGTTTCAAAAGGGAAAAGGGGCTAATTATGAAACATAAAATCTTTACAGGATTGGTTTGTAGTATCTCTATATTAGGACTTGCTGCCTGCGGAACGAAAGAGGAAACTACATCATCAAAGGGAGAAAAAGTGAAGCAAGAAGAAAAACAGGATATTAAAGCAACTGAGAGTTCAAAAGCAACTGAGAGTTCAAAAGCCTTAGCAAATCCACAAGATAAAAAGGAATTCAATGATTTTGATGTAGCGTATCAATTAGCTATTGTGATGAAAATATTTCAAGATGTAACGATTAAGTACGATTATGCGATTGGGAATCCAGATTATTTATTGCGAGATTCGATGGATCAAAAAACAATAGATGATATGAAGAATATGTTACAAGAACAGGCGAAAAATAATGATAAAATTTTAAAAGATGAAGTGAATCAAGCATATACATATTTAAAACAATCGAAAGTAAGTAATAAAGATGACGTTCAAAAAATAATAGATGCACAAAATAATTATTTACATATTGTAGATAAGATGATTACTTGTATTGATTCTGTAACAGTTGAGAATGCAAAAGAAAAAAGAAATGAAATGGATAATTTCAGTAAGGACTATTTAAAAGTAGCGGCTAATGTAACAACTACTGTAATTGAAGTTGCTAAAAACACTGGAGTGAATGAAACTGAATTTAAATCGCTTCTTACGAAATTTTTAGAGAAGCCAAAAAAACAATAATAGCTTTATATAATATCTATTTTTGTCTTGGAGCTTGTATAAATAAAATAGTACCTCGTCTAAACTACAATAGACGAGGTGTTTTTTATGAAAATAAAACGGAGAATTACAATTGTTTTAATTTGTTTTATGAGCGTTATGTTTTTATTGCTTTGTCGTTTAATCCAAATTCAAATTATAGATACAGAATCATTTACTGATCGCAAAATAAATTTAATTGAAAAAAGTGTTACGCAACGCACACAATCCATTACAGTAGACGATGGACGTGGGCAGTTTATAGATCGTAATGGTAAAGAAATAGGTGAGGAAAAATATCCTGTTTTAATTATTTTTCCATTTTTACAAATAAAAAATGACATGTTAGAGAAAATCGCGCATATCATTGGTGTGTCGAGACAAGAGATTAGAAGACAAATGAAAAATAACAAAAATGCATTTACCCTACAAGGAGAAACTGCTCCATTTCGAGTGACACGAGAGCAGATGGAGAAGGTAAATGAATTACATGTATTAGGTATTGTAGCAGCTGAAGTGCGATTAAAACAAACTGGAGAGATAAGTCATTTAATTGGTGATGTAGGGGAGAACGAAAGGGAATTTCAAAAGCGATATGGAGAATTGAAAAAAATTTCAAAACAAACGCCGATAGGTATTTCAGGATTACAGCAATCATTTGATGAATTTCTATTGACTGATGGAGAGGCAAAAGTATTATATCAAGTAGATCGGCAAGGAGAACCAATTTTCGGAAAGCAAGCGAAATACACTTCACCAGGAAATCCATTTTATCCAGTTAGGATTCAAACTACTTTACATAAAGAGTTGCAGCAAAAAGCAGAAGAAGTGATTGAAGCAAACGAAATAAAGAAGGGGGGATTAGTATTACTTGATGTAAAGACAAATGAAATATTAGCGATGGTTAGTAAGCCGTCTTTACAAGTAAGGGATGAGAATTTATATAAAACTACACTTGAAAATCAAATGTTAACGCCACATTTTCCAGGCTCTGTTTTTAAAACAGTAGTTGCAGCTGCAGTCATTGATCAAAAAGTAAATTTGTTTAATCGGACATTTAACTGTAATAAAGATTTATATGGTGAAAACGACCCGCAAGTTAGGATGGGTACGCTTAACTTTAAAGAGAGCTTTGCTAGGAGCTGTAACAGGACATTTTCCGAGTTAGGTAACGAGCTATTACAAAAGGATAGGACGGTGTTAGAAACATACGTAGCAGCTCTAGGAGCAAATGAAAAGGTTGGATGGAAAGGTTCTGTATTTCATACACCTCATTTTGAGCAAATGCCAGAAGAGAAAGGCACTACTATTTGGGGGAATGAAGAAAATAAAAGTAATAAAAAAGCGGTAGAACAAACAGCGATTGGACAGAAAGATGTACGTATATCACCTCTAGCAATTGCAAATATGATGGCGACGATTGCGAGGAATGGAGAAAAGATGGAAGTGAAAGCTGTTGAAAAAATAGTATATAAAAATGGAGCGGATTTTTTTACATTTGAGAGCCATACGTTAAATGGAAAACAGCTTTCGTATGAAACAGTGAAAACATTACAAGAGTTATTAAGAGGCGTTGTAACAAGGGAGAAAGGAACAGGAACGGCATTCCGTTCGTTGCCACTAAGTGTCGCTGGAAAATCCGGGACAGCGCAAACGGGGAAAGGGACGAGGGTGAATCGCTGGTTTGCAGGTTATTTTCCGTATGAGAATCCAAGATATGCTTTAGTTGTTGTTGATCTAGAGACTGATAGCAAAGTGAATAAAGTTACACCTACTTTTAAAGATATGGTGGGAGCAATCTATCAATTAGAGAATGAAAAGTAATCTTGCAATTTATAGTGAAATGTCTTCATTTCATGAAAATATCATTGTAAATGTTCAACCTTTCTAGATTTAATGTTACAATAGCAATTAGGAAAAACTGCATGGAGGTTTGGAGAATGGCAGGAGGATCAAGATTCCAACAGAAACAACAAAAACGTCGTCAAAACGGTGTTTTAAATATTGCAATCGC
The DNA here is from genome assembly GCF_022663885.1 of Bacillus cereus group sp. BfR-BA-01330. Taxonomy (NCBI): domain Bacteria; kingdom Bacillati; phylum Bacillota; class Bacilli; order Caryophanales; family Bacillaceae; genus Bacillus; species Bacillus cereus group sp. BfR-BA-01330. The sequence goes on from NZ_JAKUGK010000002.1 coordinate 29,067, forward strand.
TATTGTATTACTATTAGTAGCTATTGTAGCATATCAATTGTTCGTTCCTAGTACGAAAGAGCAAGCATCTTCTACTGATAAGAAAGTCTCTCAACAAACAACAAAGAATGAGAAAGCTGGAAAATCAGAAGATAAAGAATCTGCTAAGAAAAAAGAAAAAGAACAAGAGCAAGCAGAAGCTAAGAAAAAAGCTGAAGAAGAGAAGCTAAAGGCTGAAGAAGAACAGAAAAAAGCTGAAGAAGAAGCGAAAGCTAACGAGAAAGTATCAGCTGAAAAAACTGTATCTAAGGCAAAAGAGGCTTACACAAAACCTTCTTGGAAAGCTGTAGGAACAGAACAAGGTTCATCACCGGCGATGACGTTTAAACAAGGGTCATCAGATTGGAATGAGATGCAAAGTGCAATTGCTGCAGGTGTTGAGATACCGAAAGAGCAATTAGTATTCCATTTTGTTGGAAGAGACAAAACTGGAAAGAGCAAAGCTTATGGTGATGTTCAAGATAAGCAAAGTGGGAAAAGATATTACGTAAATATTGATTGGGTAGACAATGAGGGCTGGAAACCAGTACTTGTTCAAACTCTAAACTAAAAAAGAGAAGCTCCTTAGGAGCTTCTCTTTTTTGTTAACGCAATTTCTTTAATTTAAAATGAACAACCGCGCTATAATACGGTCTTTTGCTTTCAGGATCCATAACCATTTGATGAGAGATGTGATGAACTTCAAGCATAAGTGCTTTATTATTATCAATTTGTTCACTAATTTTTCGTTCTAAAGAAGCTAAGTCTCCCGCTTCAAAAAACTCTACTTTATCTTCTAACATTTCAAAGGTAAATGACATGAAGACGGCCCCTCTCCTATGTAATCAACTATAGTGTAACAAAGAAAAGAAGGAAATACCATGTACATTTCAATTGACATTTTTAGAAAGAGGGAATATCATACTGATAAAACCGATAAGAAAAAGGGGAATTTTTATGGGTACAGAATTTAATGGTTTATTTGATGAGTGGGCTCATACGTACGACTCATTTGTACAAGGCGAAGATATACAATATAAAGAAGTTTTCGCTCATTATGAGGACATTCTAGAGGATGTAGTTAACAAGTCATTTGGTAATGTATTAGAATTTGGTGTCGGTACAGGTAATTTAACAAATAAATTATTACTTGCTGGCCGCACAGTTTACGGTATAGAACCGTCGCGTGAAATGCGCATGATTGCAAAAGAGAAATTGCCAAAAGAATTTTCAATTACAGAGGGTGATTTTCTTTCGTTTGAAGTTCCAAATTCAATTGATACCATTGTAAGCACCTATGCATTTCATCATTTAACAGATGATGAAAAAAATGTAGCGATTGCGAAATATAGTCAATTGCTAAACAAAGGTGGTAAAATAGTGTTTGCTGATACGATATTTGCAGATCAAGATGCATATGATAAAACTGTTGAAACAGCAAAAGAAAGAGGTTTCCACCAGTTAGCAAACGATTTGCAAACGGAATACTATACACGTATTCCAGTTATGCAGACTATTTTTGAAAACAATGGCTTCCATGTAACTTTCACGAGATTAAATCATTTCGTTTGGGTAATGGAGGCAACTAAGCAATAGAAAGAGGGATTAGATTGAGAATTGCTGTAATTGGAGCAATGGAAGAAGAAGTACGTATTTTACGTGACAAATTAGAACAAGCAGAAACAGAAACGGTTGCTGGTTGTGAATTTACGAAAGGGCTATTAGCAGGGCATGAAGTAATCTTGTTAAAGTCTGGTATTGGTAAAGTAAACGCAGCGATGTCAACGACAATTTTATTAGAAAAATATAAGCCTGAAAAAGTAATTAATACTGGTTCAGCTGGTGGATTCCATCATTCTCTAAACGTTGGTGATGTAGTTATTTCCACTGAAGTTCGTCACCATGACGTAGATGTAACAGCATTTAACTATGAATATGGTCAAGTACCAGGAATGCCGCCTGGATTTAAAGCTGATGAGGCGTTAGTTGCATTAGCTGAGAAATGTATGCAGGCTGAAGAAAATATTCAAGTTGTAAAAGGTATGATTGCAACAGGTGATTCATTTATGAGTGATCCGAACCGCGTTGCAGCCATCCGTGATAAATTTGAAAATCTTTATGCGGTAGAAATGGAAGCAGCAGCTGTTGCACAAGTATGCCACCAATATGAAATTCCGTTTGTTATCATTCGCGCACTTTCTGATATTGCTGGTAAAGAATCAAATGTTTCATTTGATCAGTTTTTAGATCAAGCAGCTCTTCATTCTACAAACTTTATCGTAAAAGTGTTAGAAGAGTTAAAGTAATGTAACAAAAAGGCAACTGTCTCATATAAAGAAAATACATACAGTTGCCTTTTCTTTATTGGCAAACAAGGGGGAGAACACGATGAATGTATATCGTGGAGTTCATGAGTTAATTGGTCATACACCAATTGTAGAAATTACTCGTTTTTCACTTCCAACAGGGGTCCGTTTATTTGCAAAGCTTGAATTTTATAATCCAGGCGGAAGCGTTAAGGATCGTTTAGGAAGAGAATTAATCGAAGATGCGCTAGAAAAAGGGCTTGTTACCCAGGGTGGAACAATTATTGAACCGACTGCTGGGAATACTGGTATTGGACTGGCACTTGCAGCATTAGAACATGATTTACGTGTTATTGTTTGTGTACCAGAGAAATTTAGTATTGAAAAACAAGAATTAATGAAAGCACTAGGTGCAACTGTCGTGCATACATCGACTGAGCAAGGAATGACCGGTGCAATTGCTAAAGCAAAAGAGTTAGTAAATGAAATACCGAATTCATACTCTCCAAGTCAGTTCGCAAATGAGGCAAATCCTCGTGCATATTTTAAAACATTAGGACCTGAACTGTGGGACGCATTGAATGGAGAGATTAACATATTTGTTGCTGGAGCAGGAACTGGCGGTACGTTTATGGGGACTGCATCTTACTTGAAAGAAAAAAATATAGATATTAAAACAGTTATCGTAGAGCCAGAAGGATCTATTTTAAATGGTGGTAAGGCTGGTTCACATGAGACCGAAGGAATTGGACTGGAATTTATCCCCCCATTTTTGAAGACATCTTATTTTGATGAAATTCATACGATTTCTGATCGAAATGCATTTTTACGAGTGAAAGAATTAGCGCAAAAAGAAGGACTTCTCGTTGGAAGCTCTTCAGGAGCAGCATTTCATGCGAGCTTACTTGAGGCAGAGAAGGCAGCACCAGGTACAAATATTGTAACCATTTTTCCAGATAGCAGTGAGCGCTATTTAAGTAAAGACATATACAAAGGATGGGAATAAAAAATGAGAGCAAAGACAAAGTTAATTCATGGTATTCGCATAGGAGAACCTTCAACTGGATCTGTAAACGTACCGATTTATCAAACAAGTACGTACAAACAAGAAGCAGTTGGTAAGCATCAAGGATATGAATATTCACGTACAGGTAACCCAACACGTGCAGCTTTAGAAGAAATGATTGCTGTATTAGAAAATGGGCATGCTGGATTTGCATTTGGTTCAGGAATGGCTGCTATTACAGCGACAATTATGTTGTTCTCAAAAGGTGACCACGTTATTTTAACAGATGATGTGTATGGCGGAACATACCGCGTTATTACGAAAGTATTAAACCGTTTCGGTATTGAGCATACATTTGTAGATACAACAAACTTAGAGGAAGTTGAAGAAGCGATTCGTCCAAATACGAAAGCAATTTATGTAGAAACACCAACGAACCCACTACTAAAAATTACTGATATTAAGAAAATATCTACTCTTGCTAAAGAGAAAGACTTATTAACAATTATTGATAACACATTCATGACGCCATATTGGCAGTCGCCGATTTCTTTAGGAGCAGATATTGTGCTTCATAGTGCAACGAAATATTTAGGAGGTCATAGTGACGTAGTTGCAGGTCTAGTAGTTGTAAATAGCCCACAACTAGCAGAAGATCTTCACTTTGTACAAAACTCAACAGGCGGTATTCTTGGGCCACAAGATAGCTTTTTACTACTTCGTGGTTTAAAAACGTTAGGAATTCGTATGGAAGAACATGAAACGAATTCACGCGCTATTGCTGAGTTCTTAAATAATCATCCAAAAGTAAATAAAGTATATTACCCAGGTCTTGAATCACATCAAAACCACGAATTAGCAACAGAACAAGCAAATGGATTTGGTGCTATTATCTCATTTGATGTAGATAGTGAAGAGACATTAAATAAAGTACTTGAGAAATTGCAGTACTTTACACTTGCTGAAAGTTTAGGAGCAGTAGAAAGTTTAATTTCTATTCCATCTCAAATGACACATGCATCAATCCCAGCTGATCGCCGCAAAGAATTAGGAATTACAGATACATTAATTCGTATTTCTGTCGGTATTGAAGATGGTGAAGATTTAATTGAAGATTTAGCACAAGCGTTAGCATAATAAAAAAATGCACTGCTCTATATTAGCAGTGTGTTTTTTTATTACATTATTTTGTGAAACATTTCACAAAATAGACATACACAAACGAAATGATTTCATGTATATTGAATTCAGGAAATGTTACTCACGAACAAACTTGTGAAACATTTCACAAACAATGAAATTCATGTAGGAAAGCATCTCTATTTTTTTATGTTAATTGGGACTTATTTTGACCCATAGGGACATATAAGGACCGTGATAGTAGAATAGGAGGAAATTTACATGGTAGTCAAAGAGAAAATTGTAAATGAAATGCAGGAAGTAAAAAAGATGATTGATACACTAGTAAATAATGGTCAACAAGCTTTACAAGCATTAGAAAGTTTTACACAAGAGGAAATTGACAACATTGTTCATGAAATGGCATTAGCAGGTGTTGATCAACATATGCCGCTAGCAAAATTAGCAGTTGAAGAAACTGGCCGTGGTGTATATGAAGACAAATGCATTAAAAATATTTTTGCCACTGAATATATTTGGCATAGTATAAAGCAAGATAAAACGGTAGGAATTATTCACGAAGATTCTCATGAAGAAATAATAGAAATCGCGGAACCTGTCGGTGTAGTAGCTGGGGTAACGCCAGTAACGAATCCAACGTCGACAACAATGTTTAAAGCGTTAATTGCGATAAAAACAAGAAATCCAATTATTTTCGCGTTTCATCCTTCCGCACAAAAATGTTCTGTGGCAGCGGCGAAAACAGTATATGATGCAGCGATGAAAGCTGGTGCACCAAAACACTGTATTCAATGGATTGAAAGACCGTCTGTTGAAGCGACGAAACAATTAATGAACCATGATGGTGTAGCACTCGTTCTAGCAACTGGAGGCGCTGGTATGGTGAAATCAGCTTACTCTACTGGAAAACCAGCGTTAGGCGTTGGGCCTGGTAATGTACCGTGTTATATAGAAAAATCAGCACATGTAAAACGAGCTGTTAATGATTTAATTTTATCGAAAACATTTGATAACGGTATGATTTGTGCATCGGAACAAGCAATCATTGTCGATAAAGAAATCTATGATGATGTTAAAACAGAAATGATTGAAAACAATTGTTACTTTGTAACAGAAGAAGAAAGAAAAAAATTAGAAAAGCTTGTTATAAATGAAAATACATGTGCAGTAAATAGTGATATTGTAGGGAAATCAGCACAGTATATTGCCGATTTAGTTGGGATTACTGTTCCTGAACATACAAAAATGCTTGTAGCTGAAATTCAAGGTATCGGAGCAGCATATCCGTTATCTCGTGAGAAACTGAGTCCAGTATTAGCTTGTGTGAAGGCGAATTCATTAGAAGAAGGATTTACATATTGCGAAGAAATGTTGAACCTAGGTGGTTTAGGACATTCAGCAGTTATCCATTCTACAAATAAAGATGTGCAAAAGCAATTTGGGTTACGTATGAAAGCTTGCCGTCTCATTGTAAATGCACCTTCATCACAAGGTGGAATAGGGGATATATATAATGGATTTATTCCATCACTTACACTTGGTTGTGGTTCATACGGAAAGAATTCAGTTTCCCAAAATGTAACAGCCACTCATTTATTAAATATAAAAAGGCTGGCAAATAGAAAAAAGAATATGCAGTGGTTCAAATTACCACCAAAAATTTATTTTGAAAAACATGCTACAGCTTATTTAGCAAATATGCCTAACATTTCACGTGCATTTATTGTAACGGACCCTGGAATGGTTGAACATGGCTATGTCGATACAGTCGCGCACTATTTAAACAAGCATGCAAATGATGTGAAAGTTGAAGTTTTCTTTGAGGTCGAACCAGATCCATCAGATGAAACTGTTTTTAAAGGTGCGGAAATGATGAGAAGCTTTAAGCCAGATGTAATTATCGCACTTGGTGGTGGTTCAGCTATGGATGCAGCAAAAGGAATGTGGTTATTCTATGAGCATCCAGAAACGACATTCTATGGCATTAAACAGAAGTTTTTAGATATAAGAAAACGTACATGTAAATATCCGGAATTAGGAAATAAGGCGCAGTTTGTTGCGATTCCAACGACATCAGGAACGGGATCAGAAGTGACACCATTTGCGGTTATTACAGATAAGAAAAATAATATAAAGTATCCGCTTGCAGATTATGAATTAACACCAGATGTAGCAATTGTTGATCCGCAATTTGTAATGACAGTACCACCACATGTAACAGCAGATACTGGTATGGATGTTTTAACACATGCAATTGAGGCGTATGTGTCTGTTATGGCAAATGACTATACAGATGGATTAGCATTAAAAGCTATTGATCTCGTATTCAAATATTTACCGAGAGCATATAAAGATGGAAATGATGAAGAAGCAAGAGAAAAAATGCATAACGCTTCTGCAATTGCAGGTATGGCATTTGCAAATGCTTTCCTCGGTATTAATCACAGCTTAGCACATAAAATTGGACCAGAATTCCATATTCCGCACGGACGCGCAAATGCCATTCTAATGCCGCATGTAGTCCGCTATAATGCTATTAAGCCAAGAAAACACGCATTGTTCCCAAAATATGAGCACTTTGTGGCAGATGAAAGATATGCACATATAGCGAGAATGCTCGGGCTTCCAGCAAGCTCGGCAGCAGAAGGGGTGGAATCACTCGTCAAAGCAATTATTGAGCTTGGAAAAAGCGTAAATATTAATATGAGTATTGCAGGACAAGGAGTAGATAAAGAGCAATTTGAAGAGGTTGTTGGAGTATTAGCAGAAAGAGCTTTTGAAGATCAATGTACAACTGCTAATCCAAAGTTGCCGCTTATTTCAGAACTGAAAGAAATTTATATGGAAGCATATAAAGGTGAATAATGATTAAAAAAGAGCCGCAGTAAAGCGGCTCTTTTTTTATTGGAAAACATCTCCCAGAATGGCTGTATTTACTGGTCTTTCAGTTTCATAGAATATGATACAGTGAAATGGAGGAGTGAGAATATAATGAAAGAATTAAAAGGAAAAATAGAAGACTATACTCGGTTCGGACAAATTCTTCTCGCTGTAAGTACATTGTTAATGGTTGGCTTGTTGATTCCGAATGGAGCAAAAGAGACAATCCAATTTTTTGTTATGATGGGGAGCATCGTTATATTTTTAAGTTTATCGTTCTTTTTCTTTCAGCGTGTGAAAGTGATGCGTGACCAGCTAGAGGAAAATGAATGTGAATAATATTGTTAACTAGAGCGCGGCGAAAAGAAAAAATCTTTTTGTCACGCTTTTTGTTTTTTGTAGAAAAATGTATGCGTTTCGTGTTGACAATGATAATCCTTATCAATTAAAGTAGAATAGTAGTTAATGATTATCATTATCAATTAGAGGTGAAGGAATGAAAAAATCTATTACGCTATTTACAGCGATTTTATCTATTTTTTTCTTGTTAATAGGTTGCAGTGCCAAAGGGGACGAAAAAGCGTCTGCAACCAAAACAGAAAAAGGAAAAGAGAAAATCGAAATTACCGACCTATCAGGAAGAAAGGTAACATTCGATAAAGTGCCAGAAAGTTTTGCAACATTAAGTATGGGGGACATGGATATTATTCATGCTTTAGGTGGAAAAATAGTAGGTCGCCCGGATACGAAATTAACTCTTCCAGAGGAGTTAAAGAAAGCACAAGTAATTGGGAATGCACATCAACCGAATTTTGAGCAAATTGCTAGTTTAAAGCCCGATGTACTTGTTGCTAACAATGGATTCCAAAAGAATGTGCCAACGGTTGAAGGACAAGGAACGCAAGTTATCATTTCTTCTGCGAATTCTGTAAAAGATATTCAAAAGAATATTGAATTATATGGAACGGTAATGAAGAAAGAAGATAAAGCAAAAGAAATTAATCAAAAAATGAATGATCAAATGAAGAAATATGAGAAAAAGAGCGATGTGAAAGCATTGCTAGTGTATGGCGCACCAGGTACTTATTTAGCGGCATTACCAACATCTTTATCAGGTGATATTTTAGAAAAAACAGGCGGAAAAAATATTGCTTCTGATTTTCCAGAAACGAAAGAATATCCGCAATATGCACAGCTAAGTGTAGAACGTATTATTGAGGCGAATCCAGATGTGATTTATTTAATTACACACGGAGATCCAAAAAGTGTGAAAAAAGCATTCGAAGGCGAAATGATGAAAAATGAAGCGTGGAAAAATTTAGAGGCAGTAAAACAAAACCGCGTAGTTATTTTGCCACCTGATTTATTTGGATCTAATCCTGGTACAAAAGTTACAGAAGCAATGGACTTTATGTATAAAAGTATACAAGATGTAAGGAAATGATACGTATGGAAAGTAGTGAAGTAGTAAGAGAAAAGGAACATCCTTTTGCGAAAAAAAGATGGATAATAGCAGTTACTTTAGTTATATTAACAATCCTAGGTCTCTTGTACGGTCTTTTCGCAGGAAGTTTATCCTTTTCTATACGAGATATTTTAACAGGTATACAAGAGGAAGGTTCGACAGTTCATCGAATTGTATGGGATCTTCGCATACCGAGAGTGCTTATTGGGTTTATAGTAGGAACATGTTTAGCTGCATCTGGTACACTGCTACAAGGGGTTATGAGAAACCCTCTTGCAGATCCTGGTATTATCGGAGTTTCATCTGGAGCAGGCCTTGTAGCAATTGTCATCATGATTTTATTCCCACAGCATCTAGCTTTTTTACCACTAGGGGCGTTTTTAGGAGCTTTCATAACAGCGATGGTTATTTATGCTTTATCATGGCAAAAAGGGGCACCACCTTCAAGAATCGTCTTAGTAGGGGTGTCGATCAATGCATTAATTGGTGCAGCAACGTCAGCATTAATGTTATTACATAGTGACAAAGTACAATCGGTGTTACCGTGGTTAGCGGGCGGTATTGGTGGTGTAAGTTGGGCACATTTAAACATGATTATTTATTATGCAATATTCGCCATTATATTAGCTTTCTTTGGTATTAAGCATATTCGAGTGTTAATGCTTGGAGATGAAATGGCAAAGTTATTAGGACATAATGTGGAAAAAAGTCGGTTTTATTTAATCGTAGTAAGTACATTATTAGCTGGAATTGCAGTAAGTGTGTCTGGTCTTATTGGATTTGTCGGTCTTGTCGTACCACATATGCTACGTTTATTAGTTGGAAATGATTATAGATATTTGCTACCTTTATCATGCCTTGGCGGCGGGGTATTACTTGTTTTTGCGGATGCAATAGCTCGAAGTTGGTTTGACCCAATCGAATTGCCTGTTGGTATTTTACTGTCCTTCTTAGGTGGTCCGTTCTTCTTATATTTAATTCATAGAGGAGGAAAACAAAGTGATTTCCGTTAACAAAGTGTTTTACGCACACTCTGAAAGATTTCAAATGCAAAATATGAATGTACATATTAAGGCTGGAGAAATCGTTAGTTTAATTGGTCCGAATGGATCGGGAAAATCTACTTTGCTTCGTTTAATAGCAAGGCTACTGAAACAAAGCGAAGGGGACATCATTTTAGATGGGAAAAATATTCATATGATGAAGAGTGCTGATGTAGCGAAGCAATTAGCAATGTTACCACAAATGCATGATCATCAATTAGATTTAACAGTGAAAGAACTAATTGAGTTCGGAAGAGGTCCACATAAATCATGGAGTAGCCGCTTAAATAAAGAAGATGAAGAAATTGTTGATTGGGCATTGTCTGTTACAAATCTTGAAGGGTATGAATATCGTCTTTTACATTCTTTATCAGGAGGGGAACGGCAACGTGCTTGGATTGCGATGACGCTAGCGCAACGTACAAATGTCTTATTATTGGATGAACCAACAACCTTTTTAGATATCGTTCACCAGTTGGAAGTAATGGAACTTGTGAAACGATTAAATGAGGAGTTTGGAATGATAATTATAATGGTTTTACATGACATTAACCAAGCTGCTCAATATAGTGATCGTTTACTTGTATTAAAGCGAGGAAAGATTCAGTATGATGGTATACCAGAAGAAGTACTATGCCATGAAATGTTTCAACATGTATTTGGCATAGATGTAGATATTTTTCAGGGAAGTGACAAGCCTTTTTTTACACCGAAACGAATTTCTAAAAGGGGAGAAGAGCGATGCAAACAGAAGAGCGTATTACCACTGAATTAGTAAGAGAATTTGTTATGGCAGCTCACGGGGATTTAGAGAAAGTACAAGAGCTATTGGTTGAATCACCAAGCTTACTTCACGCTTCTTATAATTGGGGTGGATCAGATTGGGAAAGTGCGTTAGGGGCATCGGCACATGTAGGTCGTAAAGATATTGCTCTTTATTTACTAGAAAAGGGTGCTCGGATGGATATTTTTGCAGCAGCTATGCTTGGTGAATTAGAAGTTGTACAAGCTATTTTAGTAGCTCAACCAGAAGCATTGCGTGCATCTGGCCCTCATGGTATTTCTCTTCTTCAACATGCACGAATGGGTGGAGAGAAATCTAAGCGTGTATATGATTATCTAGCAATACTATCTTAATGAACGAAGGAAGTTCTTATGAGCGGTAAACTTTTCACTTGAAACAATTGGAAAGTTTACCGCCCGTTAGAACGGGATAAGTATCTAGTATATTTGAAAATCCTACACCCCCCTCAATTGTAGTTTTCTTTATGCTAGTTATGATATGGATGCAGTGGACAATATTTGTCTACTGCTTTTTTTAGTTATTTAGAATGAATATTGTTTATTTTATCGTTGGTTCATTTATCCCGCTATTTTCCAGGCAGTAAGACTCTTGCCTAAAAATTCAGTTAAAGCAAAGAAGTTAGACGGGAGATCCACTGCCCGTAAACGTCCGATTGGTAAAGGCTAATAATCAGTGGGGTGAACAAAATTCCCCACTGATTAAAGTTTCATTTTATAATAAATAGTAACATACCGTATACATACAAAACATGATCGTGAAATGAAGAATAAATTAGTGGAAAGGAGTGCCAGCATGTTTCATACAGAACGTTTACAAATTCGCAAATATACAATGGATGATTTACAGTTCTACGCTTCACTATGGGGGAACGAGAAGGTAATGCGTTATATTGGAAATGGGACATTAAAAACATATATGCAGTGTAAAAAAAGTCTGGAGGAATGGGTGATTCCTAGCTATAAAAACGGTCTCGGTTTATTTGTATTGATTGAAAAGGAAACGGGAACAAGAATTGGTCATGCAGGGCTGGTAAAGCAGAAAATAGATGGAAAAGAGGAAATTGAAATTGGTTATTGGTTACTTCCTCAGTATTGGGGAAAAGGGTATGCAAAAGAAGCGGCGGCAGCATTTCGTGACTATGGTTTCCAAGCATTACGAATGAATAAATTAATTTCTCTTATTAATCCGAATCATCCTGCCTCAATATTTGTTGCTAGAAAAACTGGGCTCAGCTACGAGAAAACAACGTCATTTCATGGAATCGATGCTCTAGTTTATTCTATTAAGCGTGTTGGATGAAAAAATTACTTTTTTAAAGGTAAATTGCATTTTTTGAAGAATGGTATATGAAAATAAAGGGAGGGGTTACATGTACATTTATCATAATGGACTTATTATTCGTGAGGGAACGAGTAGTGTACCAGCATATGCAATTAAAGCTTTATTTGAAGATGCCGGTTGGAGTAATGATAATATCCCTTCTTGGCAAATTGAAAAATTTACGATAGCATTCGAAAATTCAACATGGGCTTTCACAATTTGGGATGAGGAAGAGATGATTGCGATGGTTAGAGTCATTTCTGATGGAATTATGATTGCGAACATAGTAAATTTAGTTGTGAAGTGTGAATATAGAGGGAAGGGATTAGGTAAGAAGCTTGTAGCTCTTTGCCTGCAAAAACTTCCCCACGGTGATTGGTTTGCGCATACATCAGCGAACAATTTTGATTTTTATAGAAGCTGTGGATTTGAAGTTAGAGAGCTATCGAGAAATGGAACATGTGCGTATTATGGATATCAAGTCGCAAAAAGAGATGGTCACCGATAAATGAATGGAAAGTAAAAAAGTATAGCGAGGTAATTTTGAGACTTTTGATAATAGAGAATGGATTGAGGCCCGTTTTATGATAAAATAAAAGAAAATTCTGTTTATTATTAGGGGGATAAAAATGAGTGTAAAAGCTGGGGATGTATTTAAATATGAAAGAAGATTTACTGAGGAAGAAGTTTTTGAATTTGCAAATATTACCGGTGATAAAGGTAGACACCATGTGGAATACGATGAAAATGGAAGATTAATGGTTCATGGTTTATTGACTGCTAGCATTGGGACGAAAGTGGGAGAAGAGTTACATTACATAGCAAGAGAATTAGTAAGTGAGTTTATTAGACCAGTTTTCACAGGAGATACGATCACTTGTGAACTAACTTTAACAAATGTTGAGCAAATGGAAGGCTATAAAAAAGTTTCAATCGAGTCAGTTTATCGCAATCAGCATGAAAAGACTGTACTAGTTGGGACAAGTTATGGAATTATAAGGGGATAAAAAAGAAGCCTGTTTAACAGGCTTCTTTTTTTTATTATTTAATAAACACGTTTTCGATTTTCCGCATAACTAGAGATGAGTAATAATGCAGTTTCTTCTCCTATATTACGAACAATATGAGGAACGCATGCATTCCATGAGAAAGAATCACCTTCTTCTACAATTGCAATATCTTCACCGTGCTGAACTTCTAGTTTTCCGCGTAATACAAGGTGACATTCTTCCCCTTCATGGGCATTTGGTGAGTTTTCTTTCGGGAATCCAGTAGGGATTTCTACTAAAGATAGGCGAAGGCCCCCTTGCTCCGCAACATGTTCAATTCTTTGCTCATCTTTGCCGTATACACTGTATTTCCGTTCTTCTTTTTTGACAATTTTTAATCGATCTTTTTGCTCTAACAATAAATAGGGAAGGGGAACGTTTAAAAAATTGGAGATCGTTTCTAAAGTTGAGATAGATGGTGATGTTTTATTATTTTCAACCTGACTCATAAATCCTTTAGAAAGACCTGTTCCCTCGCAAATTTGTGCAATTGTTATGCCTCTACGTTGACGAATTTCACGTATTGCAGAACCAATATTCATAAAATCAAGCTCCTTTTTGTAAACAACTATTTGTATCATAGCAAAAAAAATATATATTTTCCCAGTGAAAATGAATTGACGAATAAAAAAAATTAGTGTATGTTTTGTAATGTGAATAAAAGTTTTGTATAAGAAAACTATAAAGGAGAGAATGAAATGAATCAACATATTGGTAACTTAATTATTCGTATCGTGTTAGGGGTAACATTCTTCATGCACGGTTTAACAAAATTCCAATCAGGAATTGACAATATTGCAGGATGGTTTACAAGTATTGGTTTACCAGGAGGACTTGCATACGGTGTAGCAACGTTTGAATTAGTTGGAGGTCTATTATTAATTCTAGGTTTAGGTGTAAGATATATTGGATTATTATTTGCACTTGTTATGGTTGGAGCAATCGTAAAAGTGAAATGGTCAGCTGGTTTATTGGGAGATGGAAAAAATCCTGGTTTCGAATTAGAACTTGCATTATTAGCAATGGGTGCATACTTATTTGTTGCAAAAGCTGATGGTTTTGTAGATAATTTCTTAAAAGAAAAAATGTCAAAAAAGAACTAATTTAAATGGGGGGGCTAACAAGATGAGTTTTCAACTTCATCCCGATACAACACTTGATGTTGTTCATTTATACGTATCTAATGTAAAGAAATCACTAGAGTTTTATACGGAAGTACTAAGTATGAAGGTGCTAAGAGAAGAAGAAGCAGTCGTTACATTTGGGAATGAAAATGATGAACCACTTCTTATCATTGAAGAAAAGAAAGAAGCTTTTCCGAAGCAAAGAGGAAGAACAGGGTTATATCATTATGCAATTTTATTACCAAGTAGACAGGATTTAGCGAATGTTCTTCGTCATCTTGTAGAGATGGTATATCCACTACATGGCGGAGCCGATCATTACTTTAGTGAAGCTCTTTATTTAGCTGATCCAGATGGAAACGGGATTGAAATTTATCATGATCGACAAAAAGAAGTTTGGCGTGATGAGAATGGAGAACTCCCATTTGTTAGTAACCCGTTAGCTGGTGAAGAATTATTACAGCAAGGAAGTACATGGAATGGCTTTCCAGCTGGTACTGTGATGGGGCATATTCATTTTCATGTAGCTGATTTAGAGGAAGCGAAACGTTTCTATGTTGATGGTCTTGGTTTTGAAGTAACGATTCCAGCTCGTAATGGAGCGTTGTTCGTATCAGCAGGTGGTTATCATCACCATATCGGTTTAAATACATGGCAAGGTGAAGGGGTACCACCGCAAATGCCAGGTTCTGTTGGTTTGAAATATTTCACAGTTGTACTAGCGAATGAAAAACAAAAAGAGCAAGTATGTGAAAGCTTAAAAAATATTGGCAAGATTGCTACGTACAAAGATGGAATATTACAAGTCGAGGATCCATTTGGACATTGTATCCATTTCAAAATAAAAGGAGAAGCCTAAAAAGGCTTCTCCTTTTATTTTCTTATAATTGCTTTTTCGTTTTGTAAAAATAGTTCATCAAATTGTTTTGCAAGCTCAAAATCTAGTTTCGTTAAACCTTTTGCATTCCAAGATGACAAAGTAATAATAACTGCTTTATACTGGATAAGGATAAATGGATGGTGATTATGTTCTTCTGATAGTTTGGCGGCTTCAGAGACAAATTCGACTCCTTTTAAGTAGTCGGAAAACATATATTTTCGTTCAATCCATTTCTCATCTTTTACCATCCATTTATCTACCTTCAATAATTCTTCGTGAACTTCTTCTTCAGTTAATCTTAGCATCATTTTTCACATCCTTTACTGGAAGTAACGCAAGACCATTATTAATAAGGCGTGTTACAGCTTCGTCAGTTGTGAAAGTAGAAAGTTGATGTAGTAATGCTGCCGATGTTTCATGCCCTTTGTTATGCTCTAAAAGTAACTCTAATACTTCAAGGCGCAGCAACCATTCTTTCGCATAAAATTTATTTAATACTTCTTGAATTGCTACTAATTGATCGATATGCGCGTCGTGTAAAATCCCCTCACTTCGAATATCTCGAACTGTTTGATACATACGTTCAAGTTCATTCAGTACAAGTGGAGCAGGAATTTCGTGAACTTCTTCATCCATTGGGAAAAATGCTGCGGCATCTGCGGCACCTGGGAATACTGAAGTGATTTGTGAGCCAACAGCCATATCAAATGCGCCCCATGAAGCATCAAATAAAACGCGGGCGTTATAAGTAACTGTGCAATCGATAAAGGAAATAAGAGCAATTTTCTTATCGTTTTTTACAATATCTGTTACTGTTCCTTTTACATGAATACCACTTGCAAAAGTAAACTCAGCGATAGTTCCAATTGTAATTCCTAATGATTGTAGTTGTTCGTCTGTACAATTTTCTAATGCAATATTTTCAGTGAGTAATCCAATTGGTGTTCCAAATCCGTCACTGTGTACAGAAGTAGAATGATTCGCTAACTGTTTATTATGAAGCGCTAATGCCGTTGGCGAATTTGTTCGCATGTAAATTAATTCACCTGCATCGTTTTCAATTGTCTCGCTAAATGTACCTGTAATTTGTAATCCACTATTTAGCTCAGCTGTTGCATAGTTCTCAGAGCGAATTGCTTTTTCTAAACCTTCTTTTCCACCTGTTTTAAAGGCCATTGTTTTAGAAAATGTTTCAAGCGCATCTGTTAATTCTTCAAAGGACTTGCAAACGAATAGTTGTGGTTGCATTTTTGTTACGTCATAAGTTGTCCCTATACATGCTTCGATAGAAAATGGAACCTTTTCTACAGCGTCTGTTAAGCAATGTTTGCTTTCGCCAACAGAAGAAAGGAGACCAGCACCATATATCTTTGGATCATCTATATTTCCGATCAATCCATATTCTACTGTCCACCAGAAAAGACGTGAAATTTGTTCAGCTTCTGATAAACCAGAAACTAAGTTTTGTTTTTCAATTACAGCATTTTCAGCAGCCTTAACTTCATCAGGAGTAGAAGTAGGGCTTTCTTTCACTATCGTTAATGTACGAACAGCTTCAAATGCATCATGTTCTTCTTTTGTAGAGAAAGCTTTTGCACCAATTTGCCCAAAACGTTTCACATATTTTGCATATGTAGGATCAAGTAAAATCGGTGCGTGTCCTGCGGCTTCGTGTACGATATCTGGAGCTGGTGTGTACTCGATATTTTCTACTTTCCGAATATCTGTTGCGATCGGTAGTAATCCGTGTCCTTGAAAATCGAAGAATGCTACGCCGGGAATAAGTCCGTCAATCGTTACAGCGCCCCAGCCACTTGGTGCCAAACACTCATTCATTTCTTCTACTTTTGGAATTGCATCTATATTAATACCAGATGATTGTAGTCCGTTCACATAGGCTGGATGAGCAACGTCTTTTAAGAAGCTATGATTCTGTCTCATAATGTAACGCCACACAGCGTGATTCACCGGTGTGTATTGATCATAATGTTGTGTGGATACGAATGGTTTTAAATGCGATGGAATTTCTGTTTTCTTTGTCATTTAGACATCCTCCTTTTTTTCTATAAAATTGAATATCGATTTCGTATAGCTTGTATCACCTCCCTTCATTATTTGTAAGCGCTTATAAAATTTTATCATAAGATTCGGAATTATTTAACATCTGTTTCTGTGAGAAATAGAAAAAGCCCCTATCGGAAAATCCGATAGGGGCGAAAGAATCGCGGTACCACCCTATTTGTAAGTGAAAATATACTTACATCTCAATTAATGATAACGGAAAAATTCCGTCTTTTCCTTCATGCATAAAAGCACTACGAAAAAGAAGCTCCAGAATTGTAATTCATACTTATATATGTGCTAATTTCCACCGACCATTAGCTCTCTGTAACAGGGATATAAGATACTACTGGGATTCTTTCAACGCGTATATATGAAATTGTGTAAGAGGATGGACGCAAAAAAGTCCCTATCGGAAAATCCGATAGGGACGATAAAAATCGCGGTACCACCCTATTTGTAAACAACTAATTGTTTACCACTCACTTTACGATAACGGAAAGATCCGTCTTTCTCTTCATGCATAAAAAGCATTACGGGAAAGAAGCTCCAGAATTGTAATTCACGCTTGTATATGTACTGATTCGCACCAACCATCAGTTCTCTGAGACAGTGATATAAGTCGCTACTAGTATTCCTTCAAAGCCGATATATAATTCGTTCAACTAAACTATGTTTTGTATTATAAAACTATATTAAAAAAATTGTCAACAAAAATTTTTTATCCCGTGTTAATGAGCAGTAAAATTCCTACCTCAAAATTCGGTTGGAGTAAAGAAGTGAGAGGGGAGATCAACTGCCCGTAACTCCCGATTGGTGAAGGCTAATAATCAGTGGGGATGAACGAAATCTCCACTGATTAAAGTTTCACTTTATTTCACTTCTAAATTAACAGTTAAATTAGAGGTATTGCCAGCTGCATCAGTTGCTACAATGTGAATAGTATTTTTTCCTTCTTGTAATTGAGTACGATCGAAATAAATGTCATAGCTTTTCTCCCAAGGGTTCAGGAATGCCTGGTCCCATACACCATTTCCATTAATTTCATATTGCATTCTCACTGGAATACCAGGTGCTATCCAACCAGATTCTGACATCCAATCTAGTAGAATATCATCAACTTTTCCTTTAATTACGAGATTTTCTTGGTCAACTTCGTATGTTAACTTAGGTGCAGTTCGATCAAGAAATACAGCAGCTGTTTGTTTCTCCGCCAGAATTAGAAGCAACTGCTTCGATTTGATATAGCCCGTCAGCTAAAGGAGTGCCATCGGCTTTTGTACCATTCCATTTGAAAGGTTTGTATCCAGGAGTTGCATTTTTAGCTTGATGGATAATCCCTTGATACGTTACACGTTCTTTCATAACTAAATTTGCATGCAATGTGACATCATCCACAGGCGCAACTAAATAGTAGTTGATGAGATTATCATCTAGTACGTGGTCGCCATTTGGGCTAAAAGTAGAATTAATAATTTCAAGTCCATCGATACGTTTATAATCTTTAGGATCGATACTAAATGTGAATGGAATTCGAATTTCTTCTTTTGCCCCTTGTTCTTTTACATATACATTTCCAGTATACACACCTTGTGGTAGTGAGCTATCTACAGTGATAGTAAATGGTTTTTCGGTACTACTATTCGGTTGAATGCTAATCGATGAAGGGACAGAAGCTTTTACTTTTGTGTTTGTGTTTGCATCTAGTAACTCCACACGAGTTGAAAAACTTTTCTTTTTACTAGAAAGGTTTTGTAATGTAACATTTTGCGTCAGTTTTACTTTTCCGCTATTTGGCTTAATAAGACCAAAGCTGACATTGTTAGGTTTTACTAATACATTTGTTTGAGCTGCTTTCGGAATGTTAATTAAACCTGATCCTTGTGCCATAACAGGGTATGTATTTTCATTGACATCATGTAATGTTTTTGCATTGTTAGCAAGAGCCGCTTTCAATTGTTCTGTCGTCCAATCAGGATGCATTTGACGCAAGAGGGCAACCGCTCCAGCTACTTGCGGAGCAGCCATACTTGTTCCGTTATGCGATTCATAGCCGCCTCGCGGTACTGTACTAGTAATTTGTACTCCAGGTGCAACAACATCAGGCTTTATTAGCCAACTTCCTTGTGATGGTCCTCTTGAACTAAAGTTACCGATAAGTTCTGTTTGCTTTGGTTGTCCAATTTTTATATTTTTCTTTCGTTTTGTAATTAAAGTTTTTAATTCTTCCCCATTTGTATTTGATAATTGCATTACTGGGACAGCTAGATGTTCACGTGAAAAATATTCCGGCATCATATTAATTTCTTTTTCGCTAGAGATTAATAACACACCAAGTGCCCCAGCTTGCTTCGCTTGTTCTGCTTTTACTAATGTACTAGAAGTGCCTTGTAAAATAAGTGCGAATTTCCCTTTCACATCTTGTTTTGCATAATCACTTGGATTGCCATAACCAACGTATACAAGAGGGGAATCATTTCCTATTGGAAAATCGGATTTTGATAACGGTAACCCTTGATATGTTTTGCTGGAACCAGCTACTTGGAATGTTGGAAACGGGATAGAAACCGTAGATGCTCCAACAGAAATGACACTACTTGCGTTACCGGGAGCATCAACAGACCAAGGTTTTGGTCCGTCATTTCCATTTGAAACGACAGTAGTAACACCAAGTTTCGCTGCTCGTTCTAACGTTAATGTTACAGGCTGATCAGGTACATTTAAATCCTGCCCAAGGGAGAGGTTTAACACATCCGCACCATCTTGAATCGCTCGCTCAATCCCTTGGATAATATCATCTGTTGTACCAGTTCCACCGTCATTCATTACACGATAGGCTAGAATAGAAGCGTTTGGAGCAACGCCTTTAATTTTTCCATTACCCGCAATAATTCCAGCTACATGAGTACCATGTACGTTACCATCCATTGGATCGCTATCTTCATCAACCGTGTCATATCCACCGATATAATTTGCCTTTAAGTCAGGGTGTGTATAGTCTACGCCAGAGTCGATAATGGCTACTTTCATGCCTTTTCCATCAAGCGGTTTGCCAGATGGATCTTTTAAATTCCACGCTTCAGGTGCACCAATTGTCGGTCCACCGATATTTGGTGCTTCTTCGTTAGTAGTACTTTTTGATGTTTCATGCAATTTATATGTTAAGTTCGGATAGACTGCTTTTACTTCAGGTAAAGAGGCAAGAGAGGTAATTTGATCTCCAGGAACTGAAATAGAGAATCCGGAAAATAACGTATTATACACTTCTTTAATTTTTGCACCAGGTGCTTTTTCTTTTATTTTCTTAGTCGTATCTTCTTGTGCTTTTTTTAGCTCAGCATGATAAGACTGCGCATTACTATTTTGTAAATCTGGAGCATGCTGAATATTACTTTGAGCAGCGAGAGGTGCATGTTGCAATTCTACAATTACTGATATTTCTTTTGTTGTTTTCGTTTCAACATTTTGAGCAATTTTATGTTCTCCCCACTGTTCAATCGTTGTTTTTAATTGTGGACTAAATTGCTTCTCCTTTTGTAGTGATTCAGCATGAGTGCTTAAAGCTCCAAAACTAGAAAAGACAAGCGCCATGCTTAATAGTGTAGATGTAGTTTTTTTCATTGATACTCCCCCTAATAAAAAGTGCCAATATTCAGAAATTAAATCTTACATTTTAGTTAGAACTTATACATATAAATGTTGGCTAAACTATACTTTCGACATAATTCATACCAATCCTCTATGAATTGAAAATTTCTTGGGAAATTTTTTCTGATTATGTCGAATCGATATTTTTCACATATTGTAGGAAGAAAGTGAGGAATGCTATGAGGGAAATGGAGTGATGGTATGAAAAGGCTAATAGTAAGTGGTAGTGTAGTGTTGTTTATGTTTTTATGTTCTATCGCTATTACTAGCGCAGAAAATAATAGTGTGAAAGTTGCTTTTATTCGTCATCATAACCTTTGGATTAAAGTTGATGGGAAAGAAAAACAACTTACAAAAGGAGAGAACATAACAGGGCCAAAGTGGTCACATGATGGAGAATGGCTGGCATATGTAAAAGGGGAGAAACAAAATATTCTTGAGTTATATCGGCTGAAAGATGGAAAGAAAGTTACGCCGTTTCACTCAGAAGCATCGAATTATCAATGGTCACCAACAGAAAATATAATTGCATTTATATTTACAGGTACATTGAATACATTTGATGTAGAAAAAAAGAATGCAGATTTTGAAAATGTATCGGCTGGTGTGGGTGATTATGCATGGTATCCTGATGGAAAGAACTTTCTTGTATCCTCTGAAGCGCACTTACTTCCAACAGGATGGACAGGGGCTCAGCTATATGAAGTGCAAAAAGATGCACATATGAATCCTCACAAAATGAAGCATTTGTATGCATTGCCAAATGAACATGATGATTTTCTATCGCTAGTAGCAAGTGGCTTTAAGTGGTCACCAGATCAAAAGTGGATTTCATTTTTAGCGGTACCGACAGCTTCATGGTCAGCTGATAGTAATACGCTTTGCTTAGTTCGAGCAGATGGTAGTCGGTTTGAAATAGTAGATCAAATGCTATTAAATACAGAATGGTTCAAATGGGCGCCATCAAAAAACATATTGGCTTATATTGAAGGAAGCGGGAGAGTTGCATTAGAGAATAAACATTTAAAAATAAAAGAACTGCCAGCACTCCAGCAGAACACATTTACACCGAAAGGATATGTCGATTGGGATTTTACATGGAAGAACGATAATGTAATTATCGTTTCACGAGCAAAAGAGGGAGGGTTTGAAACTCTGCCAGAAAAAAGGCCATTCCCATCTTTATATGAGATAAATAGCACAAGCGATAAACAATATCAAATTACAAAGTCATCTAATAAGCAAGGCGATTATCATCCAATTTTCATGAAGAAGAGCAATCAATTAATATGGATACGTTCAGATCGTAAGAAAGCTAATATATGGATAGCTCATAGTGATGGAAAACATGAAAAAAAGTGGATTGAAAATGTAGATATACCAGAGTGGTATTATGAGAAATGGAATTGGGAAAATGTTATCTCGGTGAAAGAAGAATAAAAAACTGCCTAAAAGATTGTTTTAGGCAGTTTTTTACTGTTATTTATGTGTTTTATTTGGCTTTTTTTTCGCTGGGTTTCCGTTCCCTTGGAGCTTTCTATTTTGTTCATCTTTTGCTTGTTTTTCATGTAGTGTATCTAAAAATTCATTCGAGTTACTCATGTTTATATCTCTCCTTTCATTTTGTCATGATTACTATAACCAATTAGGAGGATAATCATGAGTTAGAAGTTAGGCACTTAATTTTCTTCGATAATGTAAGGAAAATATTCCATACATAACAAATAGCATGAGTAAAACTTGTAACTCTACATTTGCCTTTAAAATAGCTGCGATAGGGTCTGGTAAGTACGGTGATTTATCATTTGTGCTTAAACCTAACCATTTATTTAAGAGGCTAATGGTACAAAACATAAAAACACCGGACCAGCTTGCCGTAATTGCTTTTTGTTTAATTTTTGTTTCACGTTCATCATCTGTAATCCAAGGATTAGCAGTTTTATCCCGCATTAACGGGCAGTAAGACCCCCACCTCAAAATTCAGCGGAGGAAAAGAAGTTAGGTGGGGATCAACTGTCCGTAAAAGTCCGATTGGTTCAACTAATAATCCGTGGGGGGATGAACAAAACCCCCACGGATTAAAGTTTCACTTTATCACTACTAAAAAATCCATTTATGTATCCCCATATAATTATTCCAATTAAGATGGTTATCCATTTTATATTTTTTGATTCACTTCTCCCTTGTAAAAAGTGTTTTACATATCAGTTTTTCATATAGCAGGAATAAAGTATGAGATAGGGAAGAAATATGTAAGAGGATTTCATAATGAGAGGAGGAAGGGGATGAAAATCGTCTTTGTTCGGCACGGGGAAGGAGAACATACAAAGGATTTGCCATCAAGTTTAAAAGTGCTTCATCCGCCATTGACGGATGAAGGAAGGAATCAGGCTAAATTACTTCAATGCAATGTGCCATTACAAGAGGCGGATATATTAATTGCTAGTCCTACACTTAGAACTTTGCAAACGGCGACAATATGGAGTGCGAAAGTTGCTTGTCAAAAAATCGTTCATCCATATGTATCTCCGCGTATTTTTCCTTATCGAGAAGGAGCAAAAACATTACCATGTGACCACATAGTAGATCAGGGGGTAATAACAAATTTACTTCCGCATTTTTCGATAGAGAAAAGCTCAAATAATCAGTTATGGAAGGAAGGTATAAATACTATTTCAGAGAATAGTTTTCAGCAAATAGTAGATAAATTTCTTCTTTGGTGTTATGAACTGGGTGCGGAAAGAATTTGCATTGTATCTCACGATGGAACAATTACAGCATATAGGCAATATTTACAGAAAGTCGTTTTAACTAGATCAGATTTTTTGAAAGAAACGGGCATATATGAAATGGATTTATCCCATAAAATTCTGATTGATAAGGGCTGATTATAGGATGGGGGTTGTATGTTGAATATTGCATTAGTAGTTGGTTTTAATTCGGATTTAGAGGCGCAATCAATCCGAGCATCTCTTGAATATTTTGGTGCAAGGGTTGTGACATATTGGATTGGTAGACCGAAAGATTTTGTGGAAGTTCTTTCTGGAAGGAACTTATTTAACGATATTAATTATATTATTTTTTGCTTTCATGGTGAAGAAGGGAAGTTTGTCATGGAAGAGTTAGGCGAAGAAGTATATGAACAAGATGAACCGAGAGGGTATTTTGGTACAGAAGAAATTTATAAATATGCAAAATTGCATAATACACATATTGTAAATAGCGGGTGCACGTTAGGGGAGCAAAATCTAGCAAAATCTTTTTTACATAGTGGTGCGAAATCATATATTGGATCGATTGATTATGTAGATGGAAATGCAGCACTTATGTTTACTATACGCTTATTTTATGGGGTTATTAACCATGGGAAAACGTTAGAAGAAGCCTTTCAAGAAGCGAGTTTAATTGATGAGGAGACACATACATTTCGATTCTATAATTAGTGTGAAACACGTTTATTCTATATTCGAATAAACGTGTTTCACATTTAACTCACATTTTTTTTACATTTTTTTCAATGAAAATGGTTATCACTTGTGGTATGATATGTTCAAGTTTTTACAGGTAATAAAAGTTACTATATAAACGTTAGTTTTTAATGTTTCATACGCATGTCACAGATTATTCATAATTAACATTTGAAAAATAAGTAACTAATGTTATTATATTATCTGTAACTAACTTAATTACAACTTTAGGAGGAAGATATGGTTATTCAATTTTTAAGAGAAAACAAAGCAGTTTCTTTTGCATTAGCAGTAATTCGAGTATATCTTGGTTACACATGGTTAATGGCTGGAATCGGTAAACTACAAGGAAAAGGATTCGATGCAACAGGTTATTTGCAAGGGGCAATTGAAAAATCTAAAGGTGCACAACCGGCTGTTCAATCTTGGTGGGCATCATTCTTACAAGAATTTGCAATTCCAAATGTAGATTTGTTTAATACACTTGTAACATGGGGAGAAATTTTAGTCGGAATTGGTTTAATTGTAGGCTGTTTAACAAAAACAGCGGTCTTTTTTGGTCTTGTAATGAACTTTTCCTATATGTTTAGTGGGTCAATTGGTGTGAACCCTGAGATGGTTATCTTATCTATGTTTGTTCTTGTTGCCGGTATGAACGCTGGGAAATTTGGAATGGATGGCTTTGTTATCCCGAAAGTATTAGGATCAAAAACTCAAAAACGCCAAAAGCAAGCTGCTTAATATATGAAAACGGGTATCTCAAAATGAGATACCCGTTTATGTTATTTTTCAACTTTGATCGGATTGTTCTTAAAGAAGTCTTGTACATACCCGACAAATTCTTGTGGTTCTTGGCGAAATGGTGCATGATAACCTTTTTCAATAATATGTAAAGTGCTATTTTTTAAGAATTGATGATACGTTTCTCCTTCTTTCCAAGAAACGCTACTATCATTTCTGCCCCATATAATTAAAGTCGGCTGTTTCATTTCATTCGCATTAATTTTAAGACGTCTAAGCCATAGTTTCATTTTGTTATAATGCTCTTCATCGTTACGTTTGAATTTCACTTTGCTCTCATCATAATCAGTAATAGAAGAAACGGCATTTAAATCAGTCGGCAATTGTGGTTTTGGTGAGCCTTGTTTAGTAACGAATGTATGAGGACCACCTGTAGCATCAGTTAAAATAAGGTGAGTAACTGCTTCAGGATATAAATATGTTAAATTTAGAGAAATTTCTCCCCCCATGGAATGCCCCAGTATTGCGAATGAATCATACCCTAGTTTTTTCATTAATTTATAATACAAATTTGCATGAGTTGGAAAAGAATAATAAAAATCCATTGGCTTAGATGAGCGCCCGAATCCTAAAGCATCTACAGAAATAATTGTATGATCTTTTGCTAAATCGGAGTAAATCTTTTGAAAACCATCTGATGACCCTCCAAAGCCATGAATCATAAGTAAAGGTGGTTTTTCATTACCAATCTTTTTAAAGTAAATGGTTTGACCATCTATTTCTACCATTTTTTCCTCGGTAGCTAGTTTCGCTGTAATTGTATTTTTAACTTGTTTTACTTGTTCTACTGGCTTTTCTGCTGCACTACATCCTACTAATAGTGTAAGAGTAAGACAACCTACCATAAAATAGCTAAATCGCTTCAATTAGGTGTCTCCTTTCTAACATAACGCTGTATCTATCATAGCAAATAGCATATTACGATTTCCAGGAAGTTGGCTACCATTTTTTATCATAAGAGGTGAAAGGAGCGTTTCTTGGAAATTTTCTGTTTGAAGAAATTGACGAAATGTAAATTGTGAGTGTGGAACATCAATTCGTACTATACCATTCCAACATTCACATATCTTTTTTAATAATTGGATAGCATCTTCTTCTTGCTTGGCGATAAGTGGATTGATACATAATATATTGCCCTTTTGTATGCATAATGAAAAAGCTTTTATACAGTTATTTCTTTCAATTTTAAAAGAGTATACGGCCCTTGGTAATAGCAAAGAGTAAAGTAGAGAACGATTCATACCAGTTGCAATTTGATCCAGAGAAGTAAGAGATATAAGGTCTTCTTCTTGTACTTGTTGTAAGTGAGAAGGATACGTCTTAATAGTCTGCTTTTCAAAACGATGAATCGTTGTTGCTGTTTGAAATCCACATGATGTGTATAGAGGTTCGCCAGCTTTTGTCGCAATAAGTGCAATGGGTTGTTTTGGATGAATTTGTTCCAAGCAATGATTTAGCAACATGCGCCCTAATCCGCGTCCTTGAAAATTAGGGTGAACGATTAACATACCAATGGAAGCGAAGTTACTTGGAAAGGGAAATACTCCTCCAGTCGCAATGAGTTTGTTTTCATGAATGTAACCTACAAGTGTGCCGATAGAAAGATACATTTCGAATTGTTTTTTCATGAAAATTTCATCGTGTAACCATCCAACAGATTTGCAAAGATTAAGTAATTCAAAAATAAAAGACTCATTTAGCTTTACTATTTTCATAAAGGCTCACCGCATTTCTATTTATTTTCATAAAAATAGAGTCAAAATGTAAAAAAAAGAGATTTACGTTAAATGAAATCCAACTTGTTTATATTTAAATTGTAAAGGGCGGGATGATTGATACAAAAAGACAAAGTTATACAAATTATAACTGATATTTACATAAGTTAACAAAAAATTTACATACAGCTAATTTTCTCTTAATAGTCTTCCATTAAATTTGATAGTGGGAAATGAATAACCTAATTAGGGGGACAAGACAGTGAAAAAGTTTGTGAAAAAAGCATGGCCATTTGCAGTTGTGGCATCATTAGCAGTTACTTCGGTAGCAACATGGAATTTTACTCGTTCTAGTGAGGTTAATGCAGATGAGAACGGAAGCAATGCAAAGATTAAAAATGTTATCGTATTAATTGGGGATGGTATGGGCCCTTCATATATGACGGCTCACCGTTATATGAAAGATAATCCAAAAACCTTTGAAATGGAATCTACAGAATTTGATAAGCATCTTGTAGGAACACAAAAAACATACCCAGAAGATGAACATGAAAATATTACAGACTCTGCATCGGCAGCAACAGCTATGTCAGCAGGGATTAAAACATATAATGCTGCAATTGCAGTTGATAATGATAAAGCGGAAGTGAAAACAGTTCTTGAGCAAGCGAAAGAAAAAGGGAAATCAACGGGACTCGTTGCAACTTCTGAAATTACACATGCAACACCAGCTGCTTTCGGTGCGCATGACATTAGCCGTAAAAATATGGACGCAATTGCAAATGATTATTTTGATGAGAAAATTAAAGGGAAGCATAAAGTAGATGTTATGCTTGGCGGCGGCGTAAAGAACTTTGTTAGAAAAGATCGTAATCTTACAGAAGAGTTCAAGAAATCTGGTTATAGCTATGTAACGGATCGAGATCAATTGTTAAATGATAAAAATGATCAAATTCTTGGTTTATTTGCACCAGGTGGATTAGATAAAATGATTGACCGTAATGAGAAAACACCTTCATTAGAAGAAATGACTAATGCAGCAATTGAGCGTTTGAACAAAAATAAAAATGGTTTCTTCTTAATGGTGGAAGGAAGTCAAATCGACTGGGCTGGACATGATAATGATATTGTTGGTGCAATGAGTGAAATGGAAGACTTCGAAAAAGCTTTCAAAGCAGCGATTGAGTTTGCGAAAAAAGATAAAAATACGTTAGTTGTTGCAACGGCAGATCACGCTACTGGTGGATTATCTTTAGGTGCCAATGGCGAGTATAACTTTAAAGTAGATCCAATTAAAGCTGCAAAGCGTACACCAGACTTTATGGCAAATGAGATTGCAAAAGGTGCAAATGTAGAAGAAACATTGAAAAAGTATATTGATTTACAATTAACTCCAGAAGAAATTCAAGCTGTAAATGATATAGCTCCTTCAAAAGATGTAACAAAGATTGATAATGCAATTGAAGATATTTTCAATAAGCGCTCGGTTACAGGCTGGACAACGGGTGGACATACAGGGGAAGATGTGAACGTATATGCATTTGGTCCAGGTAAATACTTGTTCTCTGGCGTTCAAGAGAATACAAATATAGCGAAACGTGTCTTTGATATTGTTGGCGGCGGCGATCCGAATAAAGGAAGACGCTAATTAAGAGCGAAAGTGAGGCGAAATGCCTCACTTTTCTTTTTAGGAGTTGGGAATATGAAAAAGTTATTTAGGAAATTAAGATTCCTTTTAGTATTTGTAGTATTACTAGTTGGATGTCAACAAGAAGAGAATAATGTAGAACAAAAATCTACTACTAAAAAAACTGAGGAAAAGGTACAAATAACAAAAGAAGAAGAGAGATCTATTCAAGATGTTATTCATACATTTGTGCGAACGACGAATGAAAAAAATCTTGCAGAACATATGGAGTTATTTTCAAAGAAGATGCCTAGTGCTGAAGACTTAAAAACACAAAAAGAAGCCGCATTTCAAAAGGGAAATAAGAAAATTGAATTGGAACATATAGATATGAAAGTTAGTAAAGTAGGGTATGTTATTGTTGAAACGAAAGAAAAGGAAATAGACGACAGTATCACTCTTCAAAAGAAAGTACAGTATGCCCTTGGAAAAGAAGAGGATAAATGGAAGATTGAAGAGGTTCGAACAATAGAGAAAAAATAACGTGAAACTTTAATAAGTGTAGGAGTCGTACTTCTCAAAATGGTAGAAAAAAGGTTCTCATTGGCGAGAACCTTTTTTTATAGTGGTAGCATAATTTGATTTGAGCATGCCTCAATATCATCAATATCTTGACGGATTGTGGCCATTTTATTATCAAGATCTTCAGCTTTCATTGCTGCATCATGTAGTTCATCTTTTAAATACTCCGGTATTTTCCCTTCATATTTATAATAAAGTTTGTGTTCTAAACTTGCCCAAAAGTCCATTGCTAGTGTACGTAACTGAATTTCTGCAAATACATCTTTTGTACCAGAATTTAGTGATAAAGGGTATTTAATAATCATGTGTAAACTTTTATATCCGTTTCGTTTTGGGTTAGCGATATAATCTTTTACTTCTATGACTTCCATATCTTCGCGTTTTTGAATGACTTCTTTCAAATGATAGATATCTTCTACGAAGCAACATGTAATACGAATACCAATAATATCTTGTAAATGTGTTTGAGCGTTTTCAACTGTTGGTAATAAGCTTTTGCGCTCTAGTTTTTTAATAATACTTTCAGGTTGTTTTAGTCTTGTTTTTATATGTTCAAACGGGTTGTAATCCTCTAGAAATTGAGCTTCCCGGTTCATAATTTCAAATTTAGTTTTTAACTCTTCTAAAGCAAATGTATATGGTAATACAAAAGCTTTCCAGTAGTTAACTGTTGATTGATTATATTCCATTTATATACACACCTTTTCCTATTTGCAAGTGAGGTCGTTATTATACTAAATACCAAATCATATAAGCGCAAGCAGCAAATGATGAGATCATAAAGCGATATTTAGTTTTCATACTTTCAACTCCTTTCGAGTAAGATTTTATATAAATAAACGTGATTGTTAATAAGTTCACTATGTACAGTTTCTATAGTAATAGATTCGTGTGAATTTCGTATGAACTAATTGTTTCAGCTTTTTGTCTTTTTTGCTGTTAATCATAATTATTATTCGGATTTAAAGTGTTTTTATTTGATTTATCTATTTGTATAAATTAATGTATATTTGAATTTATAGTTATTGAGGAGGATATATGGTGAACTTTGAAGAATTAGCAATCGCTAGACGTTCTGCAATGAAATTTATACAAGGTATAGAAATCCCTAATGAGGATTTTAAAAAAATATTTGAGTTAACTAAGCTTTCTCCATCTTGCTATAATTTGCAGCACACACATTATGTTGTAATTCGTGATCAAGAGCGAAAAGAAAGATTAAAAGAATTAGCTTTCGGTCAATATAAAGTATCGAGTGCATCAGCGGTAGTGCTCGTTTGTGGTGATAAAAAAGCATACCAAAATGTTGAAAATATTTACTTCGGTATGAAAGTTTTAAAAATGATTGATGAATGTGAATATGAAGATACAATTAGGCAAACGAAAGGTTTATATGAAGGAAAAGGAGAGCGTTTCATGGAGGATGAAGCGATTAGAAATGCTTCGTTAAGCGCGATGACTTTTATGTACGCAGCTAAATATTATGGCTATGATACATGTCCAATGATTGGTTTCGATGAAAAAGCAGTACAAAGTGAATTAAATATGCCGGAGCATATAGTACCTGTTTTAATGATTACGATAGGAAAAAGTGATATGACTAAAACTCGCCCACGAGGATATCGAAAGCCGATTAGTGAATTTGTTACATACGAATCGTTTTAATAAAGTGAAACTTTTAATTAGTGGGGGTCTTACTGCCCGTTAATGCGGGACAAAATTTATTTAACTATAAAAACAAGGGGATTCTAAATGGAATCTTCTTGTTTTTGCAATTGACAAATAGAATGAAGTTTTATAATATAAATCGTAATCATTACGTTTTAGTTGCGATCTTTGAAAGAAAGGAGAATTAAATATGCGTGTAAATATTACATTAGCTTGTACGGAGTGCGGCGATCGTAATTACATTTCTAAGAAAAATAAACGAAACAATCCAGAACGCATCGAACTAAAAAAATATTGTCCACGATTAAAGCGAGTAACGTTACATCGTGAGACGAAGTAAAAGACTAGAGATATCTCTAGTCTTTTTTTTATAGTTACTTGGTTTTTTTGCTATAATTACCTTAAAATGTAATAAAGGGAGCGGTATGATGAATCAAAAAGATAAAGAAAGAAAAGAGCGAGTGGCTCATATTATTAACATTCCAGATGAATATAGTCTTGTTGTAGATGATCAAGAAGGGGTTGATGACCCGTATCATCTATTATGGTGGGAGCATAAAGAGGATCAGGAGAGAACGATACAAATTACATTGAATAGACATACTGGTAATTTAATTGAATTTAGGATAGATGATGGAAATTATTTTTCGAGTGATAAGGAAGTTATAGAGGAGAATAGGGTAAGAGAGATTGCAAATGTATTTATAAAAAAACACGTGGAAGAAGGATTAGAGTTTTATACATATGTAACTATCCAGGATGATTGGCGTGGCTGGAAAGAAATAAATTATATGCAAGAAGTAAATGGATATCCATTACCGGATACAGGATGTGTGGTGCAAGTGCATCCTTCAGGGAATGTTGTGAATTTTCATTATAACGGACGAGAAAGCATAAAAGAAAAGCCGTTATGGCCAAGTGAGATTGTTGAGGAGAATATCGTTTTAGACAACTTAAAGGCTAAACAAGATATGAGGCTTGTATTTGTAGATTTAACACATTCTTTATGTAAATATGAAAATGGAGAAGAAGTAAAAGGGTACCACCTTGTGTATGTACCAGAACCTAGTCATGTATTTATTGATGCAAGTACAGGTAAAGATTTATTTGGACCAGATCATTATAAATTACCGCCAACAGTGGCTGTTAGAAAACAAAAAAGGGGTAGCCAACAAGATGATGTATTCGATTTATTTGACTGGAATAAAGAAGGTTTTACAAAAGTAGATGAGACGGAAAATGATGATGAAATAAGGATGAAATTTGTTCCGAAAGAGGAATTACAAAAACAGAAAGAAGAAAAGAATCCGTATTTAATGAATGAATTCTTTAACAAGCATTTACCGATGTTGAAATATAATAATTTAGTTAGCGTTACAATTGATAAATTAACCAATGAATTAACTGGTTTTATAAAACTGATAGATGATAAAGAAGTAAAGCAAATACTGTCTAGAGAGGAATGTTTACAAAAAGCACTTCAATTTTTAGAACGAGTTATTCCAGATATCAAACAATATCTGCGTCTTTGGGAGGAACGTGAAGAAGCAGAAGATGGGATTGAAAGATTTATCTTTTCTGTATATATAAATGATATTCCGGCAGAGTATAACCAATTTATGATCAACATCAATGCAGAAAATGGTGCTGTTATGCACTACTCGGGGGAGTCTAGCAACTTTATAAAAAAATTACTTACATATGAAACAACACCAAAAGTAACAAAAGAAAAAGCGTTAGAAATATACAGAGAGGCTATCCGAGTTAAATTAGAATGGTTTGTAGATCATGATGCAGAGGAAACGAAATACAAACTACTGTACAAACAAACGACAGATGAAAAATATAAAGAACCTTTTGATTGTAGTCGGGAAATTCGTTATATTGATGCCCAAACTGGGAGAAAGATTTGGAGTAAGTAAAATAAAAAGAGTTATTTTTCAAAGAAAATAACTCTTTTTATTTTTATAATTTGCCTGTTCGCTTTTCAAAAGTAAATGTGATAGGAAGATTGGAATGAGAACTATCACTTTTAAATATTACTTTCCATTCTTTAGTATGGGCTTTAATTTCAAAATTAAGAAGATTTATCGCTCTACGTTTATCTATTTCTAAAAACATATTATGAATTTCTGGTTCTTGCTGTAAATTAAGAGCCTTTAGTGTGACTGTAAATGTGAAAAAATTCTGCCCTTCATATACTATTTTTGATATTTTTGTTTTTTGTGTATTTAACAGCACATAAAAACGGTCTGATGGAGTTAATTGTACAGAGTCATCAGTAATTTCATTCTCGCTATTATGA
Source organism: Bacillus cereus group sp. BfR-BA-01330 (assembly GCF_022663885.1). NCBI lineage: Bacteria > Bacillati > Bacillota > Bacilli > Caryophanales > Bacillaceae > Bacillus > Bacillus cereus group sp. BfR-BA-01330. The sequence continues at coordinate 61,977 of NZ_JAKUGK010000002.1, forward strand.
AGTTCAACTAAGAAAGATGTACTATGGGAAGAATCTTTTTTGCTTGTAATCTGTAATTCAGTAGGAATCATCGGTATTTCATAAAAGTCATTCCTTATTATGTTATTGTAATCCTCTGAAAATTTACGGACTTCTTTTGGAAAAGAGTCTTCTTGTGTACTTAAAAAAGTTTTATGTTGCTTTGGAATTTTTTTACTAAAATTTAATGTTTCTTTAAAGTAATAATTGGATCCAGTTAAAAATAAAAAACTACAAATTAATAAAAAAATTCGATACAGATTTTGAAAATGAAAGAACAATAGTATACATGTAATAATTCCAATTACATAGAAAATAAAGATAAGTAGTTCTAGTTTTGAGTGAAACGAGAAACCATAGTTATGAAAAAATTTTATTCCAGTTATAATTTGAGCTCCAAAAAATAAAGAAATTCCAAATTGAAAAAATAATAAATCAGGCCCTCTTTTAATAACAAAAGTAATGAACGAAATGAAAAGTAAAAATACTCCTAAATAAATTGTTACATTTAATAATCGTTCTAATGTAATCATGAATAATGTCCCCTTTAATAGCATATTCATATATAAATAACAATTTTATATAATTATAATATAACAATAAATTATTTTAAATGTTGGAAGTGTTGAGTTTTATAAATAAACTGTACAGACACAAACAACCTCACGCCCACATACACATAATAAAGACCACTATTTTGGCGGAGGTGAAAGGTTTGAGTCTATTCGCCGCAATTGGATATATGGTTCGAGAAGTGTTTGTCTTTGTTTCTTATGTGAAGAATAATGCGTTCCCGCAGCCGTTATCATCAGATGATGAGAGAAAGTACTTAGAGTTAATGGAGCAAGGTGATGCTCAAGCGAGAAATCTTTTAATTGAACATAATTTACGGCTTGTAGCTCATATCGTTAAAAAATTTGAGAACACAGGAGAAGATGCAGAAGATTTAATTTCAATTGGTACGATCGGGCTCATTAAAGCGATCGAGAGCTATTCTGCTGGAAAGGGAACGAAGCTTGCGACGTATGCAGCACGCTGTATTGAAAATGAAATTTTGATGCATTTACGTGTACTAAAGAAAACGAAAAAAGATGTTTCACTTCATGATCCGATCGGGCAAGATAAAGAGGGCAATGAAATATCGCTTATTGATATATTAAAATCAGAGTCTGAAGATGTAATTGATATGATTCAGCTTAGTATGGAGTTAGAAAAAATTAAAGAGTATATCGATATTTTAGACGAAAGAGAAAAAGAAGTGATTGTGAAACGTTTTGGACTTGGGCTAGATAAGGAGAAAACACAGCGGGAAATCGCTAAGGCGCTTGGTATTTCTAGAAGCTACGTATCACGGATTGAAAAGCGTGCTTTAATGAAAATGTTCCACGAGTTTGTAAGGGCAGAGAAAGAGAAAAAAGGGAAAGAGTAAAGTGTATTAGAAGCAGCCATATTTAAAATGGGCTGCTTTTCTTATTGTAAATAAGAAAAGAAAACGCGTTATGCTAAGAAGAAATACATGTTCACTGTTGAAAATGACGGATTCTATCTGTAATATTAGAAGGTGCTAAATAATTTAAGAATAATACCATACTTAGTTTTCTGTATGTATAATAAGGCTGCTTTATATGATATGTGGGAATAAGAACCAATTTTACATATGATATAGAAAGAAAAGAAGGGAAAACTAAAGTTATAGACTGATTAGGGGGTTTCGCAATTTGCGACGTACATTATATCGACTTATGATAGAACTTACAAATGGTCGCTTTACTTCTTATATATTACGTAAATTTGCACAATCTCGTTTGAGCTCTATCATTATTCCATCGTATGCGAAAGTTTTTCAAATTAATCAAGATGAGATGGAAAAGGGTTTGAAGGAATATAGAACATTGCATGAATTATTTACGCGTAAGCTAAAAGAAGGAAAGCGTAGTATTGATACAGATGCATCGAGTATCGTTAGTCCTGTTGATGGTGTTTTTGCAGATCAAGGTCCTATTGAGGATACAAAAACATTTGATATTAAAGGAAAGCGCTATTCAATTGTGGATATGCTAGGTAATGAAGAACGTGCAACGCGATATGCAGGCGGTACATATATGGTAATTTATTTGAGTCCAAGTCATTATCATCGCATTCATAGTCCGCTTTCTGGTTCTGTGACTGAAAGATTTGTACTCGGTAGAAAATCATATCCGGTAAATGCAGCTGGTATGGAATACGGGAAAGAACCACTGTCAAAAAATTATCGTTCTGTTACAGAAGTAAGCAGTGATGGCGAGCATATGGCTCTTGTAAAAGTAGGTGCCATGTTTGTTAATAGTATTGAGCTTTTGCATGAGAGAGACACTGTTCAAAAAGGTGAAGAAATGGCATACTTTACATTTGGTTCAACAGTTGTGTTATTGTTTGAAAAAGATATGATAGAAGTAGTGCAGGAATTAAAGAGTGGACAAGAGCTTCGTCTTGGTCAAAAAATAGCTACTCGCTTAGCTCATAAATAAAGAAAAGCTTTTATAACCGTAAGTAAGAGTTATGGGCAAAGATACTTAATGATGAAATCCCCTAGATGGGAGTACTTGTTTATTCGAGAGCCATCGTAGGATGGCTCTTTTTACAGGGCATCCAATAAATTATCCTTTAACTGTTTAATTGGTAAGGGCTGATTAAACTTTCACTTTATATGTAATCAAGATGATTTGACAAGCTTGTCCTCTAATGAGCGTCTAATGATTTCTTGTTTTATAAGTAAAATGAAGTCGGGATTTAATTTTAGTTCTTTTGCTTTATAATAAGACTCAGTGAGTAACTCAGTGGATAACTGTTCCATATGTTTTGTTTTCAAGGTGAGTCACCTCCTAATAATATAAGGATTGATTCGTTGATGCATTTAATGTACCAAAAAAATATGACAGTCACAAACGAGTGGTTATCCACATACCTAGGTGGATAAAGTGTGTATAGTTTGTTAGTAAATTCCAAATTAACTGAAAAATTAATGTGGAAAATGTGTACAATTTTATCCACAGGTTATATATCGAAAAATGTTGTCGAAAAATTTTATGAAAAATCCTCAAAGAGGTGAAAGAAATTGAAACTATTTTTACCAAATGAATATGTGAAAAATGTATATCATGTTCAACCAGAAGATTTAAAAAAACGTGGGATTAAAGGCGTTATTACTGACTTAGATAACACTTTAATTGAATGGGATCGTCCCAATGCAACACCGCAACTTGAAAAATGGTTCTTGGAAATGAAAGAGCAAGGCATTCAAGTAACGGTCGTTTCAAATAATAATGAGCAACGTGTAAAAGATTTTGCTGATCCATTAGGTATTCCATTTATTCATAGTGCACGTAAACCATTTGTTCGCGCATTTAAGCGTGCGATACAAGAGATGCGTTTGCAGCCAGATGAAGTTGTAGTAATTGGAGATCAGTTACTGACGGACGTGCTTGGTGGCAACCGAGTAGGCCTTCATACAATTTTAGTTGTACCGGTAGCACAAACGGACGGATTAGTAACGCGCTTTAATCGAAAAATTGAACGAAGAATTATGAAAAATATGAAGAAAAAAGGTTTAATTAACTGGGAGGAATAAAGTTTGACTGAAACAATTAAATGTATTGGTTGCGGTGTAGAAATTCAAACAGAAAATAAAAACGAAGTGGGGTATGCTCCTGCCTCATCTTTAGAGAAAGAACAAGTTATTTGTCAACGTTGTTTTCGCTTGAAGCATTACAATGAAATTCAAGATGTATCGTTAACAGATGATGACTTCCTACGCATTTTAAATGGAATTGGAAAATCAGATGCATTAGTAGTCAAAATTGTAGATATTTTTGATTTTAATGGTAGCTGGTTACCTGGCTTACATCGTTTCGTAGGGAATAATAAAGTATTACTTGTTGGAAATAAAGCTGATTTAATTCCAAAGTCAGTAAAACATGATAAAGTAAAACATTGGATGCGCTATAGTGCAAAGCAGCTAGGATTAAAACCAGAAGATGTCTTTTTAATTAGTGCAGCGAAGGGACAAGGAATCGCTGAACTAGCAGATGCTATTGAGTATTATCGCGGCGGCAAAGATGTTTATGTTGTTGGATGTACGAATGTAGGGAAATCGACATTTATTAATCGTATGATTAAAGAATTTAGTGATGAGACTGAAAATGTAATTACAACATCTCATTTCCCAGGAACAACACTTGATTTAATTGATATTCCATTGGACGAAGAGTCTTCTTTATATGATACGCCAGGTATTATTAACCACCACCAAATGGCTCATTATGTTGGAAAGCAAAGCTTAAAGCTTATTACACCAACAAAAGAAATTAAGCCGATGGTATTCCAATTAAATGAAGAACAAACGTTATTCTTTAGTGGATTGGCACGTTTTGATTATGTAAGTGGTGGTCGTCGTGCATTTACTTGTCACTTCTCGAATCGCTTAACAATCCATCGTACAAAGCTTGAGAAAGCAGATGAATTATATAAAAATCATGCCGGGGATTTACTAAGCCCACCAACGCCAGAAGAATTAGCAAATATGCCTGAGCTAGTGAAATACGAATTTAATATTCGTGAACCTAAAACGGATGTTGTATTCTCTGGATTAGGATGGGTTACTGTGAACGAACCAGGAGCAAAAATTGTTGCACACGTACCAAAAGGAGTAAGTGTTTCACTACGTAAATCTTTAATTTAATATGGAGAGGGATTTATGAAACAATTATATGGTGTAATCGGAAATCCAATTGGACATTCATTATCACCCGTTATGCATAACGATGCATTTGAACACTTGAATATGGATGCCCATTATCATGCGTTCCTTGTTGAAGAGGAATTGCTAGGGGAAGCAGTAAGAGGTTTAAAAGCATTAGGTATTTCAGGATTTAATGTAACAACTCCGCACAAGGTTGCTATTATGGAGTATTTGGATGAGATTGACCCATTGGCAAGGAAAATCGGTGCAGTAAATACAGTGGTTCATAAGGATGGAAGATTAATTGGCTATAACACAGACGGGATTGGTTTTGTTCGAGCGTTGCAGTCAATTAGTAATGAACCACTTCAAGGGAAACGTATTTTGTTACTTGGTTCAGGTGGTGCTAGCCGAGCTATTTATTTTTCTCTTGCTGATGTAGGTGTAAAAGAGATTGATGTAGCCAATCGTACAGTAGATAAGGCAAAGGAACTTATTGCTGCACGTACGGCCGATGTTAATTCTGTTGCTTTGTCGTTAGAAAAAGCGACAGAAGAACAAGGAAATTATGATATTATCATTCAGACGACAACGATAGGTATGCATCCACACGTAGAACATACGCCATTACAAATTTGTTCGTTAAAAAAAGGAATGATTGTATCAGATATAATTTATAATCCATTTGAAACGAAAATTTTATGTGAGGCAAAAGAGCAAGGTGCAATCATTCAAAATGGTATTGATATGTTTGTTTATCAAGGAGCACTTGCATTTGAAATGTGGACAGGACGCACGCCAAATATCGAGAGAATGAAACAATTAGTTATAGAAAAGCTTGGAGGCTAACATATATGTTAACAGGAAAACAAAAAAGATTTTTACGTGCACAAGCACATCATTTAACACCAATTTTTCAAGTAGGAAAAGGCGGAGTAAATGAAAATATGATTAAACAAATCGCAGATACTTTAGAAGCTCGTGAGTTATTTAAAGTAAGTGTATTACAAAACTGTGAATTTGATCGCCGTGAGGTTGCGGAAGAACTTGCAAAAGGTGCACGTGCTGAAATCGTTCAAGTAATTGGAAGCACAATCGTTTTATACAAAGAATCAAGAGAAAATAAACAAATTAAGCTTCCTCGATAAAAAGACTAGCATGCGCTATTTTTATCGTTTATGCGTAATGATGTAGAGAGCGAAACCAATTGAACTTTTATTAATAGCAACTCTCTTCATTCCTAACCGAGGAGAGTTGCTGTATGTAAAAGGAAGGGGCGTTTCTTTTGAGAAAAATTGGCATCATTGGCGGTACATTTGATCCGCCTCACTATGGACATTTGCTAATTGCAAATGAAGTATATCACGCTTTGAACTTGGAAGAAGTATGGTTCTTGCCAAACCAGATTCCGCCACATAAACAAGGGCGGAATATTACAAGTGTAGAAAGTCGTTTACATATGTTAGAGCTCGCGACTGAGGCAGAAGAGCACTTTTCTATTTGTTTAGAAGAGCTAAGTAGGAAGGGCCCATCTTATACGTATGACACTATGTTACAATTGACGAAGAAGTATCCGGATGTGCAGTTTCACTTTATTATTGGTGGGGATATGGTTGAGTATTTACCGAAGTGGTATAACATTGAAGCTTTATTTAATCTTGTAACGTTTGTTGGAGTTGCAAGACCTGGGTATACATTGCATACACCATATAAGATTACTACAGTGGAAATTCCGGAATTTGCAGTTTCTTCATCCTTATTACGTGAGAGATATAAGGAGAAGAAAACGTGTAAATATTTACTTCCCGAAAAAGTACAGGTATATATCGAGAGGAATGGGTTGTATGAATCGTGAGAATGCACTGCATATTGTCAAACAACAAATGCATGAAAAACGTTATATACACACAATTGGTGTAATGGAGACAGCGATTGAGCTTGCTAAGTTATACGGTGTGGACGAAAAAAAAACAGAGATGGCAGCTATATTCCATGATTATGCGAAATGTAGAGCAATTTCAGAGATGGAAGAGATTATTAAACGTGAAGATTTGCCGAAAGATTTACTTTGCTATAACAAAGAGTTATGGCATGCACCTGTTGGGGCATACTTAGTAGAAAAAGAAGTAGGCATTACGGATTCTGAAATTTTGCAAGCTATTACATATCATACAAGTGGTCGTGAGAATATGACGATGTTAGATAAAGTGATTTATGTAGCGGATTACATTGAACCTGGGCGAAAGTTTCCAGGAGTGGAAGAGGCTCGTAAACTCGCATATACGGATATAAATCAAGCTTTATTATTTGCGTTAAAGAGAACAATTCAATTTTTAATGGAAAAAGATCAGACGATTTATCCATTAACATTCCAAACATACAATGCAGTTATCAAGGAGGAAATGAGTAAATGAACGATAAAGATTTATTAGTATTAGCGGCAAAAGCAGCTGATGATAAAAGAGCAGAAGATATGGTTGTCCTAAATATGCAAGGTATTTCACCAATTGCAGATTATTTCATTATTTGTCACGGAAATTCAGATAAACAAGTGCAAGCAATTGCACGTGAAATTAAATCAAAAGCACATGAGTTCCAAATCGACGTACAACGTATGGAAGGGTTTGACGAAGCACGTTGGGTATTAGTTGATCTTGGAGATGTAGTTGCTCATGTATTCCATAAAGATGAGCGTAATCACTATAATTTAGAGCGTCTATGGGGCGATGTGCCACGTGAAGATATTACAGAAGAGTTAGGTCAATGAAATACGAACAATTTGCATTGTTGTACGACGAACTAATGAATGATGTCCCTTATGATAAATGGGTGGAATTTACAGAGGAAAGTTTACAGCAGGCAGATATGAAAGAGGCAAAAATTCTTGATGTAGCATGCGGTACAGGTAATGTAACCCTGCCGCTTGTGCAAAAGGGTTACGATTTAATAGGTGTCGATCTTTCAGAAGAAATGTTAACAGTCGCTCAGCAAAAACTAGGAGGAGAGGGATACTTTATTCCTTTTTATCAACAAGACATGCGAGAGCTTGATGTTCCAGGTGAGTTTGATTGTGTAACCATCTTTTGTGATTCATTAAATTATGTATTGCAAGAAGATGGAGTACAAGAAACATTTAGAAGAGTATTTCATCATTTACGTCAAGATGGTTTGTTTTTATTTGATGTACATTCTTTATATAAAATACATCATGTATTTCAAAATGAAACGTATACAGTGAATGGAGAAGAAATATCTCTTATTTGGAATTGCTTCCCTGGTGAAGAATCAAATAGTGTAGAGCATGATTTAACATTCTTTGTTCAAGATCCGGAAGAAGATGTGTACCATCGGTTTGACGAATGTCACGTGCAACGTGCATATCAAGTGGAAGAGTTAACGAAATGGCTTGAAGAAGCAGGTTTTACAGTGCTTCGTGTAACAGGTGATTTTGAGCGACTTGAAGTTACAGAACAAACAGAGCGTATTTTCTTCATGGCGAAGAAAAATGGATAAAACAAAAGCAACCGAGAAGGTTGCTTTTGTTTTATAAAGAAGATGTATTTTTAGTTCTAGCATAATCTGAAGATTGTATGCGTAAAGTGTGGGAATAGTAGTTGAAGTGAAAATGTATTGTAAAAAAGTAAGTATTTATAAAAAGGATTTGGAATGAAAATGACGTATTTATTATGTGTGTTTATTGAATTGCTGATCAACGCATTCTAAATCTTCATCAAATTTTTCATGTGTTCGCTCGATTAACTTATGGAACATATCTCCAACGTGCTCTTCTAAAACCCGAATGCCTTCCCCAGTAACGCCGCCTTTCACGCAAACCTTTTCTTGTAAGGTAGGTAATGTGAAGATTTCTTTTTCAAGTAATTTCCCCATCCCCACGACCATTTCACTTACTAAAGTAGTAGCCTCTTCGTGTGTAATATTTGTTTTATCTACAGCAGCGTTAATGAAGCATTGTAGTAAATAACTAAAGAAAGCAGGACCGCAACTTGCTATATCAGATGAAACGCGCGTTATATCTTCTTCTATTACAAGAGGTGTAGAAATGTTTTTGAATAGACGAAGTAGTTTTTGTTGCCATTCTTCAGAGCAATTATCTCCAAATGTAAATAGTGAGGCGCCAGAGAGCGCGCGATTTGTGATACTTGGAATGATACGCGCGACGTGGCAAGGTACGAGAGTCTCTAATTGGGATGGAGATATTGGACTTGTAATAGAAACTAAGCACGTTTCATCAGAAAAATGTTCAGCGTATTTTTTTAGGATAGGGTATATATCTATCGGCTTGACACAAATAAAAATAAGTTGTGATTGTTCGATTACTTCCGGGATTGTTTTTGCTATATGAACAGAAGGGTATTTTTCTTTTATATGATATGCTTTTGCAGGCGTCCGATTAATGATTGTAAGGCACGAAGGTTTGACAGCACGGGTTTCTAAAAATGCATCGATTAGTATATTCCCCATGTTTCCTGTCCCTATAATTCCTATGTTCAAAGTTTCATCCCTCCTTCGTAACAGCTTTCTCCTAAACAATATGAATGATGTTATAAATTTATGATTAGAGGTGTAAAATGATGTGGGATTTTCCGAAAAAGTGGTTAGGTTTAGTAGCTATTATTGGAACTTTACTTTTTCTTGTTTTTTGGAAAACGAATCAGAGTGTAGAACGAATGCCTATTACAATGAATGTACAAGAGAAGGAGATCGAAAAAAAGGGTAAACCGAAAATATCGGATACAAAGGAACAGAAAAGAACAATTATAATTGATGTGAAAGGAGCGGTTAGTAAAGAAGGGGTATATGAAATGAAGGAAGGAGATCGCGTAAAGGATGCGGTTCAAAAGGCTGGTGGTTTTTTATCAGAAGTAGATATGAAAAAAGTGAATTTAGCACAAATTGTACAAGATCAAATGCTTCTTTATATACCGAGTAAAAATGAATCAGAACAAGGGGTGCTTACTTCTTCTAAGGAAGATGGCAAGATTCGAATAAATACAGCGGCGAAAGAACAACTAGAAAAAATTACAGGGATTGGCTCTCGAAAGGCAGAAAGTATTTTGAAATATCGAGAAGAACATGGTCCGTTTCAGAAAATAGAAGATTTATTAGAGATTGATGGGATTGGTGCGAAGTCTCTTGAAAAGATAAAAGATCAAATTATTATTCCGTAAAAGATTGACGAAGTTTTTCTTCTTTCGCTACACTACAAGTAGACAAAAAAGTAGGTGAAAAATATGGAACGAATTTCATGGGATCAATATTTTATGACGCAAAGCCATCTACTATCTTTGCGTAGTACATGTACAAGGCTTGCGGTAGGAGCGACAATCGTTCGCGATAAACGAATTATTGCTGGTGGATATAATGGTTCAATTAAAGGTGGCGTACATTGTATAGATGATGGTTGTTACGTAATCGATAATCATTGTGTTCGGACAATTCATGCCGAAATGAATGCTTTATTACAATGTGCCAAGTTTGGTGCGAAAACAGAGGAAGCAGAAATTTACGTTACGCATTTCCCTTGTTTACAATGTTGTAAGGCAATTATTCAAAGTGGTATTACAGCGGTTTATTATGCGCAGGATTATAAAAATCATCCATACGCCATAGAGTTATTTGAACAAGCGAATGTAACAGTGAAACACGTTCCGCTAGAATATGATATTGCTGCATTAGAGGATCAAAAACGTTATACAGAGTTGAAAGAATTATTTGTGTCTTTAGAAAAAGATAATTTATCAATGGAAGAATTACAGCATGTATTCACGAAAGCAAAAATGATGCTATAAGGAGTGAGTATAAGTTGCAAGAACAATGGGGGTATGTTGCAATCTCGTTTATAATAGGGATTGCAATTGCCTTTTCCTCGTCACTTTTATTGATAGTTTTTTGCCTCTTTTTAAATGTTTTCTTCTGTTTATATCGCACTTCGCGTAAAACCTCCATTTTTTGTATTGTAGCGTGCTTTAGTAGCGTTATATACACTTCCTATGTTCAAGTATGGAATAAGCCTCTAGGGAAGCCCTATGCAGTTACAAGAGGGGTTATACAAAACACACCGCTTGTTAATGGGGATCGCCTATCTTTTCAATTTGAAGATCAGAATAAAAATATAGTGCAGTTAAGTTATAGAATAAAATCAGCTTTGGAAAAGAAAAAAATGCAACAATTATACGCAGGGATATCATGTGTATTCGAGGGTGAGAGGAAAGAACCGGAAACAGCTCGGAATTTTCATGGTTTTAATTACCGTGATTATTTATACAAGCAACATATTCATTTCACATTTGAGGCTACATATATTTCTGAATGCTATAAAACATCACTGTCGCTCACGCAATGGATTCTTCTTTTAAGGCAACAAGCAATCTCGAAAGTTACAGAAATGTTTCCAGAGCAATCAGGTGCTTTTATGAATGCATTACTCTTTGGTGATAGACAACAAATGACGTTTGAAGTGGAAGAGCAATATCAACAATTTGGTCTTGTACATTTGTTAGCAATTTCAGGTTCACACATTGTATTGTTGATGGTGATAGTATATTTTATTTTGCTAAGAAGCGGTGCGACGAGGGAGGTAGCAACAATTTGCCTTATCATTTGTATTCCTTTGTATATGGTTTTAGCAGGGGCTTCACCCTCTGTTATAAGAGCTTCTATAACAGGGGTTTTGATGTTGATTGCTTTTATGTGCTCGATTCGTTTATCTAGTTTAGATGCTTTAAGTGTAACAGCTATATGTATGCTTATATATGACCCTTATCTTGTTTTTAATATTGGATTTCAGTTTTCTTTTGTAGGTAGCTTCGCTTTACTTTTGTCTGCTCCGTTATTGTTAGGGAGTAGCAACGGAGTAATCCGAAATTCTATTTATATTTCTATCATTTCACAGCTCGTTAGTACTCCGATTTTGTTATATCACTTTGGTTATTTTTCTCCATATAGCATTCTCCTCAATCTCTTATACGTTCCGTTTTTATCTATCATTGTATTACCATGTAGCATTATTATTTTACTGTGTATGCCAATTGTCCCGTTTCTCGCAAAAGGATTTGCGGATGTATTATCAATAGGCTTGAGTATGTCTAATGATTTTCTAAGTTATTGTGAAAGTTTACCATTTACCCAGATTATCTTCGGGGAAACGCCCTTCAATCTTGTAGCTGTATATTGCGCGAGTATTGTCAGTATATTGATGGTTTGGGAAAGAAGAGCGCCGAAAAAAATGGTTTGTATAGTTGCGAGTGTATTTATTTTTATTAGCACATGTCATTATGTATATCCATATTTTAGAGGAAGCGGAAGTGTAACATTTATTGATGTTGGACAAGGTGATGCAATATTAATTCGCCTTCCGTATGATAAAGGGATTTATCTTATTGATACAGGTGGAACGCTTCGTGTGAATAAGGAAGAATGGCAACAAAAAAAGCATGAATTTTCTGTTGGGAATGATGTTTTAATACCCTTTTTACAAAAAGAAGGTATTAAAACAATTGATAAATTAATCGTAACGCATGGAGATGCAGATCATATAGGTGCTGCGCAAGAATTATTATCATATATACCTGTAAAAGAAGTGGTATTTGGCCGAAAGGGAAAAGATGCAGTATTAGAAAAAGTAGTCAAGAAACAGGCATTAGAAAAGGAAATGAAAATAACTGAAGTGGGGGAAGGGGCGAGTTGGAGTGTAAATGAAGCGGAATTTTTCGTTTTAGCTCCAAAAGGAAAAGAAAAAAGCGAAAATAACGCTTCAATTGTAATATGGGCAAAATTTGGAGGGTTGAAGTGGCTATTTACAGGCGATTTGGAAGAAGAAGGGGAAAAGATTTTAGTAGAGGCATATCCAGATTTACAAGTGGATGTTTTAAAAGTTGCTCATCATGGGAGTAATACGTCATCTATAGAGCCTTTTTTGAACGTCATACAGCCTCGTGTAGCGATTATATCTGTTGGTAAGCAGAATAGGTATGGACACCCGCATAAAGAAGTGATAGAGCGTTTTGAGAAGATGGGGAGTGCGATATGGCGCACGGACAAGCAAGGTGCTATTTCCTATGTTTTTAAAGGGGAAAATGGAACCTTTAAAAGTAAAATCACATATGATAAAACACATAATAGATGAAAAAGAGAAGACTGCCATGAAGTGGCAGTCTTTAAGAACCGATAAATTTAATAACAGTTGCAATGATGAAAAGTGTTGCGAAAAAACCAAATGAGACGATAAATCCTACCCCTGAATCAATAGCGTCATTGCGTTTACTTTGAACGTTTTGTTCAAAATCATTCATTTAGAATCCCTCCCCAACATTCCACTTTAGTATAAAATATTGTCAGAAAAAAATCTACAATTTCCATATGAAGAGAAAACGAGCTTTTTTGCTACTTTTAAATCATGAAGTAATGTGAGTTTTTCGTTTCCAAGCATGTTAACAGTTGGCACTTATACTCAAATTTTTATTGCGAATAATAAAGGGAAGGTGATTACCGCACACCAATAAGAAACCCGGGGCTTATTGCGTGGCGTTTAATATAAATAAAGGGACGGGTTATAAAGCCTGTTCCTTTGTACTTGTAAAACAAAAGCCAGGGCATTAGTATAAATATATATTGCCAAGTTAGGGAGTAGGAAAAAGTATGAGTGATATACATAAAAAAATTAAAAAGAAACAGTTTGCTCCGTTATATTTACTATATGGAACGGAAGCTTTTTTTATAAATGAAACGATAAAGCTTATTACAACAGAAGCACTTGAAGAAGAAGATCGAGAGTTTAATGTTGTGACATACGATTTAGAAGAAGCGTATTTAGAAGATGTGGTTGAGGATGCGCGTACGCTTCCTTTCTTCGGAGAACGGAAAGTACTGTTAATAAAATCACCGCTATTTTTGACTTCGCAAAAAGAAAAGTTAGAGCAAAATATAAAAATTTTAGAAGAATACATTGGTGAACCTTCTCCATTTTCTATTCTTGTTTTTGTTGCGCCTTACGAAAAACTTGATGAGCGAAAAAAAATTACAAAACTATTAAAGAAAACAGCAGATGTAGTAGAAGCAAATGCGATGCAAATACAGGATGTTCAGAAGTGGATTGTTGCTCGTGCAGATGAAGTGCATGTGCATATTGATAACGCGGCTGTTAGTTTGTTGCTAGAGCTTGTGGGAAGTAATGTAACAATGTTGGCGAAGGAAATGGACAAGTTAACGTTATACGTTGGTATGGGCGGAGAGATTACGACGAAACTTGTTGCAGAGCTTGTACCAAAATCCGTTGAGCAAAATGTATTCGCTTTGACAGAAAAAGTGGTGAAAAAAGATATTGCAGGTGCAATGCAAATTTTGGATGGATTATTTACGCAGCAGGAAGAGCCGATTAAATTGCTTGCGTTATTAGTGAGTCAATTCCGCTTGTTGTATCAAGTGAAAGAGCTACAGCAACGTGGTTATGGACAAAATCAAATTGCGTCTCATATTGGTGTACATCCGTATCGCGTGAAGTTGGCAATGAATCAAACGAAGTTTTTCTCTTTTGAAGAATTAAAAAAAGTGATTATAGAATTAGCGGAAGCTGATTATAGTATGAAGACGGGAAAGATGGATAAGAAACTTGTGCTCGAGTTTTTCTTAATGCGATTAAATCATATGTGATGACACAAAAAAGTTCATGTACTAAGTACATGAACTTTTTTGTATATAAAAAAACGATCCAAATGGATCGTTTTTTAAACGCCTTACGCGTTTACTTGTTTCGCTAAGCGAGATTTTTGACGAGCTGCAGCGTTTTGGTGGATAAGACCTTTACGAGCTGCTTTGTCAAGTTTTTTAGAAGCAGTTTTGAAAGCTTCTTTAGCATTTTCAAGATCGTTATTAGTAACTAAAGCTTCTACAGTTTTAACAGCAGAACGCATGTCAGACTTGATAGAAGCGTTATGTGCACGACGCTCTTCGCTAAGTTTAGCGCGTTTGATAGCAGATTTGATGTTTGCCATACTTTTCACCTCCCTGGTGCAATCGAATGACTCGATTCTTACATAGAACAAGTGATATTCTATCAAACGGTGAAGAGAATTGCAATAGTATATCCATGAAATTTCACGTAAAGGAAAGAATGACCTTATATAACTTTGGGAAATCTAACGATATTTACTATGAATTACGGAGGAGATACGATGAAAGAACCATTAGATTTAAGTAAATATAGCATTAGAACTGACCTTGCTGTAGAAGCCCATCAAATGTTGCAAGAAAGCCAAGAGGAACAAAAAGGGATACAGGGAGTTATTGTAAAAGAGAGAGAAGAAGATGGGACTATAATTACAAAAGTAACAATTGATGAAGCTGCCTCTGAAGCGATGGGTAAAAAGCCTGGAAATTATTTAACGCTTGAAGTTCAAGGTATACGTCAGCAAGATACAGAACTTCAACAAAAAGTGGAGCGTATTTTTGCAAAAGAATTTTCTAATTTCTTAGAAGAGGTTGGCGTTACAAAAGAAGCAAGCTGTTTAATTGTAGGTCTTGGGAATTGGAATGTAACACCAGATGCTCTTGGACCGATAGTTGTAGAAAATGTATTAGTAACGAGACATTTGTTTCAATTACAGCCTGAAAGTGTAGAAGAAGGGTTTAGGCCTGTTAGTGCAATTCGGCCGGGGGTAATGGGAATTACAGGGATCGAAACGAGCGATGTTATTTATGGGATTATTGAGAAGACGAACCCGGACTTTGTAATTGCGATTGACGCATTAGCTGCCCGTTCTATTGAACGAGTAAATAGCACGATACAAATTTCTGATACTGGAATTCATCCCGGATCGGGGGTTGGGAATAAACGTAAAGAACTAAGTAAAGACACATTGGGTATCCCTGTAATCGCGATTGGTGTTCCGACTGTGGTCGATGCTGTTTCGATTACAAGTGATACGATTGATTTTATTTTGAAACATTTCGGCCGAGAGATGAAAGAAGGAAATAAACCTTCACGCTCTTTGTTACCAGCGGGATTTTCATTTGGAGAAAAGAAAAAATTAACGGAAGAAGATATGCCGGATGAAAAGAGCAGAAATATGTTTTTAGGTGCTGTTGGTACGTTGGAAGAAGAAGAAAAAAGAAGGCTGATTTATGAAGTGCTATCTCCTCTTGGTCATAATTTAATGGTAACCCCAAAAGAAGTAGATACTTTTATTGAGGATATGGCGAATGTAATAGCGAGTGGTTTAAATGCGGCGCTGCATCATCAAATTGATCAAGATAATACGGGAGCATATACACATTGAGGGGAACAGATGATTATCGTTTGAGTCGCTTTACGCTTTTGTGTATATGTAGTGTGGCTTTATGTTTACTTATGATGATAGCAGGAGTGGCACTTGCTAATCATGGTTTGAAAAGTATGAAAGGCTATCAGCAACTGTCATATGAACAAATAGCTCATATGACAGGGACAGAAAGTACAGGTGCTGAATCAGAAATTTTGGGTAGCTCGTTTTCGGCCTCAGAAAAACAACAACAGTTAGAATGTTTAAGAAGTTTTAATGTTGTAGAAGGAATTGGGATGGCAGTAGCAAGTGTAGCTTATGAAATGACGAAGTTCGGAACGGATATCGTTGTTGGGAAAATAAAAGGAATTTTTAGCTAAGAGTAACATGGGAGGCGGTTGTTTTACTGGTTTGTAAGACAGCCGTTTTAAAATTTGAAAAGGGTTTGTCTCTTATGGTTTATTCGCATAAGATATAGATAGAATGATTTGTATCGTAAGCAGCAAGAGTTTTCATTGAATCTTTGTTGCTCTATTGATATAATCAGTGCTAGTGTATATTGGCGAGACTATTAGGAGTTGAGAACATAGATGAATAAAGAAGAAAGAGCAAAAAGACAGTCCAAAATTCGTAATTTCTCTATTATTGCTCATATTGACCACGGAAAATCAACGTTAGCAGACCGTATTTTAGAGAAAACAAACGCGTTAACACAACGTGAAATGAAAGCTCAGTTGCTTGACTCTATGGATTTAGAGCGTGAGCGTGGTATTACAATCAAATTAAACGCAGTACAATTAAACTATAAAGCAAAAGATGGTGAAGAGTATATTCTTCATTTAATTGATACACCAGGACACGTCGACTTTACGTACGAAGTATCTCGTAGTTTAGCGGCTTGTGAAGGCGCGATTCTTGTAGTAGATGCAGCGCAAGGTATTGAAGCGCAAACGTTAGCAAACGTATACTTAGCGCTTGATAATAATTTAGAAATTTTACCAGTTATTAATAAAATCGACTTACCGAGTGCGGATCCAGAACGTGTACGTCAAGAGGTAGAAGATGTAATTGGTTTAGATGCATCAGAAGCGGTACTTGCTTCTGCGAAAGCTGGAATTGGTATTGAAGAAATTTTAGAACAAATTGTTGAAAAAGTACCAGCTCCGTCGGGTGATTCAGAAGAGCCATTACAATGTATGATTTTCGACTCTTTATATGATCCGTACCGCGGTGTAATTGCTTATATCCGTGTTGTAAATGGAACAGTAAAAGTTGGCGATAAAGTACGTATGATGGCAACGGGTAAAGAATTTGAAGTAACAGAAGTAGGTGTATTTACACCGAAAACTACGCAACGTGACGAGTTAACAGTAGGTGATGTAGGTTTCTTAGCAGCATCGATTAAAAATGTTGGTGACACACGTGTTGGTGATACGATTACACATGCGAAACGTCCAGCTGCAGAGCCGTTAGCAGGTTACCGTAAGTTAAACCCGATGGTATTCTGTGGTCTGTATCCAATTGACTCTGCTCGTTATAACGATTTACGTGATGCATTAGAAAAATTAGAGTTAAACGATTCTGCTCTTGAGTTTGAACCAGAAACATCTCAAGCGCTAGGATTTGGTTTCCGTTGTGGTTTCTTAGGGCTTCTTCACATGGAAATCATTCAAGAACGTATTGAACGTGAATTTAAGATTGACTTAATTACAACAGCGCCAAGCGTTATTTATAAAGTTTATTTAACTAACGGTGAAGATGTTATTGTTGATAACCCATCTAATATGCCAGATCCACAGTCTATCGATCGTGTAGAAGAGCCGTTTGTGAAGGCTTCAATTATGGTTCCGAATGACTATGTTGGAGCTGTAATGGAGATTTGCCAAGGTAAACGTGGAACGTTTATTGATATGCAATATTTAGATGAAACGCGTGTTACATTAACATATGAAATCCCGTTATCAGAAATCGTATATGACTTTTTCGATCAATTGAAATCAAATACGAAAGGGTATGCATCATTTGACTACGAGTTAATTGGCTATAAGCCATCTAAACTTGTGAAAATGGATATTCTTTTAAATAATGAACAAGTGGATGCTTTATCATTTATCGTACACCGTGATTCAGCGTATGACCGTGGTAAAGTAATCGTAGAGAAATTAAAAGAATTAATTCCGAGACAACAGTTCGAAGTGCCAATTCAGGCGACTATCGGAAATAAAGTTGTAGCACGTTCTACAATTAAAGCGATGCGTAAAAACGTACTTGCAAAATGTTACGGCGGTGACATTTCTCGTAAGCGTAAACTTCTTGATAAGCAAAAAGAAGGTAAAAAACGTATGAAGTCTGTTGGCTCTGTAGAAGTACCGCAAGAGGCATTCATGGCTGTACTGAAAATGGATGACAACTAATATTTGAAATAAAAAAGAAGTCGTTTGTGCGGCTTCTTTTTTCTGTATAATTACTTTTTAGACATCTGAGCAGCTCTCATTTACAATAATGAGAGAGCTTTTTAGTTCATATAGAGTTAGGAGATTGTTAATGTCCGAAAATATTCGAAAAGATATTCAAGATAAAATACAAAATGGTAATTTTAATTGTGAAAAGGAATTGACGCTTTCTATTATTAGTGGAAAGTGGAAAGTTGTGATACTGTGGCATCTTGGTGTGGAAGGGCCGCATCGTTTCAGTGAATTACAACGGTTATTCCCAAGCATTTCTCATAAAGTTTTGTCGAACCAATTAAAAGAGTTAATGGAAGATGGGATTGTTGATCGGACAGTATATCCCGAAATTCCTCCTCGCGTTGAGTATTATATGACGGAACTAGGCATGTCACTTTTACCGATCGTTGAAATGATGTATGATTGGGGAAAAATGCGAATGGAACAAATTCGTAATACGTTAGAGAAGTAGAGAACCCTCCGGAGTGCGGAGGTTTTCTTTTTAGAAAGGTAGGAGTTATATTTGGTACAAGCTGCATACATTCATATTCCGTTTTGTCAGCACATTTGTCACTATTGTGATTTTAATAAAGTGTTTATTGAACGCCAACCGGTTGATCAATATTTAGATTATTTAGAGAAGGAAATAATAAATACGGTTCAAAAAGTTCCATTTGATAGTATGAAAACGATTTTTGTGGGTGGGGGAACTCCGACAGCGTTAAATATGGAACAGACAAAAAAATTACTCGAGATTATTAATCGTCATTTGCGTCCGTTCGCCCCGAATTGTGAATTAACATTTGAAGCGAATCCAGGAGATTTACCGAAAGAGAAGCTAAATG
Source organism: Bacillus cereus group sp. BfR-BA-01330 (assembly GCF_022663885.1). Classification (NCBI taxonomy): domain Bacteria; kingdom Bacillati; phylum Bacillota; class Bacilli; order Caryophanales; family Bacillaceae; genus Bacillus; species Bacillus cereus group sp. BfR-BA-01330. The sequence continues at coordinate 81,280 of NZ_JAKUGK010000002.1, forward strand.
TACTGCTAGAAGGTGGAGTAAATCGAATTAGTTTTGGTGTGCAAACGTTCCGTGATGAACTTCTTGAGAAGATCGGGCGCAAGCATACGAGGGAAGATGCATTCCTCGCGATTCGAGAGGCACAGGAAGTAGGCTTTAAAAATATTAATGTAGATATTATTTATGCTTTGCCAGGACAGACGATAGAAGATGTAAAAGAAACATTAGATATTGCTTTTACGCTTGGTGTACAACATTTCTCGGCATATTCATTAATTGTGGAGCCAAAAACAGTGTTTTATAACTTAATGAACAAAGGGAAATTACGTCTTCCGGGTGAAGACCATGAAGCGAAAATGTATGAAATAGTAATGGATGAAATGGAGAAACACGGTTATAACCAGTATGAAATTAGTAATTTCTCAAAAGGTGACAATAAAAGTAGACATAATCTCACATACTGGAATAATGAAGAGTATTATGGATTTGGAGCTGGAGCTCATAGTTATGTGAACGGAGAACGTATTCAAAATGTTGGTCCTCTGAAGCAATATTTTAATAAAATTGATGAAACAGGATTTCCGTATTTAGATGTTCACAAAGTGACGGAGAAAGAAAGAATGGAAGAAGAGCTGTTCTTAGGGCTTCGAAAAACAAAAGGTGTTTCTAAAACGGCGTTCCGCAATAAATTTAATGTAGAGATGGATCAAGTTTTCGCGAAGCAGTTACAAAGCAACCAAGAGCAGGGATTGCTTGAAGAGGAAGATGGACATGTGCGTTTAACGCGAAAAGGAAAATTATTAGGGAATGAAGTATTCCAATCATTTTTGATTGACTAATTAAATGTTCCATAGGCGTGAAAAAGTTTCATTATTTCGTGACGTTTCCGTTGACAATTGAATGTCAATTTTGGTAAGTTATTAATAGATTTAGCACTCAAAGACAAAGAGTGCTAACAGAGGTGATGATGAGATGCTTACGGAACGTCAGCTCTTAATTTTACAAACAATTATTGATGACTTTATTGGATCAGCGCAGCCCGTTGGGTCTAGAACGTTGGCTAAAAAAGATGAAATCACATTTAGTTCAGCTACTATTCGAAATGAAATGGCGGACTTAGAAGAATTAGGTTTTATTGAAAAAACGCACAGTTCTTCTGGACGTGTTCCTTCTGAGAAAGGCTACCGATTTTATGTAGACCATCTTTTAGCGCCGCAAAACTTACCGAACGCTGAAATTGTACAAATTAAAGATTTATTTGCTGAAAGAATTTTTGAAGCGGAAAAAATTGCACAGCAATCTGCTCAAATTTTATCAGAACTTACGAATTATACGGCAATTGTTCTTGGACCGAAGTTAAGTACAAATAAACTTAAAAATGTACAAATTGTGCCGCTTGATCGTCAAACTGCAGTCGCTATTATTGTAACCGATACAGGGCATGTACAAAGTAAAACGATTACCGTTCCGGAATCTGTTGATTTATCAGATTTAGAAAAAATGGTTAATATTTTAAATGAAAAGCTATCTGGCGTACCGATGGAAGAACTTCATAATAAAATCTTTAAGGAAATTGTTACAGTTTTACGTGGGTATGTTCATAATTACGATAGTGCAATAAAAATGTTGGATGGTACATTTCAAGTTCCGTTATCGGAAAAGATATACTTTGGAGGAAAAGCAAATATGCTTTCGCAGCCAGAGTTCCATGACATTCAAAAGGTTAGATCTTTACTTACCATGATTGATAATGAAGCCGAATTTTATGACATTTTGCGTCATAAACAAGTCGGGATTCAAGTGAAAATTGGTAGGGAAAACTCTTCGACGGCTATGGAGGATTGTAGTTTAATTTCTGCAACATATTCGATCGGCGAAGAGCAACTTGGAACAATTGCTATTTTAGGTCCTACGAGAATGCAATATTCTCGTGTAATTAGTTTGTTACAGTTATTTACGAGACAATTTACTGATGGGCTTAAAAAGTAAATGAGAGTAATACATTCGCTCAAGTGATGAAATTTTCATTGCTGTGTGTAATATATAATGATTAGGTAATCATGCTATGCATGATACCTAATACCTTTTAAGGAGGTGAATATTGTGGAAGAGCGTAACGAACAAGTGGTAGAAGAAGTAAAAGAAGCGCAAGTTGAAGAAGCTGTCACGCCAGAAAACAGTGAAGAAACTGTAGAAGAAAAAAGTGAGGCTGCTCTTTTACAAGAAAAAGTAGATGAGTTACAAGCGAAACTAACGGAAACGGAAGGTCGCACATTACGTCTACAAGCTGATTTTGAAAATTATAAGCGCCGTGTCCAAATGGATAAACAGGCTGCTGAAAAATATAGAGCACAAAGTCTAGTTTCAGACATCTTGCCAGCTCTTGATAATTTTGAAAGAGCAATGCAAGTGGAAGCGACTGATGAGCAAACGAAATCATTGTTACAAGGTATGGAGATGGTGCATCGTCAATTGTTAGAAGCGCTGACTAAAGAAGGTGTGGAAGTGATTGAAGCTGTTGGTAAACAGTTTGATCCTAATGAACACCAAGCTATTATGCAAGTGGAAAATAGTGAATTTGAATCAAACGCGGTTGTGGAAGAATTCCAAAAAGGTTATAAATTAAAAGACCGTGTGATTCGCCCATCAATGGTAAAAGTAAATCAATAATTTACATAAAACTAGGAGGATTCGCCATGAGTAAAATTATCGGTATTGACTTAGGTACAACAAACTCTTGTGTAGCTGTTATGGAAGGTGGAGAACCAAAGGTTATCCCAAATCCAGAAGGGAACCGTACAACACCTTCTGTTGTAGCTTTCAAAAATGAAGAACGTCAAGTTGGGGAAGTTGCAAAGCGCCAAGCAATTACAAACCCAAATACAATCATGTCTGTTAAACGTCATATGGGTACAGACTACAAAGTAGAAGTTGAAGGTAAAGATTATACACCTCAAGAAATTTCTGCAATCATTTTACAAAATTTAAAAGCTTCTGCTGAAGCATACTTAGGTGAAACAGTAACGAAAGCTGTTATTACAGTACCTGCATACTTCAACGATGCAGAGCGTCAAGCAACGAAAGATGCTGGTCGTATCGCTGGTTTAGAAGTTGAGCGTATCATTAACGAGCCAACAGCAGCAGCACTTGCTTACGGTTTAGAAAAACAAGACGAAGAACAAAAAATCTTAGTATATGACTTAGGTGGCGGTACATTTGACGTATCTATCCTTGAGTTAGCAGACGGCACATTCGAAGTTATTTCAACTGCTGGTGACAACCGTCTTGGTGGCGATGACTTTGACCAAGTTATCATCGATCACTTAGTAGCTGAGTTCAAAAAAGAAAATAACATTGATTTAAGCCAAGATAAAATGGCGCTTCAACGCTTGAAAGATGCAGCTGAAAAAGCGAAAAAAGATCTTTCTGGTGTAACACAAACTCAAATTTCATTACCATTCATTAGTGCTGGAGCTGCTGGTCCATTACACTTAGAATTAACGTTAACAAGAGCGAAATTCGAAGAGCTTTCAGCAGGTCTTGTTGAAAGAACATTAGAGCCAACTCGTCGTGCATTAAAAGACGCTGGTTTTGCTCCAAGCGAATTAGATAAAGTTATTCTTGTTGGTGGATCTACTCGTATCCCAGCTGTACAAGAAGCTATTAAACGTGAAACTGGTAAAGAGCCATATAAAGGTGTAAACCCTGATGAAGTTGTAGCATTAGGTGCTGCAGTTCAAGGTGGCGTACTTACTGGTGATGTAGAAGGCGTTCTATTATTAGACGTAACTCCACTTTCTTTAGGTATTGAAACTATGGGTGGCGTGTTCACGAAATTAATCGAGCGTAACACTACAATTCCAACAAGTAAGTCACAAGTATTCTCGACAGCTGCTGATAATCAACCAGCAGTAGACATTCACGTATTACAAGGTGAGCGTCCGATGTCAGCTGACAACAAAACGTTAGGTCGTTTCCAATTAACTGACCTTCCACCAGCACCACGTGGTATTCCACAAATCGAAGTAACATTCGATATTGATGCGAACGGTATCGTTAACGTACGTGCGAAAGACTTAGGAACAAGCAAAGAGCAAGCTATTACAATCCAATCTTCTTCAGGTCTTTCTGATGAAGAAGTAGAACGTATGGTACAAGAAGCGGAAGCAAATGCTGACGCTGACCAAAAACGTAAGGAAGAAGTTGAACTTCGTAATGAAGCTGACCAACTTGTATTCCAAACAGACAAAGTTGTAAAAGATTTAGAAGGTAAAGTAGATGCAGCTGAAGTTGCAAAAGCAACAGAAGCGAAAGAAGCATTACAAGCTGCAATCGAGAAAAACGAGCTTGAAGAAATTCGTGCGAAAAAAGATGCTTTACAAGAAATCGTACAACAATTAACTGTTAAATTATACGAGCAAGCTCAAGCAGCTGCTGGTCAAGCAGAAGGTGCGCAAGGTGCACAAGACGCTGGCGCGAAGAAAGACAATGTAGTTGATGCTGAGTTTGAAGAAGTAAAAGAAGACAAGTAATTCAACTGTAAACATAATAAGTAAGATGACAAAAAGTCAAAGTCAAGCGTGCCTTGACTTTGGCTTTTTTCACGAATGAGAAGCGATGTGTGAGGATCTTAAGTTTTTCGCTTTGCATACTGTAAGTGAGGAAACTTTGTTGCAAAGCACTTTCTTTCGGTGTTAAAATTACGTTTATGTGAAAGATTCGGGGGTTGTAAATTTATGAGTAAACGAGACTATTATGAGGTCCTTGGACTTAGCAAGGGCGCTTCAACAGATGAAATAAAAAAAGCGTATCGTCGTTTGGCTAAAAAATACCATCCAGACGTAAGCAAAGAAGAAAATGCAATTGAAAAGTTTAAAGAAGTACAAGAAGCATACGAAGTGTTAAGTGATGATCAAAAGCGTGCGCAGTACGATCAATTTGGTCATGCTGGTGCAAATCAAGGATTCGGTGGATTTGGCGGCGGAGGAGACTTCGGCGGTGGCTTCGGTTTTGAAGATATATTTAGTTCTTTCTTTGGCGGTGGCGGCGGCAGACGTCGTGATCCAAATGCTCCGCGCCAAGGCGCTGACTTACAATATCAAGTCACTTTAGATTTTGAAGAAGCTATTTTTGGTAAGGAATTAAATGTGGAAATTCCAGTAGAAGATCCATGTGATACTTGTAAAGGTAGTGGAGCAAAACCAGGAACTTCAAAAGAAACATGTAAACATTGTTCAGGTTCTGGTCAAGTGAGTGTTGAACAAAACACACCGTTTGGTCGTATCGTAAACCGTCAAGCTTGTGGTCATTGTTCAGGAACTGGACAAATTATTAAAGAAAAATGTACGACATGTCACGGTTCAGGTAAAGTTCGTAAACGTAAAAAAATTAATGTTAAAATTCCAGCGGGTATTGATAATGGTCAACAAATTCGTGTGTCTGGAAAAGGTGAAGCCGGCGTAAATGGCGGACCAGCAGGAGACTTATATGTTGTTGTTCATGTAAGAAATCATGAATTCTTCGAGCGTGAAGGAGACCACATTATTTGCGAAATGCCATTAACATTTGCACAAATGGCACTTGGTGCTGAAGTGGAAGTCCCTACTGTTCATGGTAAAGTGAAGCTGAAAATCCCAGCAGGAACACAAACTGGAACAGAGTTCCGCTTAAAAGGAAAAGGTGCTCCGAACGTACGTGGATACGGTCAAGGAGATCAATATGTAGTCGTTCGTGTTGTTGTACCGACGAAATTGACTTCACAGCAAAAAGATTTATTACGTGAATTTGCAGGACAAGAAGAGCAGGATGATAGTTTATTCGGAAAGCTTAAACGTGCTTTCAAAGGGGAATAATGGAAATAAAAAATGGAGTTGGTAAATTGTGAAATGGTCAGAAATTAGTATTCATACAACAGAAGAAGCAGTAGAAGCTGTCTCTCATATTTTACATGAAGCTGGTGCTAGCGGAGTTGCGATTGAGGATCCAGCGGAGTTAACGAAAGAGCGCGAGCAACAATATGGTGAAATTTATGCATTGAATCCAGATGAATATCCGGCGGAAGGTGTATTAATAAAAGCATATTTCCCGCAAACCGATTCTTTACATGAAACGATTGCAGGTGTAAAATCATCTATTGATGTGCTTCCATCTTACGACATCGAAATTGGTACTGGAAATATTACCGTTAACGAAGTCAATGAAGAAGATTGGGCTACTGCTTGGAAAAAATATTACCATCCAGTACAAATTTCTGATACATTCACAATCGTACCGACTTGGGAAGAATATACACCATCTTCTCCTGATGAAAAAATCATTGAATTAGACCCGGGTATGGCGTTTGGTACAGGAACTCATCCAACAACAACGATGTGTATCCGTGCTTTAGAAAAAACAGTACAGCCAGGTGACGCTATTATTGATGTAGGAACAGGTTCTGGTGTACTTAGTATTGCAGCAGCAAAATTAGGTGCGTCTTCTGTTCAAGCGTATGATTTAGATCCGGTTGCGGTTGAAAGTGCAGAAATGAATGTACGTTTAAATAAAACAGATGATATCGTGTCTGTTGGACAAAATAGTCTTTTAGAAGGTATTGAAGGTCCTGTTGATTTAATCGTAGCTAACTTATTAGCAGAAATTATTCTATTATTCCCTGAAGATGCAGCAAGAGTTGTGAAGTCAGGTGGATTATTTATTACATCGGGCATTATTGCTGCGAAGGAAAAAGTAATTTCTGAGGCGCTAGAAAAAGCTGGATTTACAATTGAAGAAGTGTTACGAATGGAAGATTGGGTAGCAATTATTGCACGAAATGCGTAATATAGATTTTAGTCTATAATGAAAAGGGGAGTCTCTCACTATAAGGTGAGGGACTTGCCGTTTGTTATATGAAAAATGATAACGTTTCGTTTTTTTCGTAAGTGTTGACTTACGAAAGGAACGAAACTCTACTAAGGTGATTATATGCAACGTTATTTTGTAGAAGAGAAATATGTAAATGAGACAAGTATTCGCATTGTAGGTGATGACGTACATCATATCGCAAGAGTGATGCGTATGTCAGCTGGTGATCATATTTATTGCTGTGTAAATGGAAAAACAGCAGTATGTTCAATTGATGAAATTACCAGTGAATTTATTAATACGGCTATTGTAGAATGGGTAGAGGCGTCAAGTGAACTTCCTGTTTTCGTGACGATTGCAAGTGGACTGCCAAAAGGAGACAAGCTAGAGTTAATTTTTCAAAAAGGAACTGAGCTTGGGGCAGCTGCATTCTTACCATTTCAAGCATCTCGCTCTATCGTAAAATGGGATGCGAAAAAAGCTGATAAAAAAGTTGAGCGTTTAAGAAAAATTGTGAAAGAAGCTGCGGAACAATCACATAGAAGTGAAATTCCAGGAGTACATGCTCCAGCATCATTTAAGCAATTGCTTTCAATGAGTGGTGAGTATGATGCTTGTCTTGTTGCTTACGAAGAGGAAGCAAAACAAGGCGAGAAATCTAATTTTGCGAAAGCTTTAACGACAATGAAACCAGGTCAAAAGCTATTGATTGTATTTGGCCCAGAAGGCGGTTTAGCTGAGGAAGAGATTACAGCGCTTCGTGAACATAAATTTGTACCATGTAGTTTAGGACCAAGAATTTTAAGAACAGAAACGGCGCCGTTATACGCGTTAAGTGCTGCTTCGTATCATTTTGAATTGATGGGGTGATGATCAATGTCAACTGTTGCGTTCCATACGTTAGGTTGTAAAGTAAACCACTATGAAACAGAAGCCATTTGGCAATTGTTTAAACAAGGTGGTTATGAAAGAACAGAATATGAAAAGAAAGCTGATGTATATGTTATTAACACATGTACAGTAACGAATACTGGGGACAAAAAAAGCCGTCAAGTAATCAGACGTGCTGTGCGTCAAAATCCAGATGCAGTTATTTGTGTAACGGGATGTTATGCACAAACATCTCCAGCTGAAATTATGGCGATCCCGGGAGTGGATATTGTAGTTGGTACACAGGATCGTGAAAAGATGTTAGGTTACATCGAAGAATTCCGTAAAGAGCGTCAACCAATTAATGCTGTCCGCAATATTATGAAAACACGTGTGTACGAAGAACTTGATGTACCTTATTTCACGGATCGTACACGTGCGTCTTTAAAAATACAAGAGGGTTGCAATAACTTCTGTACATTCTGTATCATTCCTTGGGCGCGCGGTTTAATGCGTTCTCGTGATGGAAAAGAAGTTATTAAACAAGCGCAACAATTAGTGGATGCAGGCTATAAAGAAATCGTATTAACGGGTATTCATACAGGTGGATACGGCGAAGACATAAAAGATTATAACTTAGCTGGATTACTTCGTGATATGGAAGCGGAAGTAGGCGGATTAAAACGTCTTCGTATTTCTTCTATTGAAGCGAGTCAAATTTCAGATGAAGTAATTGAAGTGTTAGATAAATCTGAAGTAGTTGTACGCCACTTGCATATTCCGTTGCAATCTGGCTCTAATACTGTATTAAAACGTATGCGTCGTAAATATACGATGGAATTCTTCCAAGAGCGTTTAGATTGTTTGAAAGAAGCGTTACCAGGCCTTGCGATTACATCTGACGTAATCGTTGGTTTCCCAGGTGAAACAGAAGAAGAATTCATGGAAACATATAATTTCATTAAAGAGAACCGCTTCTCTGAGTTACATGTGTTCCCTTACTCAAAACGTACAGGAACACCTGCAGCGCGCATGGAAGATCAAGTTCCTGAAGATGTGAAGAACGATCGTGTTCATCGTTTAATTGAGCTATCTAATCAATTAGCGAAAGAGTACGCATCAGCGTTTGAAGGTGAAGTGCTTGAAATCATTCCGGAAGAGCAATTTAAAGAGGGCGACCGTGAAGGGTTATATGTAGGTTATACAGATAACTACTTGAAAATTGTATTTGAAGGATCAGAAGAATTAATTGGTAAGCTAGTGAAAGTGAAAATTACGAAAGCTGGTTATCCATATAACGAAGCGCAATTTGTTCGTGTTCTTGAAGATGATGTGAAAAAAGAATCAGCTAGCGCATAAAAAGAGCGTGCAACCGGAAACGGTTTGCATGCTTTCTTTATTTGAAGCGGTTAAGTAATAGAAGGTGGGGAGGCGTTTCATGCATCCCTGTATGAAAAAAGATGAAATGATAAAAATATAGTTGTCTTCATCAGTGAAGGATACTAGTTATTTGCATAACTTTTGAAAAGGAAATGCTTCTATTCTTCTTTTATTCTGCCAAATAGTTGACCTGAAGTGATAAAATGTATTATAATCGTAAAAGACATGCTGAAGAAGTGTTTCTTTTTGCATGCTGAAGTTAGTATGTAAGTGTGATGTTTCGGAGGGAGGGAAAGAGAATGTCAAAAACAGTCGTTCGTAAAAACGAGTCTTTGGAGGATGCACTTCGCCGTTTTAAAAGATCGGTTTCTAAAACTGGTACACTTGCTGAAGCAAGAAAGCGCGAGTTTTATGAAAAACCAAGTGTAAAACGTAAGAAGAAATCTGAAGCGGCAAGAAAGCGTAAATTCTAAGAGAGGGTGTAAGTTATGAGTCTTCTCGGTCGTTTAAACGATGATATGAAACAAGCGATGAAGAATAAACAAAAAGAAAAATTAACCGTTATTCGTATGGTTAAGGCTGCTTTACAAAATGAAGGTATTAAACTGCAACATACTCTTACTGAAGAAGAGGAAATAACAGTTTTAGCTCGTGAAGTAAAACAGTATAAGGACTCCCTCCTTGAATTTAAAAAAGCTGGTCGTGAAGACCTTGTTAATAAACTGCAAAGTGAAATTCAGATTTTAAGCGCATATTTGCCAGAGCAATTAACTGAAGAAGAACTAGTTGATGTAATCAAGCAAGTTATTTCTGAAGTTGGTGCGACTTCTAAAGCAGATATGGGTAAGGTGATGACTGCTGTTATGCCGAAAGTAAAAGGTAAAACAGACGGATCACTTGTGAATAAGCTGGTTATCCAGCTATTAGCATAAAAAAACGTCTCATTTCGTATGAGACGTTTTTTTATTGTTCTTATTAAGGAGAAACGCTATATTGCTTAAAAAGCGTTTCTGTAAGTGATAGAAACCCCTCTAGTTAAAGTTTCAATTTATTATTTCCTTGTATAATTCCGATTCTACACCTATTCTTACTTCCTTGACTAAAACTTCTTTCGCGAATAAAAGCTAAGTACCGAGCCTTCTGAAACTCAGATTGAAGTTTTATAGCTTGCTCTTCAGCATAATCCTCAAAGGTAACGAAAGAGATTCTAACTATTTTAGATTTTGCATCAGTTGCATAAAATGGCTGGATATTACTGTCGGTAACTTGTTTTATAACATTCAAAATTTCTTGACCAAAGCCGATTTCCTTTCGTATTTCCTCATTTATTAATTCATTTTTTAATGAACCCTAATATTTTTTGAAATTCATATAACAACCATCTATAAAATATTCTTACTTACAACGTAACATTCAGAGTGAAGAAATTTTCTTTTTTTGATTTTATCCCGCATTAACGGGTAGCCCGATTGGTGAGGATTGATTATAGTTTTACTTTATCTCAGTTGTCCAATAAATGACAACTACTTATTCTATGGTCAGTATGTCACGTCCAGAACGAATTGTAACAGGTTTTTTCAAGTTTCCCACTTCTCGCTAGGCTCAATTTCTTAATGTAACTTGTACTGATATCCTGTAGGGGCGCATATTCTTGTATTAATACTTCTATTATTAAAGGTAACATCCTCTGATCCATCATTGTCCTGACAAATATGATTTCATATAGCGACTGTTTTAATTAACATGATATGAACTCTTGCAGAATATAGTTATGTTAGTGAAGTCGTTATAACACGATAGGCACTTGTGAAGAAATACATATATATGGGATGAGAGGGGGTCTTTCGAGATGAAGAAATTAGAACAAATGAAAAATTGGTTGACAAAACAAGTAGACCTACCAGTGGATGTATTAATGGATCTACCTCGGATTACTCTTGTTGGGCAAATACATATTTATATAGAAAATCATCGGGGGTTATTAGTGTTTTCAGATAAAGAAGTGCGATTGCTTTTAAAACACGGTCAATTATTAATTAAAGGACAATCCTTTGTTATTAAAACGATTCTTCCAGAAGAGCTTTTACTCGAGGGGATAATTGAGCAAGTAACATTTTTAGAAAATGAAAAAAAAGGTGATTGAAGTGAAACTTCCATTTGTGAAGTTTTTCTTCTTTATCCTGTAAAAGTTCCGTTGATAGAGACTGATTACAGTTTTACTCTGTTTTATTTTAGTACGAGCTATTTTAATGCTTCAAATAAAAAGTAGTATATCTACTTTTAGAAAGGTAGTGAAGGTGGTAAATGAAAAATAAATGGTTTATAAAGTGGCTTGGATATGTAAAAGTGCGAATTGAAGGTAGAGGAGCGGAACGGTTTGTTAATGAATGTGTACGGAGGAATTTATTAGTTTGGGATGTTAAAAAGATAGCTGATGAAACGTTAGTTTTTTGTATGTTGTTACGCGATGTGAAAAAAATAAAACCAATTTATAGAAAAAATGAATGTAAATTATATTTTATTGGACGTTATGGTTTTCCTTTTTGGAATAAACGTTTAATTAAAAACAGTGGATTTTTAATTGGTTTTTTAATTTTCTTTTTTGGTGTGATTGCAATGTCAAATATGGTTTGGAAAATTGAAATTACAGGAGCTAAACCTGAAACAGAATATATATTGATGAAAGAATTGGATAAAATGGGTATTAAAAAAGGGAAACTACAATTTCAAATGCCGAATGTAGAAGATGTACAACGCCATTTGACAGATAATATTAATGCCATTACTTGGGCGGGACTAGAAGTAAGGGGAACGACTTATCATTTTAAAATTGTTGAAAAAAACGAACCGAAGAAAGAAAAGGAACAAAGGCCGCAAAATTTAGTAGCAAAAAAAGAAGCGATTATTACAAAAACGTTTGTAGAAGTTGGAAAGCCGGTTGTACTGAAAAATGATCATGTAGAAAAAGGACAGATTCTCGTATCGGGAATATATGGTAATGAGGAAAGTCCGACGATTGTTTCAGCGAAAGGTATTGTATATGGCGAAACGTGGTATACATCTAAGGTGGATGTCCCGTTAAAGACGCAATTCCAAGTGTATACTGGTAATGTATACAATGAACATTTTCTTAAATTCGGGGATACGAAAATAAAAATATGGGGATTTCAGCATGATAAGTATAAACGCTCTCGTACTGAAAGTGTAAAGCATGATGTGAAATTATTTGGTTTTACACTGCCGATTGCATATGAAAAAGATGTTGTGAGAGAAGAGGAAGAAGCGAATCGAGAATATACAGAAAAGCAAGCGCTGAAAGTAGCGAAGGAGATGGCCGAAAAAGAACTAAAGAAAAAATTGGATGAACATGCTATGATTGTAAGTGATAAGATTTTGAGTAAAGAGGTTGAGGCGGATCAACTAAAAGTTACATTGCATTATACTGTGGTTGAAAATATTGCAGAGCCACAACCAATATCCGAATCCGATATTCAAGGAGACTGAGTAATGGCAGAACAATTAGTAGAAATGAACCAACAATTGGAAAATGCTAACGAAGCAATCGCTCTTTTTGGAGTTAATGATGCGCATTTAAAAGTAATTGAACGAGAACTGAATGTATCGATCGTAACTAGAGGAGAAACTGTTCATGTATCTGGGGCAGTTGAAACGGTGGCACTCGTAGAAAAAATCTTACAGCAATTACTTGTTGTAATTCGTAAAAGTATATCAATTTCAGAGAGAGATGTTGCGTATGCGATTCAGCTTGCACAACAAGGGAAAATTGCTCAATTTGAAGAGTTATATGAGGAAGAAATTTTCAAGACTGCAAAAGGTAAATCCATTCGTGTAAAAACAATGGGGCAAAGAAGATATATTCATGCGATGAAGAAGAATGATATTGTCTTTGGAATAGGGCCTGCAGGAACTGGAAAAACATATTTAGCTGTAGTAATGGCTGTGAGGGCTTTAAAACAAGGATATGTAAAGAAAATTATTTTAACAAGACCTGCTGTAGAAGCTGGAGAAAATTTAGGTTTTTTACCAGGGGATTTGAAAGAGAAGGTAGATCCATACTTACGCCCGTTATATGATGCTTTACATGATATTCTTGGACAAGAATATACGCAGCGTATGATGGAGCGAGGAGTAATTGAAATAGCTCCGCTTGCTTATATGAGGGGGCGTACGCTTGATGATTCATTTGTTATTTTAGATGAGGCTCAAAATACAACGGGTGCTCAAATAAAAATGTTTTTAACAAGATTAGGTTTTAGTTCTAAAATGGTTATTACAGGGGACCCTTCACAAGTAGACTTGCCAAAAGGGGTAAAATCAGGGCTATCTATAGCTGCTAATATTTTATCTGGTGTATCAGGTCTGTCATTTATTACATTAGAACAAACGGACGTTGTGAGACATCCATTGGTGCAACGTATTATTGAGGCATATGATAAAATGGAATGATCCTATTTGTCAGGATCATTTCTTTTTGTATGATAAGGTTGGCGAACGTCATATTTTTTACTATCATGAAAGATAAGGAAAATAAACTATTGGTACTAGTGTATAAAATATTGCCTCAAAGTATCGTTTGGTAGAAGAAATGAAAGCTATAAATAGTTTCACTTTATTTCTGGAGAGGAGAAGGTATTGAAATCATGTCAAGATCTCAAGAAATTTCTAAGTGGTTTCGTAATTTACAACATTCGAAAAAACTAAGTTGGATTTCTTACGTTGTGTTAGGAGCAGTGCTGTTTTTTGCGCTTATGAATAATGTAAAACCAGAACAATTAGATGTTAATATGTATTCTATTGCGAAAAAGACAATCCATTCTCCTATAAAAATTGAAGATAAAGTTACAACGGATAAAAAGAAAAAAGAAGCCGCTACAAAAGTTGAAGATCAATATACATATAAAAGTGAGTATAAACAAAACAAAGTTGATATTGTGAATGACGTCTTTGCTAAAGTGGATGAAGTGGTGCAAGAGATTAAAGCTGTTGGACCGGATGATCAAAAAAAGATGACTGATGCTGAGAAAGTGGACAAGTTAAAAAAGAAACTACCCGCTGACTTAACGAAAGAGTTATCTGATTCAAACTTACTGAATTTGATTAATGCAGATCCGAGCCAATTAGTATTAGCGAAAGATGCTGCGGTCACAGCGATTAATAGTATCATGACTGAGCATATTAAAATGGACGAATTGAAAGATGCGAAAGAACGATATGTAAGTGAGATGAATAGTGTTAATGTTGATAATGGTTTAAAAGAATCAATTAAGGCGCTAGGAAGATATGCAATTTCAGCTAACTATTTTTATGACCCAATCTTAACGAAAGAGAAGAGAAAAGCAGAGGAAGATTTAGTTCCACCTGTTTATATTCTTCAAGGACAAGTTCTTGTTAGAGAAGGTGAAACAATTTCAAGTGATGTGTATAATCAGTTGAAATTAGTTGGTTTGTTAGAAAAAGGGAACGGTTTTCAACCTTATGTTGGATTAGCGGTACTCATTGGTGTGTTACTATACTTTATGCATAAACAATTTGAATTATTTTTAAAGAGAAAAAGAGAAGATAGACCGTATGTTTTAGCGTATATTACAATTTTGTCTATCACAATCGTCTTAATGAAAATCATTAGTTTGTTTCAAAAACTTGAATACGCAGGGATTGCATATGTTGTCCCAGTTGCGATGGGAACAATACTTGTAAAACTAATGATTGGTGATCGATTTGTCTTTTTAACGAGTATGATTTTTTCTGTATGCGGAAGTATTATGTTTAATGAAGGAGTAACGAGTACATTAAATTATAGTGTAGGGATTTACGTATTGTTAAGTTCGTTATCGGTTAGTATTTTCTTGCGAGAAAAAAATCGTCGTACAATGATTTTACAAGCTGGTATACTCGTTTCTGTATTAAATGTAGTCGTATTGGCGGCGCTTTTATTATTACGTAATGGGAATTTTTCGCCTCTTGAAATTGGTACGCAATTATTAATGGCTTCACTTTCAGGGATTATATCATCCGTTTTGGCTATGGGGATTTTACCATATTTAGAAAGTGGACTTGGAATCGTATCAAGTATGAAGCTTATGGAACTATCAAGTCCAAATCATCCACTTTTACGCAGAATTTTGTTAGAAGCGCCAGGGACATATCATCATAGTGTAATGGTAGCGAATCTTTCTGAGGCTGCTTGTGAAGCAGTTGGGGCAAATGGTGTATTAGCGCGTGTAGGGGCATATTATCATGATGTAGGAAAAACAGTACAACCGCAATTCTTTATTGAAAACCAAATGGGAATTAAAAACCCGCATGATAAATTAGATCCTGTAACGAGTAAAGATATTATAATTGCTCACGTAACGGATGGAGTAAGAATGCTCGAAGAATATCATATTCCACAAGAAATTATTGATATCGCTGGGCAACATCACGGTACAACGTTACTGAAATATTTTTATTATAAAGCTATTAAAGAAGATAAAGAAAAATATACAGAAGAGATGTTCCGTTATCCAGGTTCAAAAGCAACTTCGAAAGAATCGGCAATTGTTGGTATTGCTGATAGTGTAGAAGCTGCGGTACGTTCTATGAATCACCCAACGCCAGAACAAATTAATAATTTGGTGCAAAGTATCATTAAAGATCGACTGCAAGACGGTCAATTTAGTGAATGTGATTTGACGTTTAAGGAACTACAAATCGTTGGAAAAACGTTGTGTGAAACGTTAAATGGTATTTTCCATTCGCGTATTACATATCCGGAACCTCCGGAAGAAAAGGAGAAAGAATGAGTTTGTTAATTGATTTTATTGATGAAACAGAAGAAGTAAAAGAAGAGTATATGAGTTTAATTCGTGAAGTGTTAGAAAAAGCAGCTCAAATGGAAAATATCGAGGATGGTGCGGAGGTATCGGTGACATTTGTAGATAATGAGCGCATTAGAGAAATTAATCGTGATTACCGAGATAAAGATCAACCTACAGATGTAATATCCTTTGCCATGGAAGAGATGGGAGAAGGAGAAATGAAGATTGTTGGTGCAGAGATGCCGCGCATGTTAGGGGATCTTATTATCTCTATTCCAAGGGCGAAAGAGCAAGCTGAAGAGTACGGACATTCTTTCGATCGTGAACTTGGATTTTTGGCGTTACATGGCTTTTTACATTTACTTGGTTATGATCACATGACAGAAGAAGATGAAAAAGAAATGTTCGGAAGACAAAAAGAAATTTTAGAAGCTTTTGGATTAGGACGATGAAAAAAGGAAAACTTATAGATAGTTTTGGATATGCTATAGCTGGTATATTCTTTTGTTTTCGTCATGAACGAAATATGAAAATCCATTATTTAGCCGCAGTCATTGTTATATGCTGCGGCTTTTATTTCCATATTACGAAAATAGAGTGGATGATATTACTTATTGTAATAGGGAGTGTAATGAGTTTAGAGATGGTAAATACGGCTGTGGAAAAAACGGTAGATTTAGCGACTGCCGATATTCATCCGTTTGCAAAAATTGCAAAGGATGTTGCGGCAGGAGCGGTTTTATTGTTTGCAATTATAGCTGTTATAATTGGTGCTATTATCTTTTTACCGTATATGGTATAGTTGCATTCCGAAGCTTTTATTAAGCTTTGGAAGTGCCGTAAGGGCCTTTAATGAGAGAGTGTATCTCTTCATAGCTGTGAACAGGAAGGATGCGGGAATATGAATAGTAAACAATTAATTCTAGAAGCAATCGAAGCGCGTAAACAAGCGTACGTACCATATTCTAAATTTCAAGTAGGTGCAGCATTATTAACGCGCGATGGAAAAGTGTATCGTGGATGTAATGTTGAGAATGCATCATATGGCTTATGTAATTGTGCTGAAAGAACAGCTTTATTTAAGGCGGTTTCTGAAGGGGATAACGAATTTGTAGCCATTGCGGTTGTAGCAGATACAAAGCGTCCAGTACCTCCTTGTGGAGCATGTCGACAAGTTATGGTAGAATTATGTAAACAGGATACGAAAGTATACTTATCAAACTTACATGGTGACGTTCAAGAGACGACAGTCGGAGAATTGTTACCAGGAGCATTTTTAGCGGAGGATTTACATGAATAGAAAAGGTTATAAATCAGGTTTTGTCTCTATTATTGGCAGACCGAATGTTGGAAAATCTACATTTTTAAACCGTATTATCGGCCAGAAAATTGCTATTATGAGTGATAAGCCACAAACGACTCGTAATAAAATTCAAGGTGTATATACAGAAAATGATGCACAAGTTATTTTCATTGATACACCAGGAATACATAAACCTAAACATAAATTAGGCGACTTCATGGTAAAGATGGCGCAAACGACATTAAAAGAAGTTGATATTGTTCTGTTTATGGTTAATGCAGTTGAAGGATTTGGTCGTGGTGAGGAATTCATCATTGAGAAATTAAAAGAAACGAAACAACCAGTATTTTTAGTCATTAATAAAATTGACCAACTTCATCCAGAGCAATTACTAGAGTTAATTGATCAATATCGTAAACTACATGAATTTGCAGAGATTGTACCAATTTCTGCGTTAGACGGTAATAATGTGGACGCTTTAATTGGAACAATTAAAAAGTATTTACCAGAAGGACCACAATACTATCCAGAGAATCAAGTAACGGATCATCCGGAGAGATTTATTATTGCAGAGCTTATTCGTGAGAAAGTACTACATTTAACACGTGAAGAAGTGCCGCATTCTGTGGCTGTTGTTATCGATGCGATTCAAAAGCGTGAGGGCGGGGCAGTTTATATAAATGCAACGATTGTTGTTGAACGTGCATCACAAAAAGGAATCATCATCGGAAAACAAGGGAAAATGTTAAAAGAAGTTGGTAAGCGAGCTCGTTTTGATATTGAAGCGCTACTTGGTTCTAAAGTATTTTTAGAAGTATGGGTAAAAGTGCAAAAAGATTGGCGTAATAAAATGTCTCAGCTTCGTGACCTAGGTTTCCGCGAGGATGAGTACTAAAATAGAGTAAAGTTGTAATCAGTGGATGGTTGGTTCATCCACTGATTATTGGTTTTTATGAACTTTGATAAATTAGGAAAAATTTTTCTCACATGAAAATGGACAAAATGGGTCAATTTAATAACAACAAAGGAAATTGGTTTATAGGCTACGCTTATTGAGAAAGGTGGATTCTTATGCTAGATTTTACCTGGAAGTTTTTCTCCAAAACAGGAAGCATTGAAACGTACTTGCTTTTGAAAGAAATGGAAAAAGACGTAAACGATGAGATGGATCAACATGAAGAGGAGCTAGCGCATCTAGACTCTCCAATTTCTTGACCCGTTTTGTTCAAACCTTGGATGGTGACGAACATGTTTCAAAAAGTTGAGGGCATCGTTATCCGTACGACAGATTACGGAGAAACGAACAAAATTGTTACAATATTCTCAAGAGAACTTGGTAAGGTAAGTGCAATGGCAAGAGGGGCAAAAAAACCGAAAAGCCGATTAGCATCTGTGTCGCAATTAATGACACATGGCCATTTTCTAATTCAAATGGGATCTGGGCTTGGAACATTGCAACAAGGCGAGATTATTTCAACTATGAAAGAAATTCGCGAGGATATATTTTTAACTGCTTATGCATCATTTATTGTTGAGTTAACTGATAAAGCAACAGAAGATAAAAAACATAATCCGTATTTATTTGAAATGTTATATCAAACGTTGCATTATATGTGTGAGGGTGTTGATCCAGAAGTATTATCATTAATTTATCAAACGAAAATGCTTCCGGTATTAGGGATGCGCCCGTACTTTGATACATGTGCGATTTGTCATCAAGAAACAGACTTTGTCGCCTTCTCCGTAAGGGAAGGCGGTTTTCTGTGCTCACGTCATGCAGAGCAAGACCCATATCGTATACCGGTAGGAGAAGCTGTTCATAAATTATTACGCCTTTTCTTCCATTTCGATTTACATAGGCTCGGAAATGTATCGGTAAAGGATAGCACAAAAAAACAAATGCGTTTAGTATTGAATACATATTATGATGAATATTGCGGAATTTATTTGAAATCAAGACGTTTTTTAGAACAACTTGATAAGTTTCAAATATAATTTTGGGCCGTATACGGTCCTTTTTACATACTTTCTTTTTCGAATAGCATATTTAGTATATAATATTTAAGAGATAGTATAACTTTTTTCGTTGTGCATTAAAGGTGGTGATTATCATAGAGCTGAATAAACGGCAAGAACATATCATTCAGATTGTAAAAGATCACGGTCCTATTACAGGGGAATCAATTGCAGCGCAATTGGGTCTAACACGTGCGACGCTAAGACCAGACTTAGCAATTTTAACGATGGCTGGTTATTTAGAAGCACGTCCACGCGTAGGTTATTTTTATACGGGTAAAACTGGGGGGCAGCTATTATCTGAAGCTGTTAAGAAAATTAAAGTACAAGATTATCAATCTAGACCGGTTGTAATTGATAAAAATGTTTCCGTATACGATGCAATTTGTACGATGTTTTTAGAGGACGTTGGTACATTGTTCGTTGTAGATCAGATGACTCTATTAGTTGGTGTTGTGTCTCGTAAAGATTTATTAAGAGCGAGCTTAGGAAAGCAGGATTTAACCTCTCTTCCGGTTAATATTATCATGACAAGGATGCCAAACATTGCGATGTGTCGTAGAGAGGATTCTTTATATGATATTGCGATGGAATTAATAGAAAGACAGATTGATGCAATGCCAGTTGTAAAAGATACGAAACAAGGTTTAGAAGTGATTGGGCGAATTACAAAAACAAATATTACACGTGCGTTTGTAAATTTAGTAAATAACGAATAAGTGTAATTTGTTTAAAGTGAGGTAATGTAATGGATAATAAAATCGTATATGTCGTATCTGACTCTGTAGGGGAAACGGCTGATTTGGTTGTTCGAGCAGCAATGGGGCAATTCCCGTTTGCTCCTGATATTAGACGTGTACCGTATGTAGAAGATACAGGGACATTAAAAGAAGTGATTTCGATTGCTAAGAGTAATCAAGCACTTATATGTTTTACGTTAGTTAAGCCTGATATGCGCCAGTATTTAGTAACAGAGGCTGCAAAAGAAGGGGTAGAGGCATACGATATTATCGGCCCTCTTATTGATCAAATTGAAGAAATTACGGGGCAAGTGCCGAGATATGAGCCAGGTGTTGTCCGTAGGTTAGATGAAGAATACTTTAAAAAGATTGAAGCGATTGAGTTTGCTGTGAAGTATGATGACGGCAGAGATGCACGAGGTATTTTAAAAGCAGATATCGTGTTGATTGGTGTTTCGCGTACATCAAAAACACCACTTTCCCAATATTTAGCTCATAACAAACGCTTGAAAGTTGCGAATGTACCACTCGTGCCAGAAGTTGACCCACCTGAAGAACTATATCAAGTGGCAAAAGAAAAATGTTTCGGTTTGAAAATTACGCCAGATAAGTTAAATCATATTCGAAAAGAACGATTAAAATCACTCGGATTAAGTGATGGAGCAACATATGCAAATATTAATCGTATTCAAGAAGAAATTGATCACTTTGAGGAAGTAATTAGTAAAATAAATTGCCAAGTAATCGATGTATCGAATAAAGCGATTGAAGAAACAGCAAATATTATTGTGAATGCAGTGCAAAACCAAAAAATGTTTTAGCACATTTACCAAAGGTGAATGTGCTTTTTTCGCTCGTGTGAAATATGATACCTATGGATTTTGTAATAGATTGTAGTGTAATGGTTATACTTATACTCCTTTGTCTTTTAGTATATTCAAGGTGTGAGTTTGTCATCCTGAAATGTAAGATGAAAAAATAAAGGGATATGTAGCGTAGTTGAAGAAAATATATTATAATAAAAAATTGTGATAAAAACCTATATTTTACGTTTAGACTTTAATTTTTCAGAATAAACTAGGGATAGGATTTACGAAAAAGACATGTAATTACGTTAAATCGACAAAATCTATACAAGAAAACGCACATTATGGAAGGATTCACAGAAGGGATGTAGAATACAGAAATATGCAAAACATCAACAACATATTAGTTGGTGTAGATGTATATCCCGTGAAGGCTGAAATTGTGCAAGTTGGAGCGGAATTTCATGTCGGAATTTTGTTTGTCGCATCATATGCTCATCCTTTAAGGAAATAGCAAGGCAATTGGATCATTGTAGATACTGAACAAAATGGAGTTGATTGTTATATGGATCAACATGAAAAAGTTACAGATCTCAAGATCAAACAGTATATGTGGCTTGCTACTCTTCTTGTAAAAAGGTGTATATGTATTGTTTCTAAGAGATACATTTGTAACAGATGAGCAAATGTATACAATTTTATATAGCAAGTATGTATATGCGATTTATGCAGATAAAGGACCTATAGGAAAGGTTCAAAATCGTTTATACAATGTAATCGGCAACACTTTCTAACAAGTTTAGAAAAATATTGTCGAATTATAAAGGAATTTTTTAATTTATATCGAATACAAAATACGACACGGAGATGGAGTTATGGGGAACAGAATTCCCGAAGAAGTTGTTGAACAGATTCGGACATCATCCGATATTGTAGAAGTCATTGGTGAATACGTTCAACTTAGAAAACAGGGGCGTAACTATTTCGGCCTTTGTCCATTTCATGGTGAGAATTCTCCTTCATTCTCTGTTTCATCTGATAAGCAAATTTTTCATTGCTTCGGATGTGGAGAAGGTGGAAATGTATTTTCCTTTCTAATGAAAATGGAAGGACTGGCTTTTACCGAGGCTGTTCAAAAGCTAGGCGAAAGAAATGGAATTGCGGTTGCAGAGTACACATCAGGACAAGGACAACAAGAAGACATATCTGATGACACTGTCATCATGCAACAAGCTCATGAATTATTGAAAAAGTATTATCATCATTTATTAGTAAATACGGAAGAGGGAAATGAAGCACTTTCATATTTATTAAACCGTGGTATTACGAAAGAGATGATTGAGAAGTTTGAAATTGGTTATGCATCACCTGCTTGGGATGCGGCGACGAAAATTTTACAAAAAAGAGGTTTATCGCTGTCTAGTATGGAACAAGCTGGCCTTCTAATAAGAAGTGAGAAGGATGGTAGTCATTACGATCGCTTCCGTGGAAGAGTTATGTTCCCGATCTATACGTTACAAGGTAAGGTGATAGCGTTTAGTGGAAGGGCGTTAGGGGATGACACTCCGAAATATTTAAATAGCCCTGAAACACCGATTTTTCACAAAAGTAAATTGTTGTATAACTTCCACCAAGCAAGACCGTTTATTAGAAAGCGTGGGCAAGTGGTTCTTTTTGAAGGATATGCCGATGTACTAGCTGCGGTAAAAAGTGGTGTGGAAGAAGCTGTTGCGACAATGGGAACAGCTTTAACTGAAGAACAAGCAAAACTTCTGCGACGTAACGTTGAAACTGTTGTTCTTTGCTATGATGGTGATAAAGCAGGGCGAGAAGCGACGATGAAAGCAGGGCAATTATTGCTAAAAGTTGGTTGCCAAGTGAAAGTCACATCCTTGCCAGATAAGCTTGATCCTGATGAATATGTGCAACAATATGGGACTACCGCTTTTGAAAATCTTGTGAAATCAAGTGTGAGTTTTGTTGGTTTTAAAATAAATTATTTGCGTTTAGGGAAAAATTTGCAAGATGAGTCTGGCAAAGAAGAATATGTGAAAAGTGTTTTAAAAGAGTTATCGTTGTTACAAGATGCGATGCAGGCAGAGTCATATTTGAAGTCATTATCGCAAGAATTTTCGTATTCAATGGAAACACTTTTGAATCAATTGCACCAATATCGCAAAGAACAAAAGGTACAGCAAAAACAAATAAAGCAGGTTGCTAAACCGTCTCAAGTCGTTCAAACAAAACCGAAGTTAACAGGTTTTGAAAGAGCGGAAAGAGAAATTATTTACCATATGTTGCAAAGTGCAGAAGTAGCTGTTCGTATGGAATCCCATATAGAAGATTTTCATACAGAAGAACATAAAGGGATTTTATATGAACTATACGCATATTATGAAAAGGGAAATGAACCTTCAGTCGGAACATTTTTAAGTTGGCTCTCTGATGAAAAGTTGAAAAATATTATCACTGATATTTCGACGGATGAATTTATTAATCCAGAATACACAGAAGAAGTGTTACAAGGCCATTTGGAGACGCTTAGACGGCATCAGGAAAAACTTGAAAAGATGGAGATCATCTTTAAAGTGAAACAAATGGAAAAAACAGATCCTGTAGAGGCTGCTAAATATTATGTAGCATATTTACAAAATCAAAAAGCGAGAAAATAGCTTTTTTGATAAAGTTTTAGTATAATGAATGTTTGTATCTCGCGTAAGGAGGGGAACAGATGGCTGACAAACCAGCTCGTTCTAAACAAATTGAAACTGAAATGACCCTTGAGCAAGTGAAAGAACAACTCACTGAGCTCGGAAAAAAACGTGGCGTTCTTACATATGAAGAGATTGCAGAACGCATGAATGGATTTGAAATTGAATCCGATCAAATGGATGAATACTATGAATATTTAGGTGAACAAGGCATTGACTTAGTTGGTGATAATGACAACGAAGAAGGCCCTAATAATCGCCAAATTTCAAAAACAGAAGAAGAGTTTGACCTCAATGATTTAAGTGTACCACCAGGGGTTAAAATCAACGATCCTGTTCGTATGTATTTAAAAGAAATTGGTCGTGTAGACTTACTATCTGCAGAAGAAGAAATTCGACTTGCAACGCGTATTGAAGAAGGCGATGAAGAAGCGAAACGTCGTCTTGCAGAAGCAAACTTACGTCTTGTAGTAAGTATTGCAAAGCGCTATGTAGGTCGTGGTATGCTTTTCTTAGACTTAATTCAAGAAGGTAATATGGGTCTAATTAAAGCTGTTGAAAAGTTCGATTATCGTAAAGGTTTCAAATTTAGTACGTATGCAACTTGGTGGATTCGCCAAGCTATTACACGTGCCATTGCAGACCAAGCGCGAACAATTCGTATTCCAGTCCATATGGTTGAAACGATTAACAAGTTAATTCGTGTACAACGCCAATTATTACAAGATTTAGGTCGTGAACCGTCTCCTGAAGAGATTGGTGAAGAAATGGATCTTGCTCCAGAAAAAGTACGTGAAATCTTAAAAATTGCACAGGAGCCAGTTTCTCTTGAAACACCAATTGGTGAAGAAGATGACTCCCATTTAGGTGACTTTATTGAAGACCAAGAAGCAACATCGCCTGCGGACCATGCAGCCTATGAATTGCTAAAAGAACAATTAGAAGATGTGTTAGATACGCTAACAGATCGTGAAGAAAATGTTCTACGTCTTCGTTTCGGTTTAGATGATGGACGAACTCGTACGCTTGAAGAAGTTGGGAAAGTATTTGGCGTAACAAGAGAGCGTATCCGTCAAATTGAAGCAAAAGCACTTCGCAAATTAAGACATCCAAGCCGTAGTAAGCGTCTTAAGGATTTCTTAGAATAGGTTATTTTTAAGTTTACTTCACCATTGTGAAGTAAACTTTTTTATTTTGTTAATTTTTGTTAAAATTTAGCTATCGGCAACGATTACAATTTCTTGTAATTTATTTTACAGAATTGTCTTTTGATTTGCAAATGCTCATTTTTCGATTTTTCGATTAATTTTGTTTATTCTATACAAAAATATATGTAGAAAAGCGAAAAATATGATGAGAAACGTTAATAATTATCGAAATAATAAGCGATATGACAATAAAAAACAATAAACTGAATTTATGGAATATTTTTAACAAGTGGTAGTTTACTCTTTTCTGATAGAGCGTTTTCAAGTACAATGGAAATGACTGAATCATCTAACTATTTAGGGGTATAGAGGGGGGAGAAGAGATATGAAACGTAATCCGCTGATTCCGTTCGCTCTTATTGCAGCATTGGGTATTATCGTTATGTTTGTATTTTCATTTCAGGGGCTAAATAAATCTAAAGAGTTAGCTGATGCAAAAAATGGCGGGAAGCCAGCACAAACGGCATCAAAACCAGAAGATATTGTGAAGCAAAGCTGTACGAGCTGCCATGGTGATCAGTTACAAGGGGCAGTTGGACCTAACTTGCAAAAAATTGGTGGGAAACTTTCAAAGGATGAAATTAAAGAAATTCTTTCGAAAGGAAAAGGCAATATGCCTGCCAATATAGTTCCAGCTGATCAAGCCGCTAAAGTAGCTGATTGGTTATCGAAGAAAAAATAAAGTTCCGTATGACAAGCCTTTTGCTTATGCAAAGGGCTTGTTTTTCTATATTTTCTAAAATACGATGAATGATAGAGCAGTGAATTGTTGTTATGGGCTTGCAACAACTACTATAAATTCATTATCATGGAGACAGACTGACAAGAGAAGGAGTAATGGAAATACATGAATGAAGTAAAGCTTTCAAAACGATTAGAAGAAGTTGTACGTGAAATACCAGTAGGATCTACAGTCGCTGATATTGGATCGGATCATGCGTATTTACCGTGTTATACAATTATAAATAATATTGCTACAAAAGCAGTTGCAGGAGAGGTCGTAGATGGACCATTTCGCTCTGCGCAAGCAACTGTAGCTGAAAGTGGTTTACAAGATAAAGTAGATGTGCGTAAAGGGAATGGATTAGCTGTTATCGCACCAGGAGAAGTAGATGTAATTACAGTTGCCGGAATGGGTGGAGCGTTAATTCGTGACATTTTAGAAAGTGGTAAAGAAAAATTAGAAGGTGTAACACGTTTAATTTTACAGCCTAATATTGCAGCGCATCATATTCGTGAATGGTTTATTGAGAATGGTTGGGAGCTTATCCATGAAAAAATCGTAAAAGAAGATGGGAAAATTTACGAAATTTTAGTAGGGGAGCGAGGAAATGTTGCAGCGCCTTACTCTGAAAATAAACAAGCTGAATTGTTTATGGGACCATTTTTAATAACAGAAAAAAGTGAAGCCTTCGTTGAAAAATGGGAAGGAGAATTAAAAAACTTCCAAAATATTTTAAAACAGTTAGAACGTGCAGCTGATTCTGAAGAAACAAAAGCGAAGCGTGGGGAAGTAGAAGCGAAAATGAAAATGATAGGGGAGGTTTTATCATGAGTAAAATTCCAAATGGCCATGAAATTATTTCTTTATTTGAAAGTATGTATCCGAAGCATTTGGCGATGGAAGGAGATAAGATTGGCCTGCAGATTGGAGCGCTTAATAAACCCGTGCGGCACGTATTGATTGCGTTAGATGTAACGGAAGAAGTTGTGGATGAAGCAATTCAATTAGGGGCAAATGTCATTATTGCTCATCATCCTTTAATTTTTAACCCGTTAAAAGCGATTCATACAGATAAGGCGTATGGGAAAATTATTGAAAAGTGTATTAAAAATGATATTGCAATCTATGCAGCGCATACAAATGTGGATGTTGCTAAGGGCGGGGTAAATGATTTACTTGCTGAGGCGTTAGGATTGCAAAATACAGAAGTTTTGGCACCGACATATGCAGAAGAAATGAAAAAAGTTGTTGTGTTTGTGCCAGTCACTCATGCAGAAGAAGTAAGGAATGCATTAGGAGACGCAGGTGCTGGTCATATCGGCAATTATAGCCACTGTACGTTTAGTAGCGAGGGTACAGGCATATTTGTACCTCAAGAGGGGACAAATCCTTATATCGGGGAAACTGGACAGTTAGAACGTGTAGAAGAAGTGCGAATCGAAACGATTATTCCAGCTTCATTACAGCGGAAAGTGATTAAAGCAATGGTAACGGCGCACCCTTATGAAGAAGTAGCATACGATGTGTATCCGCTTGATAATAAAGGTGAAACGTTAGGCCTAGGAAAAATAGGATACTTACAAGAAGAAATGACGCTTGGTCAATTTGCAGAACATGTGAAACAATCATTAGACGTGAAGGGCGCAAGAGTTGTCGGTAAGTTAGACGATAAAGTGCGTAAAGTAGCTGTACTTGGTGGAGATGGTAATAAATATATAAACCAAGCGAAATTTAAAGGAGCAGATGTATATGTAACTGGTGACATGTACTATCATGTTGCTCATGATGCGATGATGCTCGGTTTAAATATAGTTGACCCAGGACATAATGTTGAAAAAGTAATGAAACAAGGTGTACAAAAGCAATTACAAGAAAAAGTAGATGCAAAGAAACTCAATGTACACATTCATGCTTCGCAGTTACATACAGATCCATTTATATTTGTATAAGAAAAATAAAAACCGTTGCTCATGCAAGCAACGGTTTTTATTATTGTTCTTTTTTCACTTTCACGCGAGGTAATATTTTTTGTAACGGTACTTTTCGAACTCTTTCCCATGTAGCGGGATTCATTGGGTTATATTGCTCTAAGAAAGCGATAACTTCTTTCGTAATTGGCGTTGGAGTAGAAGCACCTGCTGTAACAGCTACGTTTTCTACACCTTGTAGCCACTCTAATTGAATTTCGCTTACATCAGCAACT
This sequence comes from Bacillus cereus group sp. BfR-BA-01330, assembly GCF_022663885.1. Taxonomy (NCBI): domain Bacteria; kingdom Bacillati; phylum Bacillota; class Bacilli; order Caryophanales; family Bacillaceae; genus Bacillus; species Bacillus cereus group sp. BfR-BA-01330. Next base: position 108,884 of record NZ_JAKUGK010000002.1, read on the forward strand.
CGATATGCTTTTGTACCCGCGATTTCTTGTGATACTTGTGCTAAGCGATTTGAATTGTTACTTTTCGGATCACCAACAACAATTGTTAAGTCTGCAACATCAGCTTGTTTAGCGACAGCTTCTTGGCGAACTTGAGTTGCTAAACAAATTTCTTTATGGAATTCTGCTGTTGGGAATTTTTTTTGAATGTCCTCCATTAAATGTTGAACATCCCATTGACTCATCGTTGTTTGATTTGTTACTAAAATTTTATCTGTTGGGATTTCTAATGTTTTTAAATCATCGGCTCTTTCGATAAGGTGAACGATGTCAGGTGCAATACCAACTGCGCCTTCTGGCTCTGGATGATTTTTTTTACCGATATAAATGACATGATACCCTTCCGCTTTCTTAGCTTCGATAAGGTCATGCGTCTTGGTAACATCTGGGCAAGTAGCATCGATTGTTGTTAAACCTTTTTCTTTTGCGCGTTGTTTAACTTCTGGAGAAACACCGTGTGCAGTGAAAATAACAGTACCAGAATCAATTTTATCTAAAATTTCTAAGCGACTTGGACCGTCTAATGTGATGATTCCATCTTCTTCAAAAGCGTCTGTAACATGTTTATTGTGAACAATCATACCTAAAATATAAATGGGTCTCGGCAATGATTTATCTAATGCGGCGTTACGTGCAATTACCATTGCATCGACAACACCGTAGCAATAACCACGAGGGGAAATTTTAACAATTTTCATATGAGTAATCCTCTCCTTCTAAACAAGGGATACTTTTGTGCATAGTCTTTTACATTATAAAGGAGGAGTGGATAGAAAACAAAGGATTGTTACACATATAGTTTTGGTTTTGTTGCTGTTTGTTGAACTGGTTCTTTCGGTAACTCTTTTTCTATTACAGGTTCAATCACTATTTTCTTTCGTTTTCGTTTCTTTTTTTGAGGTGCAGGAGGCGGACTTTCTACTTCAACTGGCTCTGTTACATTTTCCGTTTGATTTTCTTCCGTGCTTTTTCCAGAGGTGAGGATTTTAACAATGCTTGGTAGACTACGCATAATAGGACCGTACTGTTCGACGACAGGACCTACAGATTGAACGACTTGGGATACTTTTTCGATGTTATTTATCATATTAGTTGGATTTGAAATTAAGTTCGAAAAAAAACTGCCGATGCCACTGCTTGCTGTTGCCGCAGCTGTAGTTGTGCCCCCGCGCGTTTCAGTTGATTCATACATTTGAGGCGGTATCATTTGCTCAGGATATTGCTGCATGTATGGTTGATATTGTGGATGTTGCTGCGGATATTGTTGTTGGTATTGCTGCGGATATTGCTGTTGATATTGGGGCGGTGGTGGTTGCTGATGCATCATCGGTTGCCCTTCCATTTGTCGGTAAGGTGGAACCATTTGCATAAAAGGCTCGGTTGGATCGTGTTTTTTAAAAAGCTTAGCAAGAAAACCTTTCTTTTTTTGTGCCATTGGTGGTAGTTGTGGAATTGGATATGGTGTATAAGGTTGCTGCCCTGGATTCGGATACATTTGCCTTGTAGGGGATTTCGGAAACATGTGAGAAATCCTCCTTTCTTCAGTTAGGTATATACACATACAATATGCAATAAAAGGGAAGAAGGTTAGTTTTTGAAGTGAAAACCTAAACTAAAGATGGATTTTACTTGTAGATTTCGATATAATGTAGACTTGACTGATTTGTGCGCGCAGTAGAAATTTTAGAAAGAAGGTGTAACTTATGACACAACAAACTTTTACACAGTATGATTTTAAACCATTTTTAATAGATGCAGTTCGTGAACTACGCTTTACAGAGCCGACAGGAATTCAGCAGAAAATTTTCCCAGTCGTGAAAAAAGGTGTAAGTGTAATTGGACAATCCCAAACAGGTTCTGGGAAAACACATGCATACTTACTTCCTACATTAAACAGAATTAATGCAAGTCGTGAAGAAGTACAACTTGTTATTACAGCGCCTACTCGTGAGTTAGCACAACAAATTTACGAAGAAATCGTGAAATTAACAAAGTTTTGTGCGGAAGACCAAATGATTACAGCACGTTGTTTAATTGGTGGAACTGATAAACAACGTTCAATTGAGAAATTGAAAAAACAACCTCATATCGTAGTTGGGACACCAGGACGTATTAAAGACTTAGTTGAAGAACAAGCATTATTTGTTCATAAAGCAAATACGATTATTGTCGATGAAGCAGACTTAATGCTTGATATGGGATTCATTCATGATGTAGACAAAATTGCAGCACGCATGCCTAAAAACTTGCAAATGTTAGTTTTCTCTGCAACAATTCCTCAAAAACTAAAACCGTTTCTGAAGAAATATATGGAGAATCCAGAGCATATTCATATCAATCCAAAACAAGTTGCAGCTGGAAACATTGAACACTATTTAGTGCCTTCTAAACATCGTAATAAAATTGATTTAGTGCATAAAATGCTACTTCAATTTAAACCGTATTTAGCAGTTGTTTTCACGAATACGAAAAAGATGGCAGACCAAGTTGCTGATGGATTAATGGAACGTGGCTTAAAAGTTGGACGAATTCACGGGGATTTATCACCACGTGATCGTAAAAAAATGATGAAACAAATTCGTGACCTTGAATTCCAATATATTGTTGCGACTGATTTAGCAGCACGTGGTATTGATATTGAAGGGATTAGCCATGTTATTAACTATGAGCTACCATCAGATTTAGATTTCTTCGTTCACCGCGTTGGAAGAACAGCACGTGCGGGGCATTCTGGTATTGCAGTGACGATTTATGATCCAGCAAACGAAGAAGCGTTAGATAGCTTAGAAAAACAACGTCATATCGAGTTTAAACATGTAGATTTACGTGGAGATGAGTGGGCAGATTTAGGTGAGCGTCGTCGTCGTAAGAGCCGTAAAAAACCAAATGACGAACTTGATGTTATGGCAACGAAAGTTATTAAAAAACCGAAAAAAGTAAAACCAAACTATAAACGTAAACTTGCAACAGAACGTGACAAAGTGAAGAGGAAATATAGCAATAAAAAAAGATAAGGGGTTTCCCTTATCTTTTTTTAATCCCGCTAATTTAAATGAAGAGTATAGTCTGTCTAAATAGTCATATGAATTTGTGTAGTGCGTCTTTTGTGAACAAACAATTCACTACATATTTCTACAAATTATGCTATCATTATATCTATTGTATATTGAAGAGGTGATTGTATGTTAAAGATTGGATCTCATGTTTCTATGAGTGGTAAGAAAATGTTATTAGCAGCAAGTGAAGAGGCTGTTTCATACGGTGCAACAACGTTTATGATTTATACAGGTGCACCGCAAAATACACGAAGAAAACCAATTGAAGAATTGAACATAGAAGCAGGAAGAAAACATATGGAGCTGAACGGAATTGAGGAAATTATCGTCCATGCGCCGTATATTATTAATGTTGGGAATACGACGAAGCCAGAAACATTCCAATTAGGCGTAGACTTTCTTCGCATGGAAATTGAAAGAACATCGGCATTAGGTGTAGCGAAACAAATTGTTCTTCACCCAGGAGCGCACGTTGGTGCTGGAGCAGATGCTGGTATTCAACAAATTATTAAAGGGCTTAATGAAGTGTTAACGCCAGAACAGACGGTTAACATTGCGTTAGAGACGATGGCAGGAAAAGGAACAGAATGCGGTCGTAGCTTTGAAGAAATTGCAAAGATTATTGATGGTGTAAAATATAATGAAAAGCTATCCGTATGCTTTGATACGTGTCATACGCACGATGCAGGATATGATATTGTAAATGACTTTGACGGCGTATTAAACGAATTCGATAAGATCGTTGGTATAGATCGTTTACAAGTACTTCATATTAATGATAGTAAAAATGTACGCGGAGCAGGAAAAGACCGTCATGAAAACATTGGATTTGGTCACATTGGGTATAAAGTATTGCATCACATTGTACATCATCCACAGTTAATGCATGTACCAAAAATTCTTGAAACACCGTATGTAGGGGAAGATAAAAAAGATAAGAAGCCACCATATAAATTGGAAATCGAAATGCTGAAAAACGGCACTTTTGATGAAGGGCTTCTTGAAAAAATTAAAGCGCAATAAGGAGGGGAAATCCCCTCCTTATTTTAGTAGTTGCTGAAATAATGTATTTACTTGTTGGGCAGTGGCAGGGGAAGTTACTTTTGCGATCTGTTTTAAGAGCTCTAGTCGCTCGTTGTTATCGTAAATATTAATATTTTTACCCTTCATAAGTAAAACGATTTGGTCAGCTTGTGCGGCTGTAATAGGAACTTCGTATTCTTTGCTATATTTTAATAACTCTTTTGTAGAAATATGATTTAATTTTTTATTAACAATTTGTTTAATGAGGTTCATCTTATTATCCTCCTTCACGCGTTCTTCTATCGAAATATATGAGCATGTAGCTTGTACATATTCGTATGGAGTTTCTTTTTTCATGAGGAAAAGAAGCGTATGTTATAATATAAGGACGAAACTACAGAAAAAGAGTACAGGGAGGGCTTATGGAGCAAAAGCAACATCGAAAAGAAAGTGTTATTCATCTCATTTATCGTTTAGTTATGATTATTTTTGGAGCAGCATGCGCGGCGGTGGCGATTGAACTATTTTTAATGCCAAATAAAATTATTGATGGTGGAATTATTGGTATTTCTCTTATATTAGATTATCTTACTCCTAACATTTGGTGGTTAAGTTTTTCTACTTTAGTCGTTGTTCTCAATATCCCATTTATGTATTCCGGTTATAAGCAAATTGGAAAAACATTTATGTTATCTTCGACATTTGGTATTGTAGCGTTAGCTTTCATTGAGTCAACGTTACATGCGGTGCCACCATTTACAACAGAACCTATTTTAGCGACAGTGTTTGGTGGGCTTATTTTAGGTCTTGGTGTAGGACTTGTAATTCGTCATGGTGGGTCGTTAGATGGAACTGAAATTATGGGGATTTTATTAACGAAGAAACTACCGTTCTCTGTTGGTGAATTCGTAATGTTTGTGAACTTATTTATTTTTGCATGGGCAGCATTTGTGTTTGGTGTGGAACAAGCGATGTATTCTGTTATGACGTACTATATCGCATTTAAAACAATCGATACAGTAATTCAAGGGCTAGATGAAACGAAGGCGGTTTTAATTGTATCTGATCAATATGAGGAAGTATCAAACGCGATTTTGCATCGTCTTGGCCGTGGAACGACAAAGCTTGTAGCAAAAGGTGGTTACACGGATAAAGAAAAAGAAGTTATTTATGCAGTTGTAACGCGTCTAGAAGTGACGAAATTAAAGTCAATTGTGCATGAAATTGATGAAAATGCGTTTGTTACGATTATGAGCACGCAAGAGACAAATGGTGGTAAGTTTAAATCGGCTATTCACTAAAAGTTTATAGGAATATTTTTTGAAAGCAGAGAATTTTTCTCTGCTTTTTGTTATAATAGTAAGGTTTCTTGAAAAAATAGATATATTTTAGGCAGATTGGTTTACAACTATAATAAGCTGTACTATAATTCAAATAGATATAAATCGGAATCATTCTGAATTAAAATAGGTGAGATGCTATGAATAATATATTAGAAATTGAAGGTTTAACATTCCGATATGAAGATCGGAATGTGTTAGAAAATATTAATTTGCAAGTTCCGAAGGGAGCTTTTTTAGGTTTAGTGGGACCGAATGGTTCAGGTAAATCAACTTTACTTAAGTGTTTATTAGGCGTTTTAAAGCCAAAAGAAGGAAGCATACGCGTGTTTGGCGTTGATAGTAAGAAGTTTAAGGAATGGAACAAAGTTGGTTATGTATCCCAAAAGGCAAATAGTTTCAATTCTGGTTTTCCAGCAACTGTTTCTGAAGTTGTCTCAATGGGACTTGTTTCGAAAAAAGGGCTTTTTCGCTTTTTTACAAAAGAGGATAAAAAAAAGGTAGAAAAAGCAATTGCTGATGTAGGGATGAGTGAGTTTCAAGGTCGTAACATTGGAGAGCTTTCTGGTGGACAGCAACAGCGTGTATTTATTGCTCGTGCGCTCGTTAGTGATCCTGAATTGCTTATTTTGGACGAGCCTACTGTTGGAATCGATGTGAAAAATGTGGAAAGTTTTTACGAAATATTAGAGGATTTAAACAAAAGGCTCGGGATCACATTAATTCTTGTTACTCATGATATGGGAGCTGTTACTGAAAAAGTAACACATGTTGCATGCCTAAACCAACATCTACATTTCCATGGAAATGTAGAGAAGTTCCGAGAGTTAGAAGATGCAGAAATGTCCGTCTTATATGGACATCATGTTCATCGTTTAGAACACGAACATGAGCATCACGGGAGGATATAATGATACAAGATTTTTTACAATATGACTTTTTACGTAATTCTTTATACGCAGGTATTTTAATTGGACTTGTTGCACCGCTAATTGGTGTGTTTGTTGTTATTCGTCGTTTATCTCTTATTGCGGATGCATTAAGTCACGTGACGTTATCGGGTATTGCAGCAAGTTTATTACTTGAAAAAACCATTTTTACAGGTGGATTTTTAAACCCCTTATATATGGGGATGATTTTCTCGATTGGTGGAGCGCTACTAATCGAAAAGTTACGAACTGTATATAAGCACTATCAAGAATTAGCAATTCCAATTATCCTTTCGGCAGGGATGGGGGTTGGAGTTATTTTCATTTCACTTGCAAATGGATTTAACACAGACTTATTTAGTTATTTATTTGGTAGTGTCAGTGCTGTAACAAGTACAGATTTAATTATTATTGGGATTGTAGCAATTGTTGTTGTTGCGACAATTATTTTATTATATAAAGAGCTGTTTCTATTATCATTTGATGAGGAATACGCAGTATCAACTGGTTTAAGAGCGAAATGGATTCACTTTATTTTCATTATATTAGTTGCTCTTGTCATTGCAGTATCAATGCGTGTAGTGGGGGTTCTTCTCGTATCATCATTAATGACATTACCAGTTGCAGCAAGTATTCGTATTGCTAAAGGATTTAAACAAACAATTTTCTTTTCCATTTTATTTGGTGAAATTGCAGTAATTGGTGGAATGTTTGCTTCGTATCAACTTGATCTAGCGCCAGGTGGTACAATTGTTATGATAGCAGTTCTTATTTTAATCGGTGCGATTTTATGGAAGAAGAAAAAAACTGCATAAAGTAGGGATAGGTATGAATCTAACAGAAGCTTTACGCCTAATGAAAGAAAAAGGATATAAACATACTGGAAAAAGAGAAGAGATGCTCAGATTATTTGCAGCACATAATCGTTATTTAACTGCGAAAGACGTTTTAGAACATATGAAAGACGATTATCCAGGGCTTAGTTTTGATACGATTTATCGTAACTTAACAGTTTTTGCTGAGATTGGTGTTTTAGAACAAACGGAATTAAATGGCGAAAAACATTTTCGTTTTACTTGTTCTATTATGGAACATCATCATCATTTTATTTGTTTGGATTGTGGGGGGACGAAAGAGATTACTTCCTGCCCAATGGATTTTATGAATAAAGATTTTACTGGTTATGAAGTAACGGGTCATAAGTTTGAAATATATGGTCGTTGTCCAAAATGTGCAAAGTAAAAGCTCGTCGGTTATGTAACTGACGAGCTTTTTTACGTAGAAAAGAAGGTTGCTCACAAATATTGTGGCAACCTTCTTTTTATTGTTCTTGTGTCTCTTTTTCTTTTTCTCGTTCAGCAGCCATTTCAGCAGCAATTACGTCGATTTCTTTTTTCAGTTCTTCTACCATTGTTTCTTCTGGTACTTTACGAACGACTTGCCCTTTACGGAATAATAATCCCTCTCCACGTGCACCGGCAATACCGATATCAGCTTCACGAGCTTCACCAGGGCCATTTACAGCGCAACCAAGTACTGCAACTTTAATTGGTACTTGAAGTGTAGAGATGTATTCTTCCACTTCGTTAGCAATGCTAATTAAATCGATTTCAATACGACCACAAGTTGGACAAGAGATAAGTGTTGCTGCATTAGACGCAAGACCGAATGATTTTAATAATTCGCGAGCAACTTTTACTTCTTCAACTGGATCAGCACTTAATGAAATACGTAGTGTATTTCCGATGCCTTTATTTAAGATTGCTCCAAGACCAGCAGCACTTTTTACAGTTCCGGCAAACAATGTTCCAGATTCTGTAATACCTAAATGTAATGGATAATCAAAAGCACGAGCAGCTTTCTCGTATGCTTCGATTGCTAAGTTAACATCAGAGGCTTTCATAGATACGATAATATCGTGGAAATCTAAGTCCTCTAAAATTTTAATATGATGTAGCGCGCTCTCAACCATACCATCTGCAGTTGGGTACCCGTACTTTTCTAAAATGTGTCGCTCTAATGAACCAGCGTTTACACCGATACGGATGGGAATACCGCGCTCTTTTGCTGCATTTACAACAGCTTCTACTTTATGGCGACGACCAATATTACCTGGATTGATACGTACTTTATCGATGCCACCTTCAATTGCTTTTAAAGCAAGGCGATAATCAAAATGAATATCAGCAACAAGTGGAATGTTGATTTGTTTTTTTATATCAGCAATAGCATCTGCTGCGCGTTCATCTGGAACGGCAACGCGGACGACTTGACAGCCGGCTTCTTCTAAACGCTTGATTTCAGCAACTGTTGCTTCAACATCATGTGTTTTTGTTGTTGTCATACTTTGTATAATTAATTCATTATTACCGCCGATTGTTAAATTACCGACTTTAACTGGACGTGTTTTTGTACGATGAGTCATTTCATTCACGAATAGATCGCTCTCCTTATAAAAGAAGTTTCTTATTTAGTCCCTCATATCAATGATAGTATACGTGATATAGGGCTATAGAAACCGAAGTACTCGGTTTCACTTTTACTATTGTATCAGCGCCTTTATGTAATTGACAAGGATTAAGTGATAGCTTATTGATATAACGGGAATTTATAAGACTTTCCAATTTGTATTTTTGTAGCAGATGTACTTTTGTTTAATTGTTTAAAGTCGTCAATGACTTTTTCTATGGAAGGAATTTTTTTCTTGTTAATTTGTTCTGTAATAGAAAGAACTGTCTCACCAGTTTTTACTTCAATTGTTTTATAAGATACATCCGTTTCTTTTTCTGTTTTGTTCGCTTTATTTTGTTGACTGTCTGTGTTTTCTTTTTTAATTGTTTGAGCAGCAGTTGTTTTTTTATATGAACTTAACATCGGTAAAGTACCGATTTTTATATCGTAATAAAATATATAACCGAGAACAAGCACGAATAGGAATATACCTAATCTCTTCATATTCTTCACTCCTTTGCTAGGAATATATGCTTGTCCAAAAAAAAAATGCCTATTTAGGCATTTTTTATTTTTCTTTCGGTTTGGGTACCTCTTTAATCGTTAAGTATAGAACGATTAAAACAACAGCGATATAAATGAACGTTGCTCCAGGTACGACGATTTTGAATAAATCCATAATCATGAAGAAAATGGTTGGGATCGTGTAGCTGTATGCAGTTAGTGTCCAAACTTGTTTATAGGATAGTTTACGTTGACCGCTCATAGCAGAACCGATGAACGCAAGTAAAGTCACGCCTACAAAAGTTATGAATAATTGGAATAGGTACACTAAGAATCCAATAACAAATAATAAAATTGGATAAATATTATCGAATAAAGAAATAAATTCTTGTAGATCTTTTTTCTCAAGAGATGCACCTAACAAATCGTTATAAGAATACGTTTGTGTTTGACCATTTCCCATAGAGACTACTTTATCTTTTAAAACAAATAAACCTGTTTTATTTTGATATTTTTCTAGGTCTGTTGAATTTGGATCAAATACGAAAAGTGTATTTCCTTCTTCTTTTTCAATAGGTTGATCAATATCGGCTTTTAGTTCGCCATTTTCGATTTTAAAATCAGGTAAATCTTTATCGATGACTTGATTTACCATGCCAACACCATCCTGGATAAAACTACCGTACAAAAAAGTTCTTGGAATAGTAGTAATTAAGCAAAGTAGCATAATATACAAAATGGTTTTACCGATTTTTTGAAAACGGAATAGCGCCATATCTTTAGGCGAGTATATGCTTTTTACGAATTGGGTAAATATGGACATAGATTCACTTCCTTTATGTATGTATAAAATCATTGTAACGTAGGAATCTAGAGAATCTCAAGATATATTATATTTACATATAGTGGAGATAACTAAATTTCTTTTATTAACTTTCTTCTTTTAAATAAGAAAAATACAATTGACACTTTTCTTTTCTATATGGTAAATTTATCTTACATTTCTTAAAGAGCATATCCGATAGGAATTCCTCTATTTGATATGTTGTTATATACATAATTGTGGACCCTTAGCTCAGCTGGTTAGAGCAGACGGCTCATAACCGTCCGGTCGTAGGTTCGAGTCCTACAGGGTCCATATCCATTTCGCATGTTTATTATGTTAGCAGGAAGCTTCCTTGTAGAAGGAAGCTTTTTTTACGGAATATATGAGCATTTTAATTGAAAAGAAGTGGGAATTTTGCTACTTTAATGATAGCAAGACAATGTGATTTATTTGTTTGCACCCTATGGCAATTAGGGTAGAATGAAGTTGTATGTCACTTAAGTGGCAATACATAAACTGGGAGGAATATAACAATGGCAAAACACGAATTACCAAATTTACCTTATGCGTATGATGCTTTAGAGCCTCACTTTGACAAAGAAACAATGAACATCCATCATACAAAACATCACAACACGTACATTACAAACTTAAACGCTGCTTTAGAAGGTCATGCAGAATTAGCTGACAAAAGCGTAGAAGAATTAGTTGCAAACTTAAACGAAGTACCAGAAGCAATCCGTACAGCAGTACGTAACAATGGTGGCGGACATGCTAACCATACATTCTTCTGGACAATCCTATCTCCAAACGGCGGAGGACAACCTGTAGGTGAACTTGCAACTGCAATTGAAGCAAAATTCGGTAGCTTCGATGCATTCAAAGAAGAATTCGCAAAAGCTGGCGCAACTCGCTTCGGTTCTGGTTGGGCTTGGTTAGTAGTAAACAATGGTGAGTTAGAAGTAACAAGCACTCCAAACCAAGATTCTCCTTTAACTGAAGGTAAAACTCCAGTTATCGGTTTAGATGTTTGGGAGCATGCTTACTACTTAAACTACCAAAACCGTCGTCCAGACTACATCGGCGCATTCTGGAACGTTGTAGATTGGAACGCTGCTGAAAAACGTTACCAAGAAGCAAAATAATCGTAATAAATATAGAAAAAGCTAGGGGAGAGCTCCTAGCTTTTTTCTATGCTTTCCTTTTACATAATTGGGCTTGTCTTTGGAAGACTAGAACATGAAGTAAAGGAGAGTTGTGTATGAAATGGAAACATATAATTGGTGACGTTGAAGTGAATCGGGATTTAGTGTTATTGCTCCTTATAGGAGGTTTATACACGCTCGCAATTTCTTTATCGAATACGTTTGTAAATATTTATTTATGGAAACAAACACAAAATTATGTGAATCTTGGCTTGTATAATTTAGCCAGCGTGGTATTACAGCCTCTCACATTTCTTGTAGGGGGAAAATTAGCGAAACGTATCGATCGCTCGATTTTATTACGAATAGGAGTAGGGACGCTCGCAATTTTTTTTATTGTTGTCTTAGTAGCAGGGAAAAGTGCTTCTCAGTATATTTTATTAATGGGGGCTCTTTTAGGAGTAGGATACGGTTTTTACTGGTTGGCTTTTAACTTATTGACATTTGAAATTACAGAACCAGAAACAAGAGATTTCTTTAATGGGTTTCTTGGACTTCTTACATCCTTCTCTGGAATGATTGGACCAATAGCAGCAGGATACACAATTTCACGTATGGAGAAATGGAGTGGCTATACTGTTATATTCTTTCTTTCATTAGTTCTATTTGCAATTGCTGTCGTCTTAAGCTTCTTTTTATCTAAAAGAGAATGTGAAGGGCGTTATGAAATCGTGCAAGTATTGAAAGAACGACGGATTGATAAAAATTGGGGAAAGATTACACGAGCTCATTTTTTCCAAGGATTGAGAGAAGGAACGTTTATTTTTGTCATTTCAGTATATGTTTATTTAGCAACTAATAGTGAGTTTGCATTAGGGAAATACAGTTTAGTGAACTCTGCTGTATCCTTTGTATGTTACTACTTAGTTGCTCGTATGTTAAAGAAGGAGTGGCGAAAAAAAGCAATTTTACTTGGAGGCATTATTTTATATGCTGTCGTCTTTTTAGTTATTTTCAATGTTACATACACGAAATTACTTATTTATGCGGCATGTATTGCAATTGCATATCCTATATTACTTGTTCCGTACGGATCAATGACATATGACGTAATTGGTAGAGCGAAAAATGCGAGAGAATGGCGTGTGGAATATGTCGTTGTTCGGGAGTTGTGGTTAAACGCCGGAAGAATCTGTTCCATTTTAAGTTTTTTATGTGCTGTACTATTCTTTCCACCTGAAAAAAGTTTACCTTACTTATTATGTATTTTAGGTGCTGGACATTTTCTTATTTATTTTGCAGTTAAAAATGTCAAATATGATGAGGGAAATGCGAGTAAAGCAAGTGTTGTAACGCAAGGGAACGCGCAAAACCAAACTGAACCAGAAGGTTAACTTCTCGTTTGTTTTATGCTAGAATAGAAAAAGATGTAAGACAGCAGTGAGGACACCTGTATGAAGGTGTCCCTTTCACATTACATAGCTGTTGGTAGAGGGGGTTTGTATGAGCAAGAAACAGAAGCAAAATAAGAAAAAGACCCACGTTCCTTTTCGGTTAAACGTGCTGTTTTTCTGCGTGTTTTTAATGTTCTCCGCGGTTATTGTAAGGCTCGGATATGTACAAATTGTTCGTGGTGAAGAATATAAGAATGAAGTGGAGAAGAAAGAAAACTCAACGATAAGTAATCCTGTACCGCGTGGGAAAATATTTGACCGTTATGGGCGAGCTGTAGTAGATAATGTAGCCATTCGTACTATTACATTTACAAAAATGAAAGGATCAACTGCAGAAGATCGCTTAGAAACAGCGAAAAAGCTAGCAGATTTGATTGAAGTACCGACAGATAAATTAACGGATCGCGATAAAAAGGATTATTGGCTTGCTATGCATAAAGAGGAAGCTAAAGAAAAAATTACGAATAAAGATCGTCAAGAGTTTAAAGATAAAAAAATTGATGATAAAGAATTAGACGAGCGCCAGCGAAGTCGTGTAACAGAAGAAGAGGTTAATCAATTATCCGCAAAAGATCTAGAAATACTAGCGATTAAGAGTAAGATGGATGGCGGATATGCAATGACACCTCAAGTTATTAAAAAGGATGCTACAGAAAAGGAATATTCGATTATTAGTGAAAACTTAGCAGCATTACCAGGTGTAGATACGAATGTTGATTGGGATCGAAAATATACGTACGATGATTTATTCCGAAGTGTACTTGGTGGGGTGTCGACATCTGATGAAGGCTTACCTAGAGAAAGACTAGATTACTATCTTGTTCGTGATTATAATCGAAATGACCGAGTAGGAAAAAGTTATCTTGAGCAACAGTATGAAGATAGCCTACACGGTACGAAAGCAGAAGTTAGAAATGTTACAGATAAAAACGGTAATATTTTAGAAACGATTAATGTATCAAAAGGACAAAGTGGTAATGACCTGAACTTAACAATTGATATGGAATTACAAAAGCGCGTGGAAGATATTCTTGCGAAGAATTTAATGAGGTTTAAAGGAAGCGAACCTCTTTTAGATCGCGCATTCGTTGTAATGATGAACCCAAAAAATGGCGAAGTTTTATCTATGGCGGGGAAACAATTAGTTAACGAAGATGGTCAAACGAAAGTAAATGACTTTGCATTAGGTACCATGACAAGTTCTTATCCGATGGGATCAACTGTAAAAGGTGCAACAGTACTTACTGGATATCAAACTGGTGCGATTCAACCAGGATCGGTGCAATTGGATGAACCAATTAAATTAAAAGGTACACCTACGAAGTCGTCTTGGAAAACGATGGGATACATTAATGACCTTACAGCTTTAAAAATGTCTTCTAACGTTTATATGTTTAAAACAGCGATGAATATCGCCGGTGTTCAGTATGTGAGAGGTGGTACGCTAGATATACCTCAAAAAGCATTTGATACGATGCGTTATTATTTCGGACAGTTTGGACTTGGTGTAAAAACAGGAATTGATTTACCGAATGAATCTGCTGGTCAGATGGGTAGAAGTAGTCAACCAGGTTTCTTACTAGATTTATCAATTGGACAGTATGATACGTATACACCGCTTCAATTAGCGCAATATATTTCGACGATTGCCAATGGCGGATATCGTATGCAACCACAAGTTGTAAAAGAAATTCGTCAACCGGCAGTGAAACCGGATGAAGTTGGGAAAGTTGTTCAATCTATGGAACCCAAAGTATTAAATCGTGTTGATATGCCAGAATCGCAAATTAAACGTGTTCAAGAAGGATTTAGACAAGTTTATAATGATTCAGGTGGTACAGCTACAAAATACTTTACAGGTGCAAAATATAAAGCGGCAGGGAAGACAGGTACCGCGCAAACTGTGTATGGCGGAGATAAAGAGATTGGTAGAAAGGCAAACGGTGAACGTGTGGAAACATATAACTTAACATTAGTAGGTTATGCGCCACTTGAAGATCCAGAAGTAGCATTCTCTGTTGTCGTTCCGTGGGTACATGATGATAAGACTGGTATTAATGGATATATTGGTCGTGAAATTATGGACGCTTACTTTGATTTAAAAAACAAAGAAGTAAATGGTGAAGCTCCAAAAGATGATAAAGACAATAAAAATAAAGAGCAAGATGATGAATAAAAAAGTTGTAAAAAAGCACACTATCTGAAAAGATAGTGTGCTTTTTTTTATGGTTTATGCATATCGTGTAATAAATGTGGACAAGTATACAACATTGAAAAAAACGCGGCCGTATAAATGATACTTGTATATGGTGGGATAGGGGATAAATATTTTATAGGGAAATCATCAGAGGAAATGAATAGCTACTACTGAATTGAAATTGTACCGTATGTTGATTTATGTGGAACTTTACAAAACTTTTACAAACAATTAAAACCGAATTAATAGTTTAGCAGTATTCTTATATCTGTAATCCTGTTATTTTCGGTTACTTCTAGGAGGAAGAACACGTGAAATGGATGCGTACACCGATTAAAGTTTTCGTATTATCAATATGGTTCCTCTGTTTTGAAATGTCTACTGCATTTGCTTTAAATGATACGGGAGAAGTGAGAGTTGATGGATCCTCAACGGTTTTTCCTATTATAGAAGCAGTAGCGGAGGAATATACAAAGGTGCATCCAGACGTGAAAATTTCCATCAGTATTTCTGGAACTGGGGGAGGATTTAATCGTTTCAGTAAAGGAGAAGTAGATATAAATAATGCTTCGAGAGTAATGAAACAAGTCGAGAAAAATGAAATGAAGAAAAACTCTATTCAGTTCAAACCTTTTGAGGTTGCTAACGACGGTCTTACGATTGTTGTGAATCGCCATAATACATGGGTAGACGATATGTCAGTAGACGAGTTACGACTACTTTGGAGTGAAGATGGAAGAGAGAAGCGATGGTCACAAATTCATTCAACATGGCCACGTGAACAAGTGAAGTTTTATGCACCAGGCGTAGACTCTGGTACGTATGATTATTTTCAAAATGTCATCTTACAAAATCATCGCATTGTAAAAAAAGTCTCTTTGTCTGAAGATGATCAAGTTATTATGCAAGGGGTAATGAATGATAAACATGCCATTGCTTTTGTAGGATATGCTTATTATATGGCTAATCGAGATAAGGTGAAAGCAATAAAAGTAAATGGTGTATTTCCGACGAAAGAGACCATTCAATCAGGTAAGTATGAGCCGTTATCTAGGCCGCTACTTACTTATGTGAATAATGCATCTATCCGAAATAAAATGAATGTAGCAAACTATGTTGAGTTTATGATTCAGCATGTCGGTAACCTCGCTGAAGAGGTCGGATATGTAAAATTAAGAAAAGAAAAATACAATGAACAGCTGCGTATGTTAACAGAAATAAAAAGGTAATGTCAGGGTGGAAAGGGGTTTTCATCTTTGGCTCATAATGACAAAAGTCAAATTACATTTTCTGTACAACATTTGATTGAAAGAAATACAAAACAAAGAAAAAAAACGCAGCGAATCAATCGAATAGTACCTTTATTACTAAAAATAATTGCTAGTGTTTCTATTGTGACGACACTTGGCATTGTTTTTACGCTCTCTAATGAAACAATCATGTTTTTTCAAAAAATATCATTATACTCCTTTTTGACGGAGAAAGAATGGTTACCATTTTTTGAAGACCCTAAATTCGGTATATTACCACTTATATGTGGAACGTTCCTTGTAACAGCAATTGCTATGTTTGTAGCAATTCCTATCGGTTTAGCGTGTGCCGTATTTTTAAGCGAATATGCTTCAAATAGTGCACGGAAAATATTAAAGCCGATGTTAGAGCTATTAGCAGGTATCCCGACAATTGTATATGGTTTTTTTGCATTAACAGTTGTTACACCGCTTTTACAAAGGATTATACCAGATTTACAGTTTTTTAATGCGATTAGTCCAGGAATCGTTATCGGATTTATGATGATGCCTACAATTGCATCTCTATCTGAAGATGCGATGAGAGCTGTGGCGAAAGGGACGAAAGAAGCTTCATTAGCACTCGGAGCGACGCGGTTTGAAATGGTAAAACAAGTGGTGTTTCCGTCCGCTTTTACAGGGATTATGGCAGCAATTATATTAGCAGCTTCTCGTGCGATTGGTGAAACGATGATCGTTGTAATTGCAGCAGGATCCACACCAAATGTATCGCTTGATCCGACACATTCTATTCAAACGTTAACAGCCTATATTGTGCAAGTAAGTTTAGGTGATGCTCCGCATGGAACGATTACGTATTACAGCATGTATGCTGTAGGTGCAACATTATTTTTGTTTACCTTTATTATGAACATCATTTCGCAGTCAATTATGCGCCGTTTTAGGAGGATGACATAATATGCGAATGTTGAATCATAAAAAAATACAAAAAAATATGGCATCACGCTTTTTAAAAGATCGAATTTACAAATTGTTATTTTATATAGCAATTTTATTTTCAATCGTAATTTTGTTTTTGTTACTGTTTCAAATTGTTGAAAAAGGTATAAGTTATCTTTCAATAGATTTCTTTACAAATTTCGCTTCACGTAATCCGAAAGAAGCTGGTATTGCTGCAGCTTTGTCAGGGACAATATTATTTATGAGTATTGTTATACCTGTTTCTTTTATATTTGGAGTTGGAACAGCACTTTATTTAGAGCAATATGCGAAGGAATCTATATTTAAAAAAATAATAGAGATTAATAATCAAACGTTAGCAGGAGTACCATCCGTTGTATTTGGATTGCTTGGTTTAACTATTTTTGTATATGCTCTTCATTTAGGAGAGAGTATAGTTGCAGCAGCATTGACGATGAGTCTACTCGTTTTACCAACAGTTGTTGTGGCGAGTCAAGAAGCAATTCGATCAGTACCAAGTGTTTTATTAGAGGGTTCTTACGGATTAGGTGCTACGAAGTGGCAAACGATGTATCAAATTGTATTGCCATATGCTTTCCCAGGGATTATAACGGGCTGTACGTTAGCGATATCAAGAGCAATTGGAGAGGCTGCACCACTATTAGTTATTGGGGCACTTGCGTTTGCAAATTATGTTCCATTTAGTATGTTTGATAGATTTACAGTTCTACCAATTCAAATTTTTAATTGGATGAGTAGGCCACAAGAAGAATTTCAGTATGTAGCAGCAGCTGGGATGATTGTTTTGTTAGGTTTGTTGCTATTTATCAATATATTTGTTTTATGGTTACGAAATCGAAAATAAGTTGGAAGTGGATGAAAGGGGAATTCAAATGGTAGCAACAGTAGTAAATGTACAGGTGAAAAACGAAGAGAAAATCGAGACTGCGCCAAAGAAGGTAGTATTTGATACGAAAAATTTAAATTTATGGTACGGGGAAGACCATGCTTTAAAAGATATTAATTTAAGTATTCATGAGAATGAAGTTACAGCCATTATCGGTCCAAGTGGCTGTGGTAAATCAACGTACTTAAAAACATTAAATCGCATGGTAGAGTTAGTACCGATCGTTCGAACTACAGGTGTAATTGAGTATAGAGAACGCAATATATTTGATAAATCATATCCAGTTGAAGAATTAAGAACGCATGTAGGAATGGTGTTCCAAAAGCCAAATCCATTTCCAAAATCTATTTATGAGAATGTAACATACGGTCCAAAAATCCATGGTATTCGTGACAAAAAGACATTAGATGAAATTGTTGAAAAAAGTTTACGTGGAGCAGCGATTTGGGATGAGTTAAAAGATCGTTTGCACGATAATGCATACGGTTTATCTGGTGGACAGCAACAGCGTCTATGCATCGCACGCTGCTTAGCTATTGAGCCAGACGTTATTTTAATGGATGAGCCAACATCGGCATTAGACCCAATTTCAACATTAAAAGTAGAAGAATTAATTCAAGAGCTAAAGAAAGATTTTAGTATTGTTATCGTAACGCATAATATGCAACAAGCAGCGCGTATTTCAGACAAAACAGCTTTCTTCTTAAGCGGGGAAGTTGTGGAGTATACAGATACAAACAAATTATTTACGACTCCTTCAGATAAGCGTACAGAAGATTATATTACAGGTCGCTTTGGTTGATATCGTTTCAAAGCTAAGAGCAAATGCCCTCTTAACAGAGGGCATTTCTTATTTTATCTTACTGTTAATAAAGAAGTAATACTTCTCCTTATCTTAAGTTTTATTACAAGCGTAAGAGGCTATGTAGGAGATTTACCCCGCTATTTGCGGGCAGTAAGACCCCCACCTTAAAATTTAGCGAAAGCAAAGAAGTTAGGGAGGGGATCTTGCTGCCTATCAAATCCCGATTGATGAGGGTTGATTAAAGTTTCACTTTTATATAATGGCACATAATATTGAGGGGGAAGAAAAATGGTAAGAGAACAGTTTCAAGGTGATTTAAAAGCGTTACAGCAAAAGGTGATTGAGCTTGGAGAATTAGCAAATGCGGCTTTATTGATTGCTATGGAAGGTCTGCATACAAGAGATGTAGAGAAAGCGTTAGAGGTCATTGATGGTGATTACCGCATGGATAATTTAGAAGAGGAAATAAACGATCTTGCGCTTATGCTCATTACGAAGCAGCAACCTGTAGCAAGTGACTTAAGAAGGATTTTTATTTCAATTAAAACAGCGACAGATTTAGAGCGCATTGCAGATCATGCTGTTAATATTGCAAAGGCTACAATTCGTCTTGGGGAAAAAGAAGTGGCTGTTAGTTTGCACAACCTAGATGAAATGTTTGCGGTTGCAAATGAGATGTTGCATTTAGCGTTAGAAGCATATGAACAAGAAAATTTAACTTTTGCGAAACAAATTGCTGAAATGGATGATTCCGTTGATGAAATATATGGAAAAGCAATTCGTGAGTTTATATCTTCAGTTCCGGAACAACCAGAAGCAATTACGCAAATTACACAATTATCATTTGTCGCGAGATATATTGAGCGTGTAGCAGATCATATTACAAATATTGCTGAAAATGTCTTTTATTTAGTAAAAGGAAAGCATTATTTATTGAATGAGTAGGAATGAAAGTAGGTGATGAGAAATCACCTGCTTTTTTTAGTCAAAACATGACAAAAAAAGCTCGTTGTTTCCTTTAGTTTATGATGATAAGATGTATCATAATGTAATGGAAAAATTAGTATATATGTTTGTCGTTAATAAGTATTATTTACCAATTTATAGTAAGCGCTTTCTTGTTGTTTGAAATGTACGTTTTTATAGGTTAGAAATTTAATTATATAGTCTTCTAAATGAGGATGTGTTTAACTAATCAAGTTTATGCTGCTAGTTCATGTGGGATAGGGAATATACATATGGTATATGGAGTTACTGAACATTATATAAGTGGAGGCTGAAGTATATGAAGGGGGTTATTTTAGCTGGAGGAAAAGGAAGGCGCCTTAGACCATTAACATGTAATACTCCAAAGCCGATGTTACCATTATTAGAAAAACCAGTTTTAGAATATAATATTGAGTTATTACGCCAGCATGGTATTCGTGAAATTGCAATTACTGTTCAATATATGAGTACGACCATTAAGCAATATTTTGGTGACGGTAGTAAATGGGGAGTTAACTTGTATTATTTTGAAGACTCTCCTCCGCTTGGCACAGCAGGGAGTATTAAACAAGCAGAACAATTTTTAGATGAAACATTTGTTGTGATAAGCGGGGATGCATTAACTGACTTTCAATTATCAGAAGGAATTAGGTTTCATGAACAAAAGAAAAGAATGGTAACAATGTTTGTGAAAGAAGTAGAAAATCCACTCTCATTTGGATTGGTTGTAATGAATAAAGACCAGGAGGTTACACGATATATAGAAAAGCCGGGCTGGAATGAGGTAGTATCTAATGTTGTGAATACAGGCATATATATTATGGAGCCAGAAGTCTTTTCTTACATACCGCCTAGGCAATTTTTTGATTTCAGTCATGATGTGTTTCCGTTATTGGCAAACAAAAATGTGTTATTCGCATATTTGTCAGAAGGTTATTGGTTAGATATCGGCACATTTAATCAATATCGACAAGCACAATTTGATTTGTTAACGAAAAAGTTACAAGTACCTATTCCTTATACAGAAGTATTACCGATGGTATGGATGGGAGAAGGGGTGACGATTGGTAAAGGGACGAAAATTCATGGCCCCTCTTTTATTGGAGAAGGAGCAAAGATTGGTACAGGAGCTGTAATTGAGCCATATTCTATTATTGGGAAAAATAGTATCGTTTCAAATTATTCTCATCTTCAAAAAAGTATTGTTTTTGCAAATGCCCACATTGGGAAGTATTGTGAACTATTAGAAACGACAATAGGAGAGCGTACAATAGTTGAAGATGATGTTACACTGTTTCAAAAAAGTGTTGTAGCGGATCACTGTCACATCGGAAGAAGTACGGTAATTAAGCAAAAAGGAAAACTATGGCCTTATAAGGCGATTGATAGTCATTCGATAGTAGGAGCGGCTGGTATTCAAGAGAGTGAAATGAGTGCAGGGTGGTTACAAAAAAGCCGCATTGTAGGAAGAGGGAATGTTGAAATTACTCCCCAGTTTATCGTGAAGATTGCGATGGCGTATGGTTCTCTTTTTAAAAAAGGAGAAAGTATATTAATTGGAAGTCAAGAAAATATAGAAACAACCTCTTATAAAAATTTATTTTTACATGCTATTCATGGTATAGGGATTCATACGATGGAATGTAAAGAAATGAACGAGTCACTTTTTCAATATAGTGTTCATCATTTGCAATGTGCAGGTGGGGTTTTCATTCAAGTGGAGAATGAGAATGAGATTGTTATAAAGTTGTATGGTCAAGCTGGCATGCCGTTAACGTATAAGCAGCAAAAAGAGATAGAACAAGTATATATGTCCGAATTGTTTTATTACGTGCATGAGAAAGAGATGGGGCGAAATAAGCTGGTTCATGTTTCTATGAATGAGTATATAGAAGTTATATTGGGGCATATTGATATCGAGAAAATACAGATGCAGAAGTTTCATCTTCTTATTAATAAGAGAAATGATACGTTGCAACATTTACTTATGCTCTTTCTACAAAGACTTGGTTGTACAGTTACATGGATTTATGCAAGCGAACAAAAAGATCATGTGAAAGCTTTGATGAAATCAAGTAAAGCGAATATGGCTCTTATGTTTTCTGAGCAAGGAAATCATTTCGAGTTATACGATAAACATAGTAATATTTACCAAGGTACAGATTTGGAAGAGGTCGATATTCCAGATTTCTTACTCGAATCGACAGGAAATATTTACCCAATGTCTTTGAAGTTAGGAGAATGTTATCTTCTATTTTATACGCAGGATGAAAGAAAGTCGTTTCAAGTAAGGTGGAAGCGAGATATCTTATATCGGATTGGAAAATTATTCGAGCTAATAGCATTGCAAGGAAAAACGTTTCTCAGCATAGTAGAGCAATCACCTCCGCTCTATTTACTTTATGATGAAGTGGTATGTTCATGGAATGAAAAAGGGGAAATTATGAGGAAATTATTGGATGATATAGAAAGGAAGGGAGAAGGTATATTTGAAGGAGTACAGTTCAAATATACTGAAAAAGAGTGGTCTTATATCGTTTCTGACACAAAACAACCAAAATTTTTGGTGTATTCACATGCTAGAAACCCAGTAATAGCAAGGGAAAATATGAAAAATCTTATAGAAAAAATTAGACAATATCAAAAGGTGTAGAATTTTTATTTTAAAAGTGGTATTATAGTATAGTCTGATTTAAGTTATTAGTACTGGAGGGAAATAAGAATGCGTGTGAATATTACTCTAGCATGTACAGAATGCGGAGATCGTAACTATATCTCAAAGAAAAATAAACGTAACAACGCTGAGCGTATCGAGCTTAAAAAGTATTGCAAGCGTGACAAGAAGTCTACGTTACACCGTGAAACAAAGTAAGCAGTAGGAATATTTTCCTACTGTTTCTTTTTTTATTCGATTCCTATGTTAAAAGTGATACACTATCAGCATAGAGTAAAGTGTCACTGTAAGGGGGAGAATGTGTGAAAGCAGAGAAAGTACGTTTACGTAAACAAATAATAGAACACATGAATTCTTTATCAGAAGAACAGTATACAACTTTATCAGAACAGATTGCATTTTCGTTGTATGCGCAAAAAGAGTGGGTTGAAGCTAAAACAATTGGAATTACTCTTTCAATGGAAAATGAAGTGAATACATATCCTATTATCGAAAAAGCTTGGGAAGAAGGAAAGAAAGTTGTAGTTCCTAAGTGTAATAAAGGAACTAGAACGATGTCCTTCCGGCAAATTAATGATTTTGATCAATTAGAAACGGTGTATATGAATTTACGTGAACCGATTCCCGGACTTACGGAAGAAGTGAATATGGATGAAATTGATCTTCAAATTGTCCCAGGCGTAGCTTATACAGAACGAGGAGAGCGAATTGGGTACGGCGGTGGCTATTATGATCGTTATCTCGTGCATTATAAAGGGAAAACGCTGTCATTAGCGTATGATTTTCAAATGGTAAAACACATTCCAGTAGAGCCATTTGATAAAAGCATAGAAAAAATTATTACAGAAAAAGGAACACTGCTTATAAATAAGCTTGTATAGACAAATAAAAATTGACGAGACTTTTTCTTCTTGATTATAATAAAATATGTGAACGTTTTCTTATTATAATTTTTTATAGTAAGTGAGCATAGAGGGTGATGAAATGGTATCTATTTATGATATTCAGCAATTGCTAAAGAAATTTGGTACGATTATTTATACGGGAGATCGAATTGCAGATTTACAATTAATGCAAGATGAATTGCGTGAATTAAATCAATCACAGCTAATCGATCCACAAGACTATCAAACAGCTTTATTTTTATTGAAGCAAGAAATTCAAAAAGAGCTAAATAAGAATTAGATAAAGGTAGGTAAGCAACATGGAAGAGAAATGGTTAGTTGGTGTTGACCTTGGTGGTACAACGATTAAATTAGCATTTATTAATGTATACGGTGAAATTTTACATAAGTGGGAAATCCCTACGAATACAGGTGAGCAAGGAAAACATATTACACTTGATGTTGCGAAAGCAATTGATAAAAAGCTAGAAGAATTAGGCGAATTGAAGAGCAAATTAATTGGTATTGGTATGGGAGCTCCTGGTCCTGTACATGTGGCGTCTGGAATGATTTATGAAGCGGTTAATTTAGGATGGAAAAACTATCCGCTAAAAGATTTATTAGAAGTAGAAACAGGATTACCTGTTGTTATTGATAATGATGCGAACTTAGCAGCGCTTGGTGAAATGTGGAAAGGTGCTGGTGAAGGTGCAAAAGATTTAATCTGTATGACACTTGGTACGGGCGTTGGTGGTGGTGTAATCGCCAATGGTGAGATTGTACACGGCGTGAGTGGTGCTGCTGGTGAGATTGGACATATTACAGTCGTTACAGAAAATGCTTTCCCATGTAATTGCGGGAAGTCTGGTTGCTTAGAAACAGTAGCATCTGCGACAGGTATTGTACGTGTTGCTATGCAAAAAATACAAGAGACTAATAAAGAGAGCGTGTTGCGTTCTATGTTAGCTGAAGAAGGACGTATTACATCAAAAGATGTCTTTGAAGCACTTGGACAAGGTGATGAATTAGCAGGTGAAGTAGTAGAAAAAGTAGCTTCTTATTTAGGATTAGCTGTAGCGAACCTTTCTAGTACATTGAACCCAGAGAAAATTGTTATTGGTGGAGGCGTGTCTAAAGCTGGAGATGCGCTATTAGAACCAATTCAACGCTATTTCGAGCAATACGCTTTCTCACGTGCTGTAAAGAGCACGAAGTTAGCTATTGCAACACTTGGTAATGATGCAGGTGTTATCGGAGGAGCTTGGCTTGTAAAAAAGCACAAATACGAAGCGAAGATGATATAAGTTGTGAAATATGAAAAGAGGAAGGGGGAACCCTTCCTCTTTTTGTGTAAAATCTCGATGAAGAATAAAGTGTAAACGAATTAAGCTGCTGGTGGATACCCGTTATATAGAACAGTCATGATCGTAAACCATCCGAAAACGAGTACAGTTGCAATTGCAAAGCAGCTCGCGAAAAAGTTTTTTTCACGAAGTGTTCTAAGCGTAGCAAATACAGCTAACAGAGTGACAAGTGTAAAAATAATAACAAGGCCCATACAATATCCTCCTCTGTCTACCCATTTCTTATTATGAGTTTTTGGAATATTTACTCTTTTATATTGTACATGTTTTAAAAATGATTGTCGAGATAGCATCCTTTCTTTTCCTCAGAGAAAGAAATGTTGTATCATTAAAAGTAAGTTTTTAATAACTGGAGGAGATTTTTATATGAAATGGATACAAATGCCGTTAGGCCCATTACAAACAAATGCTTATATTTTAATGAACGATCAAAAAGAGTGCATTATCTTTGACCCTGGTCATGAAGGTGAAAAGCTCGTTACATATTTACAAGAAGAACAATTAAAACCATTGGCTGTTTTATTAACACATGCTCACTTTGATCATATCGGTGCTGTTGATGCCGTAAGAGACGCTTTTTATATTCCTGTGTACGTACATAAAGAAGAAGCAGATTGGTTAGGAGATGCAACTGTAAACGGCTCTCAAATTTTTATGATGAACCGCAGTATTACAGCAAAACCAGCGGATCATATTATTGATGCAGAAGGTACATTAACAATTGGATCATTTAATTTTGAAGTTTTTGAGACACCAGGACATTCTCCAGGAAGTATTTCTTATTATAGTAAAGAAGCGAATGCTGTATTCTCAGGAGATGTATTGTTCCAAATGAGCATTGGAAGAACAGATTTGCCTGGTGGAAGTTTTGCTGAATTAATTGGAAGTATTGAAGAGAAATTATTTGTATTACCAGATGAAACAGCGGTGTTATGTGGACATGGTCCAGAAACAAGCATTGGCTTTGAAAAAGAAAATAATCCGTTTTTACAATAAGGAGTCATTATGGGAATGGAGCTCATTTTAAGAGAATGGATGGGGAAAGAAAAGGATTATTCAATTTCATATAGTACGTATATGAACCTTGTATTGTATACGGAGGGTCATGGATATTATATGAAAGAACGTGAAAAGATTGGAAGACAAGGGGATTTTTTTACAAGTAGCAATGTATCCTCTGTTTTTGCAAAAACTTTTGCTAAACTTTTTATTCGTCTTGTTGAAAATGGTGAAGTTGCTTCGAATATTTGTGAGGTTGGTGGGGGAACAGGGAAGTTTGCCTATGATGTTTTACAAGAATGGAAGCAATTATCTCCAAACACCTTTATTAATTTAAACTATTCAATGATTGAAGTGAGCCCTTTTCATAGGAAATTACAGCAGGAGCAACTTGGCTCATTTTCTAATGTATCGTACTATACCTCCTATAGTGAAATGGGAGATTCTTTCGAGGGAATTCTTTTTTCGAATGAGTTGTTTGATGCATTTCCTGTTGAAGTAATTGAGAAAAGAAATGGTATATTGTATGAAGTACGTATTACATATACAGAAGAAGGAAACCTTTCAGAAGTATGTAGGCCGTTAAATAAAAGAATTGGTCGCTATTTATTGAAATATAATATTTATATTGCTGAAGGGCAACGTTTTGAAGTACCAATTGTTATGGAGGAGTATATAAAAGAAATTTCGAAATGGTTTCAAAAAGGTATATGTATCACAGTTGATTACGGATACACAAAAGAAGAATGGATGCATCCAGCACACCGCGAAGGAAGTTTGCGAGGATATTATCAGCATAAGCTAATGCGTAACCCACTAGCGCATCCAGGTGAAATGGATCTTACTACTCATGTTCATTGGGACGAGCTAAAGGAGATCTTTAGTATGCAAGGAATGAGTGCAGTATGGCATAAGAAACAATCTGAGTTCTTGTTAGCTGCAGGGATATTAGAACAGCTTACGAGCCATCAAGATACGAATCCTTTTTCTGAAACGCAAAAACAAAATCGAGCAGTTCGTTCTATGATTTTAAATGGAGGAGTAGGGAGTTCGTTTGATGTTGTTATACATACAAAAGATATGCAACATTTACATTTGGATCGGTATGTAACAATATAAAAAACAAGACACAGTATATACTGTGTCTTGTTTTTTAATACGACTTATGTAGTATTATATATTTCCTCTCATGATATATATTTATATTAAAGATATGAGATAAAAAATATAGAATACGTTCTTTTTCTGCGATTATTAGTCCCTAACCTAATAATACGCGAACGAGTTGAATGATTGTTTCATTCTCTACTTTGTAATAAATTTCCAATCCTTTTCTTTCACTAGAAACGATTTTAGCGCTTTTTAATTTTGCTAAATGCTGTGAAATTGTAGATTGTGGCATGTTTAAGCCAGTATACATTGTAGAAACGTTGCTTGGACCGCGCTCGATTAATCCTTTTACGATACATAAACGAACAGGATGAGCTAGCACTTTTAATAATTCTGCATTACTTTCATATAGTTCTAATTCTTTTTGAAAGGTTTCTAACATGTTCTTTTCCACCTCCGTGTGAGCTATTATACCATACTATACATACCAAAAATTTAAAGAAAAGAAAATAGTTGTTGCAGAAAAAAAGTCCTAAAGTAAAGAAATTGTAAGAAAAGAGACCCGGATGTAAATAAAATAGGTAAATTAGCATGTTTTTGTAAAATGACATTTTTGGGTGAAAATTTCGATGCGTTTTAAAAATTGAAAGATATAGATATATTTGTAACACAATTTTATCATGATTTTCTTATTCTTTCAAATGAATATACGAAATTTTTAAAATAATATGACAAAGGAATTATAATGATATATATAGAATATAAAACAGGTTAAAAGAAAAGAAGCTGAATGTCATTCGCTTCTTTATGGTGATAATGAAATATTTGATTACGGCTGATAAATCTTAGGATGATCAAGTCATTAGTCATTTATTCTAAAATTCATCTTTTAGCAACGTTAAAAATCTGTGATTCCATATGTTCTCATAAAAATCAATTGTCTCTTTTGCGGACATAAAAGGATTATTCAACGTAGAGGTTGTTTTCTGTCCCATAAAGTTTTCGTATCCTAGTCCGTGGGCAAACTTAATCGTTGCATCCATACAGTACTCTGTTTGGGCGCCACAAAATTCAATGCGATTTACAGATAATTGATCTAAAATTTCTTTTAAGTTTGTTTTATAAAATGAATTTGCATGTGTTTTTCTTACAAAAAAATCTTGTTCTTGAACATCTAGATCGGTATGAATAGCCCAAAGTTCTTTCTCGGGTACTAAATCATCATCACAATGTTGAACAAAAAGGATTGGTTTATTTAATTTTCTATATGAAGAAATTCTTTTATTTACTTTTTTTAGTAAGTTCTGTAAATCAAATAAATGCTCCTCGCTATAACATACGCCATTTTGTAAATCGATAACGATTAAAATATCTGCACAAGTATCCATTATTTTCACCCCTTTTTATTTCTTAATATATCAATTAATCCATTATTTAGAAATAGATGATATACTTTTATTTTTTATGGACTATAAGAAAAGAAGAAATTCAAATGAATATAGCTAAACCGCATAAAAAGAAGATATGAAAACCTAATCTCATATCTTCTTTTTCTCTATGCATTTACAGGTTCTTCTACATAAGAAAGGGCATTTTCAAAATCGGATATTAAATCGTTAACATTTTCAAGACCGACTGATAACCGAAGTAATGAATTAGAGATTCCTCTTTTATCACGAGCTTCTTGCGACAGTGCTGCATGTGACATTTTTGCTGGATAAGAAAGAATTGACTCTACAGCTCCTAAACTAACTGCAAAAACAGGCAATTTTACTTTTGATAAAAATTTGCGGAGTGCATCTTCTGACTGCAAAGTAAACGATAAGACCGCTCCAGCTGATGTTGCTTGAGATTGTTGAATATCAAATCCGAGATGAGTTTGTAATCCCGGATAATAGACATTTTTTACTTTAGAGTGCTCTTGTAAATAATGTGCGATTTTATTGGCATTTTTAGCTGAATGTTCGAGGCGTACATGCAATGTTTTTAGACCGCGAAGTACGAGAGAACAATCTTGAGGTCCTAAAATAGCACCGAATGCATTTTGTAAAAATCCAAGCTTTTGAGCGAGTTCTGAATCTTTTACTACTGCTAATCCGGCAGTAACATCACTATGACCAGCAATAAATTTTGTAGCACTATGAAGAACGACATCAGCTCCAAGTTCAAGTGGTTTTTGGAATAGTGGTGTCAAAAATGTATTATCAACAAAAGTAAGAGCCCCAATAGATTTTGCGAGTTTAGAAACCTCGCGAATATCTGTCACTTTTAAAAGTGGGTTAGAAGGTGTTTCTACATAAAAGAGCTTTGTATTTGGTTTAATGTTTTGTTTTATTTCTTCTAAATTGGTCATATCAACAAATGTATGTGAAACACCGTAACGGGAGAGTACCTCAGTTATCACTCGGTAAGTGCCTCCGTACACATCTTCTGAAATGAGTACGTGATCACCTTGTGAAAGAAGGAGGAATGCAGTGGAAATCGCTGCAATGCCTGATGCAAAGGCGAATCCTTTTGTTCCGCCTTCTAATAAAGCAATGATATCTTCAAGAGCTTCACGAGTTGGATTTCCTGACCTGCTATAGTCATATTTTCCGAACGTATCTACATCAAACTGGTGAAAAGTTGATGTGTTATAAATAGGAACGTTCACAGCGCCTGTTTGCGAGTCGTGTTTATATTGGTTGTGTAGTAAGAGTGTATCTATAGAATAGCTCATATTCTTACACCTTCTTTTACGAGTTTAATTGCTTGCTTTAAGTCTTGAATTAAATCGTTACTATTTTCAATGCCAACTGAGAATCGAAGAAGACGATTGCATACGCCGTTTGCTGTTCTAATTTCTTCAGGAATATCAGCATGTGTTTGCGTTGCTGGATAAGTCATTAAACTTTCTACACCACCAAGACTTTCGGCAAATGTAATTAAGGATAAAGATTGTAAGAATGGATTAATCCAAGCTTCATCTTTAAGGCGGAATGAGATCATGCCGCCTCTTCCTGGATAAAATACATCTGTCACCCCGTCTTCATCATTTAAATACGCAACAACTGCTTTCGCATTTTCTTCATGTTGCCTCATGCGAAGCGCTAACGTTTTCATACCGCGAATTAATAACCATGAGTCAAATGGGCTTAAAACTGCACCTGATGCATTATGATAATGAGCGATTTCCTCGCAAAGTTCCTTTCCTTTTGCAACGACAAGCCCGCTTAGTACATCGTTATGTCCCCCTAAATATTTCGTTGCGCTATGAAGTACAATGTCAGCACCTTCTGTTAATGGTTGCTGTATATAAGGTGTGTAGAAAGTGTTGTCTACAATAAGGAGTAGTCCGTTCCTTTTCGCTACAGTTGCGACAGCAGCAATATCAGTAACTTGCATTAATGGATTAGTTGGAGTTTCTATGAAAATAGCCTTCGTTTCAGTTGTGATAGCTTGCTCAATTTGTTTAATAGACTGTGTATTTACGTATCTACATCGAACATTCCACTTTTTTTCATGCTCAGAAAATAATCGATACGTTCCCCCGTATAAATCTTCAGATACAATAAGTTCGTCTCCAGAGCGGAATAGAGAAAGGACGAGGAGAACAGCCGCCATCCCTGAACTACAGGCATAACCTTGTTCGCCATATTCTAAGTCTGCGATCGCCTGTTCTAAAAGACCTCGAGTTGGATTGCCAGTTCGTGAATAGTCAAAGCCAGTAGATTTACCAATTCCTTCGTGACGATAAGCGGTTGAGAAATAAACTGGTGGATTAACCGTTCCGGTTGTAGTTTCACTGCGATTTCCGATTTGTGCTAGTTTTGTTTCGATTGTTGACATATGAAAATTCCTCCTTTTTAAATTGAAACATTAAGTGAATATAAAATAAAAAAAGCCTTCTAAGAAGAAGGCTTTCGGTTTGAATAGAGTCTTCTTCTCATCTGTCAAATCTTTCACAATTTGCTGGAATTAGCACCTTATTAACAAAATGTTAATGGTTGCTGAGGCGTCACAGGGCCAGTCCCTCTACCTCTCTAGATAAGAATGTTCGTATGAAATTTTTATTATGTTTTTAACTTTACAATAAAATATAACTGAATTGCAACTTTATTTTAAATAATTTTTATTTTCCCGCAAGTGTCATTGACTTTTACTTTTGTGCATGCTAAATTTATTAAAAAATTAACAAACATTGTTAAAAGGGGAACGCATTTCCTTTTAGCTACATAAATAAAATAATAAAGACAACTCTTATTGAGAGCGGTGGAGGGAAAGGCCCTGTGAAACCCGGCAACCTTCAAACGAAATGTTTGAAACGGTGCTAATACCTGCAAAACGAATGTTTTGCATAATAAGAGGAGGAACGATTATGTCCCCCTCTTCAAAGTGAAGAGGGGGTTTTTATATTGATAGAAATGAGGGAGAGTCGTGAAATTACTAGATTTATTATCAAAAGGAATTGTAATAGGTGATGGTGCGGTTGGGACGTTATTGCATTCACATGGTTTGCAAAGTAGCTTTGAAGAATTGAATGTATCTGATCCAGACTTAATTATATCGATTCATAAACAATATGTAGCTGCTGGAGCAGATGTAATTCAAACGAATACGTATGGAGCAAATGAGGCGAAATTACGTATGTATGGTTTAGAAAATCAAGTTACAGAAATTAATAGAGCGGCAGTAAAACTAGCGAAAGCATCTGTGACAGATAAAAATGCAATTTTAGGAACAATTGGTGGTATGAAACATATCGGAGCTGTTACAACGACTGATATGGAAAGAGAGTTTATGTTACTTGAACAGGCAGGGGCTTTACTAGAAGAACAGGTTGATGGATTACTATTAGAAACTTTTTACGATGAATTTGAATTACTTCATGCCGTTAAAGTATTGCGTAAGCAAACGAATATTCCAATTGTTGCGCAATTAGCGTTACATGAAGCAGGTACGACTCAAAATGGAAATGATGTCAATGAAATATTAAAGCAACTTATAGATTACGGTGCAAATGTTGTTGGATTGAATTGTCAACTAGGGCCGCTTCATATGACGGAAGCTTTCAAAATGATATCGATTCCTCAAAATGGCTATTTATCAGCATACCCAAATGCAGGCCTCCCGAATTATGTGGATGGACGTTACGTATATGAGGGAAGCCCAGCTTATTTTGAAGCGATGACACCGAGATTTATTGAGCAAGGTATTCGGTTATTGGGTGGTTGTTGTGGTACGACTCCAGAACATATTCAAAGTATGAAGCGCGCTGTTGCGAATATTACCCCTGTAATAGAAAAAGACACGATTCAAAGGCCGAAAGTCGTTCATACGCATGAGAAACGTTCGAAGGCTCACGTCACTCTAGCAGAGAAAGCGAAAAAACAAACGACAGTTGTAGTGGAATTAGATCCACCGAAAACGTTAGATACACAGCGTTTTTTTGAAGGAGCAAGAGCGTTAAAAAGAGCGGGAGCAGATGCTATTACTCTAGCAGATAATTCATTAGCATCGCCTCGTGTTTCTAATATGGCGATGGGTGCGTTATTAACGAAGCATGATATCCCAGTATTGACGCATTTAACGTGTAGAGATCATAACGTCATTGGACTACAATCTCATTTGTTAGGTTTATCGGCGTTAGGGATGGAAGAAGTGTTAGCTTTAACTGGTGATCCAGCGCGCGTTGGTGATTTTCCCGGTGCCACTTCTGTATATGATTTATCCTCTATTGAGCTTATTAAAATGATTAAAGAAATGAACGATGGACGTTCAATTTTAGGGAAATCAATTGGACCGGCGACAAGGTTTTCTGTAGGCGGCGCATTTAATCCTCACGTGAGGCACTTAAAAGCAGCGGTTAAGCGAATGGAACGAAAAATAGATGCTGGAGCGGAGTATTTTTTAACTCAGCCAATTTACGATATCAAGTTAATTGAAGAAGTGTATGAAGCGACAAAGCATTTGGAACAACCTATTTTTATTGGAATTATGCCGTTAGTAAGTAAGCGGAATGCAGATTTTCTTCATTTTGAGGTGCCGGGTATTACTCTTCCTGAAGAAATAAGAGAGAGAATGGATGGACATGAAACGAAAGAGGCAGCAATTGAGGAAGGGATCCGCATTTCACAAGAATTGGTCGACGCAGCGATGAAATATTTTAATGGTATTTATCTTATTACACCATTTTTAAAGTATGAAATTACAGAACATCTTGTTAAATATGTAAGAGAAAAGCAAGAAGTGAAAGAAGGTATTAATTGATGAAGTGTATAGAAGAAAAATTAAAAAATAGCATTTTAATATTAGATGGTGCAATGGGGACAATGATTCAGCAAGAGGATTTAACTGCTGAAGATTTCGGAGGAGAAGAGTACGAGGGCTGTAATGAATATTTAGTGGAAACAAGACCAGACGTTATTTTAAAGATTCATAAAGCTTATATTGAAGCTGGAGCGGATATTATTGAAACAAATACATTTGGGGCAACGAATATTGTACTAAGTGATTATGATCTGTCTCATTTAGATGAAGAAATAAATGAAAAGGCAGCACTTTTGGCGAAGCAAGCTGTTAAAGAAAGCGGGAAGGAAGTATATGTTGCGGGAGCGATGGGACCAACAACGAAAGCAATTAGTGTTACAGGTGGTGTGACTTTTGAAGAATTGATTGAGGCTTATACAAGGCAGGCACGAGGATTATTAAAAGGAGCAGTTGATGTATTACTCGTTGAGACGAGTCAAGATATGCGTAACGTGAAAGCAGCTTATATTGGAATTCAAGCCGCTTTTGAAGAACTGAAAAAAACGGTTCCTATTATGATTTCAGGAACGATTGAGCCAATGGGAACGACTCTGGCTGGGCAAACAATTGAAGCTTTTTATTTATCAGTAGAACATATGAAACCATTATCTGTTGGGCTAAACTGTGCGACTGGTCCGGAGTTTATGAGGGACCATATTCGTTCACTATCTGATTTATCGGAGTGTTACATTTCTTGTTATCCAAATGCAGGTCTTCCTGATGAAGATGGACATTACCATGAATCTCCATCTTCTCTTGCTGAAAAGGTGAAGCGATTTGCTGAAGAAGGATGGGTTAATATTATTGGTGGTTGTTGTGGCACGACACCAGAACATATAAAAGCAATGAAATCCGCGCTAGCATCTCTTAGGCCTCGTGACCATCATGAGAGAGAAGGACATGGAATTAGTGGATTAGAAGCACTGCAATATGATGAGTCTATGAGACCGTTATTTGTAGGTGAAAGAACGAATGTTATTGGGTCACGTAAATTTAAACGCTTAGTAGCAGAAGGGAAATTTGAAGAGGCTGCTGAAGTGGCAAGAGCGCAAGTGAAGAAAAATGCTCATATTATTGACATTTGTATGGCAGATCCTGATCGCGATGAAATAGAAGATATGGAAAACTTCTTAGCAGAAGTTACGAAAGTTTTAAAAGTACCGATTATGATTGATTCAACAGATGAAAATGTGATGGAGCGAGCTCTTACTTATATTCAAGGAAAAGCTGTTATTAATTCAATTAATTTAGAAGATGGAGAAGAACGATTTAAAAAAGTGACACCGCTTCTTCAAAAGTATGGTGCCGCTATAGTTGTAGGAACAATTGATGAAGACGGTATGGCGGTTAGTGCGGAACGAAAGATAGAAATTGCGAAAAGAAGCTATGAATTACTTACAAAGAAGTATGGGATACGCCCGTCAGATATTATTTTTGATGCACTTGTGTTTCCAGTAGGGACAGGTGATGAAGAATATATTGGCTCAGCGGCAGCGACTATAGAAGGAATTCGCCTTATTAAAGAAGCGTTACCAGAGTGTTTAACGATTTTAGGTGTAAGTAACATATCATTTGGTTTACCACCGGCTGGACGTGAAGTATTAAATTCAGTCTTTTTATATCATGCTACGAAAGCAGGATTAGATTACGCGATTGTGAATACGGAAAAATTAGAACGCTATGCGTCGATTCCAGAGGAAGAAAAACGCCTTGCAGATGCATTACTGTTTGAAACGACGAAAGAGACGTTAGAAGAATTTACAAACTTTTACCGAGTTGCTAAAAAGAAAGATGTCGTTGTGCAAGAAACGTTAACGCTTGATGAAAGACTAGCAAATTATATTGTAGAAGGTACGAAACAAGGATTACACGAGGATTTAAGTCTTGCACTTGAAGAAGGAAGAAAACCTCTTGATATTATTAACGGTCCGCTTATGACAGGGATGGACGAGGTAGGACGACTATTTAATAATAATGAACTTATTGTTGCTGAAGTATTGCAAAGTGCCGAAAGTATGAAAGCCGCTGTAAGCTATTTAGAGCCACATATGGAATCTAGTGATAGTGCGAAAAAAGGGAAAGTATTGTTAGCAACAGTAAAAGGTGATGTGCATGATATTGGGAAAAATCTCGTTGAAATTATTTTAGCGAATAACGGATATGAGATTATTAATTTAGGAATTAATGTACGTTCGGATCGAATTGTTCAAGAAGTACAAGAAAAGAAGCCGGACATTATAGGCCTTTCAGGTTTATTAGTAAAATCAGCTCAACAAATGGTAACGACTGCTGAAGATTTAAAAGCGGCAAATATTGATGTGCCCATTGTTGTAGGTGGTGCAGCGTTAACGAGAAAGTTTACAGATAATCGGATTTCACCATCATATAAAGGACTCGTTTGTTATGCGAGTGATGCGATGACGGGGCTCGATATTATTAATAAGCTTCAAAAAGAAGAAGAGCGTGAGAAGATGAAGCAGGATAAAAAAGAACGTCATCTTCATATCGTAAAAAAAGAGGAGAAGAAAGTAGAAATTCCAGCAGTAATTGAGCCATTACCAAAATCAGAGGTTATGGTGCCTGATTCAACAAAACGAATTGTATTACGAGATGTTCCCGCCCTTCATCTCGCACCATTTCTGAATAGACAAATGCTACTTGGGCATCACCTTGGATTAAAAGGAAATGTGAAGAAGCTTTTGAAAGAGGGAGATAAGAGAGCACATGAATTAAATGATTTAATAGATGAATTATTGCAGGAAGGACAATCTTGGTTAAAGCCGAAAGCAGTGTATCAATTTTTCCCAGCGCAAAGCGACGGACAAAACATTGTAATATATGATCCAGAAGATCATACGCGTGTTATAGAGCGTTTCACATTCCCTAGACAAGGAAAGGCTCCCTATCGTACTTTAGGTGATTATTTGCGCCCAATAGGAGATGAGATGGACTATGTTGCTTTCTTATCTGTTACGGTTGGGGAAGGAGTTCGGGATATTGCTGAAGAGTGGAAGGCGAAAGGTGATTACCTACGTAGTCATGCCATTCAATCGTTAGCGCTTGAATTAGCGGAAGGACTTGCTGAAAAAACACATATGCTCATTCGTGACCGCTGGGGCATTCCGGACTCACCTGAACTGACGATGGAAGAACGTTTCCGTACGAAATATAGAGGAATACGAGTGTCATTTGGTTATCCGGCGTGTCCAGAACTTGCAGATCAAGAAAAGCTATTTCGCTTAATTCATCCAGAGGAAATAGGTATTTCATTAACAGAAGGATTCATGATGGAGCCAGAAGCGTCCGTAACGGCTATGGTATTTTCTCACCCTGAGGCAAGATATTTTAGTGTATTATAGTCTAGAAGGGGGAGACGTATGAAGAAAATAGTCTTTACAGGTGGCGGTTCGGCAGGACATGTAACACCTAATTTAGCCATTATCCCATATTTACAGGAAGACAACTGGGATATCTCTTATATTGGTTCTCACCAAGGTATTGAGAAAACGATTATAGAAAAGGAAGGCATTCCCTACTATAGTATTTCGAGTGGAAAGCTACGTCGTTATTTTGATTTAAAAAATATAAAAGATCCTTTTCTTGTAATGAAGGGTGTTATGGATGCGTATGTAAGAATTCGAAAACTAAAACCAGATGTGATTTTTTCAAAAGGCGGTTTCGTATCTGTACCAGTCGTAATTGGCGGATGGCTAAATAGAGTACCAGTTTTATTACATGAATCTGATATGACGCCAGGACTAGCAAATAAAATTGCGCTTCGTTTTGCTTCGAAAATATTTGTTACATTTGAAGAAGCAGCGAAACATTTACCGAAAGAAAAAGTAATATATACGGGGTCTCCTGTACGTGAAGAAGTGCTGAAGGGAAATCGTGAAAAAGGTTTAGCGTTTTTAGGTTTTTCACGTAAAAAGCCAGTTATTACGATTATGGGAGGCAGCTTGGGCGCGAAAAAAATTAATGATACGGCTCGAGAAGCATTACCAGAACTTCTTAAAAAGTATCAAATTGTTCACCTTTGCGGAAAAGGTAACCTTGATGAAAGTTTACAAAATAAAGAAGGATATAGACAATTTGAATATGTACATGGAGAACTGCCAGATATATTAGCGGTAACAGATTTTGTTATTTCACGCGCGGGCTCCAACGCAATTTTTGAATTTTTAACATTACAAAAGCCGATGGTTTTAATTCCATTATCGAAATTTGCAAGCCGTGGAGATCAAATATTAAATGCAGAGTCCTTTGAAAGACAAGGATATGCCTCCGTATTATATGAAGAAGATGTAAATGTAAAATCTCTTATAAAGTATGTCGAAGAATTAAATCAAAATAATGAGAAGTATAAAACAGCACTAAAAAAATATAATGGAAAAGAAGCAATTAAAACAATCATTCAAAATATTTCAGAGGCATGATGAAACAATCATGCCTATTTTAGTAGGGTGAAAGATTCCAAGAATTGATATTTTTATGTTACAATAAAGTGAAACTTTAATCAGTTGGGTGCATCCCACATCTAACTTCTTTACTGTTACTGAATTTTGAGGAGGGAGTCTTACTGCCCTCAAATAGCGGGATAACAAATGGATTAATAGGGAAATTCCAATTAATGAGGCGTGAAAATACGAATGGATTAGGAGTGACTGTGTTGGAGCTAAGTCTCTATGAAAATACTGCACTTATTATATGCTTTGTGTTGTACGTTGGTAGTGTTATTGTTTATATTTCAAGGAAATTTTCGCAAGAAAGAGAGCTTGAAAAGTCAGAGATAACAGCTGAACTAGAAATGTTAGCTGATGAAAGTTATAAAAAACAAAAAATAAAAGAAGACCATGAAGCATCCCATCATTTAAACGCAAATAAGTTTTAAAGATGGGGATTTTTTTTGAAGTTGTTCTTTATTGTAGCTATAACAAATAACGCTAAAAAGGAGTTTCCCCATACATAATGAAGGAGTGTATATAAATGAATTTTTATATCGCCTCAGGTTTCCAAAATAAACATCTTGTACGTTCCGTAGCAAATGAACTGAAACATGCAGGATGGCACCATACATATGATTGGACCAAAAACGAAAAAGCAGCAAATGAAGAACAATTAAGAGAAATTGGTCAGGCAGAACAAAATGCTGTAAAAGAAGCGGATGTATTTTTACTTATATTAGATGGCGGAAACGGGAGCCATACAGAGTTTGGAATGGCGATTGCACTAGAGAAAACGATATATGTATATCATGCAGGAAACCCGCTCCAAACAACGTTCTATCACTTGCCAGAAATAAATATTTTTGAAGGAGATGTAGCTGAGTTTGCATCTTATGTTATGAATCATATGAAATAATAGTAACTACCTAAAAGGTTATAAAAGTGATCTTTTGGGTACAGTGAGGATAAGAAACGTATATAAAGGAGTACATAATATGAAATTAGAAAATGGATGGGAAACGAGCTTTTTAGAAGTCGTACAAAATAGTGAATTTAAGAAAGAGGCACTTCTTAGTCAATTGCTTTGTCAGGATAGTGAAGAAGTAGAAGAGCTTGTGGATGATTACGGCTACGAAGAACTTGTTGAACGTGAACATGATGATGAGTTAGCTGAAATCTTAGGAGAAGAACTTTTTAGTGAGATGGAACGCCAAGTATTCTTATCTTCAAATCCAGAAGAAAAATTGATTTCATTCGTCAATGGATTAGGTTTTCATGTGTTAGATTGGATCGTTCTTCTTGAAACAGAATTTGGCATTGATAGTGCAAACTTTACATCAGATGCTGTGAAGGTGTTAGAAAAGCGTTTCAGACAGTTTCCATACATAGAGGACAAGACAATTTTTGATATGACATTTGGAGAATCGATGGATGTATTAGAATCTGTTACAGGATTACAACTAAAGGAAAAGATGAACGTATAATGAAAAAAGAACGTGATTGGATCACGTTCTTTTTTTACATAATAATAATTTTATCATCTAGTTTTGTCTGCCCGGTAAGAAGTGCGTTTAAATATTCCACTTTTCTTATACAAGCTTGTATATGTCTTTCAATCTCTTGTAACTCTGCTTGGTGATGCGTTTCAATTGGATGAATTTGTACGTTGAATTTTTCAAATTGACTACTATATGTTATTTCTGCATAGCCGCTCATAATATCGGTTTCGTTATGAAATAAAAATTGCTTCGTTTTGTCACAGAATGATACATCCTGAAAGCCATATACTTTTAATGCTTCAATTACTTTTTTAATCATTTTTGTATTCATTTTTTAACCCTCTTTACGAAGTTCTACTTATATATTATAACATAAAAAATTACATAGAAAGCGCTTCCAAGTGTATTTTATTATAAACTTTACGTTTCAATCACAAAAATGAAACAAAGAAAAAATAATTGTAAAGAAGGAAGGACTCTTTTATTGTTTCGTCATATATATAGAGAAATAGTGCAATGAAAGGAAATTTTCCGAGGTGGAGATCGTATTTCCAATTTGAGCGCAGTAAAAGAGGTGAGAATTTTGAACTTTGATATTGTAGGACAAAAAGCATATATAAAAGATGGACCGCATCGGAACCGAATTGGAATTGTAAAGAAAAATGAGACAAAATTAGCATCGCAGTTTGCTATTGTAATTGGAGAACAAGTCATTGATGTAGAGCTAAAGGATATCGTGTTAGTTGGAGTAGACGTAGGACAATTTCATAAATGGTGCGAACAAAATGGTTATTTGTGAAAAGGACGGGCTGTGAGATAATGAAATATATTTGAGGAAAGAGGATATGTTATTGTATTCTCTTTTTCTATGTTTAAGGAGGCGAAAATGAAATATAAAGAACAGGAGTTTACGTTGGAGTTAAAAGAGAACATTCAATGTATGGAGAAGGAAATAGATCGAATATCACTTAAACTGCATAAAGAGTATTCACATTTATACATAGAAAAACACATGGAATTAGATATGGGATTTGCAAGAGAAAAAGAGAATCCCTTTGAGGTGGGTTATTATTCATCAGTTGCTATAGCTATATTAGATGAAGAAAAAGAGCTGATTGGATTTCATAATATTCCAATTTGGAAATGTGAAAGAATCTTTTTAGGAATGCCAATTCAATCAAACATTTTGGGGAGTAAGAAAGTAGGAGAACTCGCTGATGAATCTTGTTATGAGATTGAGGAGGAGTTAAAAGAGCAACTAGAAGAATACTTAGAGTGATAATTCTCAAGATAAAATCTATAAAGAGGGGACGGAATAAAAAAGACGCTAACAATTGTATGTTAGCGTCTTTTTTCATTATGAAGCAATTTCACCAGTTTTTGTATCATCTTGATTGTACGTATCTTGATCTAATTCACCAAGCCATTTACTTGAAATAAGACCTGCTGTCATAGAGCCACTTACGTTAAGAGCTGTACGCCCCATATCGATTAATGGCTCAACCGAGATAACTAGAGCAACAATACCGATTGGTAAGTTCATTGTAGATAGTACGATTAAAGCTGCGAATGTTGCGCCGCCACCAACTCCGGCAACACCGAATGAGCTAATAGCAACAACAGCGATTAAAGTTAAAATAAATTGTGGTTGTAATGGATCAATTCCTACAGTTGGAGCGACCATCATTGCAAGCATTGCTGGATAAATACCTGCGCAACCGTTTTGTCCGATAGATACCCCAAATGAAGCTGCGAAGTTTGCAATTCCTTCGGAAATACCAAGCTTTTCTTTTTGCGCTTCAATATTTAATGGCATCGCACCAGCACTAGAGCGAGATGTGAATGCAAATGTTAATACAGGGAACACCTTTTTTAAATATTGAATTG
This sequence comes from Bacillus cereus group sp. BfR-BA-01330, assembly GCF_022663885.1. Lineage (NCBI taxonomy): Bacteria > Bacillati > Bacillota > Bacilli > Caryophanales > Bacillaceae > Bacillus > Bacillus cereus group sp. BfR-BA-01330. Next base: position 149,907 of record NZ_JAKUGK010000002.1, read on the forward strand.
GATTTAAACCAGATAGCGCAATTAATAATAAGTGGATAACGAACATTACGATAAGTGCTACGTAAGACGCTAACACGAAGTTGCCAAGTTTTAAAATAGCATTTATGTCGCTACCAGCAACTGTTTTTGCCATAAGAGCTAATACGCCGTATGGAGTAAGGCGTAAAATTAATGTTACCATACGCATTACGATTGCATATACAGCATCAAGCATCTTCTTAAATAGCTCTGCTTGTTCTGGATATTTTCGTTTTACACCTATAAAGGCAATGCCGATAAAGGCTGCAAATATTACGACAGAAATTGTTGATGTTGGACGAGCGCCTGTTAAATCAAGAAACGGATTTGTAGGTAATAGCTCTAATAATTTATCTGGAATTGTTGTCTTTTCAATAGAAGTAAATCTTTCTTCAACTAGTTTCAGACGAGCAGATTCTGCATCACCTTGTTGTAGGCCGGTTGCAGATACATCAAATCCTGCACTTGCAGCGATACCGACAGCTGCAGCGATTCCTGTAGTAAGAATTAAAATACCGATAATAAGGCCACTAATTTTACCAAGGTTTTTCGTTAACTGTAATTTTGTAAATGCTGAAATAATAGATACTAAAATAAGTGGCATAACGATCATTTGAAGTAATTTTACATAACCGTTACCGATTAAGCCAAACCAAGTATTTGATTCAATAATTACTTTAGAAGTTGGCTCATAAATAAATTGTAATATAAGACCGAATAAAATTCCGACTCCTAAAGCGGTAAATACACGTTTATTAAAAGATACATGCTTACGTTGCATATAATATAATACGCCAACTAAGATGAGCATGACTGCAACGTTAATTCCGACAAGCAGTGTATTCATGTTGATTCCCCCTAATTCCAATCTGTTATATAGAATATAAGGTAATAAAACCTATAAGTCAACTAGGAAATTCCGGAATTAAAAAAAGATGGCAAAATGCCATCTTTTAATGTCCAGCCCCAGGCACAAGTAAGAATGTCGTGTAGTATGTAAATCCTATGAAGAAAACAGTTAAATATGCCCCAAATACGTATATATACATACGCTCTGTTAATTTTAAATAGCTTAAAAGTACGAAGAAACCTGTTTGTCCTAAAAATAGTAGTGCGGCCGGTTGCATATCCCCTACGTAAAACATAACCGAGAAAATTCCAGTCCAAAAGCCGAGAACGCGAAACATGCGCTCCATGCCATCTCCCTCCTTTTCTAAAAAAAGTAAACCTCACCTCATTATAGTTTATTTTTCTTACTATTGTAAATATTCGTTCATATAAAAAGAAGCCAATTATTATTGGCTTCTTTTTATATGAAAAATTAAATTGTTAGTTTATAATTACAAGATTTACATCCATCTAATAGACTATCATTTCGAGTTAATTCCATGTTAGGGAATAGGATTTCAAAAATCCCTTTCATCATATCTCCGTGCATGTTACAAATTTCAGTTGGATGATGAACAGCAACTTCTTTAAATGGACAATTGTGTACATCATAGAAAATTTTTGTTCCATCTGCACTTAATTCAAATGCAGGTGATAAGCCAGCTGTTGAGAAAGCTTCTTTTGCAATTTGAACTTTTTGTTCCACTGTTAAAGCATCTTCACTCACATTTAAACGTTGCATATGTTGTTGCATTAATTCAGCTCCGAATTGTTTTCCTGTTTCGTATAGCGCTTTCTCACCAGCAGCACCAAGACTAAGTAAAGAATTAAATGCGATTCTTGCTAACAATTGATAATCACGGAATGGAAATTGTAATTGGATAACATCTTCAGATAAGACATACAATCTGCTCGGTCGTCCGCCTTTTCCAGTTTTCTTCGTTTCCGATTTTAGCATATGAACATCTTCTAATTTAGATAAATGTAAACGCGCTACGTTTGGATGAATGTCAAACTCATCTGCAATTTCTTGTACCGTTACGTAACTATGTTTTTGCGAAATATATTTATAAATGTAATAACGAGTTGGGTCAGATAATACACCTGTAATTTTTAAAGCTTGTTCCATGAGGATCTCCACCTTTATCACTTTATCCAAGATAATAACATTATAATACAGATAAACATGAGTATAGGTAATTTCAGACAATAATTCGGAAATTGTTCATAATTTCACAAACATATTTTTCCTTTTTCCTCTATTGAAAATACAAAAGTCCAAATTTTTATTGCGCATGTTTTCATGCTATATACATAGTGAGGAGGGAAAAGTGATGAATGGGATTGAAATTTTTGCGAATGCAATTTTAAAAGAAGCGTGTAGGGTACAAGCGTCAGATTTACATATTGTGCCCCGGCAGAAGGATGTAGCGGTTCAACTACGTATAGGAAAAGATTTAATGACGAGACAGTGTATTGAAAAGGAATTTGGAGAAAAACTTGTCTCACATTTCAAATTTTTAGCATCTATGGACATAGGCGAGAAACGGAAGCCACAGAATGGTTCGTTGTATTTGCAAATTGATGGACAAGAAGTGTATTTACGCCTTTCAACACTTCCAACAGTATATCAAGAAAGTCTCGTTATTCGCCTTCATTTACAAGCATCTGTTCAGCCCTTATCACATCTTTCGTTATTTCCAAGTACGGCAGCAAAACTACTCTCGTTTTTACGCTATTCACAGGGGCTACTTGTGTTTACTGGACCGACTGGATCTGGGAAGACGACGACAATGTATGCATTATTAGAGGTAATTAGAAAAAAGAAAACACGTCGCATCATTACACTTGAAGATCCGGTTGAAAAAAGAAGTGACGATGTATTACAAATTCAAATAAATGAAAAAGCGGGTCTCACATATGAAACAGGATTAAAGGCTATTTTACGTCATGATCCAGATATTATTTTAGTCGGTGAAATCCGTGATGAAGAAACAGCAAAAATAGCTATAAGAGCAAGTTTGACAGGACATTTAGTAATGACAACACTGCATACGAATGATGCGAAAGGAGCAATCATTCGCTTCATGGATTATGGTATAACGAGGCAAGAGATTGAACAGTCTTTATTGGCTGTAGCTGCACAGCGACTTGTCGAATTGAAGTGTCCGTTTTGCAGAGGAAAGTGCTCAACTTTATGTAAATCAATGAGGCAAGTAAGGCAGGCTAGCATATATGAGCTACTATATGGATATGAGTTAAAACAAGCGCTTAAAGAAGCTGGTGGAGAATGTGTTACTTACAAACATGAGACTTTAGAATCGTCAATACGAAAAGGATATGCTTTAGGTTTTTTAGAAGAAGATGTTTATGTTTAAGAAAACATGGAGTTTAAGTGATCAAGTAGTATTGTTGAAACGTTTAGGAGAATTATTAGAAAAAGGCTACTCTCTTTTACAAGCATTAGAATTTTTACAGTTTCAATTACCTGTAGAAAAGAAAGTACAATTGCAGCGCATGATTGAGGGGTTAAAAGATGGGAAAAGTCTACACGATTCTTTTCATCAGTTAAAGTTTCATCAGGACATGTTAAGTTATTTATTTTATGCCGAGCAACATGGTGATATTTCTTTTGCTTTGCAACAAGGAAGTGCACTTCTTTATAAGAAAGATAAGTATAGGAGAGACATGATGAAAATAATGCAGTATCCTATGTTTTTGATGTTTTTTCTACTAATCATGCTCTTTATTTTTAAACTCATTTTATTACCTCAGGTTGAAATGGTTTATAGTTCGTTCGGTTCTAATACACCACTACTTACAGAACAAATTTTAAGTGCAATAAAACTGCTACCTTACATTATTTTAACCGCTATTTTAACTGTTATTATTGGAGGTATTTTATACATGTTGTATTTTAGGAAACTTCCACATATTAGACAGGTAAAAATTATGCTTCGTATTCCCCTCATCAAAACATTTCTTATTTTAAAGCATTCACATTATTTTGCTACTCAGTTGAGTGGTTTATTAAATGGTGGACTATCAGTATGTGAAGCTTTAACAATAATGATGGAGCAAAGATATCATCCGTTCTTTAAATATGAAGCGAGCCGGATTGAAAGACAATTAATTGGAGGAGAACAGTTACAATCTATCATTGCTAAAAGTGGGTATTACGAGAAAGAACTTTCTTATGTTATTACGCATGGACAAGCAAACGGCAATTTAGGGATTGAATTAGGTGACTATAGCGATCTTATTATGGAAAAGATGGAACGGAAAATTAAACATATGTTAGTTATCATTCAGCCTATTTTATTTACATGTATTGGAGGAATCGTTGTCCTTATGTACTTAGCGATGATTATGCCGATGTTTCAAATGATGAATTCTATTTAGGGGGCATTTGTATGCAGAATGAGGAAGGGTTTACTCTGTTAGAGATGCTATTAGTAATGGTTGTCATAACTATATTATTACTATTAATTATTCCGAATGTAGTTACACAGCGCTCATCGGTCCAAGGAAAAGGTTGTGCAGCTTACGTGAAATCTATAGAAGCGCAAATACAAGTATATCAATTACAACATAATAAAATTCCATCGTTAAAAGAACTGACAGATGAAAAGTATATTACAACTGATAAGTGCCCGAATGGCGAATCTATTCATATTTCAGATGATGGCGCAGTATCAATTAGGGCATTGTGAAACAACAGGGGTTTACTTTTTTAGAAATGTTACTCGTTTTATTTGCTATTTCTGTATTAAGTATAGTTACGTATTTTAGTGTTCATTCCTTATACGAGCGACAAAAAGTTGAACAATTTTTGAGACAGTTTTCAAATGATATTTTGTATATGCAGCAATTAGCGATAAACCGTCAAAAGCACTATACATTACGTTGGCATAAAGATAGAAATATGTATGCTATAAAAGAGTCAGGTACAAAGTATTATATCGTCAAGCGAGAGTATGAAGAAGATATACAAATTGATTTGCATACGTTTCCAAATCCGATGACATATAATCCAAGTGGAAATATTAATAGAGGTGGTACGATTATAATTTCGTATCGAAATTATAAATATGAAATTGTATTTCAGCTTGGAAGAGGGAGATTTACGTATCGTGAAATGTCAAAAAGGATCCATAATGGCTGAAATGATTGTATCGTTAAGTGTTTTAATGATGGCTGTATCGTTACTACTACCGCAAACAGTATTAGTTATGCAAGAAAGAAAAAATATACAAATTCGTTATAAGGCAACTGGATTATTAAAAAAAGAAGCAGCTATATATATGTATGGAAATGAAGACAAGCGAATAATAGAAAAGAATATAAATGGAATTGTGTATTACACATATTGGGGAGGCAATGAAGTTTGTACTGTGTGGAGAGATGTGAAAGACAGAATGATGGAACAATGCTTTTATGTAGGAGAAAAAATAAATTAGAATTTGGTTTTTCATTAATAGAAATGATTGTATGTCTGTTTCTATTATCAATATTTTTTTTGCTCTTTCCCCGCCTACATTTCATTGAAATGGAAAATAAACAGTCGAAAGGGTTAAATGATTGGGAGTGGGATGTGTATTTAGGGCAAATGCAATTGGAGTTTCGTGAAGTATCATCTGGAGAACAGCTAGCATTTGAAAATGGAGAAAGTATTTTACGATTCCGATCGCGTAATGGGAGTGAAGTATCGTATGAAAAAGAGAATAGTCGTCTTATAAGAAAGGTAAATAGGCGCGGGAGGGAAGTTGTTTTACAAAATATTGGAACGGTTTCTTACAAACTAACACCTCATGTACTCATTATAAATGTGAAAGATACTAGTGGGAAAATATATGAAGGTGTAGTTATGCGATATAGCGAAATAGGAATAAACGTATGAGAAAGCAAAATGGATTTACAATGCCTGGAACGATTATCTTTCTTATTTTATTAACTTCTTTTTTTATATACGAAACAAATATGTTGTTTACAGATAAAAATTTTTATATAGAAATAGAACAAAAGTTTTTATTGGATGAATTACTTAACCGATCTATTACAGATATAAAAAAAGATTTACAGCAAAAAGAAAAAGAAGGTACATTTTTCTTTCAGTATGAAAAGGGAGAAGCGAGTGGAAATTATGTCTTTGAAAATGATTTAATTCTCGTTACGTTGCAGTGCACACTCAAACAGGAAGCTTTCTATACGGTAGGTTTTCGGTATAGAAAAAAGGATGGGAAAATAGTCGATTGGATAGAAGGATAATGTATAAAATATATGTAAATAAACCAAGGTTTCCTATTGTAAATTAAATTGATTTTTTAGAAGAAATGGATAAATATAATGATTAAAAGTTTAAATTTTCTTAAAAAAGAGAAAGGTAGAAAGAATATGATATATTCATGCTATCCAATCATTATTTTTAGGGAGAATAGGGAAATGACAAACAACAATCAAATAGGTGAAAATAAGGAACAAACTATTTTTGATCATAAAGGAAATGCAATTATGACAGAAGATAGGGAAATACAAATTATTTCAAAATTCGAAGAACCTCTTATTGTCGTGTTAGGAAATGTATTAAGTGATGAAGAGTGTGATGAATTAATTGAATTGTCTAAAAATAAGTTAGCACGTTCTAAAGTTGGTTCATCACGTGATGTAAATGATATTCGAACGAGTAAGGGTGCATTTTTAGACGATAATGAACTTACTGAGAAGATTGAAAAACGAATTTCATCTATCATGAATGTTCCTGCGTCGCACGGAGAAGGATTACACATTTTAAATTATGAGGTGGATCAACAATATAAAGCGCACTATGATTATTTTGCAGAACATAGTAGATCAGCTGCTAATAATCGTATTAGTACGCTTGTCATGTACTTAAATGATGTAGAAGAAGGCGGAGAAACGTTCTTTCCGAAATTAAATCTTTCTGTGCACCCTAGAAAGGGAATGGCAGTATACTTTGAGTATTTCTATCAAGACCAATCATTAAATGAGCTTACGCTACATGGAGGGGCCCCTGTAACGAAAGGCGAGAAATGGATTGCAACGCAGTGGGTGAGAAGAGGTACTTACAAGTAAAAGCGTGTATGTGACGTTTTGTTCTTCATTGCATAATGAGAACAAGACGTTTTTTTATTCAATAATGTAATCTTTCGTTATAATAACAAATAATAACGGATGATTGAGAGGAACGAACATGAAATCTATATACATAACCGGTTATATGGGAGCTGGGAAAACAACAATTGGAAAAGCATTAAGTAAAGAACTTCATATGGATGTTGTAGATACAGATCAAAAAATTGAAGAGAAGCAGGGAAAAGTAATTCGTGATATTTTTGCCGAAGAAGGTGAAATGGCTTTTCGGGAATATGAAAGTGAAATGTTGCGTGTACTACCCAGCTGTAATGTAATCATTACAACTGGCGGCGGAATCGTTGAGCGAGAGGAAAACCGGAAATGGATGAAGGAAAATGGAACTGTCGTGTATTTATATTGTGATCCACATGTAATTGCAGAAAGGCTTCGTGAAGATACGACACGTCCACTATTTCAGAAGAAAGATATAGATGCATTTGTAACGAAATTCGAATCGCGCCGAGCTTATTATGAAGAGGCTCATATTCATATCGATACGACGAATAAGTCTGTAAAGCAAATTATGAATGAATTAAAAGAAAAGATTAATGAATAAGAAAGTGGACATACTAATCAAGTAGAGGTGATGATAATATGTCTACTAATGATTATGTTCGCTTTGTGACACAACAGTTTGTGTCGTATATGGATGCTCCAAAAGAAGATCGAAAACAAAAGAAAGAACAACGCCGTGCAGAAAAAGAGCCATTTATGAATAAGTGGTTTGGTGTTATGCCGCTAAGTGCTGCTTTGTTTTATCGAAACGTAAAAAATAAAAGAAAAAAATCAAGTTAATTCTTTCGTAATATGTGTAGCAAAATGAAAATCCCCTAGTAGCATCATACTACTAGGGGATTTTCATTTACTGCATAGACTCTTTCTCTTCTGTAACGGCATGTATTTTATTGTTGACCCAGACAAATCCAATTCCGATACAAATGGAAATCCCCCATCCAACAGCCGTCATAATCGCTCTCATTTCACCGTAGCCATCTACACCGAAAACAGAGATGAAATAAATTTTTAAGAAGCTTTTTAATATGAATTGTAGCCCGAAAAATAGCGTTAAGTATTGCAATGCTGGATAGATACGACTATCACGATACAGTTCACGACTTTTATCACGGTCATGGCCTTGCAGTGCTGCAATATCTGCTGCGAAATATAACATAAGTGGTTTTTTTATAAAAATTGTACATATAACGATAATGCCGAGTACGATGTGATAATACGCATCGTTCCACAACATTCGTTCAGCTGATCCGGATAATAAATCTACCGTTGTATTAGAAATGAGTGTAATTAAAATAAAGAACCCTGTCACGTTAAACTGCTTTTCTTTTTTAAAGGTATACAGTGTATAAATAATTCCCGGAACAGAGGAAAGTAACATCGCGTAATAAGGATCGATATAAGGTTTTGCGAATTTCCAAATGAGGAATGGGATTACGAGATAAAAGACAAGATCTAATATAGCTTTTTTATTTTGATTCATATACAGCCTCCTTAAGTCATACATATATTTTATAATATAATTTCTGAAAATTGTATAAGGTTTATTGAAAAAAGAAAAAGTATATGATTAGTAGATTGAAAAAAATTGCCCCTAGCGTAGTAAGTTTTTTTAGTATATAATAAAGGAAACGCTTTCATTTCTAGTTTGTTCACAAAATGGACGGAAAATCATATATTTACTATCGATATGTTGCTTTATAATGAAACTAATTAAATATACATGCATACAATATTGTGAAATAAATAACATAAATAATCTATATAAATGTAAACGTTATCAAAAGAGAGAGGTGGAGACAATGAGTAAATTTTTCTTCAATCATAATCCAGCAACAGTAGAGGATGGAAGGCTTGTTAAATATGCTGAAATTATTTATGGAGAAGGTGGCCGTTCTGTATTAGAAAATTTAATGGTGAAGGCATCTATCAGATTGCGTGATCGTTATCCGAATAAATCTGACGAGCAGATCTCGAACCTAGTAAATAAAGGCATCCATGATATGTTTCAAAAATATGTGAGCGAGTAAGAGTGGCCAATGGCTGCTCTTATTTTTTTGTATAAGGATTGTAACTCTAGCTGAAAATAAACATGTATTCTGAAAAACGTAAAAAGGAGTGGGAAAGATGAGCAATGGAATTGGACGTTCGAAAGAAAATCTTCCAACTGATGCAAATCATGTGAGCGCGAAGGATCGTGCGTATCAAAAACGCATGGCAAAGCAAAAACAACAAGAGCGTAATGAGGATAGAGAGTAACTCGAAATAAAGCTCCTTCTAAAGCAGAAGGAGCTTTATTTTGATAGAAAATGATTCGCGGTAACATAAAAGAGTCCACCGTTAATAATTTGCACTGTAATACGTGGTTCATACTGTTCTTGCAGAGCTTGTTTTTCAATTTCATAGCTCTCAGGAAGTTCGTCACTTTCTTCATAAAAACGGTTTAAAAGGTCTAAATCATGATTCCAACGCACTCTTGCTTCTTTTGCCCACGTATGGTCATCTTCTGCAATTATATTTTTTAAAGCGTCTTCTATGCGTTGTAAACCGCTTTGAGGTTTAATGATGGGCGAGAGCGTAAAACAAAAATCAGGTATTTTTGGTGTAAGTTTAATGTTTGTTAATGTTTCATGAAAGTTTGCCATCATTGTTCCAGAAATGAGATGAATACCAATCGAGTGAAGGATGTCTTTTTTTCGATCACATTGATAGGAAACTTTTATATTAATACCGAGCCAAGGGTGGAGCGGTGTATGTGTTGCTCCATTATGTCTTACATCCTCATATAAACGTATGTATGAGCCTAATTCTTTTGTCGTTTGGAAAATTTGATGTAGACGTGGTGAACCGTAGTGAATAAGCTCACCATCATTTTCTTCATTTTCTGGATTTGTAATAAGAGTAAGGCGCATCGGATTCGGTACGCCTCCTGTTTTCTCAAGGTAGTGCCAATAAAAAGGGCGATTCATTAATAATTTATCCATCTCAATTGTTAACTGTACATCTAATAAATGAGGAGAACGTTCTAAAATTTCACAGTTATTCGCCTCAAAGAAATTGTATAAGTAATTATGAATTTCATGTTGCTGCATAGCCTTGCACCTCAGCTTCATTTCGTTTCGCAAAGTCGATAATAGATGTTAAGTTTTCCATCTTAATTCTAATTTCACCTTCGCTTTTTGATTGCGCGAAAATTTCTTGAATGTGCGCGTCGATGTTTTTCATATTAATTCTCGTTAAAATTTCATCGAGTTCACCGATAACACGCTCGAATAAGTTAATTTTTTCATATAACAGTTTCAGAATATGTTCTTCAACAGTATGCTTTGTAGCTAAGTTATAAATATGAACATCATTCTTTTGACCGAGACGGTGAATACGTCCGATTCTTTGCTCAAGACGCATTGGATTCCATGGCAAATCATAATTGATCATATGGCTACAAAACTGTAAGTTAATGCCTTCTCCGCCAGCTTCCGTTGCAATTAACACTTGGGCACGATTTTGGAAAAGTTCCTTCATCCAATCTTTCTTCCCGCGTTTAAATCCGCCGCGGAATGGGACAGAAGAAATACCGTGTTGTTGTAAAAACCATTGTAAGTACATCTGTGATGCTCGGTATTCCGTGAAAATGACGACTTTATCGTCAATTTCTTTTATAAGCTCTAGAGCTTTAGTTGCTTTCGAGTTGAAAGGAATATGATTAATTTTGTCCATTAGCACATCGATATGTGGATCTTTTATATAATGTTCATTTTCTTTCTGTCTTTTTTCTACATGCTTTTTCAATGAATAGTAAACAGCCTCACGACTACTACACGCTTCCCGTTTTAACGTTAACGATGAGAAAGCAGATGTGAAGGCGTCTTGTCCTCGCCAATTTTCGATATCATTATATAGAGCTTGTTCTTGTTCATTAAACTCAACAAAAATTGTACGTACATGTCTCTTCGGCCAATCGATACCGGTATTATGTCGTCTATTTCGCACCATTACTTTGTTAATGAGAGCTTTTAAGTCTTCATCTGATTCGGCTGAACGATTTTTGGAAGCGTAATATTCTTCAAAGTTGGATTGATTGCCTAGATGTCCTGGCTTTAATAAAGAAACAAGGTTAAAAATTTCATCAATCTTATTTTGAACAGGAGTAGCGGTTAGTAATAAACAAAACTTCTTTTTTAATCGTTGTGCAAATTCATAGTTTTTTGTTTTATTATTTTTCAGTTTATGTGCTTCATCGATAATAATAAGGTCATATTCTAAGTTCAACACGATATCGCGATGTGGTGAACGTTTCGCAGTATCAATTGATGATACGATTACGTCAGCTTGTTCCCACGAGTAGCTTTTCTTTTGTGCTACAGCGGGAATGAAAAACTTTGTATTCAGCTCGTATGCCCATTGTGATACGAGAGAAGCTGGGACAAGTATAAGTACCTTTTTCACAAGCCCGCGGACCATGTATTCTTTCAAAATAAGTCCAGCTTCGATTGTTTTTCCAAGACCTACTTCATCTGCTAGAATCGCTTTACCATTCATTTGTTCAATTACATTTTGAGCGACTTCTAATTGATGCGGAAGCGGTGTGAAATGGGATAAATGTTTCGGTGCTTGTAGTCCATCAAAAGTAGGAACAAGTAACGATTTTTCTGTTTCATAAGCTAAGTGATATAAATCCCAGTTTGTCCAAGGACCATCTTCATCAATTCTATTTAAAAAATTGTTTTGCCACGTCCGATCTACTGAAATATCGACATTCATTACGACTCTCCCACCTTTTATAAACTAAAGTAATTATTTTTTAATGTATGATGATTTGCCTTAAAAGAAGGCATAATTATCGTTATTAAAGGCTATATGATAGACAATAATAAAGTATTAAATCTCAAAAGCTGTATTTATTGTGTTTTAACATAAAAAATTCTAAATTATTTTTTATGCTAGAATATTGATGAAATATAGCGAATGATGTTAGGATAATGGTGTGAAATGTGTGGAATCTTTCGTATTTTATCCAAGAAAGTGATTTTTTATTTACGCTTTCATAAAAAAATATAATGAGATTCCGTATATCCTATCTTTTCAGAATGAAAATGTTTAGAAAAGGGAAGCAACTTTTATTGATTTGTCAAAGCATAAGGGGGAGAGAGCATGATTACATTACAACGTACACCGTTATTTGATGTATACGCGAAGTATGGTGGGAAAACAATCGACTTCGGTGGTTGGGAATTACCAGTTCAATTTTCAAGCATTAAAGAAGAACACGAAGCTGTACGTACAGCTGCAGGTTTGTTCGATGTGTCTCATATGGGAGAAGTTGAAGTAAAAGGTGTAGATAGTTTAGCATTTTTACAACGTGTTGTTACAAATGACGTATCTACCTTAAAGGTAGGGGGCGCACAATATACAGCTATGTGCTACGAAAATGGTGGTACAGTAGATGATTTATTAATCTACAAACGTGGTGAAGAAGACTATTTATTAGTAATCAATGCATCAAATATCGAGAAAGATTACGAATGGTTAGCAAGTCATGTAATTGGCGATGCGACAGTAGTCAATGTTTCTAGTGAAGTTGCACAGCTTGCAATTCAAGGACCAAAAGCAGAAGGCATTTTACAAAAAGTTGTGTCAGAAGATTTGAAAGAAATTAAGTTCTTTAAATTTAAAAACGATATTCTTGTAGATGGAATTCCAGCACTTGTATCTCGTACAGGTTATACAGGTGAAGATGGATTCGAAATTTACTGTAAGAGTGAAGATGCTGCAAAACTTTGGGAGAAACTTCTTGAAGTTGGAGCAGAAGAGGGCTTAAAAGCATGTGGTTTAGGTGCTCGTGATACACTTCGATTCGAAGCAACATTACCACTTTATGGACAAGAATTATCAAAAGATATTACACCGATTGAGGCTGGAATTGGCTTTGCGGTAAAAACAAATAAAGAAGCAGACTTCTTTGGAAAAGCAACGTTAAAAGAGCAAAAAGAAAACGGTGCGCCTCGTAAATTAGTCGGCATCGAAGTAATCGAACGTGGAATTCCTCGTACGCATTACCCTGTATTTATTGGTGAAGAAAAAATTGGGGAAGTAACAAGTGGTACACAATCTCCAACGTTAAAGAAAAGCATTGGTTTAGCACTAATTGATGTAAAATACGCAGCAGTTGATACAGAAGTAGAAATTGAAATTCGTAATAAACGCGTCAAAGCAGTAGTTGTTCCAACACCATTTTACAAACGTTCAAAGTAACGGGGAGAGGGGTAGATTTCATGTTGCATCGTTATCTTCCAATGACAGAAGAAGACAAAAAAGAAATGTTACAAACGATCGGCGTTCAAACGATCGATGAATTATTCTCTGATATTCCAGAGAGTGTTCGTTTTAAAGGGGATTTAAAAATTAAAGAAGCAAAATCAGAGCCAGAGCTTTTAAAAGAGCTATCTCAAATGGCTAATAAAAATGCTAACTTAAAAGAATACGCTTCTTTCTTAGGAGCAGGCGTATACGATCATTATGCTCCAGTAATTGTAGATCATGTTATTTCTCGCTCAGAATTTTATACAGCTTATACACCATACCAACCGGAAATTTCACAAGGGGAATTACAAGCAATCTTTGAATTCCAAACAATGATTTGTGAATTAACAGGAATGGATGTAGCAAACTCTTCTATGTATGACGGGGGTACAGCTTTAGCTGAAGCGGCAATGTTAGCAGCTGGCCATACTCGCAAAAAGAAAATTCTTGTATCTAGCGCGGTTCATCCAGAATCAAGAGCAGTACTTGAAACGTATGCAAAAGGTCAAAATCTTGAAGTTGTTGAAATTAATCATAAAGATGGTGTAACAGATTTAGACGTATTACAAAGTGAAGTAGATGATACAGTTGCTTGTGTAATCGTTCAATATCCAAACTTCTTCGGACAAGTTGAAAAATTAGCTGATATTGAAAAAATCGTTCATCAACAAAAATCATTATTTATCGTTTCTTCAAATCCATTATCATTAGGCGCATTAACACCACCAGGGAAATTTGGTGCTGATATTGTAATCGGTGATGCACAACCATTCGGTATTCCAACGCAGTTTGGTGGACCGCACTGTGGTTACTTTGCAACAACGAAAGCATTTATGCGTAAAATTCCAGGACGTCTTGTTGGACAAACTGTAGATTCAGATGGTAAACGTGGATTTGTATTAACGTTACAAGCACGTGAACAGCATATTCGTCGTGATAAAGCGACATCTAACATTTGTTCAAACCAAGCGTTAAATGCATTAGCAGCTTCTGTTGCAATGACGGCACTTGGCAAACAAGGTGTGAAAGAAATGGCACGTCAAAACATTTCTAAAGCACAGTATGCAAAACGTCAATTTGAAGCGAAAGGCTTCACAGTAACATTTGCTGGACCATTCTTCAATGAGTTTGTTGTAGATTGCAAACGTCCAGTGAAAGAAGTAAACGATGCATTATTACAAAAGAATATTATCGGTGGTTACGATCTAGGCCGTGATTATAAAGAGCATGAAAACCATATGCTTGTAGCAGTAACTGAGCTTCGTACAAAAGAGGAAATTGACACACTTGTAAACGAAATGGGGGCTATCCAATGAAGAACCAAGACCAAGCACTTATCTTTGAAGTGAGTAAAGAAGGACGCATAGGATATAGCTTACCCAAATTAGATGTAGAAGAAGTGAAACTAGAAGATGTGTTTGAGAGCGATTATATTCGAGTAGAAGATGCAGAGCTACCAGAAGTATCTGAACTTGATATTATGCGCCACTATACAGCACTTTCAAACCGTAACCACGGTGTTGATTCTGGATTCTATCCACTTGGATCTTGTACGATGAAATATAATCCGAAAATTAATGAGAGTGTAGCTCGTTTCGCAGGATTTGCAAATATTCATCCACTGCAAGATGAAAAGACAGTACAAGGTGCAATGGAATTAATGTACGACTTACAAGAGCATTTAATTGAAATTACAGGTATGGATACTGTTACTTTACAACCAGCAGCTGGTGCACACGGAGAATGGACAGGTTTAATGTTAATTCGTGCATACCATGAAGCGAATGGTGACTTTAACCGTACGAAAGTAATTGTACCTGACTCTGCTCACGGAACGAACCCAGCATCTGCAACTGTAGCTGGTTTTGAAACAATTACAGTAAAATCAAATGAAAATGGCCTTGTTGACTTAGAAGACTTAAAACGTGTTGTAAACGAAGAAACAGCAGCACTTATGTTAACAAATCCTAATACATTAGGTCTATTCGAAGAAAATATTTTAGAAATGGCAGAAATCGTCCATAATGCAGGCGGTAAATTATACTATGATGGTGCAAACTTAAATGCGGTATTAAGCCAAGCACGCCCAGGAGATATGGGATTTGACGTTGTGCATTTAAACCTTCATAAAACATTTACAGGTCCTCACGGCGGTGGTGGCCCAGGTTCTGGTCCAGTAGGTGTGAAAGCTGATTTAATTCCGTACTTACCAAAACCGATTTTAGAGAAAACGGAAAGTGGTTATCACTTCAACTACGACCGCCCAGAAGCAATTGGTCGTGTGAAACCATTCTATGGTAACTTCGGAATTAACGTTCGTGCATACACGTATATTCGCTCTATGGGTCCAGATGGTTTGCGTGCAGTAACGGAGTATGCTGTATTAAATGCGAACTATATGATGAGAAGATTAGCGCCATTCTATGATCTTCCATTCGATAGACATTGTAAGCATGAATTTGTATTATCAGGTCGTCGTCAAAAGAAACTTGGTGTACGTACATTAGATATTGCAAAACGTCTGCTTGATTTTGGTTACCATCCACCAACAATTTACTTCCCATTAAATGTGGAAGAATGTATTATGATTGAGCCGACAGAAACAGAATCAAAAGAAACATTAGATGGTTTCATTGATAAGATGATTCAAATCGCTAAAGAAGTAGAAGAAAATCCAGAAGTTGTACAAGAAGCACCGCATACGACAGTCATTAAACGTTTAGACGAAACGATGGCTGCACGTAAACCAGTTTTACGTTATGCAAAGCCAGCTCCTGTACAAGTTTGATTAGAATAACAAAAGAAGAACTCGCTGAGGCGGGTTCTTTTTTTGTATGGATAATTTGTCCCGCATTAACGGACAGTAAACTTCCAACTCAAAACTTAGCTGGTGCAAAGAAGTCAGGTGGGAGATAAACTGTCCGTAAATGCCCGATTGGTTCAACTAATAATCAGTGGGGATGAACAAAAATCCCCACTGATTAAAGTTTCACTTTATGCAGAAATAGTGAAGAAAATGTTAAAAAAATATATTTTTTGTTTCCTAATGGTGTAAAGGTGTAGTTTTATAGGTAGTTTTGTTGAAAAAGTCGGTTTGATAAAAGTATTTATTTTTGTTAGAATTTTATTGAAATTAAGAAGATGTGATGAGGCAAAGATTACTCATTTTTATGTATATGTGAAAAAACGAACAAGACGGGGGTGAAAGTGTGGGATATCGATGTTATAGAATGGTATACCATTTAGAAAATGGAGAAACAATTAAAGATGTAAAAGAATTTTGCTATCGAGACCAAGGAAAAGTGTTAGAAAGAGTAGCAAATCGTGTAATGGATAATAGAGAAGTGACGGCGATTGATAAACAAGGAACAATCATTTCAATAGCATGTGAGGACATTGTAAAGGTAGAACTTGATTACATAACAGAAAGTTAACCTTGAGTCATATCGAATTATTCGATAAAATAAACTGTTGAATGGTGAAGTGAGAAGAGAGGAGTTTATCATGGGTAGTACAAGACACTTTTATATGTTTATCTTAGCGTTTGTTCTTGTTGTGGCATTAACGATTTACTTAATTGTTGACAGCAGCTGGTACAACACAGTTCATCCGGCATTCCTTCTGTTTATGTATATAGGAATTGCAGTAGTAAGTTTCGGAATGAGAGACGAGATGTTAGATCGCTTTGAAAAGTGATACATATACGAAAGACCAACAGGAAAATGTTGGTCTTTTTTTCTTGCCAAAAATAGGATGGTGTGTATATACTGTGTATATAAGGTATACACAGTATATACACACACTGGAGGAAAACATGAATATTATTATTTCGAATTCTTCCCAAGACCCTATTTATGTGCAAATAAGAAAACAATTAAGCCAGCTTATTTTAAATGGCGGTTTAAAGGGTGGAGATCAATTACCGTCTATTCGTAGCTTAGCGAAGGAATTACAAATTAGTGTCATTACAACGAAGCGTGCATACGAGGAGCTTGAAAAAGAAGGATATATAGAAACTGTTGCTGGGAAGGGGACTTATGTTTCACGTAAAAATAATGAACTATTAAAAGAACAAAGGCTTCGCCTATTGGAAAGTAAAGCTGAAGAAATCGTAAAAGAAAGTAAAGTGTTGCAGCTTTCACTTGAAGAATTGCAGCAGATGATTGCGTGTTTATATAAGGGGGAATAAGAGATGTTAGAGCTAAAAAATGTTTGTAAAAGTTATCAAGATTTTGCAGTGAAAAATATAAGTTTTGCATTACCACGAGGATATATTATGGGGTTTGTCGGACCAAATGGTGCTGGGAAAAGTACAACGATCAAAATGATTATGAATTTAATTAGAAAAGATAGCGGCGATATAAAAATTTTTGGCAAAGACAATAAGAAAGCCGAAAAGGACATAAAACAAAATATTGGTTTTGTATATGATGAAAATCATTATTACGAAGATTTAACGTGTGAACAAATGAAGCGTATTATTGCACCGTTATATAAAAAGTGGGACGAAGAGCAGTATCAATCGTATATGCATAGATTGCAAGTTCCAAAGTATAAAAAAATTAAAGAGCTATCTAAAGGGATGAAAATGAAGTTTGCGATTGCCATCGCACTTTCGCACCACGCAGAGTTTATTATTATGGACGAACCGACAGCAGGGTTAGATCCAGTTGTTCGAAGTGAATTACTTGATATGTTGCAAGAAATTGTAATGGAAGATGAAGTATCCGTATTATTCTCAACGCACATTACAACAGATTTAGAGCGCATTGCAGATTATATTACGTTTATCAACGATGGAGAAATTATATTTACTGGTGAAAAAGAAGACTTAATGGAGAACTACGTAATCGTAAAAGGAAGTAATGATTTATTAGACCGAGAAGGAAAAGAACTATTTGTTGGATTACGAAAAAATAAATTTGGTTTTGAAGGTTTAGCGAAGGATAAACAAACAATTATCGATTGGTTTGGAAATGAGGTTGTACTAGAAAAGCCTACATTAGATGACATTATCGTTTACACTGCGAAAGGGAGAGGTGCCTATGCGTCAGCTCGTATATAAAGATTTGTTCTTTTTTCGGGTAATTTGGTTAGTGAATCTTGTTATGCCCCTTTTGTTCTTTATGTTAGATGCAAGTGGTGAATTGTTATTTCCAATGAGTTGTCTATTTATAACCTTTTCATCGGTTATGACGTTAACCGTTATGGATGAAAGAAATAAAAGTGACATTGTTATAAATAGTTTACCGGTAAGTCGAAAGGATATCATAATTGCTAGATATATTTCCTGTGCAATATTCATTGTTGGTGCCATTCTCTCTACGATGTTAGTTGTTTTTCTTATAAGGGGTATTGTGGTTATTAGTGATATCGGTGTATATCATCCTAATCTATACATTGAAATTCCATGGTATGAAGTCATAAATGGAGCTGTTTATGCCACATTTTTTGTTGTCACGTTTTTCCCTAGTTATTATGGTACAAAATCGAAGGTAGTAAGAAGTATAGGATCAGCAGCATCAATAGGAGTGGGTGTAATTCTTTGGATATTTATTAGTGATGGGCTGTATGAAACAACATCTTCATTCAGTGAGTGGATTATGAATTCAGTACATATTGGTGTATTTATAGTTGGAGGAATGATATTAGCTAGTGTCTATATCGTTTCTATGTTTCTTACAATTAAAATTTATGAAACGCGTGATTTATAGAGAGGAGAATTTATATGCAACAATTGATTTTGAAGGAGTTTTTCTTACAGAAGAAGATGTTTCCTTTCTATTTTTTAATACCCATTTTATCTATTTTTAAGGATTCCGTCGAACCAATGGGGATTGCAATAGGAGTATTTATAACATGTAGTACGATTATATATATTTCTTTTTATTATGACGAGAAAAGTAAAGCAGAAAAAGTGTTAGTGAGTTTGCCTATAACGAGAACAGAGATAGTTATAGCTAAATATATTGCAAGTTCATTATTTATTATGGCTGGTTTGAGTGTAACTTTTATAGTCGTAATATTAGGAAATATTTTATTGAACAGAGATATAGTTATGCCTGGGTATGCAATATTTTCAGCAATAGTAGCAACTTTGATTTATTGTGCAGTAACGATACCGACTAATTACATTGGGGGATATAAAGTTATTACTGTCTTAAATTTGAGTATGCTTTTTCCTTTAATGGGTATGATTGGTCTTATGTGCAATATTTTTGGTGATAAAACAATTATGCTAAAAGTACTCCACTCTCAAGAGGCTACACTAGCAATGGGTGTTCTTGGTATTGGAGTGTTAGTAAGTATAGTCATATCAATGTTTCTCTCAATGAAAATGTTTCAGGAGGCAGAGTTATAGAAGGGGCATTTTCATATTAGGAGGGGTAATACATGATCAAGTAACTAATTTTAAAAGATTTCATCATTCAATGGAAATTTTTAATTTGGTACATACTGTATCCTGTTTTCTTTTATATGGCCTTAACAGATACGGAAAATCTGTTCATAATTATGTCAGTAATTATTACAATTGGGGCAACAGTAAAAACATTTGAAGCAGATAGTAAAAATGAGAGTGAAGTTATAGTAAATAGTTTACCAATATTGAGAAAACAAATTGTGTATGCGAAATATATAGTAGCAATTATTATTCTTTTTATAAGTGTAACGGTCGGTTGTTTCACGATGGGAATGAAGAGTGGGGTTAACTTATTTGAATTTATTGAAACGACAATGGTTGCTAGTATTAGCTTTATTTTATTGTATTTAAGTTTTGTTATACCAATATCCTTTTGGCTAGGGTATAAGAAAACCATTTTCATTACGATAGTAATATTCAGGGCACCGATAGTTGTTTTAGAAGCTTTGTTTCAAATTAACTTAGAACAAATTCAACTATACAACAGCTTGTTATTCATTAGTTCCATGTGCATGTTCATAGCATCTACCTTTGTTTCAGTAAAAATATATGAAAAAAGAGAATTTTAAAAGGTGCCTTAAAAAAGGCACCTTCTTCAATAACGACAATACGAGAGCAGTAGTTTATAAAAAGAAACGCTATTTGGTACATCTTTTGGAGTATGTAATATAAAGCTGAAAACGATAACGAGAATAAGAAAGAGGAAAAATAAAAATAGAATTTGCTTATGTATAGAATTTTGCATATTATCCACTCCTTTTTTAGGTAGTATGTCCAAAAGAAAGGAGTGTATGAAAAATGTTAGGAGGGGAGAATGATGAACAAAAGAAAATGGTTATATAGAATAGGAATATTTTTATTTTCAATCGGTCTCATATTAGCAAATGTTTACTCGGATATACCACCGTTATTTCCAAGTTTACATAAAAGGGTTGGTATAAGTATTGCCATAGTTGGTCTGTTTTGTCTTATCACATCTAACTTCTACAGAAAGTCTGAATGAATATAAAAAAGGACAGTTACTCTTTTTCAGAAGTACTGTCCTTTTTTAATAACTTATTCCATAGTTTGGCGATACTCCATATAATGACGATTGCAATGGAGGCGATAATGGACCAAACAATTGATATAATTTCAAGTGTCATGTTAGGAAGGAATGTGAGAATGGATAATACTTTATGAAACAATGATTCTATTATATGAAAACTTATTTGTAATAGAATGACGATACCAAGTGTGATCCATGCTAATATTTTCTTTCCTTGTTCTTTCCACATGACATTCACCTCACGTTAGCTTAATAGTTTTAAGCCAACAGCGCCGCATAGAATACAGCTTAAGAAAGCAAGACGACGCCAATCCGCTGATTCTCGGAAAATGAGAATGCCTAGAAGTGCACTTCCAGCAGTTCCGATTCCAGTCCAAATTGCGTAAGCAGTTCCCATCGGTAATGTGTTCATCGCAAGAGATAAGAAGAAGAAGCTTACGCCGAAGTTAGCGATTAAAATAACTTTTGGTGCCCAGCCTTTCTTTTCAGTGGCTACTTTCATAAAGAGTACACCAATAATTTCACAAATACCAGCTAGAATTAAAAATACCCAAGCCATTTTATGCGGCCTCCTTCGCTTCTTTTTCTTCTGTTACTCGTTTTAAACCAATTACTCCGAAGAAGATTAAACCGATTAATAAAACTTTTACGATAGAGAAAGGTTCTCCGAAGATGAAAATCTCTGTAAGAACGATTCCACCAGCTCCGATTCCTGTAAAGACTGCGTATACAGTGCCGACAGGTAAATCTTTATAAGCTCTAAATAATAAGACGAAACTAATTGTAATTAATAGAGCAACACCAGCCCATTCAAGTGGTGCCTCTGCTTTTTTTAGTCCAATCACCCAAAATATTTCAATAATACCAGCGATGATTACATAAATCCATGCCATATGTCATTTCTCCTTCCTACCAGTCGTTAGGTAAAGGGCTTAAAAACGACGCATTGCAAAGGAGCAATCCGTCAGTTTGAAAGTCCGCGCCAAAATACTTTCCAAGAAGCGTCTAAACGTGTCTCAAAACGATTTAAACCTGCGTATAATAGTTCAACCATAAGACCGTCGAGTAAGCATAGAAAAGCCTCTAAGGCGTCTTTTACTTCAATGTTATGCAGCTCATCTTGTTCGCTTGCTCTTTTAAATACAGGGAATAAAAGTTTTCCGACGTTTTCAATGTGTACATTTGCTTTATTAATAATTTGTTCGCGAAATGCATCAGGCGGAAAATAAGAAGTTCGTAACCAAAACATTGATTCTTCACTTTCACCAAATCGTTTTGCATACCCTTTTAATAATTTTAAAAGCAATTCTTCAGTGGACGAATTGGAAAAGCTTTCGATATCGCCTGTGAAGCTCTGCAAATCTTTTTGAAGAGCAGATTCTAAGCATATGAAATATAGCTCTTCTTTTCCTTTAAAGTGTGCGTAAATCGATGGTTTTTTAATCCCAACTTCTTGAGCAATATTTGCCAATGAAGTTCCTTCATAGCCGTAGCGTGCGAAATGAGAAAGTGCTACAGCTTTAATGCGGTTTGCTGTCATTTTCATCCCCTACCTACCGTTCGTTAGGTTCATTATATGAGATGGGAAATATAAAGTCAATAGGTGAAGAGCTGAGAAAGAGCGTTATAAGTAACGCTCTTTTTAGACAGTCTCTCGCTCAATTAAATGGAATGAAAGTTCTTTTGCACTGCCGACAATTTGCTCGCTTTGGATCTGCTTATGGAATAAAGAAAAAGCATGTGAGCCCATTGCGAGACCGGGATGTTCAATTGTGGAAATTTCTAATGCCTTTGAAATTTCATGATTATCAAATCCAAGGATAGCAAGGTCTTCAGGTACTCGAATACCATGTTTTCGAGCCTCTGTTAATAAACCAGCTGCAACTTGATCGTTCGCTGTGAAAATAGCAGTTGGACGATTTTTCATATTTAAAATACGATGGAGTATTTGTGCTCCGTCCTGCATTGTATAGCATTGGTGGAAAATCCATTCAGGATGCAACGTTTTCCCTTCGTTACGAAGTGTATCGGCGAACGCTTTTTCGCGCTCCATGGAATTTACACTTGTTTTTCTTGCTAAACAAATTCCGATTTTTTCATGGCCTCTACTTAGTAAATAGGCAGTACCAAGACGGAAACCTTCATAATGATCTACGTAGATGGATGAAATGAGGGGATGCTTCATTTTTTCACATGAAATAATAGGGGCAAATTTTGCAAAAGGTTCGATTTGTTCCCAAGAGCTCGTTCGGGAGCAAATAATCATCCCATCAAATTGTTTCATTTTCATCATTTCAAGAACACGAATTTCTTCAATGCTATCGTAATTCGTTTGACATAAATTAATATGATACCCAGCTAATAACGCTTCGTTTCCGATTCCTTCAATAATCGTACTGAAGTAGGGGAGGTTAATGAAAGGAAGCATAACGCCAATTGTATATGTTTTCCCTCTTATTAAATGGACAGCATTTATATTTTTTGCGTAGTTTAATTCTTCAACAGCATCTAGAACACGCTTACGCTTTTCTTCTTTTACGTAAGGGTGATTATTCAGGACACGAGAAACAGTTGATATCGATACACCAGCAGTTTTAGCAATTTGTTTTATATTGGCCATATGTATCACCTCTTTCCCTTATTATAAAGGGAAAATAATAAGAAAGAAAAAATCTTGACCTGAAAAGCTTTTCACAAACTATGGTATTAATAAGACTTCTTTTTATTCGCGTAACCTTTTCACTTGGGCGTAAGAATGATAGGGGTCTTTTTTGTTTGCAAAAAGTGTTGTCAAAATGTGTGAGAATAACGTGGAAAGTTTTCAAAGGTGGAGTTTGGTGACAAAGCGAATATGAAGAGAATATCAACGCTTCGTTCGTTAAGAGAGCGATATGAAAGGGCGGAAACAAATTGAAAAAAAGAATCATTTGTTTCGTGTTTTCTAGTTTCGTGCTTAGTTCGTGTTCGTTTCAGCAAACGATGCAAGAAGAAAAACACTTTGTGGGAACAACGGGAGGAGCTATGGATCGTGTTACAGATCCTATTCCGCTAAAGGAACTTCCAAAATATTTTCCGGTGAAGTTTAAAGTTCCAACGTTTTTACCGTACGACATTACAAGTGATGTGAAGGGGGAAGTAAGAACGCTTGGGAAAAAGAGCACTGTCTTAACGATTAAATATAAACAGAAAGAGCCAGGTAGAAATGAGTATATTGAGTTAAATGTCGCGAACTTTCCTTATAGTTTTCCGGATCTTGTGGAAGAGAAGCGATTTCAAGAACAAATGAAACTGAATAATGGAACGTCTGCTTATTTTAAAAATAAAGATGATTATGAACGTGGTGACGAATTTGCTACGCTTATATGGAAAGAGAAAGGAATTGAATATCAACTGCTGTATCGGAATGTAGAAGAGAACGATGAAAAGGTAATCAAGCAGAATTTATTATACATTGCGAATAAGATGAAATGAAAAAACTAGCTGATTTATTCAGCTAGTTTTTTGTATGTTATTATTTCTTTTTAATTTTGCCTGTCCAAGATTTAAATCCACCTTGTAATTGGTAGAAATCTTTGTAGCCTTGTTTTTTTAAGTATTGCGCTGCACGACCTGTACGGAATCCGCTTTGGCAATATAAGTAAACAGGTTGATCTTGACGAAGTTCTTTATGGCGAAGGCGAATTTGTGATAACGGAATGTTACGTGCACCTAAAATATGCCCTGCGTTATATTCGTCTGCTTCACGAATATCGATAAGCTGTGCTTTACGGTAGCCAGC
Organism: Bacillus cereus group sp. BfR-BA-01330; assembly: GCF_022663885.1. Lineage (NCBI taxonomy): Bacteria > Bacillati > Bacillota > Bacilli > Caryophanales > Bacillaceae > Bacillus > Bacillus cereus group sp. BfR-BA-01330. The sequence continues at coordinate 174,525 of NZ_JAKUGK010000002.1, forward strand.
GCGAAATTCTTCTTCTGTAAGAGTTTTAATTAATTTTTTCTGATAGAAGTACATCCATACAGTGTAGCCGATAAATGCTACGATTACGGCTAATAAAATAATCCAAGTTGTTGACACGATTCTATCGCTCCCTTTTTTCTTATCCTACTTTCAATATTATAATGCCCTTATGTATTTATGCAACAGATTCATTTGCATATAAGAAGAAATTTCGTATTCTTTCACAAATTTTGTCGAATTTGGTAGACTAGAGAATGTGAAAAATAATTGGTTATATGAGGTGCAGGATGGGAAAAGAAAAATGGTGTTATATTAACTCTGGTCAATGTTCACCGGCATTTAATATGGCGTTAGATGAATGTTTATTAAATTGGCAAAGTGAAAAGAAAATGCCACCAACAATTCGTTTTTATGAATGGGAAGTACCAACATTAACAGTTGGGTATTTTCAACGTGTTGAAAAAGATATTAATATGGATGTAGTTAACGAAAAGAAATATGGATTCGTTCGTCGTCAAACAGGCGGCAGGGGTGTACTACATGACAAAGAGTTAACGTATAGTGTTATTGTGTCTGAAGATCATCCGAATATGCCGAAAACAGTTACAGAAGCGTATCGTGTTATTTCGCAAGGTTTATTAGATGGTTTTAAGGCATTAGGGCTAGAAGCATATTATGCAGTTCCAAAAACAGAAGCAGATCGTGAAAATTTAAAAAATCCACGTTCCGGCGTATGTTTTGATGCACCATCTTGGTATGAAATTGTAGTGGAAGGACGAAAAATTGCTGGTAGTGCTCAAACGCGTCAAAAAGGTGTTATTCTACAGCATGGATCGATTCCATTAGAAATTGATTTAGATGAACTATATGATCTATTTTTATTCCCAAATGAACGTGTGAAGGAACGCATGAAGAGTATGTTCTCTTCTAAAGCAGTAGCAATTAATGAATTAACAGACCGTACATTTACGATAGAACAGTTAATTAAAGCGTTTGAAGTTGGCTTTGAAAAAGGATTGGATGTAGAACTTGTTCCATATGAATTAACAGAAGAACAGTTACATGAAGTTCAAACGTTAGCGAAAGAAAAGTATGAAAGTAATGAGTGGAATTATAAAAAATAAGAGATGGCAATTGCCATCTCTTATTTTTTTATAGTAAATTAAGTACTTTTTCTACTTTGATTCCTTTATCTTGTAAAGAACGAAGGCGACTTACAACGTCCATAATTTCTTTGTCAAATGTAACGCTAATACCTTGGCTTTGTAGTTCTTCTTTTAAGCTTTCAATAGAATCATCTATGTCGATGCCAAGCTCGTAATCTTGACAAACTTCAATTGTCTTTTTCACGAGTTTAACATAATTTTCTTGTAGTTTTGAATTTGTTTCAGTCAAAGCAGGCTGCTTCGGTTTTGCAGGAGCAACCGGTGCTGTCTCTTGCTTTGTAACTGGAGTAGGGACCGCTTTTTTCACAGGCGCTGGAGTAACTAGTTCTACAGCTGCTTCTACGCTTACTGGCTTCGGTGTCGGTACCGGAGTAGGCTTAGGTGCCATAGCAGGTGTTTCCACACGCGTAACAGGCTTAGGAGCAGGCGTAATTGCTTTTGGAGCTTCTACAACTACTTCCTTTTTCGGTGCTGCTTCTACCTGTGTTTCTTCTTGCTCGGCAGCTTCTTTATTTTCTTTACTCCACATAACGCGTTCAATTTCTAGAGAAACATTGTTTTTGTTCATCGCTGTTAATGTAACTTTACCAACTTCAGCGTTTCCAGTGAAATCAACAATTTTATAAATAACACTCTTGTTCCAATCCACGTTTCCGCTCAAAAATAATTCTTCGTTACATTTCGGCGTTAAGCCCTCGATTTTAATTTCTGCGTTTACACCGTTTTCACTATATACCATAATTAGCGAAGCATTTACATCTTCGTCTGCTAACATTAGTTCACGTACCATTTTGCCGGTGCGTACTTGCGTTTTCTTCTTAACTGACATCTAATTTCTCCTCTCAAAAATTCAGTAATAATAAAAAAATCGTATAACGAAAAATAATTGCTCACGAAGATTTATGATACCGATAATAAAAGCATCACGTCAACAATTAACTTTAATTATTTTGCATTTTTCTTATTTTCTTTATGAAATTTTTCAATTTGTAAAATTAGACAGAAGAAAAAACAGCCTTTTGAAGGGCTGTTAAAAATTTGATTTTTTATATAGTAATTTATATAAAATAAAAAATAAGATAGCAATTAAAGCATTTTGCCAAAAGTTTAGATGATAAATGAGATAAGGTTGCTTTTGGAAATAAATATTTAAGAATACAGCGGAACAAAATGGAGTAGCAAATGCGAATCCAAATAGAATTCTTCTTTTCCAATTCATTTTCTGATTAAAGGAGTAACGCTTTAATAAATATAAAATAAATAGTATACCTAGTATAATTATTGAAACAGACAAAGTAGTTCCAAGGATGCTAAAAGGCGGACTTGATAATGTATTGTTTTTTTCAAAGAAAAACATAAAAAATGAAATAATTGCATTTATGCCAAACTGTATAGCAAGAAGTAAGCTAATAGAAAATCCAATTAAAGAGGCTTTTTCTAACTTTGTTTGAGTTGGTAAAGCTGATATAAGTTCATCGCAATAAGATTGTAAATTATCTCCAAAGATGCCATAAGCGTTTTTATTTTCTGCTTGTGCTTCGATGAGGTGATCTAATATTTCTAGTAACAGTTCTTCCATTTGTTGCTCTGGCACGTTAGATAAACGAAGATAAACTAACATATCGCTATAAGCAACTTCATTTTCAGGTGTTAGAAGCTCACGTTTTTTATTATTCAATTCAATCATGTCTTGTGCATTCATCCCTATCACTCCCCCTGTAATAAGTTATTTACCGTAGTTGAAACCATTCCCCAGTTTTGTTTAAATTCTTCAAGCTGCTCTAATCCTTTATTGGTTACGTGATAATATTTTCGTTTTGGACCGAGTGAGGAGGCTTTTAATGTTCCTTCAATCAATTTTTCTTTTTGCATACGTAACAATAACGGATATATGCTTCCTTCGCTTACGAATGTAAATCCGTGTTTATTTAATTTTGTGCTCAGTTCATATCCGTACACTTCTTCTTGTGAAATGATGTATAGGATGCAACCTTCTAGTACACCTTTTAACATTTGGCTGTGCATGATTTCACCACCTTTTACTCAGGTAACTTGCGTTGCAAGGTAGCTGTTATCCAAATTATAACATTCAGTAACTTGCAACGCAAGTTACTGAAGTGGAAAACTTTAATGCGTGTTAATTTTTCAACGTTTCCCATACTAACGAGAGGGAGGGAAGCACATGAAACCATTTATGCCAAAACTCGTTTACTTTGAACCAAAGGCACTTGAATATCCGCTTGGAAAAGAGCTTTATGAGAAGTTTACGAAGATGGGATTAGAAATTCGTGAAACGACATCACATAATCAAATTAGAAATTTGCCAGGAGAAAATGATTTGCAAAAGTATCGTAATGCAAAGGCTACACTTGTCGTTGGAGTAAGGAAGACGCTAAAGTTTGATACGTCAAAACCGTCAGCTGAATATGCAATTCCGCTCGCAACAGGGTGTATGGGACATTGTCATTATTGCTATTTGCAAACAACACTTGGGAGTAAGCCTTACGTTCGTGTGTATGTCAATCTTGATGAAATATTTGAGAAGGCAAAGCAATATATGGATGAAAGGGCACCTGAAATAACAAGATTTGAAGCAGCGTGTACATCAGACATTGTTGGGATTGATCATTTAACACATGCATTAAAGCGGGCGATTGAATTCATTGGAGAAAGTGAATATGGGCGCTTACGTTTCGTCACGAAATATTCGCACGTTGATCATTTATTAGATGCAAAGCATAATGGGAAAACTCGTTTCAGGTTTAGTATAAATTCACGATATGTAATTAAAAATTTTGAACCAGGGACATCGCCATTTGAGGAGCGAATTGAGGCGGCACGTAAAGTAGCAGGTGCAGGTTATCCACTTGGTTTTATAGTCGCGCCACTTTATATGCATGAAGGATGGGAAGAAGGATATCGTGAACTATTTGAGCGACTGTACAATGCGCTGAAAGATATGACGATACCAAATTTAACGTTTGAATTAATTCAGCATCGTTTTACGAAACCAGCGAAAAAGGTTATTCAAGAGCGTTATCCAAATACGAAGCTTGAAATGGATGAAGAGAAGCGGAAGTATAAATGGGGACGATATGGCATCGGAAAATATGTATATAAAAAGGATGATGCAGCAGTATTGGAAGAAACGATAAGAGGTTATATAAATGAATTTTTTCCTAATGCAGAAATACAATATTTTACTTAAGGGGGGTCTGTATGCAAATACAGATTCTTTTTTGTTTTATATATTTAGGCTCGTTTTCAACTTGTCACGTTATTCTTTCTGGTGTATCATTTTATTGATTGCTTCGTACGGAATAAGCAAAATGAACTTGGATGGAGGAAACCGATGCCTACCCCTAGTATGGAAGATTATATTGAACAAATTTATTTGTTGATTGATGAAAAGGGTTACGCCCGCGTATCTGATATTGCTGAAGCGCTTAGTGTACATCCATCCTCTGTAACAAAAATGGTGCAAAAATTAGACAAAGATGAATATCTAATTTATGAAAAATATAGAGGGCTTGTATTAACAACAAAAGGTAAAAAAATCGGAGAACGTCTCGTATATCGTCATGACTTGCTAGAGCAATTTATGCGTATTATCGGTGTGGATGAAAGTAAAATTTACAATGATGTAGAAGGAATTGAACATCATTTAAGTTGGGAAGCGATTGATCGCATTGGTGATTTAGTGCAATACTTTGAACAAGATGCAGTCCGAGTGGAAACACTTCGCGGTGTTCAAAGAGCAAATGAAGAGAAAAGTAATTAAGGGGAACGTATGGCGTTTCCTTTTTTATTTCAATTCGAAAAGGATGGGAGAATTATGAAAGCAATTATTTTTGATTTTGATGGATTAATTGTGGACACAGAAACGATATGGTTTCACTCTTTCAGAGATGCTGTTCGTGAATACGGCGGGGAACTACCTTTAGAGGAATTTGCGAAATGCATTGGAACAACAGATGAGGTACTTTATACATATTTAAATGATCAATTAAAAGAGAAGTTTAACAAAAGTGTATTAAAAGAAAAAGTGGCAACTTTACATAAAGAGAAAATGAGAATACCAGAAGCTCGTGACGGGGTAAAAGAATATTTAGAAGAAGCGAAAGGAATGGGATTAAAAATTGCACTAGCTTCTAGTTCTTCTAGAGAATGGGTTATTCATTTTTTAGAAGAGCTACAAATTCGAGAATATTTTGAAGTAATTAAAACGAGAGAAGATGTTGAGAAGGTAAAACCAGATCCAGCTCTTTATCGAGTTGCAATAGAAGAATTAGGAATTAAGCCATCTGAAGCTGTTGTATTTGAAGACTCATTAAATGGATTGAGAGCAGCAGTTGCAGCGGGATTAACGTGCGTTGTGGTACCTAATGATGTGACACGGAATTTACCGTTTGAAAATCATCATCTTCGAATTGAAAGTATGAGAGAGAAAAGTTTAAAAGAAGTGCTTCAAAGTATAAAAAAAGACCGTATTTCCTAAAAGGAAGCACGGTCTTTCTTTTTGCTTTTTTTGCCTTCAATGACAGTTAAATGAGACTGTTTTCTTTTTCGTTTCAAAGTGGAAGAATTCCCTTTTTTACTTTTGTCATTAGAAGTATTTGACTTAAAGAAAGAATTGCCTAGGGGTGCTACATTTTGTTTCCCATGTTTGCGGTTCGATTGTTTTGCCGCACGCTTATATGAGCTTTGCGAATTTGCGGAACCACTGGAATTTGTAAACATCTTGTATAGCAAGTAAAAGATACCCACAACAAGTAACATGTACCCGATATTTCTTAATACACCCATGGGATTTGTAATAACAGATGAAACAAGGCCGAATATTGCCAATCCGATAATAAGCACAAATATAGCGAAAGTAAACGAACGACCGTTCATAAGGGACACCTCCTAAAAACATATATTGAAATTAGTATATTAACGATGAGGAAAGGAGTTGAACACCATTTTTAAATAATTATTGTTTGTTCTCTAAACGTAATAATTCTTCAAACGATGCAATTGCTACTTCCACTTGATCATCTGTTGGTTCTTTCGTTGTTAATAGTTGTAGCCATAATCCAGGATATCCAAGTACGCGTAATACGGGAATATCTCGTAATCGATTTGTAAATTGCAATACTTCAAAAGAAATACCAAGTACAACTGGAATTAATAAAATTCTGTTTATAACTCGTGCCCAAAGAGGATCTGTAGGGACTAGGAAATAAACGAACATTCCAATAATGACTGTAAATATAATAAAGCTACTGCCGCATCTATAATGGAGACGAGTTTGCTTTTGAACGTTTTCTACAGTCAGAGGAAGGTTATTCTCGTAAGCATTGATTACCTTATGCTCTGCACCGTGATACTGAAATACCCGCTTAATAAGTGGGGTTAAAGAAATAAAGTATATATAGCTCAATAATAGCATGAGCTTAATGACACTTTCGACAATGATTTGCCCAGTATGAGATGGGAAAATCGGTCTCGTTAATTCAGCTAATAGTGCAGGAACTGCTGTGAAAATGACTTTACCGAATATAAAAGATAAAACGCCAACAGCTGCAACTCCTAATACCATCGTTAATTTTGATTGTTCTTCTTTTTTATTTGCAATTTGTTCATCATCTTCTGGGTGGACGTCAAATCGTTCTGAAGCGAAGTTTAAATGCTTTGCTCCATTCGCACTTGCATCCACAATAGCGGCAATCCCTCGTAAAAATGGAATTTTTTTTAGGGTAGATAGTACTTTATTACGAACGCGTGGTAATCGATAAAATTCAATCGATTTATCTTTACGACGAACCGCTGTAACAGTATATTCTCTACCGCCAAACATAACTCCTTCTATGACCGCTTGCCCGCCATATATTTGTTTTGACTCTTCTGCCATGTTAACACCAACCTGTATTTGTTTCTCTCTTATGTAGAAAAAGAGGCAATTGTCATACTGGGTTCTGTCGTTTTGAAATAAGACAATCACCGAGTTTCCTTTATTTTATCGGCAAATACAAGTAGATGACAAGGGAAAATGTTATGAGAGTCGGACATTTCTTATTCTTTTTATAGACAAATTTCGCAGGATTTAAACATGCTTCAAAATAGTTTCGGGCATACTATTGAGCGGAGGTGTCGATGTGAGTCAAGAACAATTAGGAACAAGGAATTTTGTGCAGATTGGTTTGTTTGGTGGAATCTTTTGGGGCGGGATCTGGTATTTCCTTCATATATTTTCATTCACGGAGGCGGGACCGAATTATTTCCTTTTACCATTTGCGTTTGGAAGTTGGAAAGAGGGGGTATGGGGCAATGTGTTCGGAATAGTGTGTATGGGACTTCTTTCAATTTTGATCGCCTTTTTGTATAAAGCATTTTTTGCGAAGTTTGAAGGGATTATAGCGGGAATTATTTATGGGCTATTTTGGTGGGCACTACTGTTTTTGGGGATGGGTTTAGTGGCTCCTGTTATTAAAAGTGCGCTCCATTTACCAAAAGAGACAATTGTGACGACAATATGTATTTTTATATTGTATGGTGTGTTTATAGCATATTCTGTTTCTTACGCAGTAAATAGCAATAAAGCAGAACAAGAAGGGCAAGAGAAGACGAACTATTCAAATAAGTAACTCCTATGTTAAAATATTGTATAGATATTTAATATTAAGGAGTTTTAAGAATATGAAAAAGTTACTCCTCGTAAACGGTCCTAACCTAAATCGCCTCGGTGTTCGTGAGGTAAATGTATATGGAAAGGGCACGCTAGCGACACTTGAAGCAGATATGAAGCAAGAAGCAGAAACAATGGGAGTGGAGTTAGAATGTTTCCAATCGAATCATGAAGGTGCCATTATCGACATTATTCATGAAGCGGAAGATATATATGAAGGGATCATTTTAAATCCGGGAGCATTTACGCATTATAGCTATGCGATTCGTGATGCCATTGCGAGCATTTCGATTCCTGTTATTGAAGTACATATTTCTAACATTCATCAGCGTGAATCGTTCCGTCATGAATCTGTGACGGCAGCTGTTTGTGCAGGTCAAATTGTAGGATTTGGTTTTTATGGCTATAAGTTAGCATTATTTGCATTAATGGAGAAATTGAGGGAGGCATAAAGTAATGGAGAAAATTGAAAGATTACGAAGTGCATTTGATGAGGCTGGCATTGACGGTATTTTGTTAACAAATGAACATAGTCGTAGATATATGGCTAACTTCACAGGAACAGCAGGCGTTGTTCTTATTTCAAAAGATCGTGCTCAATTTATTACAGATTTCCGTTACGTCGAGCAGGCAAGTAAACAAGCGGTTGGATATGAGGTTGTACAGCACGCAGGATTGATCATTGATGAAGTGGCAAAGCAAGTGAAAGAGCTTGGAATTCAAAAACTTGGTTTTGAGCAAGATACTCTTACATATAGTTCTTATTCAGTGCATAAGGAAGCGATTGATGCTGAATTTATCCCGACTTCTGGACTTGTAGAAAAGTTACGCTTGATAAAGACTGATTCAGAGATTAAGATATTAAAGGAAGCTGCACAGATTGCAGATGCTGCCTTTGAGCATATTCTATCATTCATTCGCCCGGGAGTATCTGAAATTGAAGTGTCAAATGAACTTGAATTTTTCATGAGAAAACAAGGAGCAACATCTTCTTCGTTTGATATTATCGTTGCTTCAGGTCTTCGTTCGGCATTACCGCACGGCGTGGCATCTGAAAAAGTGATAGAAACAGGAGATTTCGTTACATTAGACTTCGGCGCTTATTACAAAGGATATTGTTCTGATATTACTCGTACGATTGCAGTCGGTGAACCATCTGATAAATTAAAAGAAATTTATAATATCGTTTTAGAAGCACAACTACGTGGTGTGAACGGTATTAAAGCTGGTTTAACAGGTCGCGAGGCTGATGCGCTAACGCGTGACTACATAACGGAAAAAGGATATGGTGAATACTTTGGACACTCTACTGGTCATGGAATAGGTCTTGAAATCCATGAAGCACCAGGTTTAGCGTTCCGTTCTGATACAGTACTTGAACCAGGTATGGCTGTAACAGTAGAGCCAGGTATTTATATTCCAGGTATTGGCGGCGTACGTATTGAAGATGATATCATTGTGACAAGTGAAGGTAATGAAGTAATTACGAAATCACCAAAAGAACTTATTATTTTGTAATACACAGGAGGATTTTTTTACATGATTTCAGTAAACGATTTTCGTACAGGTTTAACAATTTCAGTGGACAATGCCCTTTGGCAAGTACTTGATTTCCAACACGTAAAGCCAGGTAAAGGTGCTGCATTCGTTCGTTCTAAACTACGTAATCTTCGCACAGGTTCTGTTCAAGAGAAAACATTCCGTGCAGGTGAGAAAGTAGAAAAAGCACACATCGAAAACCGTCGTATGCAATACTTATACGCAAGCGGTGAGGCTCACGTATTTATGGATAACGGAACTTATGAGCAAATCGAACTTGGTGAAAAACAAATCGAGCGCGAGCTTAAATTCCTAAAAGAAAACATGGAAGTAGCAATTATGACTTACCAAGGCGAAGTACTTGGTGTTGAACTTCCAAACACAGTTGAATTACAAGTTACAGAAACAGAGCCTGGTATTAAAGGTGATACTGCTTCTAACGTAACAAAACCAGCTACATTAGAAACTGGTCTTGTTGTACAAGTACCAATCTTCATTAACGAAGGCGAAATGCTTATCATCAACACTGGTGAAGGTAAATACGTTTCTCGTGCATAGTAAAAAAACACTCGTGATAATTCACGAGTGTTTTTTTTATAGGAAATAGGGTAGATAGTAAATAGCTGTTACTATAAAACTGACTAAAACAAGTGAAAGAGTACCCATAATAGATGGAGTCAAAACAATTTGAAATGGTTTTATTTCGCCAGTCTCAACGCCAGTTAATGTTTTGCTTATTGCGTGATCTGTAATGTTATTTCTATGGTTACTCATAATAATTAACCACATAATTGCAAATATTGCTAAACTACCAAGGAAAAAGGTCTCTATAAATGACCAACCGACTAATAATGAAAAAAGATAAATAAGAGCTAATTCTACTACAACGGTTAAACTAATTTTCAATGCCTTCATATTTTTCCTCCTCATTCTGTAATTTCAACCAGTTTAAAAAATTTTCACGTGACACGACATGCAGAGAGCAAGGTGACCTTACTTCTTTCTCTAGTGCAGCGTGTTCGTCTGGAAACTTGTTTTCCACATGCAATGAAATATAGGGTAGTTTTTCTTGTGCTTTTAGTGAGCGGATATTATTCGTTTTAGCACCAGCAAATACGTAGGAAAGTTGTAAGTCTAAAAAGGCGATTTTAAAGATTTCTTTTTTAGCAGCCTCGTTATAGCCTTTTCCCCAGTATGGATAGCCAATCCAACTACCAATGTGAGATTGCTTTTTTTCATTATTAATATGTTTAAGTGTGGTGAGGCCAATTATTTCATTTTCTTCATTCACAATCATTCTCGATAAGGATTTCTTTTGACGCTCTTCTTCTATTGCGAAAAGAAGAAATGTTTTCATGTCTTCGATGTTTTCTACCGTTATCCCCAATGCATTTTTTATATGTGGATCACTTGATAGCTCGAAAATCACATTTGTATAGCATAAATCTAGTGGTAATAAAGTGACGTGCTGCATGGTTTAAACCCCTTTCAAATTAAATATACCATAATATACCATAAAATAATATGAATATTCAGATTCTAATTCGGACTTTAGAGAAAAATTATGTTTTTACTTCTGAAATAGACAACCTCTGCATATGGTTGTACAAATATATTCTTTTTTAGAATACGAAGTTAGTAACTGTTACGGGAGAAGGTGGAAGAATGAAACAGTGGCTAGCGGCAATGGAAACATCCGTGCTTGTTATGGGGGCACTTCGATTATTTTCAGGTAGTGCGGAGATATTTGCTGCTTTGCTTATGCTTTATGTGAATGATGCGAAGAAAGCGTTGTTTATAAATGGTATGTTGGCGTTTGTTGGACCTACCGTATTAATTTTAACAATGACAATTGGGATAGCGAGTGTAGCAAGTGAAATTTCTTTCTTGAAGCTCTTTTTTCTAGCGCTTGGAATTTGCTGTATTTTTATCGCATTACTGAAATAGTAAGTCGAGTATAGTGGGGAGAAGCCGATGAAAGAGGTATTAGAAGTTTTACCAAAAACGATGAAGTACTTAATTGAAGAATGTAAGCAATACGATGCTTTAGAGGAAATTCGTGTTCGAATTGGAAGGCCGCTAGAGTGTATTGCACACGGAAAGGTGTTTTTTTATGACTATATCACTACTGCAGAGGATGCTATTTACTTATTGAATAAATTAAGTCAATTCTCAATTTATACGATGGAAGAGGAATTAAAACGTGGGTATGTGACGCTTCGCGGGGGGCATAGAATCGGGTTAGCAGGAAAAGTCATTACAGAAAAAAGCGCAGTGAAAATGATTCGTGATGTCTCTTCCTTTAATATTCGTATTGCTCGTCAAAAAATAGGGATTGCTGAACCGCTTTTGCCATATTTGTATGAAAAAAGGTGGTTAAACACGATGGTAATTGGCCCTCCCCAAACGGGAAAAACGACACTTTTAAGAGATGTAGCACGTTGCATGAGTCAAGGGGTAAGTGCTTCGGAAATTCCTTCCTGTAAAGTGGGGATCGTTGATGAACGTTCAGAAATTGCTGGCTGTGTGAAAGGAATCCCGCAATATGATTTTGGTACCCGAGTCGATGTGTTAGACGCATGTCCAAAGGCAGAAGGAATGATGATGATGATTCGTTCTATGAGTCCTGATATTTTGATCGTAGATGAAATTGGCCGTAAAGAAGATAGTGAAGCAATTATGGAGGCAGTGCATGCAGGTGTTCAGCTTTTTATAAGCGCACACGGATTTTCCTATGAGGATGTTGTGAGACGTCCATCGCTCAAGGCAGTGCTAGAGCTTGGTATATTTGATAGGTTTGTGGAGTTGTCAAAAGCGAGGGGTCCAGGAACGGTTATGCAGGTGAAAGATAAATATGGAAAACCAGTGTTATCAAATAGAAAGGCTGAGGGCGTATGGTGAAAATATTTGGTGCAGTGTTAATCGTTGCGGTCAGCACCTTTTTCGGGTTTTCGTACGCTAAAAGATACAGTGAGAGGCCGAGGCAACTTAGGTTATTAAAATCAGCACTTCAATCATTAGAGGCAGAAATTATGTATGGACACACACCTTTATCTGAGGCTGCCGAGCGATTAGTTAAACAAATGCCAAAGCCATTAAATTGGATATTTCAAAGTTTCGCTAAAAAACTAGAAAGTGGAGAACAAACGGTAAGGGAAGCTTGGATAGATAGTTTGAAAGAGAATTGGAAGTTGACGGCTTTTCAACAAACCGAGTATGAAATACTGCAGCAATTTGGTGAAACGCTCGGGCAACATGATCGTGAATCACAACAAAAACATATTCGCTTATGTATTACACATTTGGAGAGAGAAGAAGAGGAAGCGAAAGCTTTACAACTGCAATACGAAAAAATGATTAAGAGCTTAGGGGTACTAGCAGGGCTACTAATTGTAATTTTACTGCTATAGGGGGGAGAAAGGCGATGTCCATTGATGTTGGATTAATATTTCAAATCGCCGGAATCGGCATTGTTTTAGCTTTCATTCATACTGTACTAAAAGAATTGAAGCGTGAGGATATTGCAAATTGGGTTATCCTTGTCGGTTTTGTCGTCATTTTATTTCATGTTGCATTTTTAATTAATACGCTATTCGACAAGATTAAAAGTGTCTTTCTCTTCCAGTAAAGGAGGCGGTTCGAATCGAAATTATACAAATTGTCGGATTAGGCCTCGTTGCTACGTTTTTAGCTGCTGTTTTGAACCAGCATAAATCTAGTATTACATCTTTATTTATTGTGTTCGTAGGTAGCGTGATGTTTCTTATTTTAATCGATCAAATTCATTCTATTTTACAAATGATTGAGAGAGTAGCGAGTGAAGCGAAAGTTAGTAACGTCTACGTGGAAACGTTACTAAAGATTATTGGAATTGCTTATATTGCCGAGTTTGGAGCTCAAATTACAAAAGATGCTGGTCAAGGTGCCATCGCTTCGAAAATTGAACTTGCTGGGAAAATCTTAATTCTCGTTATGGCAATTCCTATTTTGACGGTTGTAATTGAAACTATTCTCGGATTTTTACCGACGGGATAAGGGGGAGTGAATGTTGAGGAGGTTTGGAGCTAAGCTGCTATTTGCTTGCTTCCTTTTCTTTTCTTTACCGGTTGTTGTACAAGCTTCTCCTGTAGAAACAAACGTCGTTGATCAACAATTGGATAAGCTCGGAATTGAAGATGTGAAGCAATTTTGGGACGGGCTTGTTACAAAATATGGAGGCTATTTGCCAGAGAGTCAAAAAGGGAGTTTTATGGAGTTTGTAAAGGGAGAAAAAGAATTCTCTCTAAAAGAGTGGATGATAGGGTTATTAAAATATTTATTTCATGAGCTTGCAGCTAATGGAAAACTGCTTGGCACACTCATTATGCTCACAATCTTTAGTGCATTGTTGCAATCACTGCAATCCGCTTTTTCAAAAAGTAGTGTAAGTAAAATTGCTGATGCTGTTGTATATATGGTACTTATTATTTTTGCTTTAAATAGTTTTTATGTCGTTATGACATATGCAAGAGAAACGATACAAACAATGGTAGATTTCATATTAGCGCTATTGCCAATTTTATTGGCGCTTATAGCGACTGGTGGCGGGGTTGTATCTGTATCTTTCTTTCATCCGATTATCATTTTCTTAATGAATACAAGCGGGCTTCTTATGAATTATATCGTTCTACCGCTTTTATTACTGGCAACGATATTAAGTATTGTAAGTACAATGAGTGATCAATATAAAGTGACGAAATTGTCCAAGCTTCTGCAAAACGTTAGCGTTGGGATTATCGGTATTTTCTTAACGATTTTTTTAGGAGTATTATCTGTACAAGGAACAGCAACAGCCGTTGCTGATGGAATAGCTGTGAAAACTGCTAAATTTGTAACAGGGAACTTCATTCCAGTAGTCGGAAGGATGTTTACAGAAGCGGCAGATACTGTTATTAGCGCATCAGGGTTATTGAAAAACACAGTCGGAATTATTGGGCTCGTCATTTTATGTTTAATTGTTGCTTTTCCAGCGATTCAAATTTTCTGTATCGCATTTATTTATAAATTCGCAGCAGCAGTATTGCAACCGGTTGGCGGCGGAGCAATTATTCAATGCTTAGACATTATTGGACGAAGCATCATTTACGTATTTGCTTGCTTAGCTATCGTATCATTTATGTTCTTTTTAAGTATTACAATTATTATTGCTGCGGGGAATATTACACTTATGATGCGGTAGGAGGTGAAGAGTATGCAATTTGTTACAGAGTGGATCAGAAATATTATCGTTTTTTTGCTCTTAGCGACAATGCTTCATCTTATTCTTCCAAATTCGAATTTGCAAAAATACGTTAAATTCGTTGTAAGTCTTTTGTTAGTCGTATTAATTTTAACACCCCTTTTTAAACTATTGCAGACAGATGTAAATGAAGTAATTGCAAATTTTAATGAAGAAAAGTACGTAGCAGAAGGATCTGTAAAAAATTCAATAGATTCGAAGAAAAAAGAAATACAAGCTCTAACACGTGCATATAGTTTAGAAGAGATGGCTACCAAAATGAAAAAAGAAGTAGGAAAAGAGTTTGAGAAACAGTATGGTATGTCAGTCTCTGAAATACAAATAGTCGCAGCGGAAAGCACAGCGGAAGTAAAGTCAGCGAAAGATATTCAATCTGTTGTTGTGACGTTAAAAGAAAAAGAACGTAGTAAAAATGATGCAATCGAAACAGTAAAACCAGTTGAAATTAACACGAAAGAACCACCGGAAAAAGTAGAGGAAACGAATGTAGAAATGAAAGACTTCTTTTCAAGCAGGTGGCAACTAGAGAATAAACAAATCCAAGTTCAAATGGAAGGGAGGACAGGTAGAGTAAATGGACAATAAAGATAAAAATTCGAAGTTCTCATTTTTTCGAAACTTATTGAATGGAGATGAAAAAGAAAGTAATGAGAAGGGAAGAAAGGTAACACCTAAGTTCTTACTTGTCCTACTCATACTTGGAATTTTGCTTATGTTTTCTAGTAGTTTTTTTTCAAGTAAAAAAGAAGAAGTACCTGTATTTAAAGAACAAAAAACTCAAAACCAGGAAAAAGATGTACCAACTTTTGGACAAAAAAATAATGATAATATGTCAAATGTAGAAAAATATGAAAAAGCGTATGAACAAGAATTAAAAACTGCTTTAGAAGAAATAGCAGGAGTAAAAGACGTAACGATTAAAGTGAATTTAGATTCATCTGAAGAAAAAATTTTAGAAAAAAATACAGTGAAACGCTCACAAACAACAGGTGAAACAGATAAAACAGGCGGTAAGAGAGAAGTAGAGGACGAGTCTCTTGATGAAAAGACTGTCATTATACGTGAAGGGGATAAAGAAACTCCTGTTGTTTTACGAACAGAGAAGCCGAAAGTACGTGGTGTTCTTGTCGTAGCAAAGGGAGTGGATAATATACAAGTTAAAGCAATGGTAAAAGAAGCTGTGATAAGGCTGCTAGATGTACCGGCCCATCGCGTTTCAGTTTCACCGAAAAATTGATAGGGAGGAAATAAAGTGTTAAAAAAACAAACAGTTTGGTTATTAACGATGTTAAGTTTAGTTGTTGTACTATCTGTGTATTACGTGACAACTCCTGACAAAATGAATACAGCATCGCCGGCAACAGGTGAAAAGATTGGACAAGAAAAACAAGGTACTGATAAAGCAGTAACAAACGAAGCGCCTAAAGAAACTCCGAAAAAAGAAAATACAAGCAAGGAAACAACAAATAAAGAAACAGACAAAAAAGAAAATGCAAAAAAAGAAACAAGTAAAAAAGAGGGCAATGTATCAGTTCAATCAAGTGATGAGAATTTCACAGCTTTACGTATGCAAATGGAAGATCAGCGTAGTGAACAAAAAGCAAAATTACAAGAAGTGATGAGTTCAACAAAAGCTTCAGCAACAGAAAAGAATAAAGCGAAAGAAAATTTTGATGCCATTACGACAATGGAAACGAAGCAAGAATTACTTGAGACAGTAATTAAATCTCAAGGAGGATATCCAGATGCTCTTGTAAGAGCTGATGGCACTGATATTAGAGTAACGGTTAAAGCGGCAAAACATTCACAGAAAGAAGCAAATAAAATTATTCAACTTGTAAGAAGTGAAGGCGGATCAAAAGATGTAGGTGTGAAATTTGATCCACCAGCGAAATAAGTGAAACTTTAATCCGTAGGGATTTCCCTGCGGATTATTATCTTTTACTAAGCAAAGGGTATGCAAATAGTAAAATAGAGTATGTAAGTAAATGTGTGAATAGAAAAAAGCTATCATTTTCGATAGCTTTTTTCTATGTCGTCTTTGTAATTATTTTTACTATGTTCAACTCGGAATGGAGAAACACGTTGTGAGTAAAAGATTAATGGTTCATGGTACTGATGATTACTTTTTCCGGATTTGACGTGGATGAAAAGAACGCATGCCCAAACGATTACGGCAGGTAAAAAGAGAATGAGCCATATCATATTTCCACACCTCAACACAATATATTTTCTACACTTTGAACATACTATTCTTATATGAAGGAATGATGAACGGCGTGTAAACAAAAAAATAATATTTGGTAAAAATATGTTATTGACTATAGGTGTGGTGAAGAGTGAGGAGGGAATGGCATGTTTGCTTTGTAACGTTTTGCAAAAGTAGTGAATGTTTTTTAAGAAGTGGTCTTGCCAATTTCATGTGAAACTTGGTATTATTACTAGGTATTAAATTTTTATTGGAATAATATTTTTACAGGAATTTCGATTTATTATAAAGAAATATAAATTGGAATGTTTAAAAAATTTATCGTAAGATGGAAATAGTAAATATTTCTATTAGTTAATGAAATATATTTTCTAATAGAGTACATCGTATTTTTACAGTCAATCTAGTTTTCGTGACGAGAATCTGTAAAAACGGGACAAACAAGAATATGGGAGTGGATTTTACATGTTTAAAATTCAAGAAGTTCGTGAATTAATTAAATTAATTGATAGCTCTAATATTGATGAATTTGAATACAAAAAAGACGGTACAACAATCAAAATGAAAAAGCGTGGTAATGAAGTTGTTGCTGTGCAAGCACCTGCAGCAAAACAAGCTATGCAACCAGTAGCGCCTGTTGAAGTTGAAACGACAGTAGCAGCAGCGCAAGCAGAAGTGCCAAAACAAGAAGAGAAGAAGGTTGTTCAAAATGAAAACCTACATAAAATCACATCACCGATGGTAGGTACATTCTATTCTTCTTCTTCGCCTGATACACCTCCATATGTAAGTGTTGGGGATAGAGTATCGAAAGATTCTATCGTATGTATTGTCGAGGCTATGAAGTTATTTAACGAAATTGATGCTGATGTAGAGGGCGAAATTGTTGAAATTCTTGTTAATAACGGACAGCTTGTTGAATATGGACAACCGCTATTTCTTGTAAAAGCGTAATAAGGGAGTCTTTGTGATGATAAAAAAAGTATTAATAGCCAATCGTGGGGAAATTGCTGTACGAATTATTCGTGCTTGTAAAGAAATGGATATTGAAACAGTTGCAATTTATTCAGAAGCAGATAAAGAGTCACTTCACGTACAGATTGCAGACGAGGCGTATTGTGTAGGACCAACGATTTCGAAAGAAAGCTATTTAAATTTGACAAACATTATTAGCGTTGCGAAGTTAACAGGCTGCGATGCTATTCATCCGGGATACGGATTTTTAGCAGAGAATGCAGATTTCGCAGAGTTATGCCGTGAATGTAACTTGATTTTTATCGGTCCAAGTCCAGAAGCTATTTCAAAGATGGGCACAAAAGACGTTGCTCGTGATACAATGAAAGAAGCAGGGGTTCCGATTGTACCAGGTTCACAAGGGATTATTAAAAATACCGAAGAAGCGATTGAGCTTGCTAATCAAATTGGATATCCAGTTATTATTAAAGCGACTGCAGGTGGCGGTGGAAAAGGTATTCGTGTTGCACGCCATGAAGAAGAGCTTATAAAAGGAATTCAAATTACACAGCAAGAAGCTAGTACCGCTTTTGGGAACCCTGGTGTATACTTAGAAAAGTACGTTGAAGATTTCCGCCATGTTGAGATTCAAATAATGGCAGATACACACGGAAATGCCATTCATTTAGGAGAGCGTGATTGTACAATTCAGCGCCGTTTGCAAAAACTATTAGAAGAAAGTCCATCACCTGCACTTGATGAAGAGATTCGCAAGCAGATGGGTGAAGCGGCAGTTAAAGCGGCGGTAGCGGTTGATTATACAGGTGCTGGTACGGTTGAGTTTATTTATGAATATAAAACGAAAACCTTTTACTTCATGGAGATGAATACGAGAATTCAGGTTGAGCATCCGGTTACTGAAATGGTAACAGGAATGGACTTAATTAAAGAACAAATTCTTGTTGCTTCAGGAGAAAAGTTATCGTTACAGCAAGAAGAAGTACAATTTAATGGTTGGGCAATTGAATGTCGAATTAATGCGGAAAACCCTGCCAAAAAATTTATGCCATCTCCAGGTAAAGTAGAAATGTACTTACCACCAGGAGGATTTGGTATTCGCGTCGATTCAGCTGTATATCCGGGATATTCAATCCCACCTTTCTATGATTCGATGGTTGCTAAATTAATTGTTCACGGAAAAACACGTGAAGAGGCAATTGCAAAAATGAAGCGCGCACTTAGTGAATTTGTCATTGAAGGCGTACATACAACAATCCCGTTCCATTTGCAATTGCTAGATCATCCTGATTTTGTAAAAGGTGAGTTTAATACGAAATTTTTGGAAGAGCATGAACTTGTGACGCAGTGATACATTAAAGGAGGTTTTTTTCATGGCTGAACATATGTTAGATATGGGTCAAGATACAACTCTTGGTAAAGTAGAAATTGCACCAGAAGTAATTGAAGTAATTGCAGGTATTGCAGCTGCTGAAGTAGAAGGTGTAGCGGCAATGCGCGGTAATTTTGCTACAGATGTTGTTGAGAAGTTAGGTAAGAAAAATCATGGTAAAGGTGTAAAGGTTGAATTAGCAAACGAAGATATTATCGTTGACCTTTATGTTGTAATGTATTTTGGTGTAGCAATTCCAGTTGTTGCACAAAAGATTCAAGACAATATTCGCCAAGCACTCTTTACAATGACAGGACTTGAGCCAAAAGAAGTGAATGTTCACATCGTTGGCGTAACATTCGAAACACAAAAAACAGAAATCGAACCAGTGTAAGAATGAAAAGGTGCCTAGTAACATAGGCATCTTTTTTATCGTTTCATTTCTTCACAAATTACAACCCTCTAATTATTATACTATTTCAAAAAATAAGAAATAAACAAGAAAATGTGTCGTTTTTCCAAAAAACGTACATTGTGATAAGATATGGAACTTGAAGTTAATCTTTTTATTATTTTTCAGCCTTGTAACCCGTGTGTGAAACGATAAATTGTGTTATTATCATTGTATTATAAGGTTGGAAAATCAATGAAAACTGTAAGAGTAAGTGAATTGACGGCTTATAAATTATAATAATATAACAAAGTATAAGGAAAGACTTGAAGCATAAAGGAGAGTTACAATGAAACGTAGGACGGCTAGAGAAAGAGCAATGCAAGCATTATACCAAATGGATATTACAGGTGAATTAGAACCGAAAGTAGCAGTGGAAAACACGCTAGATGAAGGCGAAGAAACAAATGAGTTTCTAGAGTCACTTGTAGTAGGTTTTGTAGAAAATAAAGAAGCAATCGATGAAGCGATTCGTCAAAATTTAAAAAAGTGGAAGCTTGAGCGTATTAGTATTGTTGATCGCAGTATTTTACGTGTAGCTGTGTATGAAATGAAATACATGGAAGAAATTCCACACAACGTAACAATTAACGAAGCAATTGAAATTGCTAAAACATTTGGGGATGAGGAATCTCGTCGTTTTATTAACGGCGTTTTATCTAATATAAAAGATACACTGTAAATTCTTTAAGGGGGAATCTTAAAATGGTAGCAGTAATCATCAAAGGAAATGAAGTTGCGGAGAAAAAACGAGCACAATTAACAGAAGAAGTTGTGAAGTTGAAAGAGCAAGGTATTGTACCAGGATTAGCAGTTATTTTAGTTGGAGAAGATCCAGCATCTCGTTCTTATGTGAAAGGAAAAGAAAAAGGCTGTGAACAAGTAGGGATTTACTCAGAGCTAATTGAACTTCCTGAAACAATTACTGAGGAACGTTTGCTTGCTGAAATCGATCGCTTAAATGGCGATGACCGTATTAATGGCATATTAGTGCAATTACCTTTACCAAAACATATTGAAGAAAAAGCTATCATTGAAAGAATTTCACCAGAAAAGGATGTAGACGGATTTCACCCAATCAGCGTGGGACGTATGATGACGGGACAAGATACATTCCTTCCATGTACACCGCATGGTATTGTAGAATTAGTAAAAGAAACAAATCTTGATATTTCTGGAAAACATGTAGTAGTAATTGGAAGAAGTAATATTGTCGGTAAACCAGTGGGGCAATTGTTTTTAAATGAAAATGCTACTGTCACATATTGTCATTCTAAGACGCAAAATATGAAAGAGTTATCGAAGTTAGCTGATATTTTAATCGTAGCTGTTGGACGACCTAAAATGATAACAGCGGATTATATTAAAGAAGGGGCGGTTGTAATTGACGTTGGTGTTAACCGTTTAGAAACAGGAAAACTTTGTGGTGATGTTGACTTTGACAACGTGTTAGATGTTGCGGGTTACATTACACCTGTGCCAAAGGGTGTTGGTCCAATGACAATCACAATGCTTCTTCATAATACTGTTGAATCTGCCAAACGTGCAGGTGTCGTTTGTAAATAATTTGAGTCGGCTATGAGGAGAGAGAAATGGAGAAGCAATATTTAACCGTTACAGCGTTAACACGCTATATAAAAACAAAAATAGAATATGATCCGCATTTGCAGTCTGTTTGGTTAAAAGGTGAAATTTCCAACTTTAAAAATCATAGCCGTGGCCACATGTATTTTACATTGAAAGATGAAAATGCAAGAATCGCAGCGGTTATGTTTGCGGGCCATAATCGTAATATTAAATTCAAACCTGAAAATGGGATGAAGGTACTCGTGAAAGGAAAAATCTCTGTTTACGAGGCGAGTGGTTCTTATCAAATTTATATTCAAGACATGCAGCCTGACGGAGTCGGAAATTTACATTTAGCGTACGAACAGTTAAAAGTTCGTTTAGAAGAGGAAGGACTTTTTTCTCAAGTTTATAAAAAAGCGATTCCTCCTTACGCTAAAACAATAGGTGTGATTACGTCGCCAACAGGAGCAGCGATTCGTGATATTATAACAACGATTAAACGTCGTTATCCAATTGGGAATGTTATTGTATTTCCGGTACTTGTACAAGGGGAGTCAGCGGCTCCCTCGATTGTACAAGCGATTCGTACAGCGAATGAAATGGGAGAGATAGATGTACTAATCGTTGGTCGTGGTGGAGGTTCTATTGAGGAATTATGGGCTTTCAATGAGGAAATGGTTGCAAGAGCAATCTTTAAGAGTGAAATTCCTATTATTTCGGCAGTAGGCCATGAAACAGATTTTACAATTGCAGATTTTGTTGCAGATTTACGCGCGCCAACACCGACCGCAGCAGCTGAGCTGGCAGCACCTAATATTATAGAGTTACAAGAAAAGGTATTACAAAGAACTCTGAGATTGCAAAGAGCGATGAGAGAGTTAGTACATAAAAAAGAAGAAAAACTACAAGTGTTGCAAAAATCGTATGCGTTCCGTTATCCAAGACAAGTATATGAGCAAAAGGAAGAGCAATTAGATAGAGCGCTAGAACAGCTTGTTTTAGCGAAAGAGCGCTATATTGATAAAAAGGTGAATCAGTTAAAGCAACTTTCATTTTATTTAGAGAAGCACCACCCATCTCAAAAAATTATGCAAACGAAGGTAGCTGTGGAAACGTTGCAAAAGCAATTACAACGTGAAATGCAAACGTTACTTCAAACGAAAGAATTTGCCTTTGTAAGAGCTGCTCAAAAACTTGAAGCATTAAGTCCGCTTAAAGTAATGATGAGAGGGTACGGGCTTGTATATGATGAAGAGAAGCAAGTGTTAAAAAGTGTGAAAGATGTAAGCCTTGGAGATGCTGTTTCAGTTCAATTACAAGATGGAATACTAGATTGTAGCGTATCAGGCATAGAGGAGCGTGAATTGAATAATGGAAAATAAATTAAGCTTTGAAGAGGCAATTTCGCAACTTGAGCATCTTGTTTCTAAGCTAGAACAAGGTGACGTACCTTTAGAAGAAGCGATTTCTTATTTTAAAGAAGGTATGGAATTATCTAAGCTTTGTGATGAGAAGCTGAAGAATGTACAAGAACAAATGGCAGTTATTCTTGGGGAAGATGGAGAGCTTGAACCGTTTACTGCTTTAGGAGATGAAGCATAGTGACGATTGCTTTTGATACTTTTTTGAAAGAAAGTAAAACTTTCGTAGAAGAAAAACTTGTAAGCTATGCAAATGGATTACAATGTCCAAATGTACTTCGTGAAGCGATGGCATATTCTTTGGAAGCGGGTGGAAAACGTCTCCGCCCGTTACTTTTGTTTGCAACATTACAAGCGTTTGGGAAAGAAAGAAATCTTGGAGTAGGTGCAGCTTGTGCTCTTGAAATGATTCATACATATTCGTTAGTTCATGATGATTTACCTTGTATGGATGATGATGATTTAAGAAGAGGAAAGCCCACAAATCACAAAGTATTTGGTGAAGCGATGGCAGTTTTAGCAGGAGATGGCTTATTGACATATGCTTTTCAAGTTATTATGGCATATGAGCAAAAAGAAATTTCTGCTGAAAAAAAAGTAAGACTTGTACTTGAACTCGCAAAAGCAGCAGGACCAGAAGGAATGGTTGGCGGACAAGTGGCAGATATGGAAGCGGAAGGGAAACGCCTTACGATTGATGAATTGGAGTACATCCATAAACATAAGACCGGAAAACTACTTGAATTTGCTGTACTTGCGGGTGCGATACTTTCTGATGCGACAGAAGAGCAAGAAGAAAAGTTGCTTACGTTTGCCAAATATATCGGTCTAGCTTTCCAAATTCGAGATGATATTTTAGATGTGGAAGGAACTGAAGAAGAGATTGGAAAACCGATTGGTAGCGATCTTTCTAATGAAAAGAGCACATATACGACGTTGTTTACTGTAGATAGAGCAAAGGAGATTTTAGAAGAAACAATTGCAGAAGCAAAAGGTGCGATTAGCTCCTTGCAATTACAAGATGAATATTTACTATCTATTTGCGATTTGATTGCAAAACGTAATAACTAATATAACAGCGTTTTCATTTGTTGAGTCATTCATCATTTTATGATATAAATGTAGGAAAAGGTTTTTCTTTTCTTGTTATTGGCAAAAATATATGTAGATTACATTGCCGTTATCACTTCGTGTTAGCGGCTATTTTTTTCATCGCCTAAAGAAATATGGTTTATAATAGGATTAAGGCGCAATAGACTGGTTAATAGCGGGACAAGACGAAAAATAGAAAAGAGAATTTCTTGTTTTGTGTAAATGTTTTTTATAATATTTGACATGTTGACAGATTATGAAATGAAAGTGAGTGATCCGTGTGGATCTAACGCAAATTCAAAACCCTAGTTTTTTGAAAGATATGTCTATCAGTGAACTAGAGGGATTGAGTGAGGATATTCGTAAGTTTTTAATTGAAGAGCTCTCTCAAACAGGTGGACATATTGCACCTAATTTAGGTGTAGTAGAACTCACAATTGCTCTGCATAAATTATTTGATAGCCCGCAAGATAAATTTTTATGGGATGTAGGACATCAATCCTATGTACATAAAATTTTAACTGGACGCGCGAAAGAGTTTGGTACATTAAGGCAATATCAAGGTCTATGTGGTTTCCCGAAACGTTGTGAGAGTGAGCACGATGTATGGGAAACTGGTCATAGTTCGACTTCGTTATCGGCTGCAATGGGAATGGCTCTGGCACGTGATTTAAAGAAAACGAAAGAATATGTTATACCAATTATTGGAGATGGTGCTTTAACAGGCGGAATGGCTTTAGAGGCATTGAACCATATTGGACATGAAAAAACAGACATGATTGTTATTTTGAATGATAATGAAATGTCAATTGCACCAAACGTTGGTGCGCTTCATAATGTGCTCGGTCGTTTACGTACCGCAGGAAAATATCACTGGGTAAAAGATGAATTAGAGTATATATTAAAGAAAATCCCAGCAGTTGGCGGGAAAGTGGCTGCGACAGCAGAGAAAATAAAAGATAGTCTTAAATATTTACTAGTATCTGGTGTCTTTTTCGAAGAGTTAGGCTTTACATATTTAGGTCCAGTCGATGGGCATGATTATGAAAAGTTATTCGAAACGTTGCAATATGCAAAGAAAACAAAAGGCCCAGTACTCGTTCATGTTATTACGAAAAAAGGAAAAGGTTATAAACCGGCTGAGAGTGACGTTATTGGAACTTGGCATGGAACAGGACCTTATAAAATTGAATCAGGTGACTTCGTTAAGCCGAAAGAAGTTGCACCAGCATGGAGTGCTGTCGTTAGTGAAACAGTACTTAAGCTAGCGAGAGCAGATGAGCGTATCGTAGCAATTACACCTGCAATGCCTGTTGGATCAAAACTTGAGAAATTCCAAAAAGAATTCCCAGATCGTATGATTGATGTAGGTATTGCAGAACAGCATGCTACAACAATGGCAGCAGGTATGGCAACGCAAGGAATGAAGCCATTCTTAGCGATTTATTCAACATTTTTACAAAGAGCATATGACCAAGTTGTTCATGATATATGCCGCCAAAATTTAAATGTTTTCATCGGAATAGATCGTTCGGGATTAGTAGGAGCAGATGGTGAAACGCATCAAGGCGTATTTGATATCTCATTCTTACGTCACTTGCCGAATATGGTGCTTATGATGCCGAAAGATGAAAATGAAGGGCAACATTTAGTTTATACGGCGATGCAATATGAAGATGGACCAATCGCATTGCGTTATGCGCGCGGTAATGGACTTGGCGTTCATATGGATGAAGAATTAAAGGCGATTCCAATCGGTACGTGGGAGACGTTAAAAGAGGGTACACAAGCAGCTATTTTAACGTTTGGTACGACAATACCAATGGCAATGGAAGCAGCTGAGCGTCTTGAAAAAGCTGGGGTTTCAGTGAAAGTAGTGAATGCTCGCTTTATTAAACCAATGGATGAAGCATATTTACATGATCTTCTAGGAAAGAATATACCGATTTTAACGATTGAAGAAGCTTGTTTAATCGGTGGTTTTGGAACAGGAGTAGTTGAATTTGCATCTGAAAATGGTTACCATAGTGCATTAGTTGAACGAATGGGTATTCCAGATCGCTTCATAGAGCACGGAAGTGTAACAAAATTATTAGAAGAAATTGGTTTAACGACAGATGCTGTTGTAGACCGTATTCATACAATGATTCCATCAAAACAAAAAAGGGCGTAACAAATGAGCGTAAAAAAAGAAAGAGTAGATGTACTATTAGTAGAGCGAGGACTTATAGAAACGCGTGAGAAAGCAAAGCGCGCCATTATGGCCGGACTCGTATATGCAAATGAGATGAGACTTGATAAGCCAGGAGAGAAAATCTCGCAAGATACTGAGATTACGGTGAAGGGACAAGTTATGCCGTATGTAAGTCGTGGTGGTTATAAACTTGAAAAGGCATTAGAGACATTTCATCTTGATTTACAAGATAAAGTTATGATAGATATTGGTTCATCAACTGGTGGCTTTACAGATTGCGCGCTTCAAAATGGAGCGAAATTATCTTATGCATTAGATGTAGGATACAATCAACTAGCGTGGAAATTACGTCAAGATGAGCGTGTTGTTGTAATGGAACGAACAAACTTCCGTTACGTGACACCAGCAGACTTAGAACGTGGTTTACCTCAATTTGCAAGTATTGATGTTTCATTTATATCATTGAAGCTTATACTGCCAGTTTTAAAAACAATGCTTATGCCTAACGGAGATGTAGCAGCGTTAATTAAACCGCAGTTTGAAGCTGGAAGAGAGCAAGTTGGGAAAAAAGGTATCGTTCGTGATAGAAAAGTACATGAAGCTGTTGTAGAAATGATTGTCGAGTTTGCTTTAAAAGAAGGCTATGATGTGGAAGGTTTAACATTCTCACCAATTACGGGTGGGGATGGTAATATTGAATTTTTAATTCATCTGAAATGGCATGGTGAACGTGAGAATGGCGAAAATCATTCTCCGATTTCTATAGAGCAAGTTGTTACAGAAGCGCATGAAGTTCTAAAACAAAAAGGGAAAGGGGAATAACATATGTTGTTCCTCTTTTTGCTGTAATTGTATAATGATTGTAAAAACAATTGTGTACAAGAAACGAATTATAAGTTAACATAAATAAGTGAAGTATACCAATGTTTAAACTATGGTAAGAGATAGTGTGAGGTGCAAATGTATGAATAAAGGTCAGCGCCATATTAAAATCAGGGAAATTATTGCAAACAAAGAAATTGAAACACAAGATGAATTAGTTGATATTTTACGTAATGAGGGATTTAATGTAACGCAAGCAACAGTATCGCGCGATATTAAAGAACTGCACTTAGTGAAGGTGCCATTACATGATGGGCGCTATAAATATAGCTTGCCAGCAGATCAACGATTTAACCCGTTACAAAAATTAAAACGAAATCTAGTGGATTCATTTGTAAAATTAGACACGGCAGGACATATGCTTGTGCTAAAAACATTGCCTGGTAACGCTCATTCACTTGGAGCACTTATTGATCATTTAGAGTGGGATGAGATCATCGGAACCATCTGTGGTGATGATACTTGCTTAATTATTTGCCGTACACCTGACGATACAGGTGTTGTCTCTGATCGTTTCTTAAATATGTTGTAACAAAAAATCTTGTTTGCTTTCCATCGTAAAGTGGAAAGTGAACAAGATATTTTTATTGGTTAAAAATATGAATTTTCAATTGTAATATAATATTTTGTTTGCATAAAGTTAGAAAATAGATGGATTGACCCGTAAAACAAATGTTTGGTACAATGAAGCGGGTTAGAAGAGTATATACATACAAATATATAGCATGATTATTTGAATGAAGAACTGAGAAAATCCTTTAGTAAGGGATTATTTTATAACGAGGTGAATGGGGCATTGTTATCGGAATTATCGATTAGAAACTTTGCTATTATTGAAGCATTAAATATTTCTTTTCAAAAAGGTTTAACGGTTTTAAGCGGTGAAACAGGGGCCGGAAAATCGATTATTATTGATGCAATTAGTTTACTTGTAGGTGGCCGTGGGTCAGCAGAATTTGTTCGATATGGAACAGAGAAGGCTGAGATTGAAGGGCTATTTTATGTTGAAGATGAGAAGCATCCATGTATTGAAAAGGCAGAAGAGTTAGATATAGAAATAGAAGATGGCATGATTATTTTAAAGCGTGATATTGCTGCGAACGGGAAGAGTGTATGTCGTGTAAATGGGAAGCTTGTTACACTTAGCATATTAAAAGAAATTGGGAAAACACTTGTTGATATTCATGGACAGCACGAAACGCAAGATTTAATGAATGAAGAACGACATCTGTTTATGCTTGATCACTTTGATGGGGATCGAATCGTTAAACAATTAGACATATATCAAAACGTATACGCTGACTATGAAAAATTAAAAAAACAATTGAAATCGTTAAGTGAAAATGAGCAACAAATGGCACATCGCTTAGATTTAATTCAATTTCAGCATGAAGAAATTCGCAAGGCGGATTTAAAGATGGATGAAGAAAATGAATTAACTGAGGAACGATTGCAAATTTCTAATTTTGAAAAGATTTATAAAGCGTTAGGTGATGCATATCGTTCGTTAAGTGCCGACGGACAAGGGTTAGATAATGTAAGAAGTGCAATGGGGCAAATGGAAAGTATTACACATTTAGATGAAGTGTATCAGGAGAATCATGATTCAATTGCAAATAGCTATTACTTATTAGAAGAGGTTGCCTATCAACTGAGAGAAAAGCTCGATATGATGGAATATGATCCAAATCGTTTAGATGAAATCGAAACACGTTTGAATGAAATTCGTATGCTAAAGAGAAAATATGGAAATACTGTAGAAGAGATTTTAGCGTATGCTGATAAAATTGAACAGGAAATTTTTACGATTGAAAATAAAGACGTTCATATTGAAACGACGAAGAAACAGTTGAAGGAATTAGAAAGTGTTATTCTGAAAGAAGCAACGTTGTTAAGTAATATGCGTCATGAGCTTGCAGAACACCTTACAAATGCAATTCATCAGGAATTAAAAGAATTATATATGGAAAAAACGAAATTTGAAGTGAGAATTATGAAGAGAGAAGGAAATGTAGAAGAGCCCCTTGTGGAAGGTGCGCCGGTAAGACTTACGGCGGATGGTTACGATCATGTGGAATTTTATATTTCAACGAACCCAGGAGAGCCGCTAAAACCACTTTCAAAGGTTGCATCTGGCGGAGAGTTATCTCGTATCATTTTAGCTTTAAAAAGCATTTTTTCTAAGCATCAAGGGGTTGCATCTGTTATTTTTGATGAAGTGGATACGGGTGTAAGTGGCCGGGTCGCACAGGCTATTGCGGAAAAAATTTATCGAGTATCAGTAAACTCGCAAGTACTTTGTATTACGCACTTACCTCAAGTAGCTTCAATGGCAGATTCACATTTATTTATTCGAAAACAAGTAGCGAATGATCGGACAATTACATCGGTTACTGTTTTAACTATGGAGGATAAAGTAACAGAAATAGCTCGAATGATTTCTGGTGTGGAAATCACAGATTTAACGACAGAGCATGCGAAAGAATTACTTACGCAAGCGCATCATTTTAAACAGACAGCAGAGGCTATCCAGTAATGGATAGCTTTTTTTCTCAAATGACGATTTCTTAATTCTTCCGGTTATAAATAAAGCACTGCAAGGAGAGATTAAAAAGTGAAGCCAAGAGGCTGAATGTGGGGTAGGAGCGAGGAGAGTGAACAAGTTGAAATTAGAAAAATTTCGAAAAATAATAGGTCTTTGTCTCCTTGTTTCTTTAGTTTTTATTGGATGTTTTAAACCGCTTCGAACGTTTATTTCATCACCGAAACAACTTGTTGTTTTTGAAGGACAACAATCAGAAATATCATCATTACCAGTTTTCAAAGCTTCATCCACAAATCGTCATGTATTTACAGTGAGTTCGAATGAACAAAAACAAGGACTTATGGTAAATTCTCATCAAAATGGTGAAGCTGATATGGTATTTCAGCTTGCTGGTTTTCCAGTAAAAAAAGTAAATGTGAAAGTGTTAAAAGATTTTAAAGTGATTCCAGGTGGACAATCAATTGGTGTGAAATTAAATACAAAAGGTGTACTTGTTGTAGGCCATCATTTAATTCAAACTGAAAAAGGTAAAATATCTCCTGGTGAAACAGCAGGTGTACAAATTGGAGATATGATTACTGAAATTAATGGTAAAACAATTGAAAGAATGAGTGATGTAGCACCGTTTATTCATAATAGTGGAGAAACAGGTGAACCGCTTAATCTTGTATTGTTAAGAGATGGAAAATATATTCGTACGAAGCTAACTCCACAAAAAGACAACGGTGAATCGTCTTATCGAATTGGCTTGTATATCCGTGATTCGGCAGCTGGAATTGGAACGATGACATTTGTTCATCCAGATTCTATGAAATATGGGGCACTTGGTCATGTTATTTCTGATAATGATACGAAAAAGCCGATTCAAGTCGAAGATGGACAAATTATGCGCTCGACAGTTACATCAATTGAAAGAGGTAGTCATGGGAATCCAGGGGAGAAATTAGCAAGATTCTCACCAGACCGTGAAGTGATTGGCAATATTACAATTAATAGTCCATATGGTATTTTTGGAAAATTAAATACGAATATGAAAAACGGGATAATGGATAAAGCAATGCCTATCGCATTATCTCATCAAGTAAAAGAAGGACCGGCAAAAATATTAACAGTTATTGATCAAGATAAAGTAGAAGCGTTTGATATTGAAGTCGTTAGTACAGTGCAGCAAAAATTCCCAGCCACAAAGGGTATGGTAATAAAAGTAACAGATAAACGTCTATTAGCGAAAACGGGCGGTATCGTACAAGGAATGAGCGGAAGTCCAATTGTACAAAATGGAAAAGTAATTGGTGCTGTTACACATGTATTTGTAAATGATCCAACATCAGGATATGGTGTTCATATTGAATGGATGTTACATCAAGCTGGAATTAATATTTATGATCAAGAGAAAAAAGCGAGCTAATATATATTATTAGCTCGCTTTTTCTGTTGAAAAATTCGTTGAAATTTTGTAAAAGCTCCGCAAGAGGTGTTTTTTGTTGTAAAATAAAAGGAAAGGGTTGAACGTTTCGTTGTATTTCTATGATGGAATGTGTTGCGAAAGGGAATAAATGAACGATAAACATATTTTTTTGTGATTTTATCGGAAAGTAAGAAACTTTAAAAGGGAATTTTCACACAATTGTCGAACAATTCATGTAGCCTAGAAGGATACACATGTCGGAGAATCGATTCGGTAAGGGAGGAAAAGCTGTGGAGAAAATTAAAGTATGTCTTGTGGATGATAATAAAGAACTAGTATCAATGTTAGAGAGCTATGTAGCCGCTCAAGATGATATGGAAGTAATCGGTACTGCTTATAATGGTCAAGAGTGTTTAAACTTATTAACAGATAAGCAACCTGATGTACTCGTTTTAGACATTATTATGCCACACTTAGATGGTTTAGCTGTATTGGAGAAAATGCGACATATTGAAAGGTTAAAACAGCCTAGCGTAATTATGTTGACAGCATTTGGCCAAGAAGATGTGACGAAAAAAGCAGTTGACTTAGGTGCCTCATATTTCATATTAAAACCATTTGATATGGAGAATTTAACGAGTCATATTCGTCAAGTGAGTGGTAAAGCAAACGCTATGATTAAACGTCCACTACCATCATTCCGATCAGCAACAACAGTAGATGGAAAACCGAAAAACTTAGATGCGAGTATTACGAGTATCATTCATGAAATTGGTGTACCCGCTCATATTAAAGGATATATGTATTTACGAGAAGCAATCTCCATGGTATACAACGATATCGAATTATTAGGATCGATTACGAAAGTATTGTATCCAGATATCGCAAAGAAATATAATACAACAGCAAGCCGTGTGGAGCGCGCAATTCGTCACGCGATTGAAGTAGCTTGGAGCCGTGGGAATATTGATTCTATTTCGTCCTTATTCGGTTATACAGTATCCATGTCAAAAGCAAAACCTACGAACTCTGAGTTTATCGCAATGGTTGCGGATAAGCTGAGACTTGAACATAAAGCTAGCTGAGAGTAGAAGTAGCAATGGGTTTTCGTTTTAGTAAAACCGATGTATGCTGGAACGCTATGCTCGATGTTAATTTTAAAGCCAATAAACTTTTTAATGAAAGACCAATGAATGTTATAATTCGTTGGTCTTTTTATTTTGTTGAGAAAAAGAGATTATTTGATAGTGTGGAAAATAAAACCTATTTTCAGTAATATTACATGTAAGTGAGTTTTTTATAAGGCAATAAAATAGATATAGATAGGGAGAAGGGGAATGGAAAATAAAATTTCAACTTGGCTAGGGATAGTAGCAGCTATGGGAGTTCTTGCTATTGCAGTTACATTTGGAATGTTAGAACTTGCAGATAATCCAGTAGATAAAGAAGTGAGCGCTCAAATAGATAAAAAAGAAGACCAAACAATAGTAGGTAGAGAGGTGGATGGGGTCTTTGTTGATGTGTATGTTACTGAAAATTCTACTGAAAGCGAAGTCATTACAGCGATGCATCGCATGACTCATCAAAAAGTGGTGGCAGAACGAAAATCGGGCTCTATCCCAATGATTCAAAGTAATGCTAAAAAATTAAAAGAAATTATAAATAAGAGTAGCTTTACGAAGAAAAATGAACTTTTAGCAATTGCTGATAGATGGGCAAAAAAAGATTTTAGTAAAATTGTAGAAGATCACAATTATTTCTCGGATGCTCAAGAAGATAGCGTTTGTAAAGTAACTAGAGCAATGGATGCATTAGAAGAGCAACATTATATTTTAACTACATTCGGGGAGGAAAAAGCGAAAGAACTATACGAATCAGGGGATGCTCCGCACGTTCAATAAAAAATAATATAAAGGACTTCTCTAGTTTTTTTATTATCGTGTTTTAAGGACGTAATGGGACTTATAAATAAATGGTCTGCTTTCTTTATGACGTGTAACAAAAAAAGAAAAGATGTGATTCATTATTAAATGATGAAGGAACGGCTAAATCACATCGTAGTACATCTGTTAAAGGATTTTAGTAGGAAAGGCATCCGTGATATAATAGAAAATAATAAAAAGTCCTGCAAAACAGGACTGTATTATTCTTCGTCTTTATTTTGTTTTTCTAATTCAACTAGCTTTTGAATTAAAATGTGCTGCGGCATATGCATGAGTTGTTCAAGTGGAACACCTAGTGCTTTTGATAAGCGGACTGCAGTATCTGGAGAGATTTGTAATGGTCTCATAGAAGTACCTCCTTTTTCGTATAGTATAGCATAAGATTGGGGGAGTGAGGATGACTCTTATATTTGCACATCGTGGTGCGGCTGGAACGTACCCAGAAAATACAATGATTTCATTTGAAGCGGCTGAGTCTTTTAGAGCGGATGGAATTGAACTTGATGTTCAATTAACGAAAGACGGAAAAGTTGTCGTCATTCATGATGAAACGGTGGACCGGACAACAAATGGAAAAGGTGCGGTTCGGAATTATGTATATGAGGACTTATGCAAGTTAGATGCAAGTTATAAATTTGGTGATAAAGTAGGTTTTTGTAAAATACCACTTTTAGAAGAGGTATTAGAATGGCTTGCACAAACGAGTTTGCTACTTAATATTGAACTTAAAAATAATAAAATTCCATACAGAGGTTTAGAGGAAGAAGTTATAACGCTTGTACGGAAATTTAGTCTAGAGGATCGTGTTATATTTTCTTCGTTTAATCACTACAGTATGAAACGGTGCCATATGATGGCTCCTGATATTCAAACAGCAATTTTATATCGCGAAGGTTTGCATAGTCCGTGGGCATACGCGAAAAAAATGGGCGCTACAGCAGTACATCCGAATTATCGTTACCTTCAAGATGCTATTGCCGAACTAACGATGGAAAGTGGTGTAGAGGTTCGCCCTTATACAATTAATGAAGAAACGCTTATGCGTAAATATTTTGATATGAATATATCGGCGATTATTACTGATTACCCTGAAACGGCCAGAACGTTAATGCCAATAAAAAAATGAGACCGCGTGTAACGGTCTCATTTTTTTATTTATAAATAGTGGGGCATTCCTATCTTCTAAAGCGAGCTTGTACTTTATTTCGTTTACGGTCTCGGTGCAAGACGAAGCCACCGAAGATATAAAACCCGAGCCCGAAGCAGAGAGCGCCGATTAAAAATTGTAACCACAGTATAGAGATTGGTGGAAATAGAATCCCGAATACAGTATCTCTCATTAACTTTATACCAAACACAGCTAATGAAATAGGGATGAGTGCTAATAGTAGAGCAACGTAACGCTGCATACATAACGCTCCTTTTCAGATTATTTCGTATATTTTAATGATGTTATAAGAAAAGGGGGTTTGTCAAGAGGGTGCTGAACGAGTAAGATAAAGGTGTGAAAAAATTTGCAGAGTTACTTCGAGAGGAAGTGGGATATATGAAACAAAAAGTATTAATTGTTGGTGCAGGTGAAGGCGGGAGCGCACTGCTGAATCTGTTACAAAGTTCGAATATATTTCAAATTATAGGGATTATTGATATAAATCCGTTGGCAAAAGGACTACAAATTGCTAAGGAATACGGGATTGCAATTGGAGAAAGTGTAACTCCATTTCTTTCTATGCATATCGATGTAATATTTGATATGACAGGTGAAGATGATGTGCATAAGGTTTTATTGGAAAAAAAGAAAAAAGACACTCTTCTTATACCAGGTGATATCGCAAAAATTGTTACAGGATTAGCGCATGAGAAGGAAGGGCTGATTGGGCGATTAGAGGAACAAACGCAACAAGGAGAATTAATTTTAAATTCTACACATGACGGCATGATCGTAATTGATCGAGAGGGACAAGTTCGTCTTTTTAATAAAAGTGCAGAGCGTATTATCGGATATAAAAAAGAAGAGGCGATAGGAAAATATATTTTAGAAGTCATTCCAACTAGTAAATTACTTCGCATTATACGTACGAAACAAATAGAAGTAAATTATGAACTAACATTAGAGAATGGAAAGAAAATTATTACAACGCGTATACCGATATTAAAAGAGGGCGGAGAGGTACAAGGGGCATTTGCAATTTTTAAAGATATAACAGAAGTTGTAGATTTAGCGGAAGAAGTTACAGATTTAAAGGAGATTCAAACACTATTAGAGGCAATTATTAACTCATCTGAAGAAGCAATTTCGGTTGTGGATGAAAAAGGAAGAGGTTTAGTCATTAACCCGGCATATACGAAATTAACGGGTTTAACAGAAGAAGATATTATTGGGAAGCCTGCTACAACTGATATTGTAGAAGGCGAAAGTATGCATATGAAAGTACTTCGAACGCGTCGTGCGGTGCGCGGAATACATATGAAGATTGGGCAAAAAAAGCGCGATGTAATTGTAAACGTGGCACCAGTCATTGTGGATGGAATATTGAAAGGAAGCGTCGGCGTTATCCGTGACGTGTCGGAAATTCAAAAGTTAACAAATGAATTGAATAGAGCAAGGCAAATTATTCGCACATTAGAAGCGAAATATTCATTTGATGATATTGTCGGGAATTCAGATGAAACAACGGCAGCTATCGAACAGGCGAAGCTAGGAGCAAATACACCAGCAACAGTGCTGTTACGCGGTGAATCTGGGACTGGTAAAGAATTGTTTGCACATGCAATCCATAATGGAAGTAATCGAAAATACAATAAGTTCGTCCGTGTAAACTGTGCGGCCATTTCGGAGACGTTGTTAGAAAGTGAATTATTTGGTTATGAGGAAGGGGCGTTTTCTGGAGCGAAAAGAGGCGGGAAACGTGGGTTCTTTGAGGAAGCAAATAACGGTAGTATTTTTTTAGATGAAATAGGGGAGTTATCTGCAAATACACAAGCGAAACTCCTTCGTGTACTGCAGGAAAAAGAAATTGTAAAAGTTGGTGGAACGAAAGCGATACCTATTAATGTTCGAGTAATTGCAGCGACGCATGTGAATTTAGAAAAGGCTATTCTAGAAGGGAAGTTTAGGGAGGATTTATATTATCGATTAAATAAAATCCCAATTCAAATTCCATCTCTTCGTCAACGTAAAGGAGATATACCGACAATTGCGGACAGATTGATTCAAAAAATTAATCAAGATTACGGTCGTAATGTAGAAGGGCTCACTGATTCAGCCATTTTATATTTACAATCATACGAATGGCCAGGGAATGTGAGGGAACTTGAAAATATTCTGGGAAGAGCTATTATCTTTATGAATTATAACGAGACCTATATTGATGTACACCATTTACCGCCATTACATAACGAAGAGCAGGTGGAGTCAAAGCAATCTCATTTATTACCTGAATTAGAAGAAAAGCCACTTGAACATTTAGTGACAGAGTTTGAAGGGAATATTATTCATGAATATTTGGAGAGATTTGATGGGAATAAAACGCAAACTGCAAAAGCGTTAGGAATTTCCGTTCGAAATTTATATTACAAGCTAGAAAAGTATGACCATGCAAAAAATAGCATGCAATAAATTGCGTACCGTGCAATTTATTGCATGGTATACAAAAAGCGACAAAATAAGACAGAATCTTTTGTTATTTTCCAAAGTATTGATTTTACTGCATTTTGAATGCGTTTTCATTATTGGTAAGACCACTTTTAAAAGTTGGCACGGTATTTGCTTTATAAATAGACGAGGGACGACGGAAAGGGTTGATTACAAAATATGAAGTTAGAATACTTAATTGATCAAGCAGCAGGGCAGCCTAAAAAAACTGTAGCTGTAGCAGTAGCTGAAGATCATGAAGTAATTGAAGCTGTAGCGAAAGCAATTAAATTACAGTTAGCTCAATTTCGTCTATATGGAAATCAAGAAAAAATAATGGGGATGCTACAAGAACATGGTTTACAAACTTCAGAACATGTTCAAGTGATTGCAGCAATGTCTAGTGCAGAGGCTGCAGAACTTTCTGTTAAAGCTGTGAGAAATGGTGAAGCAGACGTGCTTATGAAGGGGAACATCCCAACAGCGAATATTTTGAAGGCTGTGTTAAACAAAGAGTGGGGCCTACGTAAAGGTAGCGTACTTTCACATGTAGCAGCATTTGAAGTTCCAAATTACGATCGTCTTATTTTCGTTACAGATGCAGCGATGAACATCGCACCTGATGTAACACAAAAAGCTGCTATTATACAAAATACTGTAGAAGTTGCCCGGGCAATAGGAATCGACTTGCCAAAAGTGGCACCAATTGCAGCAGTAGAAGTTGTGAATCCAGCGATGCAGGCGACAATTGATGCAGCGATGTTAACACAAATGAATCGCCGCGGACAAATTAAAGATTGTATCGTTGATGGACCACTTGCTTTAGATAATGCAGTATCACAAATTGCAGCAGAGCATAAAGGCATAGTAAGTGATGTAGCAGGTAAGGCAGATATTTTACTCGTCCCAACGATTGAAGCTGGAAATGTGCTATATAAATCACTCGTATACTTTGCGGATGCAAAAGTAGGAGCAATGATTGCTGGCGCAAAAGCACCGATCGTTTTAACATCTCGTGCTGATTCAGCAGAAACAAAAGTATATTCATTAGCATTGGCAGTTGCGACTGCTTCAAAATAAACCAAAAAGGGTAAAACATTAGGGGGAAACGACAATGACATTAGAAATCTTCGAATACTTAGAAAAATATGATTATGAGCAAGTAGTATTTTGTCAAGATAAAGAATCTGGTTTAAAAGCAATTATTGCAATTCATGATACAACACTTGGACCGGCTCTTGGTGGAACAAGAATGTGGACATATGATTCTGAAGAAGCGGCGATTGAAGATGCATTGCGTCTTGCAAAAGGGATGACATACAAAAACGCAGCAGCTGGTTTAAACTTAGGTGGTGCGAAAACAGTAATTATCGGTGATCCTCGTAAAGATAAGAGCGAAGCAATGTTCCGTGCACTAGGACGTTATATCCAAGGACTAAACGGACGTTACATTACAGCTGAAGATGTTGGTACAACAGTAGATGATATGGATATTATCCATGAAGAAACTGACTTTGTAACAGGTATCTCACCATCATTCGGTTCTTCTGGTAACCCATCTCCGGTAACTGCATACGGTGTTTACCGTGGTATGAAAGCAGCTGCAAAAGAAGCTTTCGGTACTGACAATTTAGAAGGAAAAGTAATTGCTGTTCAAGGCGTTGGTAACGTAGCATATCACCTATGCAAACATTTACACGCTGAAGGAGCAAAATTAATCGTTACAGATATTAATAAAGAAGCTGTACAACGTGCTGTAGAAGAATTCGGTGCATCAGCAGTTGAACCAAATGAAATTTACGGTGTTGAATGCGATATTTACGCACCATGTGCACTAGGCGCAACAGTTAATGATGAAACTATTCCACAACTTAAAGCAAAAGTAATCGCAGGTTCTGCAAATAACCAATTAAAAGAAGATCGTCATGGTGACATCATTCATGAAATGGGTATTGTATACGCACCAGATTATGTAATTAATGCAGGTGGCGTAATTAACGTAGCAGACGAATTATATGGATACAATAGAGAACGTGCACTAAAACGTGTTGAGTCTATTTATGACACGATTGCAAAAGTAATCGAAATTTCAAAACGCGATGGCATAGCAACTTATGTAGCGGCAGATCGTCTAGCTGAAGAGCGCATTGCAAGCTTGAAGAATTCTCGTAGCACTTACTTACGCAACGGTCACGATATTATTAGCCGTCGCTAATCATTCATATATAACTTTTACAAAAGGTGTGGTTACCTCTTATGAGGTTTCCACTTCCTTTTGAATTTATTAGTGGAGGTAGCAACATTGTCTGTAAATCGAATTCTTGTTATTAACCCAGGTAGTACATCCACAAAAATTGGTGTTTTTGATAATGAAAGACCCGTTCTAGAAGAAACGATTCGTCATGACGTAGAACAGATTGGAAAATATAAGAGAATTATCGACCAATATGAGTTTCGAAAAGAAACGATTTTAGAAGTTCTACATTCTCATGGTATTAACATTTCAAAATTAAACGCTGTTTGTGGGCGTGGTGGATTACTTCGTCCAATCGAAGGCGGTACGTATACAGTAAACGATGCGATGTTAGAAGATTTGAAAAATGGCTTTAGCGGTCATCACGCTTCAAACCTTGGAGGCATTTTAGCATATGAAATTGCTTCTGGATTAAACATTCCTGCATTCATTGTAGATCCTGTCGTTGTAGATGAGATGGAGCCGGTTGCTCGTATAAGTGGCATTGCTGGTATGGAACGCAAAAGTATCTTCCATGCATTAAATCAAAAAGCAGTTGCTCGTAAAGTAGCTGAACAGTTAAATCACAAATACGAGGATTTAAATTTATTAGTTACACATATGGGTGGCGGTATTACAGTTGGTGCTCATAAAAAAGGAAGAGTAATCGATGTGAATAACGGTTTAAACGGAGAAGGACCATTTAGTCCAGAGCGCGCTGGTACAGTACCAGTAGGGCAACTAGTAGAAATGTGTTTCTCTGGTGAGTATTACCGTGATGAAATGATTAAAAAACTTGTCGGACAAGGTGGACTTGTAAGTTTAATCGGTACAAATGATGCGATTAAAGTAGAGCAAATGGTTGAAAAAGGTGATCCTGAAGCAACTCTTATTTATAAAGCAATGGCATATCAAGTTGCAAAAGAGATTGGCGGAGCTAGCGCTGTACTTCACGGGAAAATCGATGCAATCGTATTAACTGGTGGACTGGCATACAGTAAAATTCTTGTCGATGAAATAAAAGAGCGAGTGGACTGGATTGCAGATGTTATCGTACATCCAGGCGAAGATGAGTTAGAAGCGTTAGCAGAAGGAGCACTTCGTGTATTACGTGAAGAAGAAGCTCCAAAAGAATACGTTGTACGTGAAAAAGAAACGGTAGCTAGGGGTTGAGATAATGGCAAAAGAATATGATTTAGTCATCGTTGGCGGCGGTACTGGTGGATATGTTGCTGCAATTCGTGCATCACAACTAGGGTTAAAAACTGCACTAGTCGAAAAAGAAAATCTTGGTGGTACTTGTTTACACAAAGGATGTATTCCTAGTAAAGCTCTTTTACGTAGTGCGGAAGTATATGCAACTGCTAAAAAAAGCGAAGAGTTCGGAGTTATTGCAAGCAATGTAGAACTAAACTTTGCGAAAGTACAAGAGCGTAAAGAGAAGATAGTAACGCAGCTTCATAAAGGCGTTCAACATTTAATGAAACAAGGTAAAATTGATGTGTTTGAAGGTATTGGCCGTATTCTTGGCCCATCTATTTTCTCTCCGATGCCAGGGACAATTTCAGTTGAACTTGCAAGTGGAGAAGAGAATGAAATGTTAATTCCAAAAAATGTACTTATTGCAACAGGTTCTCGTCCAAATTCATTACCAGGTTTAGAATTAGACGGAGAGTACGTAATGTCTTCAGATCATGCTCTAAAAATGGAAACGCTTCCTAGTTCGATTATTATCGTTGGTGGCGGTGTAATCGGTATTGAGT
The DNA here is from genome assembly GCF_022663885.1 of Bacillus cereus group sp. BfR-BA-01330. NCBI lineage: Bacteria > Bacillati > Bacillota > Bacilli > Caryophanales > Bacillaceae > Bacillus > Bacillus cereus group sp. BfR-BA-01330. Next base: position 214,866 of record NZ_JAKUGK010000002.1, read on the forward strand.
GGGCATCTATGCTTGCTGACTTCGGTGTAGAAGTTACAGTATTAGAGTATGCGAAAACGATATTACCACTAGAAGATCAAGACGTTTCAAAAGAAATGCAACGTCTATTCAAGAAAAAAGGTATTAAAGTGGTAACTGGTGCAAAAGTATTACCAGAAACATTGGTAAAAGATAATGGAGTAACAATCCAAGCTGAACACAACGGTGAAAATAAAGAATTTAAAGCAGAAAAAATGCTTGTATCTGTAGGAAGACAAGCGAATACGCAAAATATTGGCTTAGAGAATACAGATATCGTTGTGGAAAAAGGATACATTCAAACAAATGAGTTTTATCAAACGAAAGAATCGCATATTTACGCAATTGGAGATGTAATCGGTGGCCTGCAACTCGCTCACGTTGCTTCTCACGAAGGAATTGCTGCAGTAGAACATATTGCAGGGAAAGAAGTTACACCAATCGATTACTCTATGGTATCAAAATGCGTATATAGCAGTCCGGAAGTTGCTTCTGTCGGTTTAACAGAACAAGAAGCGAAAGAAAAAGGCTATAAGTTAAAAGTAGGTAAGTTCTCATTCCGCGCAATCGGAAAAGCACTTGTATACGGAGAATCAGATGGTTTCGTAAAACTTGTAGTTGATGAAGAGACAAATGACATTCTTGGTGTTCATATGATTGGACCGCATGTAACAGATATGATTTCTGAAGCGGGTCTTGCAAGAGTACTTGATGCAACACCTTGGGAAGTAGCACATACAATTCATCCGCATCCATCATTATCTGAGGCGATTGGTGAAGCAGCACTTGCTGTAGATGGAAGAGCGTTACACGCATAAAAATGTGGATTTAGGAGGTTATGAAAAATGGCAGAAGTAAAAGAAAAGCGCCATGAAGAGCTTGGCTTAAGTGATGAGCAAGTATTAGAAATGTTCCGTACGATGTTACTTGCACGTAAAATCGACGAACGTATGTGGTTATTAAACCGTGCTGGTAAAATTCCATTCGTAATTTCTTGTCAAGGACAAGAGGCTGCACAAGTTGGAGCGGCGTTCGCTCTTGATAGAGAGAAAGATTATGCATTACCATACTACCGTGATATGGGTGTTGTACTAGCATTTGGTATGACAGCTAAAGAGCTTATGTTGTCTGCTTTCGCGAAAGCTGGAGATCCAAACTCTGGTGGTCGTCAAATGCCTGGTCACTTCGGTCAAAAGAAAAATCGTATTGTTACAGGTTCATCTCCAGTAACAACGCAAGTACCACATGCAGTTGGTATTGCATTAGCTGGAAAAATGGAGAAGAAAGATTTAGTAACGTTCGTTACATTTGGAGAAGGTTCTTCAAACCAAGGTGACTTCCATGAAGGGGCAAACTTTGCTGGTGTACACAAACTACCTGTTATTTTTATGTGTGAAAATAACAAATATGCAATCTCTATTCCAGTTGAAAAACAATTAGCATGTAAAAACGTATCAGATCGTGCGATTGGTTACGGTATGCCTGGATATACAATAGACGGAAACGATCCGCTTGCAGTATATAAAGCTGTAAAAGAAGCAGCAGATCGCGGTCGCCGTGGTGAAGGCCCAACTTTAATTGAAACAGTATCATATCGTTTAACAGCACATTCTAGTGACGATGATGATCGTGTTTATCGTGATAAAGAAGAAGTAGAAGAAGCAAAGAAAAAAGATTCAATTATAACATTCGCGGCTTATTTAAAAGAAGCTGGTGTATTAACTGAGGAATCGGAAAAACAAATGTTAGACGAAATTATGCATATCGTAAATGAAGCAACAGAATATGCAGAAAATGCTCCGTATGCAGCACCTGAAGATGCATTGAAGCACGTATACGCAGAATAGGGGGGAACGTTTCATGGCTGTAATGTCTTATATTGATGCTATTACATTAGCAATGCGCGAAGAAATGGAACGCGATGAGAAAGTATTCGTTTTAGGAGAAGATGTTGGTAAAAAAGGTGGCGTGTTTAAAGCGACACACGGTTTGTATGATCAATTTGGTGAAGATCGTGCGCTTGATGCACCGCTTGCAGAATCTGCAATTGCTGGGGTAGCAATTGGTGCGGCAATGTATGGTATGCGTCCAATCGCTGAAATGCAGTTTGCTGATTTCATCATGCCAGCAGTAAACCAAATTGTTTCTGAGGCAGCAAAAATTCGTTATCGTTCTAATAATGATTGGACTTGTCCAGTTACAATTCGTGCACCATTTGGCGGGGGTGTTCACGGTGCATTGTATCATTCACAATCTGTAGAAGCGATGTTTGCAAACCAACCAGGTTTAAAAATTGTTATCCCTTCTACACCATATGATGCAAAAGGCTTATTAAAAGCAGCCATTCGTGATGAAGATCCAGTATTATTCTTCGAACATAAACGTGCATATCGTTTAATTAAAGGTGAAGTGCCGGAGGATGACTACGTATTACCAATCGGAAAAGCAGATGTAAAACGTGAAGGTGATGATATTACAGTTATCACGTACGGATTATGTGTTCATTTTGCTCTTCAAGCGGCTGAAAAGTTAGCACAAGATGGCATCTCTGCACACATTCTTGATTTACGTACTGTATATCCATTAGATAAAGAAGCAATCATTGAAGCAGCTTCTAAAACAGGTAAAGTTCTTCTTGTAACAGAAGACAATAAAGAAGGAAGCATTATGAGTGAAGTGGCAGCAATTATTGCTGAAAACTGTCTATTTGATTTAGATGCGCCAATCGCACGTCTTGCAGGTCCAGACGTTCCAGCAATGCCATATGCACCAACAATGGAAAAATTCTTTATGGTAAATCCAGATAAAGTTGAAAAAGCAATGCGTGAACTTGCGGAATTTTAATCGGGGGGACTATACATGGCTGTAGAAAATATTACAATGCCTCAGCTCGGGGAGAGCGTTACAGAGGGCACAATTAGTAAATGGCTCGTTAATGTTGGCGATCACGTAAACAAGTATGATCCGCTTGCAGAAGTAATGACTGATAAAGTAAATGCTGAAGTACCATCTTCTTTCACGGGGATTGTAAAAGAGTTAATCGCTGGTGAAGGTGATACGTTAGCTGTAGGTGAAGTAGTTTGTGTGATTCAAGTAGAAGGCGCAGATGAAGTAGCAGCAACAGCTGTTGAAGAAAAAACGAAAGAAGAACCAAAGGCAGAAGTAGCTACGTCTGAAAAAGCACCGAAAGTAAAACAACCAACTGATGGAAAACCACGTTTTTCACCAGCTGTGTTAAAACTTGCGGGTGAGCATAACGTTGATTTAGATCTAGTAGAAGGTACGGGAGCAAACGGCCGTATCACTCGTAAAGATATTTTAAAGCTAGTGGAATCTGGAAATATTCCGCAAGCAGGTGCAGCGAAGAAAGAGGAAGCTGTAGCGGCAGTAGTAGAAGCTCGCCCAGAAGCACCAAAAGCAGCACCAGTAGCGCAAAAAGTAGAAGCTGCGAAACCAGTTTCTGTACCTACAATGCCTGGAGATATCGAAATTCCAGTAACAGGTGTGCGTAAAGCGATCGCAGCAAACATGTTACGTAGTAAACATGAAGCACCACATGCTTGGATGATGATTGAAGTAGATGTGACAAACCTTGTGTCATACCGTAACTCAATTAAAGGTGACTTTAAGAAGCGTGAAGGCTTTAACTTAACGTTCTTTGCTTTCTTCGTAAAAGCAGTAGCACAAGCGTTAAAAGAGTATCCTCAAATTAATTCAATGTGGGCTGGCGATAAAATTGTTCAGAAGAAAGATATTAACCTTTCTATCGCTGTTGCAACAGAGGAAGAACTATTTGTACCAGTAATTAAGCAAGCGGACGAGAAAACAATTAAAGGTATCGCTCGTGAAATTACAGAACTTGCAGGAAAAGTACGTACGAAATCGTTAAAAGCAGACGAAATGCAAGGTGGAACATTTACAATTAATAACACAGGATCATTCGGTTCTGTTCAATCTATGGGTATTATTAATTACCCACAAGCGGCTATTTTACAAGTTGAATCAATTGTAAAGCGCCCAGTAATTATGGATAATGGTATGTTCGGTGCTCGTGACATGGTTAACTTATGTTTATCACTTGATCACCGAGTACTTGATGGTTTAATTTGTGGTAAGTTCTTAGGGCGTGTTAAAGAAATTTTAGAAAACATGTCAGAAAATAATACATCTGTATATTAATAAAAAGCTCGCTTATGCGAGCTTTTTATTATCTTATTTCTTCATCTACATCCTACTATATGTATAAATATCTTTCCCAGTAATCTTACAATAAACGATTATGTATTAGGAATTTACGAAAATACATTGCTGATATATGGTATATGGATATAAAATAAGAAAAGAATAATTTTTTTGGCAAATCTTACTGATGAAACTGTAGTATAATATATTGTATTGTATGAAAAAGAGAGTTATTCTATATAAGTGTTTTATAGATAATGTGTAATCAGTCGTCAAAACATGAAGAATGTTGACTCCTGGTTTTTTATTTTTGCCGTAACAATGTTTCAGGAGGATGTCATGAAAAGAAGTACCGAGTTTCTAAAAAGTTTAGATGTAAAATTAATTTTAATTTTGTGTGCACTATGTGTGACGAGTATAGCTGCTATATATAGCAGTCAGCAAACGGGACAGTATGGAGCTGCAAACTTTGCTATGAAACAAGGTGTTAACTACATAATTGGGGTTGTATTGTTACTTCTTGTTGCAAGCATTGATTTAGATCAGTTACAAAAATTATCTTGGCCGCTTTATATTGCTGGGTTTGCTTCACTTATTCTTTTGAAAGTATTACCACCATCAGGTTTTACACCTGAAAAATTAGGTGCAAAAAGATGGTTTGTTTTCCCAGTATTTGGACAAATTCAGCCGTCTGAGTTTTTCAAAATTGCATTGCTACTTGTAGTAGCGAGTATAGCAGTAAAACATAATGCACAGTATATGGCAAGGACATTCCAAACAGATTTAAAGCTAGTAGGTAAAATTATGCTAGTGTCACTTCCACCTATGGCGGTTGTATATAGTCAACCTGATACAGGTATGGTGTTCTTATATGCTGCTGCTATTGCATGTATTCTATTTATGTCAGGTATTCAAAAGAAATTGATAGCATTATGTACAGTTATTCCGTTGACCATATTATCTGCTTTAATATTTATTTTCTTTAAGTATCAAGATTTTTTCTATAATAATTTAGTTACTTTACTAAAACCTCACCAACAGTCGCGTATTGTAGGTTGGTTAAATCCATTTGAAAATGCAGATCAAGGTTATCAAACGCAACAATCGATTTTAGCTGTAGGTAGTGGAGGAATGGAAGGTAAAGGGTTTGGGGGAGGAAGCGTCTATATCCCAGAGAAGCATACTGACTTTATTTTCGCTACAATTGCCGAAGAAGGTGGATTTATCGTAGCAGCCTTAGTTGTCTTCTTGTTCCTATTACTACTATATCGAACAATTATTATTGGTTATTCCGCTGATAATTTATTTGGTACATTATTATGCGCTGGATCGATCGGTATATTAACAGTTCAAATATTCCAAAACATCGGTATGATCGTTGGATTAATGCCTGTAAAAGGTATTGCATTACCTTTCTTATCGTATGGGGGAAGTTCCTTATTCTCGAATATGATTATGATGGGGCTCATACTATCGGTACGGAAAACGTATAAAAAATATATGTTTTCAGTTAAGTAAAAAAAGCTGGTTCGTTTTTAAACGAACCAGCTTTTTTTACATATATGCTCATAAACGTTGCAAACTAAAACAGGTTAGCAGTTTGAGACGGGTAAGGAGTGCAAAGTGATGCATATGCATATTTTTGAAGGAGCACGGCATCTTTCTAGTAGTGAATGGGTTATTCGGGCTATTATAGCATACATATTTTTAATATTAGTTGCGAAAGCGATGGGACAAAGGTCTATCGCACAACTTCGTTTTTTAGATGTTGTATTAGTGTTATTGCTTGGTGGGAATATTTCTAACGCATTGTCTGATGAAAAAGTAGGGTTACTGGGCTCGATGATTACAACGTTCATACTCGTTGTACTTCATATTATAAGCTCAGTTTTAATGCTGAAATGGGATAGATGGAGACGTTTTTTAGAGCCAGCACCTATCATTCTTATACATAATGGTTCCATTGATTTTAGCAATTTGAAAAAGGCGAGAATTACCGTGGAATATTTGTTTTCGGAACTTCGTATGCGAAATGTGAGCGATATTCAAACGATTAAATTAGCATTATGGGAAGCAAACGGTGTCGTTTCTATATTTCGGTATCCAGAATATGAAGCAGTTTCGCGGCTTGATCTTAAAGTGGCGGGAAAAAAATCTCCAGTTTCTTTTGTATTAGTAAAGGATGGGAGGATACAGAAAGATGTTCTTGCATTATTAGGAAAAACAGAAGCTTGGGCGAGAGAATTTCTAGAGGAGAGTACAGAAGTGGAATCTATTATGTTAGCTACAGTAGATGAATCACATAAAATAAATATTTTGTTAAAAAAATGAAAAATATACGCATTTTGTCGTTTCGAACATATGATACAATAGTGTGGACAACGAAAAAGGAGGCGATACGGTGGGATATGTAGAAGAATTACGAAAAATAGTTGGTCATCGCCCTTTAATTTTAGTTGGTGCTGTTGTACTCATTATAAATGAAAATGGATATGTTTTATTGCAGCAGCGGACAGAGCCGTACGGAAAATGGGGGCTACCTGGCGGGCTAATGGAGCTTAGTGAATCACCAGAAGAAACAGCTTATCGTGAAGTATATGAAGAGACAGGAATAAAAGTGAAGAACTTGCGACTAATCAATGTATTTTCTGGAGCGAACTACTTTACAAAATTAGCAAACGGTGATGAATTTCAATCTGTAACAACCGCCTATTATACAGATGAATACGAAGGGGATTTTGTTATGAATAAAGAAGAAGCAGTTCAGCTTAAATTCTTTTCAGTAACAGAACTACCTGACTATATTGTAGGATCGCATAAAAAAATGATTGCTGAATATATGAAGATTATGGAAAAAAAGATATAATTATAGTGAAAGAAATACAAAAACACAGTTCTGGTTGGTAGTCCAGACGCATGATTTCATGTCAGTAACCTTCCCCTCCGGGATGTCCTGTATTTCTAATCTTTTAAAGGAGGGGCTGTCAATGGATTTGACAGTATATCACGATGGCCAATTTTTTGTTGGAATCATTACATGTAAAGAACAAGGGAAATTGTATGGGGCGAGGTATATTTTTGGGGCGGAACCGTCAGATGAAGAAGTGCTTATGTTTGTGAATGGTTCACTTTTAGAGCATTTTCAGCACTTTGCAAAATGTGGTGTAGAAGTTAAAGAAAAACAGCGTCCTAAAAACATAAAGCGTATCATACGACAAGCAGCAAAAGAAATAAATATTAAACGTTTTACTAAGGCGCAAGAGGCGATTAGTTTATCTTATGAATTGCATAAACAAGAAAAGAAAGTGCAGTCTAAAGAGAAGCGAGAAGCTGAAAAAGAAAGAAGACGTTTAATGAAAGTACAAAAAGCAAAGCAAAAACATCGTGGTCATTAAAGAAAAGGTGTTAGAGCAAGAGCTCTAACACCTTTTCTATACTTAAATACAAGTAAACTTACTTGTATTTCATAAACATTAACTGGTAAGATACAAATAGGTAGTTTTAGAGGAGGGAAAAGAGTGATTAATTTTAACTTTTTTATGAATGATGTTGTCCGCCAAGCGCGTGAAGAGATTGTCTCTGCTGGATATACAGAATTGACGACGCCAGAAGCGGTAGAAGAAGCGTTTAAAAGAAATGGAACAACACTTGTAATGGTAAACTCTGTATGTGGTTGTGCAGGTGGTATTGCTCGTCCTGCTGCTGCGCATTCCGTACATTATGATAAACGTCCTAACCACCTTGTAACGGTGTTTGCAGGTCAAGATAAAGAAGCGACAGCAAGAGCGCGTGAATATTTCGAAGGGTACCCACCTTCTTCTCCATCATTTGCTTTATTAAAAGATGGAAAAATTGTAACGATGGTAGAGCGTCATGAAATTGAAGGTCATGAACCGATGCAAGTTATTGCGAAACTACAATCATATTTTGAAGAGAATTGTGAAGAACTATAAAAAATAAGAGAAAAGGCGGCACGTCCACAATCAAGTGGATGTGCCGCCTTTTTTATTTATTATTAAAATTTATGGAATATGCATAGTTGTGTTATTTTATGCATCATTTTATACATAAAAAATAGCATTTATATTGTTTTTTTATTTATTTTTATTTTATATATTGCATAAAAATAAAAGTGCTGATACAATACAAACATCGAATAAATATTCTATTAAACTTTTAAATATACATCATTAGGGGGAAGAAAGATGAAGAAGTTAGTATCAATATCGTTTGCACTTATTTTAATTGTAAGTATATTCAGCGCTTGTAGTAATGGGGAATCGAAAGAAACAAAAGGAAATAAAAAAGTACTCGTAATGGGAACTTCAGCAGATTATAAACCTTATGAATATGTAGATGCGTCAAAGAGCGATGAAATTATCGGCTTTGATGTTGATGTTGCTAAATATATCGGAAAAGAACTTGGGTATGAAGTGAAAGTGAAAGATATGGATTTTGGTGGTTTATTAGCATCTCTTAGTTCAGGAAAAGTTGATTTCGTAATGGCAGGCATGACGCCAACTGCAGAGCGTAAAAATAATGTTGATTTTACAGATATTTATTTTGTTGCGAAAAATATGGTCGTTTCTAAAAAGGATTCTAACATTAAATCTGTAGAGGATTTAAAAGGGAAAAAAGTAGGAGTACAAACAGGGTCTATTCAAGAAGAGAAAGCAGCAGAATTTAAAAAACAAGTAGATTTCCAGGTTGAGGGACGTGACCGTATACCAGAAATCGTACAAGAAATTAAAGCTGGTCGTTTTGACGCTGCAATTATAGAAGACACAGTTGCTAAAAATTATTTAGAGAAAATGAAAGATTTACAAGGAGTTGAAATTAAAGAAGCGCCAGAAGAAGTTGGAGCAGCAATTGCCCTTCCGAAAAACAGTGATAAAACAGCTGAATTTAATAAAGTAATTAAAAAAATGCAAGAAAATGGAGAAATGGATAAATTAGTGAAGAAATGGTTTGGCAGCGGAAAATAAGCTGCCTTTCACTTTTCTGTGAGGGGAATGAAAAGAATGAACTTAGATTTTTCGGCGATTACGCCTTCGATACCATATATACTAAAAGGTTTAGAAGTTACTTTGAAAATTGTAGCAGTATCAGCTTTAGCAGGATTTATTTTAGGAACGCTATTAGCACTTTGTAAAATTGCTAGAATACGAGCATTAAATATAGCAGCAGATTTTTATACATCAATTTTTCGTGGTACACCCCTTGTATTGCAATTAATGATTATTTATTTCGGTGTCCCGCAAATAATTGGTTATGAAATACCAGCATTCTTAGCTGCTGTACTTGCATTTAGCTTGAATTCAGGTGCATACATGTCAGAAGTAATTCGTGCTGGTATTCAAGCGGTGGATAAAGGACAAACAGAAGCAGCAATGGCTTTAGGGGTACCATACGGAAAAATGATGAGAAATATTATTTTCCCTCAAGCATTAAAAAATATATTACCAGCGCTTGTGAACGAATTTGCGACACTTACGAAAGAATCGGCTGTAGTAACAGTAATAGGCGCGACTGATTTAATGCGTCGTGCTTACATCGTAGGCGGTGAGACATTTAAATATCTTGAACCATTACTTTTTGTTGGACTGATTTATTATATGTTAGTCATTATTCTTACATTAGTCGGGAAGGCAATTGAAGGGAGAATGAAGAAAAGTGATTAAAATTGAAAACCTTCATAAATCATTTGGTAAAAACGAAGTATTAAAAGGAATTACAACAACGATTGAAAAAGGGGAAGTAGTTGCAATTATAGGACCTTCTGGATCAGGAAAATCAACATTTTTACGTTGTATGAATATGTTAGAAGCACCAACGGATGGTCACATTTGGATTGGAACGGAAGAAGTAACGAATCCGAAAACGAATGTTATGCATGTTCGTGAAAATGTCGGTATGGTATTTCAACATTTTCACTTATTTCCTCATATGACTGTATTAGAAAATATTACGTATGCTCCTACCAATGTAAAAGGGGTAACGAAGCAAGAAGCTGAAAAGAAAGCTGAGAAACTTTTAGAAAAGGTTGGACTAGTAGATAAAAAAGATACGTATCCAAATCGTCTTTCGGGAGGACAAAAGCAACGTGTAGCAATTGCAAGAGCGTTAGCAATGGAACCCGAAGTTATGTTATTTGATGAACCGACATCGGCGCTAGATCCAGAGATGGTGAAAGAAGTGTTAGAAGTTATGAAATCGTTAGTTACGACAGGAATGACGATGGCTATCGTTACACATGAAATGGGCTTTGCAAAAGAAGTGGCAGATCGTGTTCTTTTCTTGGACGGAGGAAAGCTTGTAGAAGATAGTGCGCCAGAAGAATTTTTTGCAGCGCCGAAAAGTGAACGTGCGCAACAATTTTTACAAAAAATATTGTAATATGAAAAGGTTATGTGAATAATAAGTAGAAAAGGATGACATTGTGTCATCCTTTTTTTATACTAGCTGTAAATACGTTTATACATATAGGAGTAATGATATGTTTAAAATTGGATACCGTACAGTAAAAACAGCAATAGGGACAGGCGCGGCAGTTTTTATTGCTCAGTTATTAGGGTTGGAATTTTATAGTTCAGCAGGTATTTTAGTTATTTTATGTGTACAAAATACGAAGCGCAAATCGCTTCAAGTGTCGTTACATCGTTTTCTAGCTTGTGTATTATCAATGGTATTCGCGTTTTGTATTTTTGAAACGATCGGCTATACACCACTTGCAATTAGCATATTGTTACTTACATTTATTCCGACTGCAGTAATGCTTAAAATTCAAGAAGGCATTGTCACGAGTTCAGTTATTGTTATGCATCTATATTCATTGAAGCAAATTACATGGCTTATAGTTGGAAATGAAATTGCTATATTAACGATAGGGATTAGCGTGGCGTTATTAGTAAATATGTATATGCCGAGTAGTGAAAATAAGCTAAAAGAGTATCAGGATAAAATAGAGAGCAATTTTAAAACGATTTTGTTTGAAATGGTTGTGTATTTACGAAATCGAGAAAGTAGTTGGAGTGGGGCAGAACTCATTGAAACCGAGAATATGTTAAATGAAGCAAGAGATTTATCGTTTAAAAAACTTGAGAATGCATTTATGCGAGAAGATGATTATTACTATCGTTATTTTAATATGCGTATGCAACAATTCGAAATTTTAGAGCGAATGATACCACTAGCAGCTTCTTTATCATGGACATATGAACAAGCTGATATGATTGCAGATGTTGTTGAAAACATTGGTAATGCTATTAGCCCTGAGAGTACTGGCGTTATTTCCTTAAGGCAGCTTCAAGAAATGAGGGAATTATTTAGAGACATGCCATTACCAGCTACACGCGAAGAATTTGAGATACGTGCGAAACTTGTTCAACTTGTGTATGAAATGGAACAATATTTACTCATTAAAAGTCGCTTTAAGGGAAAGGATAATATAAAAGAACTTATATAGAAGGTAGGAATTATCTATGCCGTATCTTCTCTCTATCATATTATGTCTTTCTTTATCGCCGATTTGGCCTCTTGGGGATAATCCACGTGCCGGAGATCCTTTTATTATTGTAAATAAAGCAACGAATAAATTAGCTTACATTGACGATGGGAAGATTCAAAAGGTTTTTCCAGTAGCGACAGGGAAAACGAATGAATTAACTCCAGAAGGAACTTTTGATGTTGTAATGAAAGCGAAGGATCCGTATTATATTGCGAAGGATATTCCAGGTGGGTCGCCAAAAAATCCACTTGGGTCAAGGTGGATTGGATTTAATGCAAGAGGAACTGATGGAAGTAAATATGGAATACATGGAACAAACCAACCGAGTTCAATTGGAAAGTATATTTCACAAGGGTGTATAAGAATGAAGAAAAACGATGTGGAATATTTGTTTGATCGCATTCCAATTGGAACGAAAGTATGGATTGTGAAATCGAAAAAATCATTTCAGCAATTGGCAAAAGAAAAAGGAGCCGTTGCATATGAAAAAGCCAACGAAAAGGTTGGCTTTTTCTATTATAATAAGTTGTCTTGACATGTGTACATAACCGTGCGTTAATGAGAATATAGAAAGATAAAATTAGATAAAGGGGTTGCTCATATGTACTTGAATCCAAAACTTTCGTATATGCAGTTTTTTATGGGATTTCTATTTGTTATTACATTCATATTGGCAACTTTTAATATATGTTCTTATCTTGTAGCGATTGTATGTATGGCATTACTTAATCTAACTTTTGTTATTGGAGCATTTCAGCAGAAACAATATACAAGTTTTGTAATAGCACTTGTAATGTCATTTTCCTTTAGTATTGTAGCGATTGTGTTTTATATAAAATAAACCATCTCGATGTCGAGATGGTTTATTTTGTCATGTGTAAAAAGTAAAAAAAGGACGAACACATCGCCCTTTTTACCAAAACATACTCGCGCCAGCAAGTAATGTTGTTACAAGCATAGAAATCAGCATCACATAAACCATAACTTTTTGAGCTTTTTTATGCATCGTTATACCTCCTTGCAAATCAGTACAATTTCATTGTAACGAGAAATGAAATTATGGACAAGGGGAGAGTGAGGACAAAATTCGGGAGGGGATTGCAAAATATAACAGGAAATTTGAGTGTGTATAGAGAATATAGTAAAAGGGTATATTGTTAATTTTTAGTTGGGCAAGCTGAAGAATGGAGATACGATGATGAAAATATACGAAACAGATCGTTTATACTTAAGGGAAATTGATGAGTCGTATGCTGAAACAGTTCTTCAATATTACGACAGAAATCGTGAATTTTTAAAAGCTTGGGAAGAGTATAGACCGGATGATTTTTTTACGCTAGATTATCAAAAGAAAAAGTTGCAAAAGGATAGAAAAGAGTTCGAAGAAGGGAAAATCATCAGACTATGGATTTTTAAAAAGGGTGATGATACGAAAATAATTGGGTGTATTTCATTTAATTTAATCGTTCGTGGCATTTATCAATCTTGTGTACTCAGTTATAAATTAGATAAAGCAGAGTTAAACAAAGGGTATACGACAGAAGCGCTTAGAAAAGCAATTCAAGTTGCTTTTGGGGAATTTCAGTTACATCGTATAGAAGCTCCGATTATGCCTCGTAATTTAGCATCTATACAAGTAGTAACGAAGATAGGTTTTCAATATGAAGGCGTGTCTAGGAAGATGTTAATGGTAAATGGCGTGTGGGAAGATCATATGCGCTGGGTATTGTTAAATGAGTAATAGAAAGCAGATGGTTATCTAGACATGTAAACCATCTGTTTTTTGTCTTGTATTTCGAAACTTTTGCGAAATTCTGTTATAATTAATAGTGTTACATACATAATGGTAGTGCAGGAGGCGCAGTCTTATGATTAATCAAGAACGTTTAGTAAATGAATTTATGGAATTAGTACAAGTAGATTCTGAAACGAAATTTGAAGCAGAAATCTGCAAAGTATTAACGAAGAAATTTACAGATTTAGGTGTAGAAGTATTTGAAGATGACACAATGGCTGTAACTGGTCATGGTGCAGGTAACTTAATTTGTACTTTACCAGCAACAAAAGATGGTGTTGATACAATTTACTTTACTTCTCATATGGATACAGTAGTTCCTGGTAATGGAATTAAGCCTTCTATTAAAGATGGATATATCGTATCAGATGGTACAACAATTTTAGGTGCGGATGATAAAGCTGGATTAGCATCAATGTTCGAAGCAATCCGTGTTTTAAAAGAGAAAAATATCCCTCATGGTAAAATAGAATTTATTATTACAGTCGGAGAAGAATCAGGTCTTGTTGGTGCAAAAGCATTAGACCGTGAGCGTATTACAGCGAAATATGGCTACGCATTAGATAGCGATGGAAAAGTTGGTGAAATCGTTGTTGCAGCTCCAACACAAGCGAAAGTGAACGCAATTATTCGCGGGAAAACAGCTCACGCTGGTGTAGCGCCGGAGAAAGGTGTATCTGCAATTACTATCGCAGCGAAAGCAATTGCGAAGATGCCACTTGGTCGCATTGACTCTGAAACGACTGCAAATATTGGACGTTTTGAAGGTGGTACACAAACGAATATCGTTTGCGATCATGTACAAATCTTTGCAGAAGCTCGTTCTTTAATTAATGAGAAAATGGAAGCACAAGTTGCGAAAATGAAAGAAGCATTTGAAACAACTGCAAAAGAAATGGGCGGTCATGCAGACGTTGAAGTAAACGTTATGTACCCAGGATTTAAATTTGCTGATGGCGATCACGTTGTAGAAGTTGCAAAACGTGCAGCTGAAAAAATTGGTCGTACACCTTCTCTTCATCAAAGTGGTGGCGGAAGTGATGCAAACGTAATTGCAGGACATGGTATCCCAACAGTTAACTTAGCGGTTGGTTATGAAGAAATTCATACAACAAACGAGAAGATTCCTGTTGAAGAATTAGCAAAAACAGCAGAATTAGTTGTTGCAATTATTGAAGAAGTAGCGAAGTAATGGAATAGAAAAAGCGTGTAAATCAATTATGATTTACACGCTTTTTATTTTGATTCGATTGCTTTGACAAGACGTATAAGCGAATATAAGAAAAACTATGGAAGTATATACGTTGTTGCTACATGTACTAGACGAGGGAATAACCTTAACGTATTCATATTGAAAATCGGAAGTAGTAAATAATTAATTGCAATGATTAATATAACTACAAGGAATGTATAGTTGAGTTTATCCCGCTATTTGCCGGACAGTAAGACCCCTACCTCAAAATTCAGCGAAAGTAAAGAAGTTAGGTGGGGGCCCTGCTGCCCATAAAAGTCCGATTAGTGAGAGTTGATTAAAGTTTCGATTTATATCGATTATAAAAAAGAACAAGTAATTATTATAACTATTGTGCAAAATTTGATATAATAAAAGAACGAACGTTCTGATTAGGGAGTGAGTACTATGCGAGAAATGTATCCGAAAAATGGTCGTGTTATTTTACATGTAGATATGAATTGCTTTTTCGCATCTGTTGAAATTGCTCATGATCCATCATTACAAGGAAAGCCATTAGCGGTTGCTGGAAATGAAAAAGAGAGAAAAGGAATTATTATAACATGTAGTTATGAGGCGAGAGAATACGGAATACGTACGACGATGCCCCTTTGGGAAGCGAAAAGGTTATGCCCGCAATTAGTTGTAAGGCGTCCTAATTTCACATTATATCGCGAAGCTTCATTTCAAATGTTTCAAGTCCTTTCTCGTTTTACAGAAAAGATACAACCAGTCTCAATAGATGAAGGATATTTAGATATTACAGATTGCTACGCACTTGGTTCGCCTCTTGAAATAGCAAAGATGATTCAACAAGCACTATTAACAGAGTTGCAGCTTCCGTGTAGTATCGGAATCGCTCCAAATCTTTTCCTAGCAAAAACAGCTTCTGATATGAAAAAACCTCTCGGTATTACCGTACTTCGAAAACGTGATATTCCAGAAATGATTTGGCCACTTTCAGTTGAAGCAATGCATGGGATTGGAGAAAAAACAGCTGAAAAATTAAATGAAATTCATATACATACAATTGAACAGTTAGCGAAGGGAGACGAGCATATCATTCGCGCTAAAATTGGCAAGCACGGTATTGATTTACAAAAGCGTGCAAAAGGTACGGATGATAGGGAAGTGGATCCGAGTCAAATGGGCCAACATAAAAGTGTCGGTAACTCGATGACTTTTTCAAAGGATATGGATGAAGAGAAAGAATTACTTGATATGTTAGAACGGTTATCAAAATCAGTGAGTAAAAGATTACAAAAGCGAACCCTTGTCAGCTATAATATTCAAATTATGATTAAATACCATGATAGGCGAACAGTAACACGGAGTAAGCAATTGAAAAATGCAATTTGGGAAGAACGTGATATTTTTCAAGCAGCATCCCGTTTATGGAAGCAACATTGGGATGGTGATTCCGTTCGTTTACTAGGTGTTACAGCTACTGAAATAGAGTGGAAGACAGAATCGGTGAAACAATTAGATTTATTTTCATTTGAAGAGGATGCGAAAAAAGAACCACTACTTGCTGTCATTGATCAAATTAACGATAAGTATGGAACACCGATTTTACAACGAGGTAGTCAACTACTACGTAAGCAAGAGAAGTCGTTTCAACAAAAGTTAGAAAATAAGTTTATGTAGAAGGTGTCATGAAGTAGTAAAATCATGACACCTTTCCTAGTTAACTCGCTTCTAAATTTAAAGAAGTCTTCCATCCAGCTCCAGTAACGCCAGATTCTAATAGCATTCTACTTACTATTTTTTCAATTAAGATAGCCGCATTTGTCTTGCAATGTAATGTAGCCTGTATACACACCTTTTGATTAGAATCTACGTCTTCACTATACAACTCTTTTAAACCGATTCCTTCTGTACTTACCATATGCATAAGTAAAAAACGAATATGTGCTTCATTTTCTTCTGAACAAGTAAGGGAAAGTAAGTAGTTCGTTTGTTCTGGTGATTCTTCTTTTGATTTTTTATTCATAAAAAGAGCAATTGGGCGAAGAAGTATATTTGCTAGTAACACGCCGGCTGCACCTAATATAGCTGCAACGAGGAAACCGGCGCCTGTAAGAGTACCGACAGCAGCTGCACACCATAAAGTAGCTGCTGTATTTAGCCCTCTAATACTAAAACCATCGCGGATAATAACGCCACCCCCTAAAAATCCAATACCACTAACGACTTGAGCAGCAATGCGGGATGGGCTAGCATCATGATCAAGCATGACGGATAATAAAACAAATATACAGGCACCAAGTGATACGAGAGCATTTGTCCGTAACCCAGCCATTCGGTGTCTCCATTGTCTTTCCATTCCAATGCAAGCTCCTACAATAATTGCTATAACTAACCTGAATACAATGTCGTACCATACCATCATGGTCACCTCCATATATAATATGTGTTATGTTTTTTAGAATGAGCGGGGGATACCCACTCATTCTTATTTTTACAACCAGCTATGAAACTTTTTAATATAAAGCTTTTTCAGGAATTGTGTTAAAAAAGCGTAGCCTAATAGTATTCCTACTAACCAAGGGAAATAGTTAAGTGGCAATGCTTGTAAACCAACGGCTGCACCAAGTGGTGAGAATGGAATATAAATCCCGATTGCCATAATAAGAGCGGTTAATAAAACGACTGGTGTTGATGCAGTGCTTTGAATAAATGGAATCTTTGGTGTTCTTATCATGTGAACAATTAAAGTTTGTGTTAACAACCCAACGACAAACCAACCGGACTGGAATAATGATTGCTCGCTCGGTGTATTTGCACTAAATACATTCCACATGACTACGTATGTGATAATATCAAATATAGAACTAATTGGGCCGATACAAATAATGAAGTTTCGTAAGTTTGCAGTATCCCATTTTCGTGGTTTTTCTAGAAACTCTTTATCCATTTTGTCCCATGGAATAGAAAGTTGTGAAATATCATAAAGTAAGTTTTGAATTAAAAGATGAATGGCAAGCATCGGTAAAAAAGGAATGAAAGCACTTGCTACTAACACGCTAAACACATTACCGAAGTTAGAGCTAGCTGTCATCTTAATATATTTTAAAATATTTCCGAATGTAGTACGTCCTTCTAAAATCCCTGCTTCTAATATAGTTAAACTTTTTTCGAGTAGAATAATATCGGAAGCTTCTTTCGCAATATCAGTAGCAGTATCAACAGATATTCCGACATCAGCTTCACGTAATGCTACAGCATCGTTAATGCCGTCTCCCATGTAACCTACAGTGTATCCATTTCCTTGTAATGCGTGTATAATACGAGATTTTTGCATGGGATTAAGCTTCGCAAATACAGTCGTTTCTTCGGCAAGTTTTGCTAATGCTTTATCTCGTAAAGAATCAATCTCGTAACCGAGGATTGGTTCGCAGATATCTAATCCAACTTCTTTACAAACCTTTCTTGTAACAATTTCGTTATCGCCAGTTAAAATTTTCACTTGTACACCATGTTTTTGTAATGCTTGAATTGCAGCTGCTGCAGATGGTTTCGGTGGATCTAAAAAGCCGATATATCCAGCGAGAATCATATCAGTTTCGTCTTTTACTGCGTACTCTGTATCATTTATTCTTCTATCTTTTTTATAAGCCACAGCAATAACCCGCATACCTTCACTATTTAGTGTCTCACTTATTTTTTTGACATTTGAACGTATTTCCTCGGTGAGTGGAACGATTTTTTCATCCACTTCAGTGTAGTTACAAATTGATAAAATTTCTTCTACGGCACCTTTACAAACCATTGTATGTTCACCTGAAATATCCTTTACGATGACTGACATACGCCGGCGGGCGAAATCGAATGGAATTTCATCTAGCTTTTGAAAAGCTGATGGATTAAATGTATTGTTTTCCTCTGTATGCTTAATAACAGCTTTATCTATTAAATTTTTCAATCCAGTTTGATAGAAACTATTTAAATAGGCAAATTGCAAGACGCGATTGCATTCATTTCCCTTGGGATCTAAGTGACGAACAAGGACAACTTTATCTTCTGTTAAAGTTCCGGTTTTATCTGTACAAAGAATGTTCATAGCACCTAAGTTTTGAATAGAATTTAGCTGTTTTACAATTACTTTTTGTTTAGACATTTTAACGGCACCTTTAGCTAAATTAGCAGTTACAATCATTGGTAACATTTCAGGTGTAAGGCCAACAGCGACGGCAATAGCGAAGAAGAAAGCTTCTTGCCAATCACCTTTTGTGAATCCATTAATGAGAAGGACAATAGGTGCCATAATAAGCATGAATGTAATTAAGAGCCAGCTTACTTTGTTTACACCTTTATCAAAGCTTGTTTCTACACGCTTTCCAATTACCTTATTGGCTAAAGAGCCGAAATACGTATCGGTACTTGTTGAGATGACAACAGCTTTTGCGCTACCACTTACAATATTTGTTCCCATGAAACAAAGGTTTTCCATATCGAGTGGATTGTAATTTTTTTTCATGTTTGTCGGTAAGATATGCTTATTTTCTGTATGGTAGCAGTGTTCGTATTTTTCTACAGGAAGTGCTTCCCCTGTTAAAGAAGATTGATTAACAAATAAATCTTTAGCGGATACAATACGTACATCAGCTGGAATGATATCACCGGCTGAAAGGGAAATGATATCGCCAGGTACAAGTTCCTCAATTGGAATTTCTGTTGTGTAATTTCGATTTAAATTCGTTACATTTTTTGTTTCATGTACAAATCCATTTATTCTAAATACGCTTGCAGTTGTTCGAACCATAGCTTTTAACTTATCGGCAGCTTTTTGAGAACGAAATTCTTGGGAAAACCGAATTGTTGCACTAAGTAGTACCATTGCAGATACGACAATTGTTCCTTGCATATCATCCGTGAAAAAGGAGAGTGCTCCAAGAGCTAATAAAACGAAAATAAATGGATTTTTAAATGCCAACAGAAATTGAATGTACCACGGCGCCATTTTATTATGAGCTATTTCGTTCGGACCATATAAAGAAAGTCTACGAGACGCTTCTTGTTTAGATAATCCATCTTGTGTTGTTTCTAAAAGTTTTAACGCAGAGCTTACATCTTGTGTTGCAACCTCCACTAATAATTCGTTATTTGTTTTCATGCTATCTTGCTCATAAGCATGCTTTGTTTCTTGTCTTTGTAAATTAAACATCGGTAGTTCCTCCTCTGTCATGAAGGAGGAAACAATCTGTTACCTAACTATTTGAAATGGTGAGGAACAGTTTCTTTCCTACCTACATGATGAAATATGAATGTAAAACGTATGGGTATCTGGGCCGAATCATCAATTGCCAACTGTTCCTCACCTCCGTACAATTTAGTAGTTTCTGAATATGCTATGTTTGTTTCATAGTAAGGTGCATATAGACGTAAAAAGACCTTTACTCAAAACGAGTAAAGGTCTGAATTCGCAGCTAAAAGAGTCCACAACAAAGACTGTTAGTAGACATAAATAAAAACAGTTTTTGTGTATGACAAAATACATGCACCTCTCCCTCGTTGAGTTTTAGCACTGTATAGCATAGGTACTGAAACCAGCTACATTAAAAAAGGCCTTCATTCCGACCTTTCCTGTTGACCCATTGGCGTCTCTCGACATTTTTGGGCAGCAGCGTTTCTCTATACAGGAGCCTCACCTAACAGAGACCATATTCAATTACATGTTGAATGTTAGCACTGTAAAATCGTAGTGTCAATATCTTTTTATCTGTGTTTTTAAAATATTAAATGGATTTATAATAGATATATGGGATGAAATGTATGATATTGATTATGAATAATATGGAAAATAAATATTTTTATAAAAGGGGAATTTGTAATGGTACCACAAAATTTTATTATAAATATTGAGAATCAAAAGTGGTTGTTTAATGAGCAGGAAGATTTATGTTCTCACGGGGAAATTTATTTAAATGTGGATGGAACGATTATTACACAAACAGGTATGGATGAGGAATGGGGAATAAGTGAATCAGCTTTAGCTCTGTTACGAACTTTAGATAAAGAATATATTTGTGATATTGAAAATGAAGAGGGACTTATTTTGCACGGATGTGGCACTATGCTCATGTTAGGATGCCCAATTTCAATTCATTGGACTATAAACCATATAGGTGAAAATGTGGTTTTAAAGGATTTTGTCAAAGTTATTTCTACTGATCAAAAGGCTATATACTATGAAGGGCTTCATATAGAAGTAAATGAAAATGAATATAGAAAACAAATTGTTTCTTTTGCGCTACAGGCAAAAGAATTATTCAATAAATCAAGTGAAAAGATAATTTTAGATGAGTTTGATCAAAGTATGTATACAGACTTTTGGACGGAATATAATCATTTACTAAATAAGTATAAATAAAAAAGCACTGTAACCAGTGCTTTTTTATTATAGATTACGAGATTGTAGGGTTTTCAAATATAACAATCTCTGAACTGTTTGTAGTTGAAACACGTTGGGCGTAATATGTTAAAGCTGAAGAAATATATGCTGGTAACGTATCATTTGTATGTGATGTTGTATATTCATGGATTAATTCCTTTAAAGTTGTCCATTCTAATTGTGCTGGGTGATCAGACACGAAAGAACTTACCCAGCGATCAAATGAAGATGAAAAATCAGTTTGTAAACGAAATACTTCTTTCATAATAAAACGCTCCCTTAAAATGTAGTATAATTATTTTAACACAAAACACGAACGATAGCTAAATTTTTTGAGTATAACGTTCGTGTTATATAGTTGTCTAGATGTTTGGTTATGTAAATTCAATTTGCCATTTGAAATAACATTCCGTAAGATGAGAGATAGAGTATATTTAGAGCTGGAGGAAAGAAAGTGGAATTTGTATTTTTAGGAACTGGTGCAGGTGTTCCTTCAAAAGGAAGGAACGTTTCAGCAATTGCTTTACAATTGTTAGAAGAACGAGGACAAACTTGGTTATTTGATTGTGGTGAGGCCACGCAACATCAAATATTACATACATCTGTACGTCCGCGCCGCATTGAAAAAATATTTATTACGCATTTACATGGCGATCATATTTTTGGATTGCCTGGTTTATTAGGTAGCCGTTCATTTCAAGGAGGAACTACGCCTTTAACGGTGTATGGACCGAAAGGAATTAAACAATTTATTGAAGTGGCATTATCGGTAAGTACGACACATGTGAAATATCCACTTGAAGTTGTGGAGATAACAGAAGAAGGTACCGTATTTGAAGATAATGAATTTTATGTAGAAACGAAAAGATTGTCACACGGTATAGAATGCTTTGGATATCGTATTGTAGAGAAAGATATACAAGGTGCTCTTTTAGTTGATAAGTTGCTTGAGATGGGTGTGAAACCAGGTCCAATCTTTAAACGTTTAAAAGATGGTGAAGTAGTTGAATTAGAGGATGGCACGATATTAAATGGAAATGAGTTTATCGGCCCACCTCAAAAAGGAAGAATTATTACTATCTTAGGTGATACGCGATATTGCGAAGCGAGTAGGGAGCTTGCGCAAGATGCAGATGTACTTGTCCATGAAGCGACTTTCGCAGCAGAAGATGAGCAACAAGCGTATGATTATTTTCATTCTACATCTAAGCAAGCTGCGAGCATTGCACTTCAGGCAAATGCGAAGCGACTAATATTAACTCACATTAGTTCTCGCTATCAAGGAGATACATATAAGGAATTATTGAAAGAGGCTAGAGAGTTGTTTTCTAATACAGAAATAGCGACAGATTTGAAATCATTCCCAGTAGAAAAATAATAATTTTGTAAAAAATGGTAACGGCGGGTTACCATTTTTTTATGTCTAAAAAAATTTAAAAATAAAACTGTTATTATTTTATACATATACTTGGATGATACAGAAAATTAGGATGCTTTGAATATATAGGATAAAAATACGAAATAATGATTATTTAGAAAAACTGTTATATAAGTCAGATGACATACAAGTGATACAAATAGCAGAAATGGAATTTTATTCAGAACTTTTAAAATTCAACAAAAGTAAGCGTTTTATAAAAAACAAGCTATAATGAGGGCAGATTATAATTTATGATAAGTCGCATGTATTTTAGTCATTATCGTAACAAGTGAAGTTGACTAAATCATGAGAGAGTAACACGAGAATTATAATAGGAAAGATATTACTATTATTTGTCATAAGTCTTTTTCACTTTTTAGCTAAACGATATGATTAGCAAGTGTAGCTATTGCGAGTTCCTTAGTAGAAGCTTTTTATTAATAAGGTGGTGGAGATTTAATTGGTACACCACTCTTTAAAAGAGTTCAGAACATCAGCAGGTAGTCTAGGCGGAATAGCGGGTGCAAATTTAGTTGCATTAGCAATGGTTATATCACTTGTTTATGCTATGCTTGCAATGGCTTCTGTGTTAAACTTTGGATTGCTACCAGACTTTATTCTGGATTATCTTGTATCATTTTTAAATGAAAATAATGCTAAGATTCTTATGTAGTATGATAACTGGTATTATTTCAGGTTATATTGGATTACTTTTATTCAAAAACTATCCAATTCGTACAGCAGAACAAATTCGTGGTACAACTGGAAAAGCGACAGATGTAGCAGCTTAATAGAATAGTAGAATAAATTTTTTCATAGAGGTTTAGGGGGAGTTATGATGAAGTATCGCTCAGTATTTGATATTATCGGTCCAGTTATGATTGGACCATCAAGTTCACATACAGCAGGCGCAGCAAGAATGGGGCAAGTTGCTCGCCAGCTGTTTCGTCATGAACCAGAAAGAGTAAGCATTTCGTTATATGGATCATTTGCAAAGACGTATCGAGGGCATGGTACGGATGTAGCACTAATCGGTGGAATATTAGGATTTGAAACAGATGACTTACGTATTCCAGAGGCGCTAGAAATAGCAAAAGAGCGCGAAATTGAAGTGGAATTCATTGAAGAAGATGCCAATGCACCTCACCCAAATACAGCGAGAATTCGTTTGTATAAAGGTGAAGATGAAATTGAAGTTGTTGCTTGCTCAATTGGTGGCGGTAAAATTGAAGTTGTAGAATTAAACGGATTCGATCTTCAATTATCAGGCACGAGCCCAGCACTACTTATTGTAAATAACGATCGCTTCGGTGCTATTGCAGCGGTAGCTTCAATCCTTGCGAAACATGAGATTAACATTAGTACAATGAGTGTTTCTCGTAAAGAAAAAGGAAGAAGAGCGCTTATGGTCATTGAAACAGATGAATTATTAGCAGATGAAGTGATTGAAGAAATAAAAGCGCAACAAAATATTTGTCAAGTAACTATTATGGAATAATTGCAGGGGGGACACACCATGTTTCGGAACGCAGCGGAACTAGTGGCGCAAGCTAAAGAACAAAATGTAAAAATCGCAGAAATTATGATTCAATGTGAAATGGAAACAAGAAGTATTTCACGTGAAGAAGTAATTGCTGGTATGGAAAAGAACTTAGTAGTGATGGAGCAAGCAGTAGAACGTGGTATTCGCGGCGTGAAATCACCAACTGGTTTAACTGGTGGAGATGCTGTAAAAGTTCAAGCGTATATGAAGAGTGGAAAAGGCTTATCAGGAGATACGATTTTGGACGCAGTAAGCAAAGCTGTTGCAACAAATGAAGTAAACGCGGCGATGGGAATTATTTGTGCAACACCAACAGCAGGGTCTGCTGGAACAGTGCCAGGTGTACTATTTGCACTAAGAGAAAAATTGCAGCCTACACGTGAAGAAATGATTGAATTCTTATTTACAGCAGGAGCTTTCGGTATGGTTGTTGCGAATAACGCTTGTATTTCTGGTGCAGCGGGAGGATGCCAAGCTGAAGTTGGTTCAGCAAGTGGAATGGCGGCTGCAGCCGCAGTTGAGATGGCTGGTGGAACACAAGATCAAGCAGCTACAGCGATGGCAATTTCATTAAAGAACATGCTTGGTTTAGTGTGTGATCCTGTTGCAGGACTTGTAGAAGTACCTTGTGTAAAACGTAATGCAGCAGGAGCTGCGAATGCGATGATTTCAGCAGATTTAGCATTAGCTGGTGTAACGAGTACAATTCCATGTGATGAAGTAATTGAGGCAATGTTTAGAATCGGACAAACGATGCCAGTAGCACTTCGTGAAACAGCAGAAGGTGGACTTGCAGCAACGCCGACTGGTCGTCGCCTGCAAGAAGAGATTTTTGGGAAGAACAATAACTAAGTGTAATTATAGAAAAAGGAGCTCAAATAAACTTGAGCTCCTTTTTCTATTTTTCTTTTGTTAGTTGTTCTAATGTTTTTCCAAGATTATGTGATCGTTTCGTTGCCTGTGTAATACAAGAAATAAGTGCTTGTTGAAATTTATGTTCTTGTAATACTTCAATACCTGCTTCGGTAGTTCCACCAGGAGAAGTAATTTCCTTTCTCAAAATAGAAGGGTGTTTGTCACTTGCTTTTAGCATTTCAGCAGCACCAATCATCGTTTGAAGAATAAGTGATTTTGCAACATCTTCTTTTAAACCGATTTTTTTTGCAGCTTTTTCCATAGCTTCCACTACGTAATAAATATAAGCAGGTCCACTTCCGGATAATGCAGTGACAGCATGCATATCTTCTTCCTCTACAACAGAGACGAGACCAATCGTTTCAAATAAAGATGTTGCAGTGCGAATATGCTCCGCTGTTGCATGTTTTGAAGGGGAGATAGCGGTAGCTGATTTTAAAATGGCTGCGGATGTATTTGGCATTGCACGAATAATTGGAACGTCTTTTTGAAGTAGTTTTCTAATTGAGTCAGTAGAAACACCTGCTAGTAATGAAATAATAAGCACGTTATTATTTATGTATTCTTTAAAAGGGGTAAGCGCCTCTGCAACATCCTTTGGTTTCATTGCTAGAAAAAGAATATTTGCATCAGTAAGTAATTCTTTTTTATTATGAGTACCTTTGACACCGTATTTTTTATGTAGCTCTTGTAATCTTGTCTCGTTAGAACGATTACTTACAGTAATTTGTTCACCTTTAACGACATTTGCATGTAACAAGCCACCAATAATAGCTTCGGCAATAGAGCCTGCACCGAGAAAGGAAATGTTTTGAATAGACATGATGTTCCTCCTTTAATTTTGGTTAGAAATTCTTATAAATGTACATACATTCGTTTTTTTATAGGAAACACCTCTTTTTATCTGAAAATAATGACAAATATATATAGAAGTTGTAAACTGAAGAAGTATTCATTTTTGAACCGGAAAGAGACAGGGGGGCTAAGCATGACGGCGATTCACCGAATGGAGATTCCTGTACCATTTGCAGTGGAAACTGTGAATGTGTTTTTAGTTGAGGGGGAGACATTAACATTAATTGATACAGGGACGAATACAGAAGAGGCAAGGAATGCGTTAGAAAGTCAATTAGGTGCATTAGGACATACGATAGAAGATATTGAAACAGTAGTCATTACGCATCATCATGCAGATCATTGTGGACTTTTAAATATATTTTCTGAGAAGACGAATATTATTGGACATCCTTGGAATGAGCCTTGGATTACACAAAATCCAGAATTTTTAAAGCGGTATCATGAATTTTTTAGAGAGACGGCCTTACAGTTTGGTGTGCCAGCAGCATTTTTGAAAGACGAGTCGTTATTGACGACGAGGACACTTAAATATTCTTGTAATAGATCGTTAACGCATACTGTGAGAGAAGGAGATCGTATTGATTCTTTGCCTGGATTTACAGTACTTGAAACACCAGGTCATGCTTCTACTCATATTTCTTTATATAGAGAATCTGATGGAATATTAATTGGTGGAGATGCTCTCATTAGTCATATTTCTTCGAATCCAATACTAGAACCGCCATATGAAGGGCAAACAGAGCGGGCACGCCCATTACTACAATATAATCAAACATTACAGCGTTTAAGCGAAATGAATATTTCACGCATTTTATCAGGGCATGGGGAAGATGTTCTAAATGTGAAACAACTTATTGAAACGAGATTACAAAAGCAAGAAACACGTGCTTTTAAAGTGCTTGAGTTATTAAAGGAAAAACCAATGACAGCATTTGAAGTATGTGTAAAACTATTTCCGGTATTATATAAAGAACAATTACCACTTACTATTTCAGAAACGGTTGGACAATTGGACTATTTAGCATATAATCAACAAGTGATGATTGATGAGTCATCGCAACAAGTGATTTATTATGCAAAGTAGGTGACAGCAATGACAGGACGTTTACAAAATAAAGTAATCGTCATTACAGGTGCTTCTAGTGGGATTGGTGAGCAAGTTGCAATGCAAGTTGCAGCACAGGGAGCGACTCCAGTATTAATGGCTCGAACAGAAGAGAAACTACAAGCGTTAGTAGACAAAATTAAAGAAACTTATAATACGCCTTGCTATTATTATGTATTAGATGTAAGTGAAGAGATGGAAGTACAGTCTGTTTTTTCAAAGGTATTACAAGAAGTGGGACGTATTGATATATTAGTAAACAATGCGGGATTTGGTATTTTTAAAACGTTTGAAGATGCGTCAATGGGTGAAGTAAAAGATATGTTCCAAGTAAATGTATTTGGATTAGTAGCATGTACGAAAGCGGTACTACCTTATATGGTAAACAAGAACGAAGGACATATTATTAATATTGCTTCACTTGCCGGAAAAATTGCAACTCCGAAATCAAGTGCGTATGCAGCAACGAAACATGCTGTATTAGGATTTACGAATAGTTTACGCATGGAATTAGCGAATACAGATATTTATGTTACAGCAATTAATCCAGGTCCGATAGATACAAACTTTTTTGAAATAGCGGATCAATCTGGTACATATGTAAAGAATATGGGACGTTACATGTTAAAACCAACATACGTAGCAGAACAAATCGTAAAGTCGATGCACACGAAAAAACGTGAAGTAAACTTACCGAAGTGGATGGGAATTGGTCCAAAACTTTATGCTTTATTCCCAGGTTTATTTGAACGTGTAGCAGGTAAATCATTAAGTAAAAAATAGGAGATTTCCACATGGAAATCTCCTATTTTTTATTGTTTTCCAGTCACATAATCATAAACAATATCCTCAATCTCCTCGTATAAATCAATTTCAATATTTGAATGAGTCACCGTTTGAATATGTTTCACTAGCATTTCCTGATCTTCTTTTGATATTGGACTGCATTGATATTGCTGAAAACTTTTTATAATCATTTTCTCAATTAATTTTTCGTTCATATTTTTTCCCGCCTGTATGTACGTATGTATTGTTTTATTGTACTTGAAGTGAAATAAAAAAACTACTATGCACTATTTTTGTATAAAAATTCGGTTGAGTATATTATTTTTCTAATAAAATTAAGTTTTTTTAGATTTGAAAATTTATAAATATTTAATTGACTCTATAAATATACAATATTATAATCATACTTAATTTAAAGAATCGATTTGAGGAGGAACTTATGAAAGTCGCAATTATTGGAGCCACTGGATATGGGGGCATTGAATTAATTCGTTTATTAGAACAACATCCATATTTTTCGATAGCATCTCTTCATTCTTTTTCGCAAGTTGGTGAGTGTATAACAAATGTATATCCGCATCTTCGAAATGTTCTCGTTCATACGTTACAAGAAATTGATGTGAAGACAATAGGGAAAGAAGCAGAAATCGTATTTCTAGCAACACCAGCAGGAGTATCGGCGGAGTTAACTCCCAAGTTAGTAGCAGAAGGTTTAAAAGTAATTGACCTATCTGGAGACTTTCGTATGATAGATCCTTCGTCATATGAACTGTGGTATAAAAGGCCAGCAGCGAAAGAAGAAATTCTTAGAAAAGCAGTGTATGGGTTAAGTGAATGGAAAAGGACTGGGATTCAAAAGGCAAATTTAATTGCAAACCCAGGATGTTTTGCTACAGCCACATTGCTAGCGATAGCGCCGTTAGTACGTAGCGGCATGATTGAAGAAGATTCGATTATTATTGATGCGAAATCAGGGGTATCAGGAGCAGGTAAAACACCAACAACAATGGCTCACTTTCCTGAGCTATATGATAACTTGCACATTTATAAAGTGAATGAGCATCAGCACGTTCCAGAGATTGAGCAAATGCTTACAGAATGGAATAATGGATCACAGCCAATTACATTTAGCACACATTTAATACCGATATCACGAGGAATTATGATTACACTTTATGCAAAAGTAAAACAAAAGATGGAAATAAAGCAACTTCAAAAATTGTATGAAGAAACGTATGAACAATCGCCTTTCATCCGAATTTGTACGCAAGGGAAATTTCCAAGTCCAAAAGAAGTGAGAGGCTCAAATTATTGTGATATTGGCATAGCTTACGATGAAAGAACTGAAAGAGTTACGGTCGTTTCTGTTATAGACAATATGATGAAAGGCGCGGCTGGGCAAGCGATTCAAAATGCAAACATAATAGCGGGACTAGAAGAGACAACAGGTTTACAACATATGCCGCTTTATCTATAAGGGGGACATGATGATTAAAGTAGCGTCTATTACAAAATTAGAAAATGGTTCAATTGTAACGCCTAAAGGCTTTTCGGCAATTGGTACTGTAAATGGTCTGAAAAAGGAGAAAAAGGATTTAGGGGCAATCGTTTGTGACGTACCAGCATCATGTGCCGCTGTGTATACAACGAATCAAATACAAGCAGCCCCTTTGCAAGTAACGAAGGATAGTATAACGGCAGAAGGGAAGTTACAAGCAATTATCGTTAATAGTGGAAATGCAAATGCTTGTACTGGAATGCAAGGATTACAAGACGCATACGAGATGCGCGCGTTAGGGGCGGAACATTTTGGAGTGAAAGAAAATTACGTTGCAGTAGCTTCAACAGGTGTAATTGGTGTTCCACTGCCGATGGATATAATCCGAAAGGGGATTGCAACTCTTATACCGACGAAGGAAGAAAGTGGAGCGTATTCTTTTTCTGAAGCAATTTTAACGACAGATCTTATCACGAAAGAAACTTGCTATGAAATGATTATTGATGGGAAGAAAGTGGCGATTGCGGGTGTTGCAAAGGGTTCAGGGATGATTCATCCGAATATGGCAACGATGCTTAGTTTTATTACGACAGATGCTCATATAGAGCATGACGTATTGCAAACAGCATTATCCCAAATTACGAATCATACATTTAATCAAATTACGGTAGATGGAGATACTTCTACGAATGATATGGTCATCGTTATGGCAAGTGGATTATCAGAAACAAGCCCGATAAATATGGAACATACAGATTGGGAAACTTTCGTATGTACTTTACAGAAGGTATGTGAAGATTTAGCAAAAAAAATTGCGCAAGATGGTGAAGGCGCTACGAAGTTAATAGAAGTCAATGTGCTAGGAGCTCAAACGAATGAAGAGGCAAAAAAAATTGCAAAGCAAATAGTCGGTTCGAGTCTTGTGAAAACAGCAATACATGGTGAAGACCCAAACTGGGGGCGAATTATTAGCAGTATTGGACAAAGTGAAGTAGTTATTAATCCGAACACAATTGACATTACTCTTCAATCTATATCGGTATTAAAAAATAGTGAGCCTCAAATATTTTCTGAAGAAGAAATGAAAGAGAGATTACAAGAAGATGAAATAGTCATTAATGTGTACTTACACTTAGGTGAAGAGACAGGATCAGCTTGGGGCTGTGACTTAAGCTATGAATATGTGAAAATAAATGCTTGTTATCGTACATAAGGAGAGAGAAGATGAGCGATTATATTGTAGTGAAATGCGGCGGTAGTATGTTGAATCAATTAAATGATGTGTTTTTTGAATGTATAAAGAAATTGCAACAGAAGTATAAAGTAGTGATTGTTCATGGTGGTGGACCAGAAATTGATGCCAAATTAAAAGATTGTAACATCAACGTAGAAAAAAGAGATGGATTACGGATAACACCAAAAGAAGTTATGGATGTTGTTCAAATGGTGCTATGCGGAAGTACGAATAAAAAATTCGTAATGAATTTACAAAAGCATAATTTACTTGCTGTAGGTTGTTCAGGGTGTGACGGCAATTTACTTCAAGTTCAACCTGTCAGCGAGGAGATAGGATATGTGGGAGAAGTAAATTATGTAGAAACAGCCTTATTAAAAGGATTAATAAATATGGGGTATATTCCTGTTATTGCTCCAATCGGGGTAAATGGTAATGAAATTTATAACATAAATGCGGACAATGCTGCAGCTGGGATTGCGGCCGCGTTAGGGGCAAAAGAGCTGATTTTTATTACGGATGTAGATGGAATATTACATGAAGGGAATTTGGTAAAGGAAACGGATGAATCTGAAATTGCAACTTTTATAGAAACAGGTGTTATTACAGGTGGGATGATTCCGAAAGTACAGGCGGCACTAGCATCATTAAAAATGGGAGTGCAAAAGATAAGTATTGTGAATGGTACAAAAGATTTTACTGAGGTTACGGGAGAGTGTATTGGAACGACGGTAACGAAAGGCGTGAGTATTGCATGACGAGTCATCTTTTTCAAACGTATGGCAGAAGAACTATTAAGTTTGTAAAGGGAACTGGAACGAAAGTTATTGATAATAACGGTAAGGAATATTTAGATTTCACATCAGGAATTGGCGTATGTAATTTAGGACATTGTCACCCTACTGTTCTCAAAGGTGTACAAGATCAACTTGATGATATATGGCATATATCTAACCTGTTTACAAACAGCTTACAAGAAGAAGTTGCGTCATTATTAACAGAAAATAGAGCATTAGATTATGTGTTTTTCTGTAATAGTGGGGCAGAGGCAAATGAAGCGGCTTTAAAGTTAGCACGTAAGCATACTGGAAAATCTCTCGTCGTAACATGCCAGCAGTCTTTTCACGGTAGAACATTTGGAACGATGAGTGCAACAGGCCAAGATAAGGTAAAAGAAGGATTTGGTCCATTACTTCCATCTTTTTTACATATCCCTTTTAATGATATTAAAGCATTAGAGGAAGTAATGAATGAAGAAGTTGCGGCGGTAATGGTAGAAGTTGTTCAAGGAGAGGGAGGAGTAATACCTGCCGATCTATCTTTTTTGAAAGAGATTGAAACATTATGTAATAAGTTCGGTTCCTTATTTATTATAGACGAAGTACAAACGGGGATAGGAAGAACTGGAACACTATTCGCTTATGAACAAGTGCGAATAGAGCCTGATATCGTTACCGTTGCAAAGGCACTTGGGAATGGGGTTCCTGTCGGAGCGATGATTGGCCGGAAAGAGCTCGGAACGTCGTTTACTGCAGGATCACACGGTTCAACTTTTGGCGGGAATTACATCGCGATGGCTGCAGCGAAAGAAGTATTGCAAGTGAGTAAAAAACCATCGTTTTTAAAAGAAGTACAAGAAAAGGGCGAGTACGTATTAGAGAAGTTGCAAGAGGAATTACAGCATGTCGAATGTATTCAAAATATACGTGGTAAGGGGCTTATGATTGGGATTGAGTGTAAGCATGAAGTTGCAAGTTTTATAGAACAACTAGAAAACGAAGGGCTTCTCGTATTACAAGCAGGCCCTAATGTTATAAGACTATTACCGCCACTCATTGTCACGAATGAAGAGTTAGAACAGGCAGTATATATAATAAAAAAAGTAGTTTGTACAAAAAACGTATCAATCATATAAGGGGGAAGTTTCATGTCAACTGTACAAGTACCGAAATTAAATACGAAAGATCTTTTAACACTAGAAGAATTAACGAAAGAAGAAATTATTTCTTTAATTGAGTTCGCTATATATTTAAAAAAGAATAAGCAAGAGCCTTTATTACAAGGCAAAATATTAGGGCTTATTTTTGATAAGCATTCAACTCGTACTCGTGTATCTTTTGAAGCGGGAATGGTACAACTCGGGGGACATGGTATGTTTTTAAGTGGAAAAGAGATGCAAATGGGAAGAGGAGAAACTGTTTCAGATACTGCGAAAGTATTATCGCAGTATATTGACGGGATTATGATACGTACATTCTCGCACGCGGATGTAGAAGAGCTTGCAAAAGAATCAAGTATTCCTGTTATTAACGGTTTAACGGATGATCATCATCCTTGTCAAGCATTGGCAGACCTCATGACGATATATGAAGAAACAAATACATTTAAAGGAATAAAATTGGCTTACGTAGGTGACGGAAATAATGTATGTCATTCATTGTTGTTAGCGAGTGCAAAAGTCGGAATGCATATGACTGTTGCAACGCCTGTAGGATATGAACCGAATGAAGAGATTGTAAAAAAAGCGTTAGCGATTGCCAAGGAAACAGGAGCTGAGATTGAAGTTTTGCATAATCCTGAATTAGCGGTGAATGAAGCAGATTTCATTTATACTGACGTTTGGATGAGCATGGGGCAAGAGGGCGAAGAAGAGAAATATTCTTTATTTCAACCTTACCAAATCAATAACGAACTTGTTAAGCATGCGAAGCAAACATATCGTTTCTTACACTGTTTACCTGCCCATCGTGAAGAAGAAGTAACAGGAAAAATTATAGATGGACCGCAGTCTATCGTCTTTGAGCAAGCTGGTAATCGATTGCATGCTCAAAAAGCGTTATTAGTGAGTTTATTTAAAAATGTAGAAGAGCCTTCCTAAAAGGGAGGTTTTTTTATATTAAAATGTCATATGTATATTTAGTTAACCATTTCGATATCATTTATAATAAAAGAGAAAACTAAATTTGTTTTTCAGAGTGTGTAAGGACATACTACATATAAAAATATAGTTAAAGAGATGATGAGGGTGAAAACAACTAAGAAAACATATTCGTTTTTTCAGCGGATGTGGAGAATATTAAAGTTTCAATATTATAAGTTACTTCGATCGCCAGAAGGCGCAAAGAAAGTATCGTTAGGGTTTGCTATAGGATTCGGCTTAGAAATGTTAGTCATTTATACGGCATCGCTCGTATATGTAATATTTTATCCAATCGTCAGGTTAGCAAAGGGATCTTTTCCTGCGGCAGTTATTGGCAATATTATTGGGAAAATATCGTTTCTCCCAGTATTTTTATTTCCGCTTGCGTATGCGCTAGGAAAAATGATTTATCCATTTCATGTACAGAAAATTCATCATGAACCATTTACGATATCGGACTTGTTTTCAAGTCACATTTTTACGATATTAAAGAGCTTATTACAAAGTGAAGTGTATGTATTAATTGGAATGACGATTTTAGGAGTTGTGTTTGGTCTCATTTCGTATTTCGTTGTGCATTATTTATACGAAAAGAACCGTAAGTTACGCTTGAAGAAAAGGAAGAAACGAGTGAGAGAACCACTTGTACAATTATAAACAATGTCACATCCATTTTCTCCTTTGAATATGTTTAAGAAAAAGGAGGAGAGGATAATGTATTATTATTACGTACCTCAAGTATATCCATATGTAAATTATTATCCGGTTTATGATACGAGTAGACAATACGAATTATATCGGCAACAACAATTACAGCAATTATCACAAATACCACAAATACCACAACAACAGCCTACACAGGAAAAAAAACCATATTTAACAACATGGCCATATTCCAATGTGTACTATGGTAATTATTACGAATCATAAAGCTGCTTCTATTTAGAAGCAGCTTTATACGTTTGTTTTCAAAATTAAATTTTGAATGGTTTGAAGAGAATGAATGAGCTTTTCGCGCTCTTCCTCAGATAATGTTTGGAAATTTTCTTTTAGTTTGTCTAAAATGAATTGCTGATACTGATTTACTAATAATTTCCCTTCAGCTGTTAGGGAAATTAAAATGACCCGTCGATCTTTTTCGCTATAATGACGCTCTATTAGTTCTTCTTGAATAAGTTTGTTTAATAGAGGTGTCATGTTAGGCCGTGAAATCGCTAGCCGCTTGCCGATTTCGGAAACTGCTAATGTGCCGTTTTCATGCAAAAGCAGTAATACTTGTGTATGTGATGGCGGCATATGTCTTTGAGAAGAAAATTCTCCAGGAAGCATAAATTTGCGATAAAAAAGAGGCACTAGCGAAAGAAGATGATCAACAATACGTTCCCACTCGCGTGATTCCATATAAAGGCCCCCTTCCACTCTCATTGTAACAAAAAAGACATGTTATAAAAATAGAATTGTTTCATGGGAATTTTAATATTTGTAGGCCAACACTTTTTTTGTAAATGAATCGGCAATAATCGTATAGCCTTTATCATTTGGGTGTACTTGGTCAAAGAGCAATTCTTTTTTATCATTCGATATTAATTTACGAATTGGCAAAACGATAGATGGTTGATTCACTTTTGCAATGGAATAAACGGATTCATTCCAGCCGTCTAAAAACATATCTGCATAACTTGCGATGGAGTCATCGAGTTGTAATGGGTTATAGAGTTCAGAAAGAATGAGTAAAGCATCCGGATTTTGATCTCGGACTGTCTTTACAATATTTTTTACATCCGCTTCAAAATGAGCTTTTTCTTTATTTAACATTTTAATACCGTCTATAACACCGACATCACGATTTAAGCGAAATAAATTATTTCCTCCAATATTAATGGTAATGATATTTGCTGCTCTAATTTTTTGCTTTACATCTTCTGATTGAACTTTTTTAGCGAGACGATCTGTTGTAAGACCGTTTATCCCAAGGTTTTCTACAGTAATTGGTTTATGAATTTGTGCTTCTATTTGTTTAGAGGCTAATTCAGCAAATCCACCTTGTGTTGATCCATATCCTTTGGCGAGCGAATCACCTAGTACGAGATGATAAAAGGAATCGTTTGTTTGCTTATCAATCCAACTTGGAGTAGATGTTTTTTCTGTTTTTTCTTCGGGTTCATTTTGTTTTGTCTCGTCGTTCTTTTCAAAATAAGAATAAGAAATGATCAGAAGGAGGAGACAAACAATTGTTAAGATGACTTTTTTCATAAATTCATCCTCCTTGTAATTGGTAATTGTATCATATTCAGCAGTATTAGCAATGTAAGGGCATATTATATGTTTATGAAAAGTTTATAATAACTTTACAGAAAATTTGTTGAAGTTTGTCAAAAAATATTGACGATAGGAAAGAACTTTATATATGATAATGTCAGATAAGGTGAAATTTTAATTAGTGGGAGCTTTATTTCCTATTAATTGTTAGTCTTCATCAATCGAGCGTTTAAGGGGACTACTCGTTAGCGCAGGGTGAAATGAAAATTGTGTCTCTAATAGAAGAAAAAAGGTATGTGGTTAGAGACAGATAGGGATTCATTTCATTATTTCTGGTAATTGTATAAGGGGGATTTTTTGTGAAAAAGTCAAAAAAAATGCTAGCTGGAGCAACTCTTGCGATTGGTGTTATAGCACCGCAAGTAATGCCAACAACAGCTCATGCAGATGAGAACGCTGGGGAGAGTACAGTTAACTTACGAATTCTAGAAACATCAGATATTCACGTTAACTTAATGAATTACGATTATTATCAAACGAAAACAGATAATAAAGTAGGTCTCGTACAAACGGCAACACTCGTTAATAAAGCACGTGAAGAAGCGAAAAACTCTGTCCTATTTGATGATGGAGATGCATTACAAGGGACACCGCTTGGAGATTATGTAGCAAATAAAATAAAAGATCCGAAGAATCCTGTGGATCCTAGTTATACACATCCATTATATCGTGTAATGAATTTAATGAAGTATGACGTCATCTCTCTTGGGAATCATGAATTTAACTACGGTTTAGATTATTTAAATAAAGTGATTGAAAAAACGGATTTCCCGGTTATTAACTCGAATGTCTATATAGATGACCATGATGGTAATGATGAGAATGACGAGCATTACTTTGATAAACCATATCATATTTTAGAGAAAGAAGTAGTGGATGAAGCAGGCCAAAAACAAATAGTGAAGATTGGTGTAATGGGATTTGTTCCACCACAAATTATGAATTGGGATAAAGCGAATTTAGAAGGAAAAGTAAAGGCAAAAGATATTGTGCAAACAGCGAAAAAATTAGTTCCGGAAATGAAGGCGCAAGGTGCGGATATTATAGTTGCACTAGCGCATTCAGGTGTTGATAAGAGTGGATACAACGAAGGAATGGAAAATTCATCGTTTTATTTAGCGACAGAAGTTCCTGGCGTAGATGCAGTATTAATGGGACATTCACATACTGAAGTGAAGGATGTATTTAATGGTGTTCCAGTTGTAATGCCTGGTGTCTTTGGAAGTAACTTAGGTATTATTGATATGCAATTGAAAAAGGTAAACGGAAAATGGGAAGTACAAAAAGATCAATCTAAGCCACAACTTCGCCCGATTGCTAATAGTAAAGGTACCCCATTAGTAGAATCTGATCAAAAATTAGTTAATGAAATTAAAGATGAGCATCAAGCGACAATCGACTATGTAAATACACCTGTAGGTAAAACGAAAGCACCAATTAATAGTTATTTTTCATTAGTACAAGATGATCCTTCCGTACAAATTGTGACAAATGCGCAAAAATGGTATGTAGAACAAGAACTTAAAAAACCAGAGTACGAAAAGATTAAAAATATTCCGGTTTTATCTGCAGGCGCACCATTTAAAGCAGGTGGCCGAAACGGTGCTACATATTATACGGATATTCCAGCTGGAACGTTAGCGATTAAAAACGTTGCAGATTTATATGTATATCCAAATACGTTATATGCTGTAAAAGTAAATGGGGCACAAGTGAAAGAATGGCTTGAAATGTCTGCAGGTCAGTTTAATCAAATTGATCCAAAGAAAACAGAAGAACAGCCGTTAGTAAATATAGGGTATCCTACATATAACTTTGATATTTTAGATGGCTTAAAATACGAAATTGATGTAACACAACCGGCGAAATACGATAAAGATGGAAAAGTTGTAAATGCAAATACGAATCGTATTGTAAATATGACATATGAAGGTAAGCCAGTAGCTGACAAGCAAGAGTTCATCGTCGCTACAAATAACTATCGTGGAAGTAGCCAAACGTTCCCAGGTGTAAGTAAAGGGGAAGTTGTATACCAATCACAAGATGAAACACGTCAAATCATTGTGAAGTATATGCAAAAAATAAAAGATATTGATCCAGCAGCTGATCAAAATTGGACATTTAAACCGATTGTTGCAGATAAATTAAATACAACATTTGATTCTTCACCAAATGCACAAAAGTATATAAAGAAAGATGGAAAGATTTCATATGTTGGACCATCTGAAAATGAATTTGCGAAATATGCAATTGATATAACGAAGAAAAATGATGATAAAGAAACTGGTGAAGGAAACCCAACAACACCGCCAACAGGTGGTGGAGAAAATCCGACGACACCACCAAAAGGTGATGGAGAAAACCCAACAACACCGCCAACAGAAGAAGGTAATAATGGTAATGAACCAAAGCAAGATGGAAACAATACTGGATCTGGACAAACTACAACAGATGATCAAAATACAAAAGAAACAACAACTGTAAGTGAAAATAAAGAAGCTGAAAAAGATGAACGTGATTTACCGAAAACAGGTGCAAGTATTGCTTCTACAATTGGAGCTGGTCTTGCGTTTGTTGGAGCGGGATTACTTCTGTTATTTAGAAGAAAGAAAGCGAATAGATAGTCAAGAAATATAAAAAGGATTACCGATTTGGTAATCCTTTTTGTTATATTATGAAACTGGTACTGCTTTTTCTTTTTTCCATGAAAGACCGAATCCAGTAAAACCGACAATAATGGTTACGACTGGACATGCTAAACAGAAGATTGCGTATGGCAGGTAATCGAATGTTGGAACGCTAAGAACGTTTGTTAAGAATACGCCACTTACACCCCATGGTACGAGTGGATTAATTACTGTACCAGCATCTTCTAATACTCGTGATAAATTACGACGTTCTAAACCGACTTCATCGTATTTATTAGCAAATGCTTGTCCTGTTAAAACGATGGATAAGTACTGCTCACCAAGTAAGAAGTTTACACCAATTGCAGTTGAAGCAGTAGAAATAATTAAGCGTGTACTAGTTTTTACGAAGCTAGAGATAATATTCATCAGCTGCGCTATAATACCCATTCCTTGTAATAATCCTCCCATACAAAGAGCTAGGAAAATAAGAGCAATTGACATCATCATACTTTGCAGGCCACCGCGAGATAATAAGCTATCAATATCTTTGATACCAGTTTTAGAAACGTAACCGTCTTGCATAATTTTAATTAAATCAGCTAAAGAAGTGCTAGGTTTAAAAATAAAGAGAATAATAATTCCTACCACAATTCCTGCAAGTAATGTTGGAACTGCGGGTACCTTTTTAAATGCGAATAGGAACAGTAATAAAATAGGAATCAGTGTAACGATAGAAATCGTTGCATTTTTTTCTAGTGTGTTAATAAATGCTGAGAAATCAACGTTTCCACCAGATCCGCTTCCTAAAATGAAAAATGCGATAAAAGCAATAATGAAAGCTGGAACTGTTGTCCAAAGCATGTTACGAATATGTTCAAATAAATCTACACCCGTTACAGCAGGCGCTAAGTTTGTTGTATCAGATAAAGGAGACATTTTATCTCCGAAGAATGCACCAGAAATAATTGCACCAGCAATAAGAGCTGGATCGTATCCAAGGGCAGTACCCATTCCCATAAAAGCAAGTCCTACAGTTGCAGCAGTTGTAAAAGCACTACCGATACTCGTTCCAACAATTGCACAAACAACAAAAACAGTTGGAACGAAAATTTTTGGAGATACAAGCTGGAAGCCGTATACCATTAAAGTCGGAATAGTTCCAGCTGCGATCCAAACGCTAATTAATACGCCTACAAGTAAGAAAATAAATATAGATGGAATACCAGCTGAAATACTACTAATCATCCCTTTCTCCATAGTAGACCAAGAGATTCTCTTTAGGAATCCAAATGCTAATAAAAGAACGATACCAAATAAAATTGGAATGTGTGGTGAAACTTCTAATTGAATAACACTAAAACCAATACAGAAAAAGATAAAAATTGTTAAAAGAACAGACTCAATTTTTGAAACCATTGTTTTCCCCTCCTAAGTAATGTAAAATAGCTCTTTTTTATATAAAATTCGCCAATATTGTATATTTCCTTCTAAAATTTAGAATTTTGTGACAAATTATCGGTAATTGTTAGTCCTTCTATATGATACGGAAATGATTGGATAAAAAAACGTCCCTGCATATAATTATGCAGGGACGAAGAAATCGCGGTACCACCCTAGCTTGTGAAATGAATGCGTCACAAAATAAAGGGTCATATGATATGCGCTTATAAAATAAAAAACGCCCCTGCAATATATGCAGGGACGAAAAATTCGCGGTACCACCCTAAATTGTGAAACAGTGTCGTTTCACCACTCTTTAGACATAACGGTCTATAACCGTCTTTCACTACTCCTCACGTTTCGTAAAAGAAGCTCCAGGGGGTAATTCATAATTCGCTCTGTACTGGTTCGCACCGACCACCAGCTCTCTGAAATCAGAAATCGAAATACTACTAAATCCTATCAACGCCGATTCATATGATGTTAGTTAAATTTTTATCATATATTCATCATACATGTCAATAAAAATATGTGATATTTTTTTAGGGAAATAAAGGAGATAGGTTTTAACACTAAAAAATGTGCGTTATAATGAATTTGAAAGGGGAGGAAAGAGTGAAGAAAAAAATAATTCTTTTTACCACCTTACTAGTCATTGGCGGAAGTGCTGGCATTTACACAGCTTTTGCAGCTGAATCAGAGCAAGCGAAGCAAAAGCAAGTACAGCAGTCAGAAGTGAAGAAAGCGAAAGAAGCGGAAGAGAAGAAGTCGATGGAGAAAGCAGCTACGAAACTAGGGGTTTCTAGTGATGGAAAAACAAAAGAAGAAATTACGAAAGAAGTAAATAAGGCTAGATTTGAGCAGCGTCATGATTTATTAATTGAGCATGCGAAGCAGCTTGGAATTAATACAGAGGGAAAAAAAGATGAAGAAATTATTTTAGAAATTGGAAAGATACAGCATGGAAAGTAGAACAACTTATCGTATGATAAGTTGTTCTTTTTTAAGAACTATTTGATTTTAAAATAATTGACAGTCATTCGGATTTAATGTTAACTATATTTATAAACAAGTTAACATTAGGGGTGACAATTGTGACAATAAATAGTAGAACGATTGAAAAATCATCTTATACATATGAAGAATTAGCAGAGAAAAATAAAGCTTACGTATGGCACCCATTTACACAAATGAAAGATTATTTAGAAGAAGATCCTGTCATTATTGAACGTGGAGAGGGAAGAAAACTATACGATGTAAATGGTAATGAATATTGGGATGGTGTTTCATCTATATGGTTAAATGTTCACGGACATCAAGTACCGGAATTAGATGAAGCAATTCGTGAGCAATTAAATAAAATTGCTCATTCTACTATGCTAGGACTTGCTAACGTTCCATCTATTTTATTAGCAGAAAAAATTATTGAGGTTGTACCAGATGGATTGAAGAAGGTATTCTATTCTGATTCAGGCTCTACCGCTGTTGAAATTGCAATTAAGATGGCTTTCCAATATTGGCAGCATAAAGGGAAACCAAAGAAACAAAGATTCGTTACATTAAAAGAAGCATATCACGGTGATACAATTGGAGCTGTTTCAGTAGGAGCAATAGACTTGTTTCACCAAGTGTATAGTTCGCTCTTATTTGATGCGATTAAAATGCCGTATCCATATACATATCGTTCTCCTTACGGAAATAATAAGGAGGAAATTGTAAAAATCCATTTAGAAGAAATGGAAGAATTGTTGAAAGAAAAGCATGAAGAAGTAGCTGCCATCATTGTAGAGCCATTAATGCAAGGTGCTGGCGGAATGATTACAATGCCAAAAGGATATTTAAAAGGACTGCGCGATTTATGTACAAAGTACAATGTATTATTTATTACAGATGAGGTAGCGACTGGATTTGGGCGTACAGGGAAAATGTTTGCGTGTGAACATGAAAATGTGACGCCAGACATTTTAACTGCTGGGAAAGGTTTAACAGGTGGATATTTACCAATTGCAGTTACGGTAACGACAGATGAAATATATAATGCCTTCTTAGGAGAATATGAAGAACAAAAAACATTTTTCCATGGACATAGCTACACAGGTAATCCGTTAGGGTGTGCCGTAGCAATCGCGAATCTAGAACTATATGAAAAAACAAATTTAATAGAAGAAGTGGCACGTAAAACGGATTATGTGACAGCGCAATTAGAAAAGCTCTTTGCGTATAAACATGTAGGTGATATTCGTCAGTGCGGATTAATGGTTGGTATTGAGCTTGTGAAGAATAAGAAAACGAAAGAAGCGTTTGACTGGACAGAAAGAGTCGGTGTTCAAGTATGTAAACGCTCAAGAGAGCTGGGTATGATTTTACGACCGCTAGGTAACACGATTGTATTTATGCCACCACTTGCTTCTACTTTTGAAGAGATTGATGATATGTTACGCATTTTATATAAGGCAATCTCAGATGTTACGGAGGGAGAATAATGAGTGGTTTTTTCATAACAGCAACTGATACTGAAGTTGGAAAAACAGTAGTTGCAGGTGCTATAGCAGGTGTATTTAGAGAATTAGGATATAACGTAGGGGTATATAAACCGTTACAAAGTGGGCATGTTGCATCAAACCCTGAGGGAGATGCGGCAAGGTTAAAATCATTATCAGGTGTACCGACACCAGAAAATGAAATTTGCCCTTATTCTATTGAAGAACCACTTGCTCCGAGACTTGCCATGAAAAGAGCTGGAAGAGTAGTAAAGTTAAAAGAAATTACTGATTACTATAATGAACTATTAAAAGAGTTTAATAGCTTATTTGTAGAAGGAGCAGGTGGGCTTGCTGTCCCATATACAGAAGATGCTTTAGTAATTGATTTTGCAAAAGAATTACAGTTGCCTCTTATTGTAGTAGCTCGTCCTACATTAGGAACAGTAAA
Source organism: Bacillus cereus group sp. BfR-BA-01330 (assembly GCF_022663885.1). Lineage (NCBI taxonomy): Bacteria > Bacillati > Bacillota > Bacilli > Caryophanales > Bacillaceae > Bacillus > Bacillus cereus group sp. BfR-BA-01330. The sequence continues at coordinate 257,592 of NZ_JAKUGK010000002.1, forward strand.
TCATACAGTGTTAACGATTGCTTACGCAAAGGCGCATGGTTTAACCGTAGCGGGTGTCATTTTATCAGGTTGCAAAGAATGTGAAATGGAAAGAGTGCAAGAAAATAAAGAGATGATTGAAGAGCTGAGCGGGGTACCAGTTTTAGGATTATTGCCATTCTTTGCAGGTGAGTTTACGAAAGAAGAAGTATTAGAATCTGCAAAAGAACATATTATGATTTCAAAATTAGAGGAGTTTATCCAAAATGAATCAAACGTGGCGGGCGCACCTTCAATCTAAATTACAACAATTACATGAGCAAGGGCAGTATCGTGATTTGCATGTAACAGAGAAGGCAGAAGAGACTTGGCTTATTCGAGATAAAAAAAGGATGTTAAATTTAGCGTCAAATAATTATTTAGGGTTAGCTGGAGATGAAAGGTTAAAAGAAGCTGCTATTGCCTGTACAAAAAGATATGGAACTGGAGCGACTGCCTCTCGTCTCGTTGTAGGAAATCATCTATTATATGAAGAGGTTGAGAGAAGCATATGTGACTGGAAAGGTACTGAAAGAGCTTTAATTGTAAATAGTGGGTATACGGCAAATATAGGTGCCATATCTTCTTTAGCCTCTCGGCACGATATTGTTTTTAGTGATAAGTTAAATCACGCAAGTATTGTTGATGGAATCATATTAAGCGGGGCAGAGCATAAAAGGTATCGTCATAATGATTTGGATCATTTAGAGAAGTTGTTGAAAATGGCTTCGCCTGAAAAAAGGAAATTAATCGTAACAGATACCGTTTTTAGTATGGACGGTGATACTGCGTATTTGAGAGATTTAGTACAGCTGAAAGAGAAATACGGGGCAATCATTATAGTCGATGAAGCACATGCGAGTGGAATATATGGAATCGGCGGAGCTGGGTTATCTCATATAGAAAAAAATCTTTCTCAAAAAATTGATATACATATGGGGACGTTTAGCAAGGCTTTAGGGTGTTATGGTGCGTATTTGACAGGTGATGAAATTTATATAGAGTATTTACAAAATATGATGAGAAGCTTTATTTTTACTACAGCCTTACCACCAAGTACGTTAGGAGCAGTGCAAAAAGCAATTGAAATTGTAAAAGAAGATAACGAAAGAAGAGAGAACCTTATAGCAAACGGAGAATACTTCAGAACTAAATTAAGGGATGCTGGTTTTGATATTGGAAATAGTTCAACTCATATTGTACCGATTGTAGTCGGTTCAAATGAACATGCTTTACGGTTTAGTAAAAGGTTGCAAGAGGCAGGGATTGCGGCTATTGCAATTCGTCCGCCAACTGTGCCGGTTCATAGTTCTCGAATTCGCTTTGCAGTTACATCGCAACATACAATAGCTGATTTAAAATGGGCTATTGACCGAATTATCCACATTGCGAAAGAAGAGGAGCTTTTCGTATGAATGAGCTAAAGATTATTTTTATCCCCGGATGGGGAATGGAAGAGAATATTTGGGATTTAGTACTTCCGTATTTTAAAGGATATTCTGTTCAATGCATAGATTGGCGTAATGTGAAAGAACGAAGTGAATTTGCGGAACGAATTATAGATGTAGCGCATAATGACAACGTAATATTGGTTGGATGGTCACTAGGAGCGTTAGCAGCAGTTGAAGCTTATAAAAAGATTCAGGCAAAAGGCATCGTATTAATTGGTGGTACTGCTAAATTTACAAATACGAGCGATTACAGTAACGGATGGAATGCTTTGCATGTAGAACGGCTGAAAAGGAATTTGGCGAGAAGGAAAGAAGATACGCTCAAGCGGTTTTATGAAAATATGTTTACGAAAGATGAGCTAAAAGAGAATAAAAACTTTGAAGACATTGTAGACCGTTTTAAAGGTGATTCTATTCAGTCTTTACAACTAGGTTTAGATTATTTAATAGAAACAGATATGAGAGAAGAACTAAAAGAAATTAAAGTACCTATACTACTTATTCACGGAGAACAGGATGTAATATGCCCATTGTCTGCGGCACGTAGTATGACGGAGAATAGCAGCAGCGAGCTGAAAGTAGTAATTGAAGCAGGGCATGCATTATGTGTGACGAATTTTGAATATTGCGCAAATGAGATAATTCAATTTGTAGAGGGGATACGACATGATCAACAAAACGTTACTACAAAAACGGTTTAATGGGGCAGCCGTATCTTACGATCGATATGCAAATGTACAAAAAAAGATGGCACATTCATTACTTTCAATCTTAAAGGAACGATATAGTGAAACGGCATCAATACGTATTTTAGAACTAGGATGCGGGACGGGGTATGTAACAGAGCAATTATCAAAGTTATTTCCGAAATCACATATTACAGCAGTTGATTTTGCTGAAAGTATGATTGCGATTGCGCAAACTAGACAAAATGTAAAAAATGTAACGTTTCACTGTGAAGATATTGAGCGATTACGATTAGAAGAATCATATGATGTCATTATTTCAAATGCTACATTTCAATGGTTAAATAATTTACAACAAGTGTTAAGAAATTTATTTCAACATTTGTCTATAGATGGGATATTACTCTTTTCAACGTTTGGACATGAAACATTTAAAGAATTGCATGCTTCGTTCCAACGTGCGAAAGAAGAAAGAAATATAAAAAATGAAACATCGATTGGTCAACGTTTTTATTCAAAAGATCAGTTGCTTCATATATGTAAGATAGAAACAGGGGATGTGCATGTTTCTGAAACATGTTACATAGAGAGTTTTACAGAAGTTAAGGAGTTTCTGCATTCTATTCGAAAAGTAGGAGCAACTAATAGCAATGAAGGATCATATTGTCAAAGTCCCTCACTCTTTCGTGCGATGCTACGCATATACGAAAGAGACTTCACGGGAAATGAAGGGATAATGGCAACGTATCATGCTTTATTTATACATATAACAAAAGAGGGGAAGAGATGAAATGAAACAAGTACAAACAAAAAGGGATTGGAAAAAACTTGCATACGACGTAGTGGAAGAGAAGATGATTACAAAAGAAGATGCAATAGCGATATTAGAAGCTGATGATACAGAAGTTTTAGAAATTATGAATGCGGCTTACATTATTCGCCATCATCACTTTGGTAAGAAAGTAAAATTGAATATGATTATTAATACGAAATCTGGATTATGTCCTGAAGATTGTGGATATTGCTCACAGTCTATTATTTCAGAAGCACCGATTGATAAATATGCATGGTTAACGCAGGAGAAGATTGTAGAAGGGGCACATGAAGCAATACGCCGTAAAGCAGGTACATATTGTATTGTAGCGTCTGGTCGTCGTCCGACGGATAAAGAGGTAAATCACGTAATTGGAGCAGTTAAGGAAATTCGTGAAACGACAGACTTGAAGATTTGTTGTTGTTTAGGTTTCTTAAATGAAGATCAAGCAGGACGTTTAGCGGAAGCAGGCGTGCACCGTTATAACCACAACTTAAATACACATGCAAATAATTACGATAGTATTTGTTCAACTCATACGTATGATGATCGTGTTGATACAGTTCAAAAAGCAAAACAAGCGGGCATTTCCCCATGCTCTGGAGCGATTTTTGGCATGGGAGAAACAATTGAAGAGCGTGCTGAAATTGCATTTGAATTACAACGTATAGATGCAGATTCTATCCCTTGTAATTTCCTTGTTGCTGTAAAGGGGACACCTCTTGAAGGGCAAAAAGAGTTAACGCCAGTAGAATGTTTAAAAGTACTGGCAATGATGCGTTTTGTAAACCCGACAAAAGAAATTCGTATTTCAGGAGGACGTGAAATCAATTTACGTTCTGTACAGCCAATCGGTTTATTTGCAGCAAATTCTATTTTTGTCGGGGACTACTTAACGACAGCTGGACAAGAGCCGACTGCAGACTGGGGTATGATTGCAGATTTAGGATTTGAGATTGAAGAGTGTGCATTATAAGATAGATGAAAAAGCAAACTTGTAAAAGGGTTTGCTTTTTTTGTAAATAAAATGTAATAAATAGTTGTGAACGCCTGTTACTATTGGTTTTTGAACGAAAAAAAGAATTTTTGTGAACGAATTTTCCAAGCCCTAGTTGTACATAGTAAATATGTAATTTATATTGGGTTGGAGGATTTTACATGTACAAATACATATTAGCGATTATGACTTGTTTAATTTTAATAAAAGCAATAAGTTCTGATCCAGTTAAGGCTGCTGAAAATCCTGAACAAAAAGAGATGCAACAAAGAATCGAACAACACTTTCGAACGAAAGCTGAACATTTTGGATTGAAAACGGAAGGAAAAGATTTAAAGGAAGTTAGAAAAGAAATTACTATTATAGAAGAAGCGAAAAAAAGAGAGAATGTATGGAGAACAGCACAAGCTCTTCATATAAAAACAGAAGGAAAAACGATGAATGAATTAATAAAAGATGTACAAAAAAAGGTGAAAAAATAAAAAGAGGCCGTAGCCTCTTTTTTTATGCCCATTGTTTTGATAAGTGAGCCATTTCAATTGCAGCAACAGCTGATTCATATCCTTTATTACCAGCTTTCGTACCTGCGCGTTCAATCGCTTGTTCAATTGTTTCTGTCGTTAATACGCCGAAAATAACTGGGATGTCCATTTGTAGTGATAAAGACGCAACACCTTTTGCTACTTCATTACAAACGTAATCGTAGTGAGTTGTAGCACCTCGGATTACAGTACCTAATGTAATAACAGCATCATACTTTCCGCTACTAGCCATCTTTTTAGCGATTAAAGGAATTTCAAATGCACCAGGAACCCAAGCAACATCAATATCATTTTCTTCTACACCGTGACGCTTTAATCCGTCTAAAGCGCCGCCAAGTAACTTACTTGTAATAAATTCGTTAAAACGTCCAACAACAACTCCAACTTTTAATCCTGTACCAACTAAATGACCTTCGAATACCATAATAAATCTCTCCTTTAATTATAAGTTTAGTAAGTGTCCTAATTTGTTTACTTTCGTTTGTAAATACGATTTATTCTCTTCTTTTGCTGGCATTTGCAACGGTACACGCTCGACTACTTCTAAATCGTAACCTTGTAAGCCAGCAATTTTTCTTGGGTTATTCGTTAATAATCGTAAACTCTGTAAACCTAAATCTTTTAATATTTGAGCACCGATACCGTAATCACGAAGATCAGCAGGGAAGCCGAGTTTTTCATTTGCTTCTACAGTATCGAATCCTTCTTCTTGTAATTTATAAGCACGAAGCTTATTAAGAAGCCCAATGCCTCTTCCTTCTTGCCTCATATAAAGAAGAACACCTTTTCCTTCACGCTCAATTTGAGCAAGTGCTGCATGGAGTTGTGGTCCGCAATCGCAGCGATGTGAACCGAATACATCTCCTGTTAAGCATTCAGAATGAACACGTACAAGTACCGGTTCACCTGTTGAAATATCACCTTTTACAAGTGCGATATGTTCTTTCGTATCTAATGAGTTAGAATAGCCAATTGCGTGGAAAGTACCGAAATCTGTAGGTAATGTAATTTCCACTTCTCTCGTCACAAGTGTTTCATGATGGCGGCGGTAAGCAATTAAATCTTCTATTGTAATCATTTTTATATCAAATTGTTTTGCGCATTCTATTAAATCAGGTACACGTGCCATCGTGCCGTCCTCATTTATAATCTCGCAAATAACTCCAGCTGGTTCGGCACCGCATAGCTTTGCTAAATCAACAGCAGCTTCTGTATGACCTGCACGACGCAGGACACCGCCTTCTTTCGCAATTAATGGAAAGATATGTCCAGGTCGATTGAAATCAGCACCTTTTGATGCGGGGTTTAACAATTCTTGTATCGTAGTTGCACGTTCGTGAGCGCTAATCCCTGTTGTTGTAGAGACATGGTCAATGCTCACTGTAAACGCAGTATGATGTGAATCTGTATTATGAGATACCATTGGTTCTAATTGTAGACGTTCTGCGTATCCTTCCGTAATCGGTACACAAACGAGACCACGGCCATGTGTAATCATAAAATTTATTGTTTCTGGTGTAATGTACTCTGCTAAAGCAATAAAATCGCCTTCATTTTCTCGGTTTTCATCATCACATACGATAACGACTTTACCTTTTTTTAAATCTTCTAGAGCTTCTTCAATACGATGAAACATTGTGCTTCCCCCTTATAGAAATCCGTTTTCTTGTAAAAAGCTTTCGGTCATTGAACCTACTCGTTTTGTAGGTTTAGTAATAAAGCGTTCAATATATTTACCAATCATGTCACACTCAATGTTTACGATATCTCCGGCATTTTTTGCTCCAATGACAGATTCGCTTACTGTGTGCGGGATGAGTGAAATCGTTATGGAAGATTCGTCTATATCAAATATCGTTAAACTCGTTCCATCAACAGCAATGGACCCTTTCTGCAAACAATAGCGCAGTAGTTCATCAGAAATTGCTATTTTGTAATAGACGGCATTGTAATGTTGTTTTTTATTTAAAATCGTTCCGATTCCATCAATATGTCCTGAAACGAAATGTCCACCGAATCGTCCGTTTGCAGCCATTGCTCGCTCTAAATTTACTTTAGAGTGCGGTTTAAGCATGCGAAGTGATGTCGACTGCATCGTTTCAGGCATTGCATCAACTGTAAATGAAGTAGTTGTAAAGCTTGTTACAGTTAAGCAAATACCGTTAACCGCGATACTATCACCTAAGTGAACATCTGATAAAATTTTCTTTGCATGAATCGTTAATTTCATCGCTTCTCCGCTTTGTTGCATGTTTGCTATCGTTCCTAATTCTTCTACAATTCCTGTAAACATTTCGTCACCTCGTTTCGGGCATTCGCAACGATTTTTATATCATCACCAATTTGTTTCATCTCTTGAATTTTCAAGGAAAGCGCATTTTGTAATTTTGAAAAACCATTTCCTCCAAATAAAGTAGGAGCATCTTTCCCACCAATTAATTTCGGGCTTATATAGGTTACAATTTCATTAAAATTGTTTGTTTTTAAGAAACTTGCATGAATCGATTGGCCACCTTCAACGAATAGAGAAAGAATTTGTTTCTCTCCAAGAAAGGAAAGAAGGTCCTCGATTTCTATATGTTTCGTTTCCATTTGGAATATAGCTATATTTTTAGATTCATAAGAAGATATCTTCTCTTCCTTTACATCCTTACCGACAATAATCCATGTCGGTGCTAAACCATCTGTTATAACATGAGAAGATGGTGGCGTTCGTAAATGGGTATCTAAAACAACGCGAATAGGATGTTTCCCACCATTTGGAATTCTTGTTGTTAAATGAGGATTATCAGCTATAACTGTATTCACTCCAACAAGAATTGCATCATGTGTATGGCGATATTGGTGAACATCAGCACGTGCTTCTTCACCTGTAATCCACTTACTTTCACCAGTTACAGTTGCTGTTTTTCCATCTAAGCTCATCGCTGTTTTGATTGTTACAAAAGGGCGCTTCGTTTTCATGTAGTGAAAAAAGTAGCGATTTAATAAAACTGCTTCTGCTTCAAGAACACCGGTCGTTACTTCAATTCTAGCTTCCTCTAATCTTCTTTTTCCGTTACCAGAAACGAGCGGATTACAATCGAGAGTAGCAATTACAACACGCTTAACTCCTTTTTCGATGAGCAATTCACAACAAGGTGGTGTTTTTCCAAAGTGGCTACACGGTTCCAGTGTTACATAAACGGTAGCGTCTTTGGCGTTCTGACCAGCCATTTGAAGGGCATGAACTTCTGCGTGTTCTTCACCAGCTCGTAAATGAGCCCCCATACCAACGATGTTTCCATCTTTTACAACAACAGCACCAACCATAGGATTTGGACTTGTTTGTCCTGATGTCCCTTCTGCTAACTGCAGGGCAATCCTCATATATTCTTGATCTGTCATTTTCTTCACCTCTCCTAAAAAAATCAAAAAACCCCAAGGATTTAATATCCTTGGGGTTTGGGAGACGTGATTTCTAGAAATATAGTTTGAATACGAAAGCATAGGAAAGAAACCTAACGATAATTGATATTTCTGCATAAGGAAAAAACCTAGCAAAATATCGAATTTTTAAACGCTAGTTGTCTCTTTTTATTTCAGTATAAAAAATAAGTATAGAAAATTAAACATATATAAAGAATCAAAATGAATCTTTAAAAATATGCATACTGAAATAAAAGTGTATTCACTATATAAAAAACTAGAAACATATCCTTCTCCCATCCAGACTATACTGTCGGCCCTAGAGTTTCACTAGATCCACCGTTTTCGAGTTGAAAACGGGTCACGGACTTAGAAGTTTTCACTTCATCACCGCCGGTTGGGAATTTCACCCGACCCCGAAGGATGCTGTTTGCTCAAATTATAGCACAAAAAAAATAAAAGGCTAGTAAAAAATATTCGAATGTGAAGAATTGTGTGAAAATATATGCAGGCTGGAATGGAAATAAAAGTATTAGAAATGTTGTAAGGAGAAGGGATATAACAGAGTTGCTAAAAAGAAAAAACATGCACAAAAAAATGTGCATGTCACATGTAAAATTATTCTGCCTCTGGTGCTCTAACAACAGATTCGAATTTACCTTTATGCGAAGCGTCGCAATAAGGCATATTTTTTGATAAACCACAACGGCATAAAGAAAATGCCGGTTTTGCTGGGAATACATTCCCTTGTGAGTCGACTAATTCCACGTCCCCTGTAACGCGAAAAGAGCCATTATCATTTACTTTAATTTGTACTTTTGCCAACGTTATCCCTCCTTCCCAAACGCTTAATTTCATCATATAATCAAGGGAAGTGCTTGACAATATAAAAAGAGCACTTTGTTTGAGAAAGAAGAGAGTGTTATAATAGTTTTCATAACTGACTAGAGTAAGGTGACGAGAGATGGATAAACAATTACATACATTACGAAACATTGCAAATGAGCGCACGTGGGCATCATTTTTGAATGATAATCATCCATATAGTTTGTTACATTGGTCCATTGCAGGTGTAGGGCAAGAGGCAAAGGATGTTTGGTTACTTCAAGATGAAGTAACATTTCAAACGACAGAATTCCCAACGTTAGATGATGCAATGCAATGGATTTCTGAAAATATGGAACAAGTTACAGACGTTTTAGCGCAATAAAAAACAGGCTTATGCAAGCCTGTTTTTTGTTTCTTTCACATATGTGTTTAAAAATTGATCGACGGCTGCTTCGTACTCTTCTTTATTTTCGTTATAAGAGCAAGCGTGTGCACCGTGTTCTGCAATATAAAGCTGCTTATTATTTTCTTTCGCTTCATATAACGCTTTTGTCATATCAGCTAAAATATAGTCGTCATCTTTACTATGAATAAAGAGAACGGGATTGTTAATGTTTTTTATACAGTCGATTGGTGAAACTTCACGAATTGTATAACCGTCACGAACTTTCAAAAATGCGTTTGCTAAAGGTAATAAAGGCCATTTTGGTAAATGGAATTCAACCTTTAAACGGTGCTGTAATTGTCCGTGAAAATCAGAGAAAGGACAATCTGCAATATAGAAATCAGCACCATCTTCTACAAGTCCTGCGTATTGAAGAAGTGTTGCAGCTCCCATAGATTCACCATGAATACCAAGTGTAATATTGGTGCCAAAACGGTTTTTTAGCCAGTCAACTACGGATTTTAAATCATGTTTTTCATAGTATCCATAGCTTGTTGTTTTTCCACCAGTTTTACCATGACGACGATGATCGTAAATGAGGACGTTATATCCCCTTTTTAAGAATAAGTTTGCATATTTTACAGAGTTTATTTTATTTACAGTTACACCGTGGCAAAAAACCATAAACTTATTGGTGGAATGACCAGCAGGAATGTAATATCCGTGAAGGTCGTATCCGAATTGTGAAGGGATATGAATTTCTTCTTTATGAAGAGCATCAAAATCCTCTATACGAAAATGTTTTTTCGTTTCTCTTTCGAGTACTTCTTCCTCTGTTTTTTTCTTTAAGTACATCACTTTATTTGTAAAGAAAATCCCAAGGGCAGTTATTGCACCTAGTATAGTAAACAATGCTGCAAAAAAACGTTTCATACTTTACCTCATCCTCCAAATACCGTTACATGTGATACACTTATATTGTATCACAATGATATAAAAGGGGAGAAATAGGAAATGCTGCATATACAAAAAATTACGCCAGCGATGAAAGAAACAATCCGAATGTTCATGTGTGAGAACTGGGGAAGTTCATTGATGGTTTCACGTGGTAAGGGACATCAGTTAGAAGAGTTGCCAGGATTTGTTGCGCTCTCAGATGACAGAATAATCGGAATTATAACGTATGAAGTGACCGGAAATATATGCGAAATTGTATCGCTAGATAGCTTTGAAGAAAGAAAAGGAATAGGGACGAAACTTGTGGATTGTGTATTACAAGTTGCAGAAGAAGAACGGTGCAGACAGGTTTGGCTTATTACAACAAATGATAATATGAATGCGTTACGATTTTACCAAAAACGTAATTTTGTAATGACTAATTTATATGTGAATGCGGTAGAGGAGGCACGAAAAATAAAGAAAGAAATTCCACGTATGGGATATGATAATATCCCAATTTTACATGAAATTCAGTTGGAGTATCGTTTAGTGAAATGATGTAACAATTTTCAGAAATGTGAGTTATTAATCTTGACGGATAGTGTAATTTAGGTTACCGTAAAATTGTAATCTATTACCATATTAAGGGGTGACGATGTGGCAACTATACGTGATGTTGCAAAATTGGCAGGTGTTTCAGTCGCAACCGTTTCACGAGTTATTAATGAAAAAGGATACGTTCATGAGGACACAGTAAAACAAGTAAAGGAAGCAATTGAAGAATTACGTTATAGGCCAAACAGTGCAGCGAAGCCACTATTTAAAGAGAGTTCAACGATAATTGCATTACTTGTAGATAATTTATGTAACCAATCAAACATCACTTTGCTACATTGTATTGAGGAAATAGCATATAAAGAAGGCTATCAAATCATTATTTGTAATATAGAGAATAAAGATAGATACATACATATGCTGAAGCAAAATAACATTGCAGGTGTTATTTTGACGAGAGCAGTTTTTAAAAGTGTAGGAGAAATTCCATTTCCGTTTGTTGTGATCGATGAGCAACAATCACATGGAAATTATTATGAAAGTGGACAGAGAGCTGTTTCTTTATTAAAAGAGAAAGGGTGTCACTTTCTTGCATATTTCGGTGAGGGAGAAGAAAGTGAAGAAATGGAAGATCATATAGCAGGGTTTTTAGACGCTGTTTGGGATGAAGGAATCTCTTATCGAGAAGAATGTGTACAAGGGTATACAAATAAACAATTTATTACATTATTGCAAAACAATCCGTATATAGATGGAATTGTAGCCTCAAGTGATCAGATTGCTATTGAGTTAATTCGGTCAGCGAGATTTCTAAATATACATATACCAGATAAATTAAAAATTGTTGGACCGAATGGGAGTATAGAGTGTGAATGGATAGGTCCATCACTACCGACAATTGAAAGCTATGTCAAAGATAACGGAAAAGTAGCTTTTCAACAATTAAAAGGAAAAATAAAAAAGTAAAAGGTGCGTTTTATACGCACCTTTTTATAATGTAATTGCGGCAATAAAGCCAAATATAAGTAACGGTATATTGTAATGTAGAAAAGTGGGTACACATGTATCCCATATATGATGGTGCTGACCATCAGCATTTAAACCGGATGTTGGTCCAAGGGTACTATCCGATGCTGGAGATCCTGCGTCACCTAGTGCTCCGGCTGTACCGATAATTGCAATTGTGGCCATTGGACTAAATCCAAGCTGAATGCAAAGAGGTACAAAAATGGTTGTTAAGATAGGGATGGTTGAAAAGGATGAACCAATTCCCATCGTAACGAGAAGTCCAATAACGAGCATAAGAAATGCAGCGAGTGGTTTGTTATTTCCAATTATATGTGCACTCGTTTGCACCAGAGATTCAACATGTCCTGTTTTTCGAAGAACAGCGCCGAATCCAGCGGCAGCAATCATAACAAAGCCAATAAAGGACATCATACGCATTCCGCTTGTTAATATCGCATCTGCTTCTTTAAGTGGTAGACTGCCACTAACTGATAAGACGATAATACCTGCTAAAGCACCGAAAATCATTGATTCTGTTGTTAATTGAACAGTTAATGTAGCAATGATAGATAATAACCCGAAAGTAATGCTACGTTTTGTATAGGGAACGATTTCATTTTCGGTAGTATGAATTTGTTCTGTTTCATACGTACGAGGTTTTCGGTACGTAATGAATACCGCTACACATAATCCAATAATCATACCAATTGCTGGAATAGTCATTGCTTTTGGAATAAGTGTGACATCAAATGTAAGGCCGCTTTGCGCAGCGTTGGTTTGCAATACGTCATGATAAATTTTTCCGAACCCTGCAGGGATCCACATATAAGGAGTAATCAATCCAAATGTAATAATACATGTGACAAGTCTGCGATCCACTCTCAGCTCATTTAATACTTTTAAAAGTGCTGGAATTAAGATGGGGATGAAAGCAATGTGAACAGGAATCACATTTTGTGAGAAACAAGCCATCGTTAAAATAATGAATAAAATAAGTATTTTAGAATAAACTTGTTTTTTCGTGTCTTGTTCATTGCCAATCCATTTTAATGCAGTTTGAATCATAGCATCTGGAAGTCCTGTTTTGGAAAGGGAAATAGCGAAACCACCAAGCATTGCATAACTTAAAGCGATTGGAGCACTGTTTCCAAGACCAGTTGTAAAAGTGTTAATCGTTTCTGAAATACCGAGTCCGCCGATAAGTCCGCCTGTTAAAGCTCCAACAATGATGGCGACAATGACCTGGACACGTAACAAACTAAGCAATAGCATAATTGCTACTGCGACGAGTACAGCGTTCATAATAAATGTAATCTCCCTAAATTTTTATTCTGTTAAGACAAGTAAATATGAAACATTTTGCTATGTTTATACATACTTGCGACATATTATTATAAAATGTTTTCTATGAAATGTAAAAGAGCCTTTTGTTACTAATGCTGAAAAGCTAGCTCTTGTTTAATTGATTGTAAAGAATTAGCGAATAATTCTGGTTCTTCTAAATCAGGAGAATGTGCTGAATTTGGGAACCAAATCATCTTTTTTATAGGCGCTTCAATAATATCGCAATATTCCTGAACGAGTGCATAAGGAGTTTGATAATCATAGCGACCAGAACAAAAATAAACTGGAATAGATAAACTTGAGATAGAAGAAAAGAAATCGATTGTCAGCATTTCTTCCCATAAAATGCCAGATTTTAAATTTCCTGCGAGAAACTTGAACCAATCTAATAGCGTATATTCGGGAGAAAAGAAACCTTTTCGTATGAAAGAAAAGGAAGATCCGTTTTGGATTGCGCCTCCAAATGTGCCAAGCCACTTTCTTTGAATAATGAGACGTCTCGTATCTAAAAATGGTGGTTTGCCTAATTTTAAAAGGGAAGCTAATGCTTTTTTATGATCATGTTTTTTTGCAGAATGAATTAAATGTTGATATAGCAATTCTTCATTTTGTTTCATATGTACAATTTGCCCAATACCGATGTAAGCCTCGATATACTTTGGATATTGATGTGCTATGTTAAGCCCAATAATACTTCCCCAAGAATGACCAGCGAGAAATAGTTTTTGTTTGTTGAACTTTTTAAGTACATATTGAATCACTTCTTTTGCATCGGAAACGAATTGTTCGATTGTGAAATTTGCTCCGAAATCTTTCATTGAAAAGGATTTACCAGCTCCGCGCTGATCCCAATTAATAACAATAAATTGCTTCTCTAATTCTTTTTGAAAATGGCGAATAAATCCGATTTGTGCCATCCCAGGTCCGCCGTGACAGCATAATAAAATAGGTTGCTCTACGTTTTGTCCACGCATAAGGAGAGTTTGTTTTCGATTATTAATCATAACGCTTTCTATCGTAGCGATACTATTAGGAATGAGTTGTTTGTTTTCGTTATAGAACTGAGGGGTGTAGCTACGAAAAAGCATATTGAAAACCTCCTTTTGTGAAATCGTATGAATCGCACAGGCTATTCATTTTGCATATACTGTTAGAAAATCATTGTAACATACCATACTAGTGTCATTTCAACACGGGAGGAGGGAAATTGTGACGATTGGAGAAATTATAGATGGTTTAAATAGACGTGAATCCATCGCTATTATAGCAAAACGTCTTGAAATAAGCCCGTATACATTATCGAAGAAATTAAGATTGATTGGATACGAATATGATGGAGAGCAGAAGAAACGTATTTTTGTAGGAGATGGAGAAGAACCACGTCACTTACAACTCCAAGAAGCGACCGCCCTTCAATATGAGAAAACAGATTATCAATTATTAATTTATGAGCAATTACAAAGCATTTATGAGTTATTAAGAAAAAGAGAAGAAGTAATTGCACCAATTGTGAGTAAAAGTACAGAGAAAAAGAGACGGACCTTTTCTATTAATACAGAAATATTAGCAAGATTGGACCTTATATCAGAATCGAAAGGAATTCAAAAATCTAAACTTGTAGAAGAGGCGTTGCAACAATTTTTACAGCAATATGAAGTTGACAAAACATCACATTTTGATAACTAAAGAAAAGGATACTGTGTTCATTAGAAGAACGAGTATCCTTTTTATGATGTATATTACGTATAAAATAGAGGATCAGTACAAATCCTTTATACGTGAAAAATGAAATTTATTATTAGAGAAACACTTAATTTACTTTTTGAATTCTTCCATCAATAACTGGCTGAATTGGTTCTTTTAATTGTTTTACGTAATTGACTAACGCTTCAAAGTCGTTTGGCCCAGTTTCTGCATTTTTACCATTTTTAAATGATACGAATCCATCACCGCCAGAAGCTAAGAAGGCATTTGCAACTACGCTATACGTTGTAGATGGAGATAATTCTTCTCCGTTTGTTAAACGTATATTTGTAACTTTTTCACCGTTTGGTTTATTTGCATCCCACGTATATTGAATACCTGAAATTTGAAGCATTCTTGTTGTTCCTTTTTGCCATTGCTGATTTAAAATATCGCGAATGTCTTGACCTGTTAAATCTACTTTAATCAATTGATTTCCAAAAGGTTGAATGCCGTATAACTCACCCCACGTAATATCACCAGCATCTAAGTCATTACGAATGCCACCAGGATTCATGAGGGAGATTTGAGTTTGCATCGTTTGACGCTGAGCATCGGCAACTAAATTTCCAAGAGTGGACTCACCAGCATCATTTTGTTTACGGTCGATAGGTGCTGTAGATTTTCCGACCAC
This sequence comes from Bacillus cereus group sp. BfR-BA-01330, assembly GCF_022663885.1. Taxonomy (NCBI): domain Bacteria; kingdom Bacillati; phylum Bacillota; class Bacilli; order Caryophanales; family Bacillaceae; genus Bacillus; species Bacillus cereus group sp. BfR-BA-01330. Next base: position 272,944 of record NZ_JAKUGK010000002.1, read on the forward strand.
TTCATTTACAAGTGGTGCGATTTTTTCTTTATATTGATCTAGTTTTTTCTTTACTTGTTTATCAGGTTCTACACCTTCATGATACGTTGTAATAACTTCAGCTTTTTTCTTTACAATATCCTTTGTTTTACGATCAATTGTTACATCGACGTCTGAGAAAGCCATTCCGTATGAATTTGCTTGGACAATTAGTTTATTATTTACTGTACCATTTACATACGTATGACTATGTCCACCGAAAATAACATCAACTTCTGGGTCTGTTTCATTTGCAATTCGAGTAAGATCGCCATTTGTTACCCCAGACTCATCGGTTGTTCCACCGACATGAGCAAGAACGACGATAGATTTAACGCCGAGGCGTTTTAATTGTTGTGTTGATTTATTAATTGCTTCTACTTCATCAGTAATTTGTACATTGTTAAGCATCGTAGGCATAACGACATTTGGTGTATCAGTTGTAACAACCCCAATGAATCCTACAGGAACACCATCTACCATTTTTACGGTAAATGGTGGTAAAAATAAGCGGCCAGTTGATTTGTTATAGAAATTAGCAGCTACATAGGGGAAGTTAGCCCCTTTGAAATTTCCTGTTTTTTCATGATATCCACCGTAAATGAGGCGTTTCATTTCATCAATGCCTTCATCAAATTCATGGTTCCCGATTGTACCGACATCAAATTTTAAGTCATTTAAAAATTCAATCGTCGGTTCATCTTGTAATAATGCTGAAACTGGTGGACTAGCTCCGACGATATCACCAGCATGTACGAGAAGTGTATTAGGGTTTTGTTTTTTATGTTCTTTTAAATAAGTAGCTAAGTAATCAGCGCCACCAGCTTCTTTATTATTGATTTTTTTAACAGTATCTAGTTGTCCATGGAGATCATTAATACCAAGCATTTGTACGTCTATGTAGCGGTTTTGTTCAGCTGGATTCTGAGATGGGGGAGCGGCAAATACGCTTGAAAAAGTAATGGTGCTTAAAACAGCAACGGCAGGAATAATTTTTTTCCACATAATATAATTCTCCTTTTTTATAATCTGACATCATACGACATAATTTTAATAGATTCATAGGATTATAGCTACATAAAAATTTAGTCTTTTCGAAAAATTAACATATTTACAAAAAGTGAATAATAGAGTAAAGACCCTTTTTTATTGTCGATTTCATTGTGTATCTACTATAATGGAGAAAAAAGTAAAAGGTGAGTAGCATGAAGAAAAAGAAACAAAGACAAATGCAAAGACAATCACAAGTGAATCAACCAAAGAAAGAAACACTTACATTAGGCGATCAATTAAATGATTCACTCATGCAACAATTAAAGAGTAAGAAGAAAGAGTTGCAAGTGAGGGAAGAGGAAAAAGAGGCAGCTGAACTGGAAAGAAAGCGCCAAGAACAAAAAGAACGTGAAAAGAATAAATCATTTGAAGAACTGCTAAGTGAAAGTAACCTTACTTGGAAAGACTTTAAATAATAAAAAAATGATCAGTGAAATACCACTGATCATTTTTTGACGAGCTTGTAAGAAAAGGGGAGTTAGAATGAGAAAAATTGTCGTTGTTCCACATGAAAACCATTGGAGTGAAAAATTTCAAATGGAGGCTAAAAGATTAAAATCAGCGATGCCAGAAACGGTAAAAATTTATCATATTGGAAGTACGTCAGTTCCCGGACTGGCAGCTAAACCTATTATTGATATGATCATGGAAGTAGAAAATATCGAAAGAGTAGATGGGTGGAATGAACGATTTATAGAGCTTGGTTACATCGTAAAAGGGGAAAATGGTATTTCAAGACGCCGATATTTTATTCATGGAACTGAAGAAAAACGCTCGTATCATTTACACGTGTTTGAAAAAGGAAATCCAGAGATAGTAAGGCATTTAGCATTTCGTGATTATATGATGGCTCATTGTGAAGAAGCAGAGGCATATGCAACCTTAAAGAAAGAATTAGCCGAAAAGTATACATATGATGGCGCGTTATATACGGAAGGAAAAAATGAGTTTGTGCGCAATGTGGATGAAAAAGCGAAAGAATGGAGAAAAAATAACGTGAATGAATGAGTTCACGCTATTTTTTAGCTATATAAAAGTGTTATGTAAACTGTACGTATGTTTTGACTTTTGGGATGAATCTTGTTGAAATAAAATTGTGGCTTATAAAAAATGTAACAATGAAAGGGAGACGACTGTGCATATTCCAACAACTACACTTCATAATGGCGTGAAAATGCCGATGATTGGTCTAGGCGTATATAAAGCGAAAGAAGGAGACGAAGTAAAGCAAGCAGTAAAAACAGCGTTAGAAGTTGGATACCGTTCGATTGATACAGCAACTGTATATGAAAATGAAAGCGGTGTCGGAGAGGCGATACGTGAATCAGGAATTCCAAGAGAAGATATATTTATTACAACAAAAGTATGGAACGACGATCAAGGATATGAGGAGACACTCGAGGCGTTTGAAAAGAGTTTGAAAAAATTACAAATGGACTATGTAGATTTATATTTAATACATTGGCCGGTAAGAGGGAAGTATGTTGATACGTACCGAGCTTTAGAGAAATTGTATGAAGAAGGTAAAGTGCGTGCGATTGGTGTTTCTAATTTTCATAAACATCATTTAGAACTATTATTACCAAATTGCAAAGTGAAGCCGATGGTAAACCAAGTGGAACTTCATCCGATGTTGACGCAATTTGAGTTGCGAAATTATTGTCAAGATGAGCAAATTCAAATGGAAGCATGGAGTCCGTTAATGAGGGGCGGAGAAGTATTCCAGCATCCAATCATTCAGGCTATTGCTAACAAATATGAAAAAACACCTGCACAAGTTATATTAAGGTGGGATATTCAAAGCGGGATTGTTACAATTCCTAAATCTGTTACACCATCTCGTATTAAAGAAAACTTTACTATTTCTGATTTTGCACTAACTGAAGAAGAGATACGTCAAATTAACACGTTGAATCGTGATTTACATGTAGGAACGAATCCTGATAAATATGATACGTTATAAAAAAGACTGTCTCCTAATACTGGAGACAGTCTTCTGTTTTATCGGTAATTCGATATTTTTAACGATGCAAAGCATATGTGTCATATTTAACAATCTTTTGAAGTTGTATATATTCTTCTTTCGTTAAAGGTAACTGTTGACTAGCTCGTATATTTTCCTGTAATTGTTGAAGAGAGCTTGCACCAGGTATAACAGCTGCAACAGTCTTATTATGTAAGCAATATTGAATAGCTGTTCCTGTTAAAGAGCGTGCTCCAATCATTTCTTTTACACTTGCTAGAGTTGCATGTAATTCATCGTAAGAATAAGAGAGATAATCCTTTTCCTTTACTCTTTCTATCTTTCTTGCATTATTGTCAGTTAAAATTCCTTTTGCAAGTGGCCCGCGGGCAATGACGCTAATTTGGTGTTCATTTAGAAGGGGGAACCATTCTTCTGGACGACGATTTAAAAGGTTATATTCCATTAGTACACTAACGATGTTTGAGCGTTTTGCATATTCACGAACGACATTTGGGCGTATAGAAGAAATACCGTAATGGCGAATAATACCTTCCTTTTTCAATTCTTCAAAAGCTTCAATTGTTTCATCTATTGGATCTTCAATTGTTCCGCCATGAAGTTGGTAAAGGTCAATATAATCAGTTTGAAGTCTACGTAAACTTTCCTTTACTTCAGTCTTTATGTAAGCTTTAGAAGGATCCCAAGACCAGCCATTTTTTTCTTCTGTCCAACGATTTCCAACCTTCGTTGTAAGTACAATTTGGTCTCTTCTTCCCTTCAAGGCTTTTCCAACAAATTCTTCATTTAATCCGTAATCATATAAATCTGCTGTATCAAAAAAATTAATTCCTAAATCGATTGCTTCATCGATAATATGCATAGCTTCTGTTTCAGATGTACCGAGAGACATACAGCCAAGGCCCATTTCTGTAACAAACAAATCTGAGTTTCCTAATTGACGTTTTTTCATAGGTCAACCTCCTTACCTTTATTGTACGAGAGGGAAAAGAGGTTGACAAACGTTTACTTTCCGCTTCGCATTAACTGCCCGTAAAAGCATGATTAATGTTTCACTTTATTTGCTGTAATCCACTCTTGTACAGTTGTATACTCTTTGCTATATTGCTTTAGCTTATGGCGAATTTGCCATGCTTTTCCGACTAAAGTGACGCGATTTGGTAAAATATAAACTTTCATTTCTATCACGCTCCTTTCAATGTGGTAAAATGTATGAGGAAAGAATAGGAAATAGAACAGGGAGATGAAGTAGTATGAGTAATCTTGCAGAGAGAACAGTAAAAACTGAGCCAATTTTTGATGGTAGAGTTATAAAAGTTCGTGTTGATGATGTAGTATTACCAAATGGAGCAATGAGTAAACGTGAAATTGTAAATCACCCTGGTGCAGTTGCTATTATTGCTATTACTGATGAGGGGAAAATTGTGCTTGTTGAGCAGTATCGTAAAGCACTTGAAAAGGCGATTATAGAAATTCCGGCTGGCAAGTTAGAACCTGGTGAAAAACCTGAGGTAACAGCAGTTCGTGAATTAGAAGAGGAAACAGGATATGTATGTGAAAATATGGAGCTCATTACTTCTTTCTATACATCTCCAGGATTCGCAGATGAAATTTTATATGTATATAAAGCGACAGGTTTGACAAGAAAAGAAAATAAAGCTGAGTTAGATGAAGATGAGTTTGTGGAATTAATGGAAGTATCGTTAGAAGAAGCGATTACTCTTATGAAAGATCTTCGTATTCATGATGCGAAGACGATGTTTGCAGTACAATATTTACAACTACAAAAATAAACACTCGCCAAAGGCGAGTGTTTTTTAATTGATTTTTGCATATACACGTGCATCACGTAAGCTACCATCTGGTGCTAGGAAGTCATTTTCCATTGTCCCTTCTAGAATGAATTCTAGACGTTCTGCTAAGCTACATGCATTTATATTTGTTGCATCAGTACGAATTTCAATTCTTCTAGCGCCTAGTTTATCAAAGGCGAACTGAATTGCACCTTTAACAGCTTCGGTCATATAGCCTTGTTTTGTATAGGCACTATGTAGCCAGAAGTGAAGTGAAAACTTTGGAATATCCCAGTTTTCAGGCTTTAGTGTAATTGCTCCGATGAATGTACCAGATACTTTATCGTATAAGTGAAAATCAAGTGTTTCACGAAGTAAAAACTGTCCGTGAGCTTCGCGAACAATTTCTTCAGCACTCTCTTCTGTTTCAGCGTTAATTGGTATCCACGGTACTAAGTCTTCTAGAGAAGCTTGGATTGCTTCATATACTTCTGCACCATCACCTGGAAATGGTTTACGAACTTGCAAGCGTTCAGTTTGAAATAATGTTGGAAAATCTAATAATAATGGTTTCAAGAGAAATCCCTCCTATTCTCTACTTTTTAGTTTAGCAAAGTAGAGCGGAATTTCAATGTTAATTCGTCATACTTTTTTCTTTCTTTCATACATTTTTAATAAGAGTGTGAACGGAGGGAAGAAAAATGTGGCGAAAAAATTGGCAAGACCGTGTAATGTCTCACATACAGGAAAACTCTTCATTATATATATTTAACGCTGTTTTATTATTGATGGGAGTAATATTCGGAGCCATTCTCGTGAATAGTTTACAAATCAATCAAAAACAAGATTTATCATTTTATTTACAACGTTTTTTTGGACAAGTCTCTAAAGGAGAATTTGCCATTGCGGGCGAAATGTTTCGAGAAAGTTACTTTTCGCAATTAAAATACATCGGATTTATTTGGATTTTAGGAATTTCAATTATTGGATTACCACTTATTTTTATTTTATTATTTGTAAAAGGAGTTGTCGTTGGATTTACAGTTGGTTTTTTAGTAAGTCAGCATGGATGGAATGGACTATTATTAGCATTTGTATCTGTTTTGCCACAAAATTTAATTATCATTCCAGTCTTTCTCGTTATGACAACCATTGCTGCAAGTTTTTCTTTACGGATGATTAGGCATCAATTTATTAGAAAAATAACCGAGCCACTATTACCATTATTAATCCGTTATACATGCTTCTTTCTCGTAATTGGAGTGGTGTTAGCACTTGCTTCTAGTGTGGAGGCTTACGCATCACCAGTTTTAATGAAAGAAGTCGTTGAGGCTATTAATAAAAAATAAATACTTTTTGAGAATAATTATCAATTTGTTTTTATTGTTTTTTCTTTTGACAGAAGCCCTTCTTCTGATATAATGGTGTAAGAGTGGCGAGGAGGGAGTAGTACCGAATGGAAGAAAGAATTGAACGAATTAAGAAGCAATTACATGCAGCGAGCTACAAATTAACACCGCAACGTGAAGCAACAGTTCGTGTGCTGCTAGAAAATGAAGAAGATCATTTAAGCGCAGAAGATGTTTACCTCCTTGTAAAAGAAAAGTCGCCAGAGATCGGATTAGCAACCGTCTATCGAACTTTAGAACTATTATCTGAGTTAAAAGTTGTCGATAAGATTAACTTCGGAGACGGTGTTTCACGCTATGACTTACGCCAAGAAGGTGCGCAGCGTTTCCACCATCATTTGATTTGTACACAATGTGGTGCTGTACAAGAAATACAAGAAGATTTACTTGGTGAAGTGGAAAGGAAAGTAGAACGAGACTGGAGCTTTAAGGTGAAAGATCATCGTTTAACATTCCATGGGATTTGTAAAAATTGTCAAGAAAATGAAACGGATGAAAAATAACCTTTTCCTATTTATCTAGGAAGAGGTTTTTTATTTGAATAAGGTATAAATTGGTGAAAGCTTGGCATATGTTGTAATAACTTATATTTTGGAGGAATTTACAATGCGCCGAGCTTTAAAATTAACTTTTGATGGAATAAAAGTATTTTTATTATTTACAAGTTGTACGATTTTGTTTTATTTCGCTATACTATGGATAAATGAAGAATATGAAAGCTATCATCGTTATGAAAAACCTAAAGAAGAGACTGTAGAAAAAGTATCAGGGAATGAAGAACCGGCAAAGGATGCTTTCGTAAATAGAATGATGTTTTTCTATGAAAATGGGGAGTAGTGTAGAGTGGAAGATCAATTAAAAGATTTTATTCATTATATGGTTGTCGAAAAAGGATTAGCAAAGAATACAGTAGTATCGTATGAACGGGATTTAAAAAGCTACGTAAAGTATTTGCAAAATGTGGAACAGACGAAAACTTTTCATGAAGTGACCCGTTTACACATTGTTAACTTTTTGCAGTATTTAAAAGAGAACGGAAAATCTTCGAAAACATTGGCGCGTCATATCGCATCAATTCGTTCGTTCCACCAATTTTTACTTCGTGAACGAGCGGTAGAACACGACCCATCCGTACATATTGAAACGCCACAAGGGGAACGGAAATTACCAAAAGTATTATCAGTTGATGAAGTAGAGGCGTTACTTCAAACACCAAAAATGACAAGTGCTTTTGGTATTCGTGATAAGGCGATGCTAGAGTTACTGTATGCGACAGGACTTCGTGTTTCAGAATTGATTGCACTCAATTTGGAAGATGTACATTTAACGATGGGATTTGTTCGTTGCATAGGGAAAGGGAATAAAGAAAGAATTATTCCACTAGGAAGTTTAGCAACGGAAGCGATTCAAAAGTATATTGAAAAAGGAAGAAGAGAATTAATGGGGAAAAAAGTAGTAGATGCACTCTTTTTAAACCATCATGGTAATCGATTATCAAGACAAGGATTTTGGAAAATATTAAAACGATTAGCGAAAGAAGCAAACATTGAAAAAGAGCTTACACCTCATACGTTGCGTCATTCGTTTGCTACGCACTTATTAGAAAATGGAGCAGATTTACGTGCTGTACAAGAAATGCTTGGACATGCAGATATTTCAACGACGCAAATCTATACGCACGTTTCAAAAACTAGATTAAAAGATGTATATAAACAGTTTCATCCGAGAGCATAGTTACTATGCTCTTTTTTTCATAGATTAAGAGGGAAAGACAGTTTCACAGAAACTTCACAAACATTTCGTATATTGTTTTCAGCAGAAGACTGGAATATTACAATGTATTTCCTCTATACTAAATAAAGTATAAAGGAGGAAATGATGATGAAAAAACTGATTATAACTTTATTTATCGCGATGCTAGCGTTGGCTGGCTGTAATACAAACAAAGAAGAACCGAAAAAAGAACAGAAACTTGAAGCTGTAAAAGTAGCAGTCCAAACAAATCCGAAAGAAATTAAACCAGGTGAAAAAACAGAAGTACAAGCACTTGTTACACAAGGGAAAGAAAAAGTAACGGATGCCGATGATGTAAAGTTTGAAATTTGGAAAGATGGCGACGAAAAGCACGAGATGTTAGATGGTAAGCATAAAGGAAAAGGTGTTTATGCAGTAGAGAAAACATTCGAAACGGATGGAGTATACCATATTATTGCTCACACAAATGCACGTGAAATGCACGTTATGCCAGAAGTGAAAGTTGCTGTAGGAAATGCGAAAGTAGAAGATGCGAAAAAAGAAAATAGTGATCACAGTGCAGGACATGGAGATCATAAAAGTGACACAATGATCCATCTTATGGCTGGAGACATAAAGGCAAATGCTGAATCTACAATGAAAGTTCATTTAAAGCAAAGAGAAGAAGCATTAACTGGTGCTGAAGTACAACTAGAGATTTGGAAAGATGGTGTTGAAAAACACGAATTTATTCCAGCGAAAGAAGGGAATAAAGGAGAGTATGAAACGAAACATACTTTCAAAGAGAACGGTGCTTACAAAGTGAAAGTACATGTAAGAAAAGGCGAATTGCATGAACATAAAGAAGAAACAATAGAAGTAAAATAAAAAGTAGCTCTTTAGAGCTACTTTTTATTTTTAATATGAAGAAATAAATCATAAAAAAATTAGCACTTCGTTGCAGAATGGATTACAATAGAAGTGTGAAGAAAATGAGAAATTCTACGAAAATGTATTAAAAAGAAAGCGTAAACATGTTATGATATCAGTATCAGATGTCTGACATCTGACTTAGAAAAAACTAGAAATGTTTTTGAATCGTTTCAAGTAAACGAAATAGGTTAGAAAATGATTTAAAGAAGTACTGTTTGACAATGAGAATTCTTTTGGATAACAGTTTCACTTTATAGCGTTTTGAACATACTACAAGAAGTAGAACTGAACTTATAGGAGGTCGCAGTTATGAATAAATATAAACGTATATTCCTAGTCGTAATGGACTCTGTGGGAATCGGTGAAGCACCAGATGCTGAGCAATTTGGTGATCTAGGATCTGACACAATTGGTCACATTGCTGAACATATGAATGGGTTACAAATGCCTAACATGGTGAAATTAGGTCTTGGTAACATTCGAGAAATGAAAGGTATCTCTAAAGTAGAGAAACCACTTGGATATTACACAAAAATGCAAGAGAAATCTACTGGTAAAGATACAATGACAGGTCACTGGGAAATCATGGGCCTTTACATTGATACACCATTCCAAGTGTTCCCAGAAGGATTTCCGAAAGAATTACTTGATGAATTAGAAGAAAAAACAGGCCGTAAAATTATCGGTAATAAGCCAGCTTCTGGAACTGAGATTCTTGATGAACTTGGTCAAGAGCAAATGGAAACAGGCTCTTTAATCGTTTATACTTCTGCTGATAGCGTATTGCAAATTGCAGCACACGAAGAAGTAGTGCCACTTGATGAGTTATATAAAATCTGTAAAATTGCACGTGAATTAACATTAGATGAGAAATACATGGTAGGTCGTGTTATTGCTCGTCCATTCGTTGGTGAACCTGGAAACTTTACACGTACACCAAATCGTCATGACTATGCATTAAAACCATTCGGCCGTACAGTAATGAACGAATTAAAAGATAGTGACTACGATGTAATTGCTATTGGTAAAATCTCTGATATTTATGATGGTGAAGGGGTAACTGAATCACTTCGTACGAAGTCTAACATGGATGGAATGGATAAGCTTGTAGATACATTAAATATGGACTTTACAGGTCTTAGCTTCTTAAACTTAGTTGACTTTGATGCATTATTCGGCCACCGCCGTGATCCACAAGGATACGGAGAAGCTCTGCAAGAATATGATGCACGTCTTCCAGAAGTATTCGCAAAACTAAAAGAAGATGATCTATTATTAATTACAGCAGACCACGGTAATGATCCAATTCACCCTGGTACTGACCATACACGTGAATATGTACCATTATTAGCATATAGCCCAAGCATGAAAGAAGGCGGACAAGAGTTACCACTTCGTCAAACATTTGCTGATATTGGTGCAACAGTAGCAGAAAACTTCGGTGTGAAAATGCCAGAATACGGAACAAGCTTCTTAAACGAGCTAAAGAAATAGGGGGATAAACAAATGAATCGTGAACTTATTACAAAATCAGCTTCATACTTAAAAGAGAAATTTCAAGAGACACCACAAGTAGGACTAATCCTTGGATCAGGACTAGGTGTATTAGCAGACGAAATTGAGAATGCAGTAACAGTACCTTACAGTGAAATCCCTGAATTCCCAGTATCAACTGTAGAAGGCCATGCAGGTCAACTAGTATTTGGTACACTTCAAGGTGTAACAGTAGTAGCAATGCAAGGACGTTTCCACTTCTATGAAGGATACGACATGCAAAAAGTAACATTCCCAGTTCGTGTTATGAAAGAACTAGGTGTAGAAACAGTAGTTGTAACAAACGCAGCTGGTGGTGTAAATACATCATTTGAGCCAGGCGATCTTATGTTAATTTCAGACCACATTAACTTCATGGGTACGAATCCATTAATCGGACCGAATGATTCTGAAATGGGCGTACGTTTCCCTGATATGTCTACATCATATACAGTAGAACTTCGCGAAATGGCGAAACAAGTTGCAGCAGACTTAAATATTAAAGTACAAGAAGGTGTATACGTAGGAATGACAGGTCCTGTATATGAAACACCTGCTGAAATTCGTATGCTTCGTACACTTGGCGGAGATGCAGTTGGTATGTCAACAGTACCTGAAGTAATTGTAGCGCGTCACGCTGGTATGAAAGTATTAGGTATTTCTTGTATTTCAAATATGGCAGCTGGTATTTTAGATCAACCACTTCACCATGATGAAGTAATTGAAACGACAGAACGTGTTAAAGCTAACTTCTTAGCATTAGTAAAAGCAATCGTAAAACAAATGAAGGGGTGACTTCACAATGAGAATGGTGGACCTAATTGCAAAAAAACGTGACGGACATGCATTAACGACAGAAGAAATTAACTTTATTGTTGAAGGATATACGAATGGTGATATTCCTGATTATCAAGTAAGTTCACTTGCAATGGCAATTTTCTTCCAAGATATGAACGATCAAGAGCGTGCTGATTTAACGATGGCAATGGTAAATAGCGGTGATACAATCGACTTATCGGCTATTGAAGGTGTAAAAGTAGATAAGCATTCAACAGGTGGTGTTGGTGATACAACGACACTTGTATTAGGTCCATTAGTAGCTGCTTTAGATGTACCAGTAGCGAAAATGTCTGGACGCGGTTTAGGACATACTGGTGGTACAATTGATAAATTAGAAGCAGTTCCAGGATTCCATGTGGAAATTGAAAACGATGAATTCATGCGTCTTGTAAATGAAAACAAAATCGCTGTTATCGGCCAAAGTGGTAACTTAACACCTGCTGATAAAAAGCTATATGCACTTCGTGATGTAACAGCAACAGTAAACTCAATTCCGCTTATTGCAAGTTCGATTATGAGTAAAAAAATTGCTGCTGGTGCAGATGCAATTGTTCTTGATGTAAAAACTGGAGCAGGTGCATTTATGAAAACGGATGAAGATGCAAAACGTTTAGCAGAAGCAATGGTACGTATCGGTAATAACGTTGGTCGTAATACGATGGCAGTTATTTCTGATATGAGTCAACCACTCGGTGAAGCTATCGGTAACGCATTAGAAGTTCAAGAAGCAATTGATACATTACAAGGTAAAGGGCCGAAAGATTTAGAAGAGCTATGTTTAACACTTGGAAGTCAAATGGTGTACCTTGCTGGACAAGCTTCATCTTTAGAAGATGCACGTGAAAAGCTAATTGAAGTAATGAACAACGGAAAAGCGCTAGAATCATTTAAAACGTTCTTATCAGCGCAAGGCGGTGACGCATCTGTTGTTGATGACCCTTCTAAATTGCCACAAGCACAATTTAAAATTGAAGTGGAAGCGAAAGAAGACGGATATGTATCAGAAATCGTTGCAGACGAAATCGGAACAGCAGCAATGCTTTTAGGAGCAGGACGTGCAACGAAAGAGTCTGAAATTGATTTAGCAGTTGGTCTAATGCTGCGCAAAAAAGTAGGCGATAGCGTGAAGCAAGGTGAATCTCTCGTTACAATTTACGCAAACCGCGAAAATGTTGAAGATGTAAAAGCGAAAATTTATGAGAACATGAAGATCTCTAAAGAACACGTAGATGCACCAACTTTAGTACACGGTATCGTAACGAAGTAATAAAAAAAGCTGAGGAGATTTCTCCTTGGCTTTTTTTACTATTTTTTGTTTATAATAATAATGGGTGAAATTATGATTAGAATTTGTGCAGTAACAAAAACAGATGAAGTATTATATGATGTTTCTCTAGAAGAAACAAAGAAAGACCATATTGTATGGTATTGGCTAGATTTATATAAGCCAACGAAAGAAGAGTATACATATATTCTGCAAGACCATTTTAAGTTCCATCCCCTTGCAATTGAAGACTGTCTAGAATACGTACAGAGGCCAAAAGTTGATTTTTATGATGGATATAACTTTTTAGTTCTTCACGCGTTTGGAGAAGATGGGCTAGAACCACATGAAATTGATTTGTTTGTTAGTGATCGCTATATTGTTTCTTTCCATTTTTCTCATAATAATGCAATTGAAAGAGTATGGAAAACACTTGGTGAGAAGAGGCGGATTAAGAAAGGACCTTTACATGTAGCACATACGATCACTGATCAAATTGTAGATGATTATTTCGCACCTGTATATTACATTGAAGATCATTTAAATGCGATTGATGATAATTTAACAGGTGAGACAGCAGGAGCCGTACTAGAAGAAGTATTTGATATTAGGGCAGATTTATCTAAGTTAAGACGTACAATTATTCCAATGCGTGATTTATTGTATCGTATTTTGAATTCCACTCGTTTTTACGGTATAAGTGATCATGAGATTTATTTTAAAGATATACATGATCATTTACTTAAACTTACGGAAATGATTGAGGCAAGTCGAGAGTTAACGGCGGATATTCGGGATAGTTATTTTTCATTAAACTCACATCATATGAATAACATTATGAAAACATTAACTGTATTCTCGACTATTTTCATGCCATTAACATTTATTGCGGGAGTATATGGAATGAACTTTACGCATATGCCAGAGCTTGGTGGACAATATAGTTATTTTATTTGTCTTCTTCTAATGGCATTAATTGGCGGCGGAATGATGGCCTGGTTTTATAAAAAAGGATGGTTTAAGTAAAAAAACACCGAGGATTTCCTCGGTGTTTTTTTTCAACCAATAGCATGTAATACAAACATAGCTAAGAATAAGCATGTAATGATATACATAGATGGTGCGACTTCTTTACGCTTTCCAAGAGCAACTTTTAAGATAGGGTAAGCAATAAATCCGAACGCAATGCCATCAGCGATACTATATGTGAGCGGGATCATGACGATAATTAAGAACGCTGGAAATCCTTCTGAAAAATCGTTCAGAGGAATTTGCTGAATGCTTGTAATCATCAGGCCGCCAATAATAATTAAGATTGGTGCAATGGCACTATCAGGAATTAGTTTGACAAACGGAAGTGCAAACAATGATGCAAAGAATAACAACCCCGTAACGATAGACGTCAGACCTGTCTTTCCGCCTGCAGTAATACCTGCGGCACTCTCTACTGTTGATACGGTAGGGCTTGTGCCAAATAGACCACATGTCATTGCTGAAATTGCATTGGCTTGGTAAGCACGTGGGAATTTACGGTCATCTTCTAATAAACCGTGCAGAAGTCCCATGTTCTCAAAAATAAGCACCATGCTTAAGGAGAATGTTGCAATCCAAAACGGTAAGGAAGAAAGTTTGCCAAATGACATAGCTCCAAACACATCGCCGTAATTAGCGAATGAGAATGAACTATTTCCGATTTGACTTGTATCAACAAGGCCAAATAGCCATGCAATACCAGTTCCTATTGCAATCGTCCATAAAAAGTTTCCACGTACGTTACGAATAAATAGTACAAGTGCAACGATAAGAGTAAGCACGGTCGCAAGAACGACAGGGTTACTTAATTTACCCATTGCAACAGCAGTATTTGGGTTCGAAACGACTAAGCCACCTTTTTGCAATCCGATAAACGCTAAAAATAATCCGATGCCGACAGTAATTGCTTCCTTTAATGACTTTGGAATTGATACTGATAGCACGCGAGCGATTGGTGTAAAAGCGGCAATTGCAAAAATAATACCAGAGATAAAGACAGCAGCCAATGCTTCTTGCCAAGTTAGTCCAAGCGTATGCACAGCTGTGTACGTGAAGAATGCATTTACACCCATACCAGGGACAAGAATAGCAGGTGCATTTGCCCAAAATGCCATGAGTAGACATCCGACAAATGAACTGAAAACAGTTGCTAAAATTCCAGCTTCAAGAGGAATGCCAGCATCGGATAAAATTGATGCATTTACAATCATAATATATACGATCGTGAAAAATGACGTAACTCCAGCTAAAACTTCTTGTTTTGGTGATGTTTCGTGTAAACCTAATTTAAATGTTCTTTCAAGTATTCCTTTCATGTTAAACCTTCTTTTTCATATCCCTCTCCCACCCGTGATATCTCTTTCGTAAGAGCTCACCGTCCTTTATTATATCAGAACATCATGTTTTTACAACAAGGAAAATGATAACGTTTACTTATAAATGAAATTATTTATAAATACGTAAAAATTGCCCGTATTGTTGAAATAATTTCTAACTCTCCCGATTGAATGGGTGGAGCTGCTTGCGCATGTAAAGTAGCATAAGACGTAACCTCCCTTGGTAATTGGGCAGATTCTTCAACGAATGAGAGGGGAACAGGATTAATATTTAAATTATATGTACTCGCAATAGCACGAGCTTTTTCTACTGCTTGGTGCAGAGCTTGAATGAGAGCTTGCTCATAATATTTATTTGGATGAGATACTCGGAAACGTAAACCTTTTGCTACATTTGCACCATTTGAAACGGCTATATCATATACTTCCCCAGCTTTTTGTACATTTAAAACGGTAATTTCATACAAATGCTCCACGCGGTATCCTTGCAGCAATGCTTTATCATTTACATATTCGTATTGAGGAGTAATTGTATAAGAAATCGTCTCTATATCTTTATCGGCAATACCAAGCTGTTTAAGTGCATCCAGCAATTGTTTGGATTGCACTGCATTTTCTTCTTGAGCCTGTTTTACATTTTTATCATCTGTTCGAATGCCGAGTGTTAATATAACAACATTCGGTTTTGCTTTTACAACACCTTCTCCTTGTACAGTAATAGTAGCTTCTTTACCAGTATTAGCAGTGCGTACGTTGTGTAAATAAGGATTCATTCCACCCTGCATTTTCCATCACCATCCTTTTTATATGTATATGTGTGAACAAAAAAGAAATTTATATGAAAAAAGTTACATAAATGAGAATGTTGAGGAAAGAAAGCATATACAACATAGGTATTTATAGATTATAATATGTGTAAATATGATAAAAAAGGGACGAGGCTATTGAACGAAAAAAGAGAAACGCTGATTTTAGATTTATCTGCATCATTTCGAAAAATGATACGTTTATTACAAAATGATATTAATACACGTTTTGCAGAACATATGCCATATAATGAATTTTCTGTATTACGTGCGTTATTTTTAAACAGTCCACAGATGGCTTCGCAAATTGCGAGTGAAGTAAACGTAACCTCCAGTCATATTACAGCTGTTACAGATCGTCTCGTACGAAAAGGATTAGTAGAAAGAAAACGTTCTAATTCAGATCGTCGAATCGTGTACTTAGAAATTACAGAGCACGGAAGAGAAGTAACTGAAAAACTTGAAGCTGTGCGTAAAGAATATTATAAAGAGAGATTTAAAGGTTGGAGCGACCAAGAAATAGAAATGGTCTTAGAACTATTTGGCCGCGTATTATAATAAATGAGGATAGGAAGCGAAAGCATTCCTATCCTTTTTCTTTTGAATAAAAATATTTTGAAACTCCGATACTTTAATTAAAAGATCGGAGGAAAGATTATGAAATATATTGCTGCACTTACCATTTTATTTGGTGGTTTTTTCTGTTTTCAAACATTCACGTACGCAGATACGCCTATCCAAGTAGTGCGAAAAGAAGTGAAGTACATTGAAAATGATAATACAGTCTTATATTCGAAATTATGGGTTCGTTCTATGCAAAACGCAGTATTATTCCACCATAGCGATAATATTCGTAATCGGGACACATTACGTAATGTAACAAGTTCATCGCTTGTTAAAGCGAAGCAACTATCTTTTCAGAAAGCAGCACTTTATATACCGAGACTATCGCAATACGTCTCAAAAATAGGGAAAGAAAACATTCAAGTGTACTACATTGCGATTCACTATAATGTGAAAAAAGAAAATGCATATCAATTAGATGGCATGAACTATTTTCTACAAGTATTCGTAAAAGAGCGTGGGGAATGGAAAATTGCCGAAAGTGTAGTTGCCCCGACAGAGCAAATTGTGCAAAATGGTGATGGATTTGGAATGAAAGAAGAGATGGTGTATGGGGATAGGAGAGAGAATTTAAAATAACCTCCTCTTAAAGAGGAGGTTATTTCACACGCCAAGAAAATTTAAATTTTAATAAGCGAGATAATAGTAGGTAGACTATCGTACTGGTCCCTATAAAACCAATATAATAATTTAAGATAGAACGACTTCCGCCCGCTGCCATTCCTCCAAACATTCCAATAAAGATTACACAACATATCATACATAGTGTTTTAAGCTTCGGATATAATAGAAAGTTTCCGTTTTGTTCATTAGGTGATCTTGTATATAAGTACATTCCTAAAGGGAATAGAATAAGCATATTTGCGATTGGACCGATAAGTTTTGTTGCTGAAGGAATATATGTAAAATTAGGTTCATCATGACGTACGCCTTGTTGATCAGTATAAGCACGTTGAGGATCGTAATTAAAATTAATATTGAATCCGCGAACTGGCGCTAAAATACTCATTTTTTCTATTCCTGAACCGTAACGATCTACATTTTCCTCCGTATAGACGGTATGATTGGAAGTAAGTCCAACCGTATGAATAGAAATAGCTCCGGCAATTAGAGTCGGCAAAATAAAAGGGAATCCAAGTATAGCAACACTGAAGAATCCTTGTGAAATCATATTACCAGCAATTGTTCCTATGCATAATGCAAGTGTATAGATAGCAATTAAGATGATAACCATGTACAAGAAGTAAGTATGAAATGGTGAAAATATTTGATACTTATTATGAAAGGTTGTCTTTTTCATAATAGCAAAAAGTCCCCAATTTAGTATAACGATAGCTACAATATTACACACACCAAAAAGCCATTTCGTTATGAAGAGATGTGTTCGTTTAAATGGCATAGACCATAAAATGTCACTTGATTGATTTTGACGTTCCCATCCAATAAGAATGCAGGCTAATATAATAAGGAGTCCTCCTTGAACCATAATAGCATCGGGAAGTGAAAGTTGATAATTATATCGGTATATATATTTCCATTCATTATGTTCATGAAAATATTTTAATTGCTCGGCAGCTGCTAAATAGTATTTATATGATAGTACATAAAAACTTACTAACCAAAATAGCCAAATAATATATTTACTTTGTTTGTAGGTATGCACCCATAATGCTTTTTGAAACATAGGATCTCTCCTTTAAAAAACTTTATAGTTTGTAAGACGTGATAATATAAAATAAGTGACGATTCCAAATAAAAAGAACCCAACATAGTAACTAAATAATAAATCAAAACGTTTTAACATTTGCCCACCTATTAATGCAAAATAAAAGGTAGTACCCCACATCCAGAGTGAGTTGTATTTTGGGAAAAGGAAAATTTTCTTATTATGTTCATTAGGTGATCGTGCATAAAGAAACATACCAATTAGTAAGCTGGAAATAGTATAGAAGATAGGAACAAGTATTACTTTTGCAGAGTAGTAACTATGAAAAGTGGGTCCCCTTTGTATTACTTTTCCATGATCTTCATCTGATTGGACAGTAGGGTGGTAATTATAACTAATTGAAAAGTCTAATATAGCGCTTGAAATGTTGGTCTTTTTATTGAATTTATAAATGTTTTCGAAATTCGTATAACTTTTATTCCCCTGTATTGCCTCAGCATGAGCTGTAAAGAAAAGGAGTAAGAGTGAAAAGATTCCCATTCCCATTATGCAAAAAGTAATGCTGAAGATGCTTTGTGAAATAATACTGCCAGTAAATGTACCTATACATAAAGAGACAGTATAGATAGCGATATATGTGAAAATTGCATACAAGAAATATCGATGAAACGGTTCGAAAG
This sequence comes from Bacillus cereus group sp. BfR-BA-01330, assembly GCF_022663885.1. Lineage (NCBI taxonomy): Bacteria > Bacillati > Bacillota > Bacilli > Caryophanales > Bacillaceae > Bacillus > Bacillus cereus group sp. BfR-BA-01330. The sequence goes on from NZ_JAKUGK010000002.1 coordinate 291,650, forward strand.
ATTGATATTCAAAGTGAATCGTAGATTTATAAATAAAATACATAAGACCCCAATTGATTAGAAATGATAGTACAATGAAAAATCCACCGAAAACCCACTTCGATAAGAACATATCACGTCTTTTAAATGGAAATGTCATAAGTGAATCTCCATTTTGATTACTGCGCTCCCAGCCAATTAATATACAGGATAGGATAATTGTAATAATACTTAACCAAAAGCTATTAGAAGAATAAAAAGAATAATGATAGTAGAACTTTTCTTCACCTATTTTTTCTGGATGGAGAAAGAGAGACTGTTGAGTTTCTGCTGCTTGATAGTATTCGAAAGATAAAAAATAAAGTGAACTGAAGAGAAAAAGTAACGCAGCATATTTCCCACGCTTCCAATTCCACATCCATAACGCTTTATGAAACATATCCATCCTCCTCCAGTGTCGTAACGAAGACATCTTCAAGTGACATTGTTAATTCTTCAATGAGCAGTGGTTGTTCTTTATAAAACTTCTCGAGTGTTGTAGCCACATTTCCTTCAATTAAGATTGTATATACTTTTCCTGTTTGATTTAATATTTTAATATTGCTTAAGTTTTCTAGTTTTTGAGGTAATGAACGCTCGTAAGCTACTTGTATTTTTGCAAATTGTGATTTTGCATCGTCTAGTGACGTAATAGATGCTACAGTATGTCCTTTTAACATAATGATTGTATCTGCAATTTGTTCCACTTCATCTAAATGATGGGTAGAGATGAAAATGGTAATTTCTTTTTCTGCAACTTCTCCAACGAGAAACTGTAAAATCTGTCTTTTAACGATAGGATCAAGTCCGTTTGTTGGTTCATCTAAAATAATATATTCTGCTTTTGCAGCAACAGCTAAAATGATGGCAAGCAGTGCTTTCATTCCTTTTGAATAACTACGAATTCGTTTATTTGGTAAGTTGAAATGTTCTAGTAGTTCATAGAAATATGGTTCATCAAAAGCTGTATAAACTGCTTTATAAAACTTCACGATTTCTTTTACTGTATAACCGTTCAGTATGTTAGTAGAATCCGGAACATATACGATTTTTTGTTTCGTTTCAGGATTCTTATGAATGTCGATATCCTCATATGTAACAGTTCCCTCGTCGGGGTCTAAAATGCCGACCATCGTTCGTAATAAAGTTGTTTTTCCCGCGCCGTTTCTTCCAAGTAACCCGATAATACTACCTTTTTGTAATGTGAAAGAAACATCGTCTAAAATTGTTTGAGTATCAATTGTTTTCTTCAAGCTTGTCACTTTCAGCATCCGTATTTCCTCCAATCTCTTTATAGTATGAATCTATCCAATCATGAATTTTATCTTTCGTAACACCAAGATAAGAGGCTTCTAATAGTAATTGATGAAATTGCTTTTCAACCATAGCGATTTTCCTTTCGTCTAATGTTGGGGTAATCGATTGGGATACAAATGTTCCTTTTCCTCGTAACGTTTCAATAATTCCTTGTCTCTCTAACTCTTGATACGCTTTACTCACTGTATTTGGATTTATAACGAGTAAAGAAGCGAGTTCGCGTACAGAAGGAAGTTTATCACTTGGAGCCAACATGTTTTTCAATACGAGTTCTTTTATATTTTGAACAATTTGTTCCCATATCGGAGTGTTGCTTCTTGGATCAAGTTGAATATGCAAGAGCAATGTCTCCTTCCTCATATGTATTAAGTGTACTACTATGTGTAATACACTTAATACAATATAGGGGACGAATGTATTTGTCAACTGAAAATAATAGAAAAAATTGGTATTAAAAAAAGATGAATTGGAAAAAATAGGTCTGATATAGAATGGAGGGTTAGTCATGAAGCGAGTTTTTGGAATACTTGTTTGTTTCATGTTATTGCTTTCTGGAACTTCAGTGAGTTTCGCGCAATCTGAGAAAACGAAGCCAGAGAAAACAGAAGAAACAACGCCGAAGTTAGCGGAACAAGCGTCGTCAGCAATCGTAATTGAGCAAGATACAGGTAAAGTTTTATTTGATAAAAACCCAAATGAAAAATTACCACCTGCTAGTATGACAAAGATTATGACAATGCTTTTAATTATGGAAGAAGTTGAAAAAGGAAAATTAAAACTGACCGATAAAGTTAGAGCGAGTGAACATGCAGCTTCAATGGGTGGATCGCAAATCTTTTTAGAACCTGGGGAAGAGATGACTGTAAATGAGATGTTAAAGGGTATTGCAATTGCATCTGGAAATGACGCATCTGTTGCGGTAGCCGAGCACATCGCAGGTTCAGAAGAAGGATTTGTAAATATGATGAACAAAAAGGCGAAAGATTTAGGGCTGAAAAATACACATTTTCAAAACCCAACAGGTCTTCCGGCCAAAGACCATTATTCGACAGCAAATGATATGGCTATAATGGCGAGAGAATTGATGAAGTATCCACTTATTCGTAAATACACAGGTAAGTACGAAGATTATTTACGTGAAGATACAGATAAAAAGTTTTGGCTCGTTAATACGAATAAACTAGTACGTTTTTATCCTGGCGTAGATGGAGTAAAAACAGGTTTTACGACAGAAGCGAAATATTGTTTAACAGCATCGGCTGAAAAAAATGGTATGCGTGTCATTTCAGTTGTCATGGGAGCACCAACATCAAAAGAACGGAACAACCAAGTGACAAAGCTTCTTGACTATGCATTTGGACAATATATGACAAAGAAATTGTATACGCGCGGCGAAAAAATTAAGACAGTTCAAGTAGGAAAAGGGAAAAAAGAAAAAGTAGATTTAGTTGCGTCAGATAATGTTTCTCTTCTTATGAAGAAGGGCGAGAATATGGACAAGGTAAAACAAGAAGTAATTGCTGAAAAGAAAGTAAAAGCACCGATTAAAAAAGGTGACGCGCTTGGCACCCTTGTTATTAAAAAAGATAAAGATGTTTTATTAAAACAAACAATTGTAGCAAAAGAAGATGTTGCTGCAGCGAGCTGGTGGGAGTTATTTAAAAGAAGTTTTGGGATGTTTTCAACATCAAAATAGCGGCAAATATTTTGCCGCTTTTCTATTCGTATGTAAGTGAATAATGCTGAAAGGTTTCACTTTATGACGAAATAGTTCTTCTTTTGTCAGCAGGAAGGATTCTTATTTTGTATCACGAAAATCTTTATGTATGTGAATAAGTAAAGTTTGAGCATAAGGAGGAAATCGTGTGAGTCTTTCCATGCAATTAGAAGTAAAACGTGACGTCCTATGTGTGAGACTAGAGGGTGAATTAGATCATCATACGGCTGAAGAGTTGCGAACGAAAGTAACAGATATGATTGAGACACATGGTGTTCATCATATTGTTTTGAGTCTAGAGAACTTATCGTTTATGGATAGTTCTGGTCTAGGTGTTATATTAGGCCGATATAAACACGTAAAGGGATTAGGTGGAGAAATGGTTGTTTGTGCAATTTCACCGCCTGTTAAGCGTTTATTTGAAATGTCGGGCTTATTCAAAATCGTTCGCTTAGAAGAAAGTGAAGCGCACGCGCTCGCGACGTTGGGGGTGGCATAGATGAGAAATGAAATGAACCTTCAATTTTCAGCATTAAGTCAAAATGAATCATTCGCTCGCGTTACAGTGGCGGCTTTCATTGCACAACTAGATCCAACGATGGAAGAATTAACGGAGATTAAAACAGTTGTGTCAGAAGCGGTTACAAATGCAATTATTCATGGATACGAAGGAAATGCAGAAGGTATTGTTTATATTTCTGTAATTTTGGAAGAAGCAATGGTGAAACTCACGATTCGAGATGAAGGGATTGGAATCTTTAACTTAGATGAAGCGAGACAACCCCTTTTTACAACTAAACCTGAATTAGAGCGTTCCGGAATGGGATTTACTATCATGGAAAATTTTATGGATGAAGTAGAAGTTATTTCAAACGAATCTTTCGGGACAACAATCCATTTGACAAAATACTTATCAAATAGTAACGCTCTATGCAATTAAGGAGAATAGCCTATGGACATAGAGGTCAAAAATGAGAAGAAGAAACCTCAGTTAAAGGACCACGAGCTAAAAGCGTTAATTCAAAAAAGTCAAGATGGAGATCAACAAGCGAGAGATACAATCGTTCAAAGTAATATGCGCCTCGTTTGGTCGGTTGTACAGCGGTTTCTTAATCGAGGATACGAACCAGACGACCTATTTCAAATTGGATGTATTGGGCTCTTGAAATCGGTAGATAAATTTGATTTATCTTTCGACGTGAAATTTTCAACATATGCAGTTCCAATGATTATTGGTGAAATACAACGTTTCTTACGCGATGATGGATCAGTAAAAGTTAGTAGGTCTTTAAAAGAAACAGGAAACAAAATTCGAAAGATGAGAGATGAGCTTTCGAAAGAATTCGGAAGGGCTCCAACGATTAATGAAGTGGCAGAGGCACTAGAACTAACGCCAGAGGAAGTTGTTCTAGCACAAGAAGCGAGCCGGGCCCCTTCATCTATACATGAAACTGTATATGAAAACGATGGAGATCCAATCACTATTTTAGATCAAATTGCAGATCAATCTGAAACGAAATGGTTCGATAAAATTGCTTTAAAAGAAGCGATTAGAGAACTAGATGAACGAGAGCGCTTAATTGTATACTTGCGTTACTATAAAGATCAAACACAGTCAGAAGTAGCCGAGCGCATAGGCATTTCGCAAGTACAAGTTTCAAGACTTGAAAAGAAAATATTAAAACAGATGAAAGATCGAATAGACGAATAATCGTCTATTCGATTTTTTTATGCCGTTAATAGGAGAGAGATGTTAATTTTCGCAAAAATTAACAGAATTTATTGATAATTTAGTCAATTTAAAATATAATCCAAGTATGAACTTGTCATAAAGGGGGAAGGAAATATGGAAACGAGGCAACAATGGGGAACGAGAGCTGGATTTATTTTCGCAGCGGTCGGATCTGCCGTTGGATTAGGAAACATATGGCGTTTTCCTTATACAGCGTATGAAAATGGAGGAGGAGCATTCTTTTTACCGTATTTATTTGCATTATTAACGACTGGTATTTCATTGTTAGCGTTTGAGTTTGCCCTTGGTCATCGTCATCGTGGCTCAGCACCACTTACATTTTTCCGTATTAGCCCGCGTGCAGAATTTATTGGATGGTGGCAAATGTGCGTAACATTTATTGTTTCAACATATTATGCAGTGATTATTGCTTGGTCTATATCGTATACATACTTTGCAATTACTGGAGCATGGGGAAAAGACACGCAATCATTTTTATTTAAAGAGTACTTACATGTTGCAGATAAGCCAGGACAATTTGGAGGACTTGTACCAGAAGTATTAATTCCGTTAGCTCTCGTTTGGATTATTGTGCTTGGCGTTGCATTTAAAGGAGTTAAAAAAGGAATCGAAGTTGTTAACCGTATATTTATTCCTTTATTAGTTGTTATGTTCCTTATTATCGTTGTTCGTGCAGTGACGATGGAAGGTGCTATGCAAGGACTAGATGCATTCTTTAAACCAGATTGGAGTCGTATTTTTGATGGGAAAGTATGGCTTGCTGCTTACGGTCAAATATTCTTTAGTTTATCTTTAGCATTTGGAATTATGATTACGTATTCTAGTTATTTACCGAAAAACTCGGATACAACAAATAATGCCTTTATTACTGGATTTGCAAACTCAGGATTTGAATTATTAGCAGGTATTGGGGTCTTTGCAGCTCTTGGATTTATGGCAAATAATATGGGAGTACCGGTTGATAAAGTAGCAAGTGCTGGCGTTGGGCTTGCGTTCGTAGTATTTCCCCAAATTATTAATGAATTGCCGATGTCACCGTTGTTTGGTGTTTTATTTTTCTTATCGTTAACGGTTGCTGGAATTACATCACTTATTTCACTCGCGGAAGTATGCTTTGCCGCTGTATCTGAAAAATTCAGTTTAAGTCGGGAAAAAACTATTGGAATTATGGGAACCCTTCTCGTGTTAGTTTCTCTTGTTTTTGCAACACGTGGTGGACTTATGTTCTTAGATGTTGTCGACTATTTCGCTAATAATTTCGGATTAATTACAATTGCACTTGCGGAAGTAGTTACGATAGGGCTCATTTTACGCCGTTTACCAGTTTATCAAAATCATGCAAACTTTGTATCTGATATTAAATTAGGAACGTTTTGGAGAGTGAGTTTACTCGTTATTACTCCGCTTATGTTAGGGTATATGCTAATTGATGGTACAATCCAAAATATTAAAAAGAACTACGGAGATTATCCGACTGAGTTTGTTGTAACGTATGGTTGGTCGATAGCAGCAGCATTCCTCATAGTTGCAATAATCATTGGCCTGAAAAAATGGGATGCACAAATTCATTCGGATTCTGCCAAGCTTGAAAAAGAATGGAAAGATCGAGGTGTTTCATAATGAGTGGATCAGCGATTATGATGATGGTTATTGGAATAGTAGTCATTTGGGGAGGGCTTGCATTAAGTATTGCAAACTTATTTAAGAAAAAGGCATAAGTAAAAAACATCTGTACCGAAATGGTGCAGATGTTTTTTTATGAAAAAATTGTATTAGAAAAAAATTCAATAACCATACTACAACTACGAGGAAGAGTGAAGGGGTGAATGAAAGTTGGAACAAACGATTTATATTAAAATGCGCAATCGTTTAAAAGTTTCTCCTACTTATGAAGTAAAGCTGGGCGATGTTGCTCAACTTGCCGGAGATTCTTCCGTAGTTGAGTTGTTACAAAATGAGATAGTTTACAAAATAACAGCGCATGATAAGACGCATGTTGTAATTGATGTTATGAAAGTAATTGAGATTATTCAACAGAAAGCATCTCATGTACAAATTAATTTACTCGGTTCTGGACAAACTCTTGTTGAAATTATATACGAAAAAAAGAAGACACACCCAATTTTTTTCGGGCTTGTATGGCTGTTACTGTTCATTGGAGCGGCCCTTGCGATCATTTATTTCCATGAAGATGTAAGTATGCAACAAGTACATCAACGGTTATATTACATGATTACTGGAGAATTTAATGCACAACCACTTTTATTTCAAATTCCTTATTCTTTAGGTCTTGGCTTAGGGATGGTTTTATTCTTTAATCATGTATTTCAAAAGCGAATTAATGAAGAGCCGAGTCCGTTAGAAGTTGAGATGTTTCAATACCAACAGTCACTTGATCAGTATGTAATCGTTAATGAAAACAAGGATAATATGAAACAACTTGCCGATGATTGAGTCTGGATTTGTTATTTTAATTGGTTTAGCTGGAGGGATTGCGGTAGGTAGCGGATATGTCGCATTTTTAGCTGTACTTGGTATAATCCCCCGTTTAGCTCAATTAACGAGAAGTGGAAAGCATATTCAATATTTTGAGTGGGCAGTCATTGCAGGTACTTTAACAGGGGCTTGGTGCAGTTTGAAAAACATTACATTTCAAACGTCGCAATATTGGCTCGTTATATTAGGGATATTTTGTGGCACATTCATCGGAATGCTTGCTGCGGCATTAACAGAGGTGTTAAATGTTCTACCTATTTTAGCGAAACGAGTAGGGGTAGAGGGGAAGATTATTGTTTTACTCGTTGCTCTTGTACTTGGGAAAGTAATAGGATCGTTGTTTCACTGGATTTATTTCGTAAAGTAGGAGGCAGTATATAAATGACAAGTCAGAAATTGAAGGATGATTACATAAATAAAGTGAAGGAGTATCATCCAAAGCCAAACTATTTACTAAATTGTATCAAAGCATTTCTTGTAGGTGGACTCATTTGCACAGTTGGAGAAGTATTGATGAAATTTTATATACATTATTTTCACTTCAGTGAACAAGAGGCAGGAAACCCAACTGTTGCAACCCTTGTTTTATTATCCGCGATTTTAACAGGGTGTGGTGTATATGATAAAATCGGTCAATTTGCTGGAGCAGGATCAGCGGTACCGGTAACAGGATTTGCAAATTCTATGGCGAGCGCTGCCTTAGAACATAAGAGCGAAGGGGTTGTTCTAGGGATTGCTACAAATATGTTTAAACTGGCAGGAAGTGTGATTGTATTTGGGGTTGTTGGTGCATATATCATTGGGTTAATAAGGTATACCTTTAAAATTTTTATGTCTTAAAGGAGGGGCTAGTATGAGGTTGACCGGAAAACAAACGTGGGTATTTCAAAATGATATATATGTGAATGCAACGGGTACTGCTGTCGGTCCGAAAGAAGCTGAGGGCCCTCTTGGGAAAAAATTTGATATTTCATATGATGAATTGCATTGTGGAGAAGAAAATTGGGAGCTCGCCGAACGAAGATTAATGTCAGACTCAATTCAACAAGCAGTGCAAAAAGGGAATATAAAAACATCGCAAATTGATTTCTTTTTAGCAGGAGATTTATTAAATCAAACAGTGACAGCAAATTATGTTGCGCGTAAGTGGGGCATTCCTTTTTTAGGAATGTTTAGCGCTTGTGCGACGTCTATGGAGACTTTAGCAGTTGGCTCAGCTTTTATAGACGGTGGATTTGCAAATCGTGTTTTAGCTACAGTAAGTAGTCATAATGCAACGGCTGAAAGACAATTTCGCTATCCAACAGAGTACGGTGGACAAAAGCCAGGGACAGCAAATTCAACTGTGACTGGTGCAGGGTCTATATTAATTAGCAATGAAAAAAGTGCAATTAAAATTACGTCGGCTACAATTGGAAAAGTGCAAGATTTAGGAATCACAAATCCTTTGGATATGGGAGCAGCGATGGCTCCAGCAGCAGCTCATACAATTCAACAACATTTTGAAGATTTAAGAAGAAGTGCCGATGATTATGATTTGATTGTTACGGGAGATTTATCAGCTGTTGGGACGCCGATTGCGAAACAACTTTTACTTGAGGAAGGTTATGATCTTGGGCATATATACAATGATTGTGGATTGATGATTTATGAACCAAGTCAAGAAGAAGTGTTTGCAGGTGGTAGTGGTTGCGCTTGTTCAGCAGTTGTCACATATGGTCATTTATTACACGAGATGCAAAAAGGGAATTTACAACGAATTTTTGTCGTTGCGACTGGTGCATTATTAAGCCCGATGATGATGCAACAGAAGGAAACGATTCCAACAATTGCACATGGTGTCGTATTTGAGAGAGTTAAAGGAGAGTGAATTGTGGATTTTATATATGCATTTCTTGTAGGTGGAGTTATTTGTTTAATTGGGCAACTATTGTTAGATTTTGTAAAGTTAACACCAGCTCATTTAATGGCAACTTTTGTAGTCATCGGAGCAATTTTAGATGGATTTGGATTGTACGATAAACTAATAAAGTTTGCAGGTGCTGGAGCAACAGTCCCTATTACAAGTTTTGGACATTCACTATTGCACGGAGCAATGCATGCAGCAGAAAAACATGGATATTTAGGAATTGGTATTGGCATGTTTAGTTTAACGTCTGCGGGCATTTCCGCAGCGATATTGTTTTCGTTTTTTATAGCACTTATATGTAAACCGAAAGGATAAATCAAATGAGACGAAGGGTTGTTTTGGTCACAGATGGAGATGAATATGCAAAGCGGACAATTGAGCTTTTAACGAAGGAATTTGGGGGAAGGTGTATTTCAGCATCACAAAGTAATCCAACCAAATTGACAGGGAAAAAAGTTGTTGAGCTTATTATGCAAACGCCATATGACCCTGTATTTGTCATGTTTGATGACAGTGGATTTATTGGAGAAGGATCTGGTGAAAAGGCTTTAAAATATGTGGCTACCCATAAACAAATTGATGTGCTCGGTATTTTAGCGGTAGCGTCTAATACGCATCATTGGGAATGGGCACGTGTAGATGTAAGTGTAGATCGGAACGGGAATTTAACCGAATACGGTGTTGATAAATTTGGACTTCCAGATGGCGAAATTGGCAGAATTAGCGGAGATACAATTTATTGTTTAGATGACTTGAATGTTCCTGTCATCGTTGGAGTCGGTGACATTGGTAAGATGTGTGGAAATGATGAATGGGAGAGGGGATCACCTATTACGAAGAAAGCAATTCAATTAATTTTGGAAAGGAGTGGTTTTTATGACGAAGCCTAAAAAAGTGGATATCCCTATATCAACTTTCATAAGTGACAATGAAAATTATTTAAAGCAGACAGTTGGGCTAGGCGTTACATACGATGTTGGCATTCGTAAATTTCAAATTTTGAATAAAGAAATTGGTGTGTTATTTGTAAACGGACTTTGTGATACAAATTATATTATCCCTATTTTAGAAGAAGCGGTGGATACAAATGAGATAAGGGATGTAGAAGAAGATACAGTGAAGCTTTTAGAGAATCGCTTAATCCATCAACAAGTAAGTAAAGTGAAAACGATGGATGAGGTAATGCTCCAAGTATTATCAGGACTCATCGTGATATTTGTGGAAGGTGAAACGGAAGCGTTTGCAATCGATGTTCGTAGTTATCCAGGGCGAACGCCGACAGAACCAGATACCGAAAAGGTAGTACGCGGTGCAAGGGATGGATTTGTTGAAAATATCGTTGTAAATACAGCATTAATCCGTAGAAGAATTCGAGATCCACGTCTTCGAAATGAAATGGTTCGAGTAGGAGATAGATCACAAACGGATATTTGCATTACATACGTTCAAGATGTTGCAAATCCAGATTTAGTAAAGATTATAAAACAAGAATTAAATAACATCGATGTAGATGGAATTACGATGGCGGATAAAACAGTAGAAGAATTTGTTGTAAAGCAAAGCTATAACCCATTTCCACTTATTCGATATACAGAAAGGCCAGATGTAGCAGCAAATCATCTACTAGAAGGACATGTGTTAGTACTTGTTGACACATCGCCAAGTGCTATGATTACACCGACAACATATTTTCATCATTTACAGCACGCGGAAGAGTTTAGACAAAATCCAGCTGTCGGTACATTTTTACGCTGGGTGCGCTTTTTAGGTGTTATATTCTCGTTATTTTTATTACCATTTTGGTTAGTGTTTGTATTTGATCCAACTCTTTTGCCAGCAAATCTTGCTTTTATTGGACCGACTAAGATGACGCATTTACCAATTTTATTACAGGTGTTAATGGCAGAGGTCGGACTTGAGTTTTTAAGGATGGCAGCCATTCATACTCCAACGCCGTTATCGTCTGCAGCAGGGTTGATTTCCGCTATATTAATTGGTCAAATTGCAATTGATGTAGGTTTGTTTGTGCCAGAAGTAATTTTGTATGTAGCAGTTTCGATGATTGGTGCATATGCAACACCGAGTTATGAATTAGGATTAGGGAATAAGGTTGGGAAATTGTTTGTTATTATTTTAACAGGTCTCTTCCATGAGATGGGATTTGTAATTGGTATGACGATATTAATTTTATTTTTAACGTCTATAAAAAGTTTACAAACACCTTATTTATGGCCGTTTTTACCATTTGATTGGGGCGCATTAACAAAAATTTTACTCCGTCCAACGATGTCTAGTTTAAAAGTACGACCAAGTATTGTAAGACCTCAAAATGTAAAAAGACAAAAATAAACGGGATTATACACCCGTTTATTTTTTTTAGCAAAAATTTATTATTTTTTAACAAAAATCAAACATTTTTTGTGTACACTTAGAGTAGATATTGTGTATGGAAGGGGAAGAGGACATGATTAAATTATTTGTAAGTGATTTAGATGACACGCTCGTTTACGATGTGAATCATATGCAAAAAGAAGATGAACGTGCGCTGTGTTGGTTAGCTGAGAAAGGGACAAATATTTGTTTTGCCTCTGGCCGCTTTACACACAGAATTGATGAAGTTGTAAAAAGGTTTTCATTCCCATATTATACAACTGGCTTAAATGGAGCGACAATGTTGCTTCCGGATGGAAATTTATTTCATGAATCGAGTTTTGAAAATGTGGTTGCCCAGGAAATATATCGATATATACATAAAAAAGGACTAGCGGATATTGTTTGTGCAAATGAGCAGCGATATACAAAAAGGAAGAATGAACATCACCATAATTTTGAAGCGTATATGGGCGTGCATATCGCTGAAATTGAAGCGTTAGAAGAAGAGTTTGGTAAGACTGTACACCCTGCAAAATTGTTTGTTTTTGGAGAAGAAGAGAAAATTGTGACGTTAGATCAAGAGCTACGAGATACGTTTCAAGGCGAAGCGGAAGTTTTTATATCAGGTAAACGCTATGTTGATATTATGCCAAGAGGCGTGAGTAAGGGGAGTGCTCTAAAGCGACTAATGGACCATTTGCAAATTGAAGCAAATGAAGTTGCTTGTATTGGAGATTCTTTCAATGATATTTCTATGTTTGAAGTAACCCCGCATTCATTTACTCTTCATCATGCCCATCCATATGTAAAGGAGAAAGCAAATCATATAGTGCGTTCGGTTGAAGAGGCTGTTATGAAATTACCATTACTTGTATAAAAAAGAAGCCCGTCACTGGCGGGCTTCTTTTTTACTTGAATAAAGATTTAACAAAATCAATGATACTTGAGAAGAAATCTTTCACTTTATCTAGAAAACTTTGTCCTTCTTCAGATCCTAAAAAGGCAGAAACATGTTCTTTTGCTTTGTTTAATTGACTACCAACTTGATTCCAATCGATATTAAGATTTTTCATTTTATCAAATAACGATACTAAGTTATCTAACTGTTCATCTGTTAATGTAATGCCGAGTTGATCAGCAATTTTTTTAATTAATGAACGTAAATCTTCTGTTGTTTTTGGCTGTTCTTTTGCAATTTCTTCTTTAATTTTTGCAACAAGTTGAACTGCTTTTTCTTCACCAATTTTATCACCAAGCTGGGCTGTTTGTACCATTTCTTCATTCGCTACTTTTTTAATTTCTTCAGGAATTTGTTTATTGGACGCAGTTTCGTATGCTTTCATTAATCCAGTTAAAGCTGCAGTTCCTGAAACTTTAAAAGGTGCAGTAATTTGAATTTCTGCATCTTTTACACCTGCTGTAATCAAAGCGTTAGTGTACATTGCATCTGTTACCCAGTTAATGTTCTTTGATCGTACAATAAGACCAGATCCTGGTTTTGTGTATGTAATCATAGAAGAAGAAATTGCTCTCGTACCAATTTGTGCTTTTGGAACAATGCCTTCTAGAAATTTATGTTCTTCCGCATTAGATACAGTGATAATTGTAGCATCTTTTGGTGCTTTCATTTCTTTTAACAGATCTTGTTTTTGTTGTTCGGATAAGTTCTCTCCTAATGTAACAATTGATTCTCCCTCAATGATGTCTGCAAATGAAGCTGTTGGCATCATAAATACCGTTACAGCTAATAGCAGAGCTAATAATTTCGTTTTCACGAAAAATCGCTCCCTTTCTCTTTCTAAAATTTTCGGGCAACAAAGTTATTATAGTATATATTTCTTATTTGTCACCTAGCTTTTTCCACATTTCAAAAAAGAAGTATCTAGATTGTCGGATTCTTTTTGTTTCTAGTCATGAATGTGGTAATATAGTGCTGAGATAGTTGAAAGGAGACATATACGTATGAAAACTTTAGGATACATATTAATGGAAAACGGTGAAAAAATCGACTTGGAATTTTTCCCAGAAGAAGCACCGAAAACAGTAGAAAACTTTAAAAAATTAGCAGAGCAAGGATTTTATGACGGTGTTACATTCCACCGTGTTATTCCTGGCTTCGTAAGCCAAGGTGGAGACCCAACAGGTACAGGTGCAGGTGGCCCAGGTTACTCTATTCCATGTGAAACTGATGGAAACCCTCATAGACACCTTGTAGGATCACTTTCTATGGCTCACGCTGGCCGTAACACAGGCGGTAGCCAATTCTTTATCGTTCATGAGCCACAGCCGCATTTAGATGGTGTTCATACTGTATTCGGTAAAGCAACAAGCGGTATTGAAACAGTATTAAAAATGCGTCAAGGCGATGTAATGAAAGAAGTTAAAGTTTGGGAAGAATAAGGTAAGGAAAAAGAGAGCTTTTGCTCTCTTTTTTATTTTTAATGAGATTGAGTACTACTTCTACAGCTCATCATACAAGTAGTATTGTTGCTAAAATATATTGTTTGTGAGAACAAACCTTTAACCAATTACATAGAATACATTACATTATATGTTTCAATAAATATTTTTTGTTATATTAATTTTGCTAGAATTGTGCTGCTTTAGAGTAACTATAAATGAAGTGCTGTTGAATGATATGTTTCTTTCCATTCCATATAAAATTTTCTTTTTTTAACTCTATTTATTAAAGGAATAGTGCTGAAACATAGATTTGACTTTCTTCTTTTCGCTTTGTATGATTATCAAGTTGTTTTAGACTCTTCTCACTCTGTTGAAAATATTGTAAAATGAATGTGATATGAAAAGAGTGATTGAGGGGATTACTAGTTTGTAACTTTTGTAAGAAGGGATAAGGGTTATGTTAATTCGTTTTAAAAAAAGTTATGAAAAAATTGCAATGGGGCTTCTTTCGTTTATGCCAACTGAAAAAGATGTGAAAACATTACAATTGACAATGAAAGAATATGAAGCAAAAGATGATTGGCAATTGTATTTGTGGAAAGAAAATGAAGATTTTGTTGGAATAATGGGGATTGTAAAAAAAGAGAATCAAGTATTAGAAATTCAGCATTTGAGTGTGAACCCGTCTCACCGTCATGTGGGGATTGGGACGAAGATGGTTCAAGAGTTAAAGAGTAAATTTCTTGAGTTTACAATTTGCGGAAATGAGCAAACAGCAAGTTTTTGCGAAAAATGTAAAGGGCTAGAACAAAATATACATTCGTGAAAGCAGAGATAAGTAGTTTATTATCTCTGCTTTCTTTTTTGTAATTGTTCGTTTCGTTCAGTAATGACCTCTGTACGATCACGCAAAGTGTGCTTGTTTATAATATATTCACCTGGGATAGCATTCAAGTCTTTCCAAGAGAGGTTTTGTTTTTGACATAACTCTATGCACTGCTTCTCTAACGATGAATCTGATAAGGGTAAAAATAAAGGTACAAAACGTTCTTTTTTATGGATAGATTGCAATCTTTCATTGAGCAAGGAAAGAAGTTGTACTTGATTAATTCCTAAACGTTGTAAAGGCACACCGCTTTTTTCTAAAATTGTAATTGCGCTTTTCATCATTTTTGTAGAACCATTCCAATTAGCACGTCTTTGGTGGTATAAAGAAACTGCAATTTGAATGAGACCAACTAAGTAATGATCACGATTACCTCTTGGTTTTGTCTTCCAATACTCTTCTAGTATTTCGTGGCATTCAAAATAGTCATAATCTCCATGGAAATGAATTAAAAATTGTATGTATTCGGTAGGATACATGTTTTCTCGCTCCTATCTAACGGTTATACATATAAGTGTATCATAGAAATATGAACAATAAACGACTAGGAGGTTTCCCCCTAGCCGTTATTGTTCATATTAGCAGAAGCAAGCTGCTCCTACAATAATTAGTAAAATAAACAGTACAACAAGTAATGCGAACCCACCGCTAAAACCACAATCAACGTGACCCATAGTTTTTTGACCTCCTACATTGTTCTTACTACACTGTTATCATATGAAGTGGTGGGCATGATGACATAGGCATCGGTCTATTTTTAATTAAATTTCTTAAAAAGGTTGGATAGAACATGAGTATGCTCTATACTTATGTTGTTATAGAAAAAATGTGGTGGGATGCTTTGTGCAATATAATTTTAAAGTAGAGGCTTTTGAAGGGCCGTTAGATCTATTGTTACATTTAATACATCGTTATGAAATTGA
Source organism: Bacillus cereus group sp. BfR-BA-01330 (assembly GCF_022663885.1). NCBI lineage: Bacteria > Bacillati > Bacillota > Bacilli > Caryophanales > Bacillaceae > Bacillus > Bacillus cereus group sp. BfR-BA-01330. The sequence continues at coordinate 307,445 of NZ_JAKUGK010000002.1, forward strand.
TATATATAATATTCCTGTAGCAGATATTACAGAGCAATATTTATCTTATGTGCATACGATGAAAGAACTTCAATTAGATGTTGCAAGTGAGTATTTAGTAATGGCTGCAACGTTATTACAAATTAAAAGTAAGATGTTGTTGCCGAAACATGAAGAAGATGTACTTGATAACGGTGATGATTTTATAGATGATCCTCGTCAAGAATTGATGGAGAGGTTAATTGAATATAAGAAATATAAGCAAGTTGCTACTGAGTTAAAAGAAAGAGAACAAGAAAGAGCACAGCTATATACACGTCCACCAATTGACTTTACATCGTTGCAACAAGAAGAGGAGACAAGCTTACCTCTTGATGTTACGTTATATGATATGCTAGCAGCATTTCAAAAATTAATGCGCCGTAAAAAGGCAAAAAAACCTGTAACAACACGTATTACTCGTCAAGAAATACCAATTGAACAGCGAATGACTGATATTTTAAAACAGTTAAAAATAAAGGGTGGTCGCCAAAGTTTTTATGATTTGTTTGTTGATGATGAACGTGAAATAATGGTTGTAACATTTTTAGCAGTTCTGGAACTTATGAAAAACCAACAAATCATAATTGAGCAAGAACATAATTTTGATGAAATTTTCGTATCAAGCTCTAATAAATCTGCATAGAGCAAGTATGTGAAAATGGGATAGCAACATTTTATCTCATGCTATGTTTTAATGTATCGTTTGGAACAAGAGAAAAAATATTGAACCGAACGCATTAATTGTGATTCGGTTTTTTGATGTGTATTTTTATGAGAAAATAGAAGGAAGGAGCTCGTGAAATGGATAGGAAAGAACAAAAGTCAATTATTGAAGGCCTTTTATTTGTTTCTGGTGATGAAGGGATTTATCCAGAACAAATAGCGAAAGTTCTTGAAATTGAAATGAATGAAGCAATTAATATTTTAGAAGAAATGCAACAAGAATGTGAAGGTGCAAACCGTGGTTTGCAAATTGTACAGTATGCAAAAGTATATCGTTTTGCTACAAAGAAAGAACATGCTTCATATTATCAAAAATTAATAGATACACCAACAGCTGCTTCACTCTCACAAGCTGCCCTCGAAACGTTAGCGATTGTTGCATATCGCCAACCAATCACAAGGACTGAAATGGAAGAGATTAGAGGAGTTAAAACTGATAAGGCGTTACAAACGTTGGTTTCACATTTACTTATAAAAGAAATGGGAAGAGCAGAAGGACCAGGGCGTCCTATTTTATACGGAACAACAAAAGAATTTTTAGACACATTTGGATTGAAAACATTAGATGATTTACCACCGCTTTCTGAAGAGAATGAACAAATGAATGAAGCAGATTTATTCTTCGGTTCCTTACAAGAGATATCGAAATAAAAGCTTAGCATTTTGCTAAGCTTTTTTTTGTATATCAATTATTTACAGTGCCATACTAAATGAAAAAAGGAGACGAGTTATGAGAGGTATGCGGATTATTTTATTATTAGTTTCTGTTTTATTATGTTTTTCTTTAAATAGCGCATCAGCTAAAAGGTATATGATGTCCATTCATACTACGTCTCCTTTACATATGCATCGGCAACATCTTAGTAAAATGAAAGTGAGCTTTTTAAAAGTGGGGCAAGGTGACGCAACACTTATTATAATGCCAAATGGACAAACAATGTTAATTGATGGAGGACCTTATGAAGCAGGAGAGGTTATTATTCAGAAATTAATTGAGAAAGGGATTAATCATTTAGATGTAATTGTCAGTACGCATCCCGATATGGATCATATAGGGGGGTTAATTCCAATTGTAGAGCAAATGCCGGTATCGCTTATACTAGATAGCGGAAAAACATATAGTTCTCTTACTTATCATACGTATCGGAATAATATAAAAAAAAGAGGGATACCTTTCGTTTCAGTAAAGGAAGGACAATATATACCGCTGGATCCACATGTTTCTATACAAGTATTAAACAACGGGAAATCAAAAGATGAAAATAATGAATCCTCAATTGTTTTAAAGGTGCGATATGGAAAAGCGGATTTTTTATTAATGGGTGACGCGGATGTACGGACAGAACATGAAATATTAAAACAATTTGATGTCCATGCAGATGTGTTAAAAGTGGGGCATCATGGCTCATATACTTCAACAAGTGAAACGTTTATAAAAAAAGTGGAACCGCAGTTTGCTATTCTATCGTACGGGAGTAATAATCCGTATGGACATCCTCACCAAAGTGTAGTGAAACGCTTAAAAAGGCACGGTATAATGGTATATAGAACGAATAAACGTACAGTAGAAATGGAAACAGATGGTGAACATATTATGTTAGAATCTAGCGGATTAATGCCATTGTTGAAGTGATTTCTATATTAGGGGGCGATACTGTCCCTTTTTGGAAAAATGAATAATATATATTATAATTATAAGAGACGTAAGAAATTTCCTTTTCTGTTGAATAAAAAGGAAATTTCATTAGAATGTATAGACAACTACTCGTGCGTATATTAAGATGGAACTAGGCGAATAAGGTAATAATAACAAGTAGGTAATTCATGGGAAAGGATCGATGAAAATGAAAACGCAAATTGTCATCAATGCCAAAATTTACACAGGTCAAGAAATAGTGGAAAACGGATTTATTCGTTACGCAGAAACCATTAAAGAAATTGGTTTGATGGCTCAATATGTACCACAAGAAAATGAAACTGTTTTTGATGCTACAGGGAAGATTATAATTCCAGGTATGATCGATGTTCATATTCATGGTGGATACGATATTGATGCGATGGATGCAAATAGCGATGGGTTAGTAACTCTAGGTAAAGAAATGTTAAAAGAAGGGGTTACAACTTACTTCCCAACAACAATGACACAAGCTCCAGAGGCAATTGAAGCAGCGTTAACTGCTGCGAAAGAAGCAAAAGAAAAAGGAGCGCATTTCGAATATATTCATTTAGAAGGACCTTATGTTTCAAAGAAACGTGCAGGTGCACAGCCACTTGAACATATCGTTCCTGCAAATATTGAGCAATTTAAACAATGGCAAGAAGCAAGTGGGAACTTAATTAAATTAGTAACATATGCACCAGAAGAAGAGGGAGCATTAGAGTTTGAACAATATCTTGCTGAAACTGGTGTAGTTGGCACAATGGGACATACAGATGCAATTGATGCGCAACTAAAAAATAGAAAGATTACACATGCGACACATTTATACAATCAAATGCGTGGATTACATCACCGTGAACCAGGAGTTGTGGGTCATGTGTTATTAAATCCAGATGTAATGGTTGAAGTAATTACAGATGGTATTCATATTCACCCTGATATGGTGAAATTAGCATATAAGTTAAAAGGACCGAAAAAAGTAAGTGTTATTACTGACGCAATGCGTGCAAAAGGTCTTGAAGATGGATTATATGAGCTTGGCGGACAGCCAGTACATGTAAAAGATGGTAGTGCTCGATTAGAAGATGGAACGTTAGCTGGTAGTATTCTAAAAATGGATCAAGCTTTCCGAAATGTAATTGAATTTACAGGTTGTTCAATCAAAGATGCAGTACTTATGACATCAGTTAACCAAGCAGAAGAGTTTGGATTAAATAATAAAGGTGCATTAGCGGTAGGAAAAGATGCAGACTTTGTTGTGATGAATGAAGATTTACATGTATATGATACGGTTCGTTTAGGAATTCATATGAAGGAAGGGAAGTAATTAAATGAATATTCTTGTTGTAAAAACTCCAGAAGAATTAGCAGAAGCAGGTTATAAATTAATTGAAGAAGTTGTAAAAACAAAAGAAAATCCAACATTAGGAATGGCTACAGGAAGCTCTCCATTAGGTATTTATGCAGAAATGCGAAAAAATAAACTTGATACAAGCCGTGTAACCACTGTAAACTTAGATGAGTACGTAAATTTACCACATGAAGATAAAAACAGCTATCACTACTTCATGCAAGAACAGTTGTTTGATCATCTTCCATTTAAACAAACTTATGTACCAAACGGGATGGCAAGTGATTTAGAGGAAGAGTGCAAACGTTACGAGAGCATTCTAGCTGCTAACCCAGTTGACCTACAGATTCTTGGAATCGGTGAAAACGGTCACATCGGATTTAATGAGCCAGGAACACCGTTTAATTCTCCAACAAACATTGTTGAATTAACAGAATCTACACGCCAAGCAAACCTTCGATTCTTCGAAAAAGAAGAAGATGTGCCAACTCATGCGATTACAATGGGAATTGGAAGCATTATGAAAGCGAAACAAGTTCTACTTGTTGCTATGGGTTCTAAAAAGGCAGAAGCTGTTAAAGAATTATTGCAAGGTGAATATAGTGAAGAGTGTCCGGCTACAGTTTTACAACGTCATCCGAATGTAACCGTAATCGCTGATCAAGAAGCTCTATCTTTATGCAGTGAGGCGATTGCTGATGAACATCGACAAGTATTCACCATTTCCGATCTATTATCAGATTCAAGAGTGGGTGAAACAGCTAATTGAGGACGGCGAATGGAAGCCGGGAGATAAAATCCCATCTGAGAATGAACTTTGTGATAAGTTCGAAGTGAGTCGAATGACAATCAGACAGGCGATTAATAATTTAGTGGAACAAGGCTATTTATATCGGAAGCGTGGAATTGGAACATTTGTCCAACTTCCGAAAGTGGAACAAAAATTGCAAGGAATGACGGGATTCACAGAAGACATGATTTCTCGTGGGATGAACCCAAGTAGTCAATTACTTAGTTTCCGCCTAGTTCCAGCTACTGCTAAAATAGCAGACCGGTTGAGAATACAGGAGGGGGAATCGGTTTATGAAGTGAGGCGTATTCGCTTAGCTGATGATGAACCGATTGCTTTTGAGACGACATATTTGTCGCCAGCTCTTGTAAAAGATATTAACGAAGAGATATTGCAACAATCTTTATATGAACATTTAGAGAAAAAACTGGGCTTTAAACTTGTTAGCGCTACTCAGTCAATTGAAGCTTCCGTTGCGACGGAAAATGAAGCTGAACATCTGCATATTCCTAAAAAGGCGCCTGTACTTGTAATGCGTCAATGGTCATATTCAGAAGGTGAGATACCGCTAGAGTACGTGAAATGTATTTATCGTGGAGATCGTTATAAATTTATTACGAATATCGCACGTAACAAATAGTATATTTCAGTTTGTGAAGTACAGTGGAATTGAAAATGGTTAACATGTAAAGAAATAAAAATACGACTCATCCTTATAAGGAATGAGTCGTATTTTTATTATGAGCAATTACGTGGTTAACAGCATCTTTGACGTGATTTACTACATAGTGAGCGTGTTTTTTTACTGCATCATCTGCTTGCGACATAGCAAAACTGTGAGGAGTTAAAGAAAACATAGGAATGTCATTATAAGAATCCCCTATACAAGCAATTTCCTCAGGTTTTATTTGAAACTCATTTAATAAAACAGAAATGGCAGAGCCTTTACTAACATTCGGTGGCATTACATCTAAACATTGTTCTGCTGAGATGAAAGTACTAACTTTCCCGTGGAATTTTTCATCAATTTTTTTCTGAAGGAGTTGTAAGCTCTCCTTTGTTCCACCGACAGAAATTTTATTTGGGAAAATTGTATCATCAATCTTCTGTAGTAAGTTTGGTTCTTCAACAGAAGTCATAGTTACTTGTTGTTCAAGTTCTTGAATGAAAGGTGTTTTCTCTTCAATGTAATAATTATGCTCATCACTTACATAACGGAAATAAGGATCTTCATTCGTCATAGCTAACAAATCGGGAAGTATGCTGGAATCAAAAGTTGCAGATAATAGTTGTTTATTTTCATGTGTATATACAAAAACACCATTTACACTAATGCGATGAAAATTTGTATTTACAGCTTTCATTAAGTCTGCAATTTCATTATCAAGTCTTCCGGAAGCGAAGCAAAGAATAACATTTTGCTCGGCAAGGCTGCGCAGTGCCGCAACATCTTGTTCGTCAATAAGACCTCCGTGTTGCATCATTGTACCATCGATATCACTTACAAACATTTTAATCATGCTGTTATCTCCTTTCTATGTACAGTTGCTCTTACATTATACGCATCATATATAAACATGTCTAAAAAATGAATTTTTATTAAATGGCAGATGTTTTACATTGACGACAAAGAAGAATATTCTGTAACATAAAAGTAGGCTATTTAAGTACGAGGGTGGTGTTATATGAGTAATTATCTAGAAATTAAAAAAGTTTTAAATAATAATGTCATCATTGCTAGCCATCCGGAACACGAGGAAGTAGTAGTGATTGGTAAAGGAATTGGATTTGGGAAAAAAGCGAAAGATGTATTGGAGCAAGAACAAATCGAAAAGATGTTTGTCTTAAAAAATGAACGTGATCGTGAACAATACAAATTATTAGTGCCGCATATTAGTGAAAAATTAATTGAATTGATGAACGATATTATGCTGTACATTCAAGGGAAAGCGAAATCGCCACTAAATGAACATATTCATATTGCGTTAACAGATCATATTTCATTTGCGATTAAAAGGTTAAAACAAGGACTTACAATTGATAACCCTTTTTTAGTTGAAACAAAAATGCTCTATCCAAAGGAATATGAAATTGCGGAAGGTGTTGTAGAACTTTTAAATTCTCGTTTGCAAATTACATTGCCAGAAGGAGAAATTGGTTTTATTGCACTTCACATTTACAGTTCGCTTACAAATTCTGATTTATCTTCAGTTAATCAAAACTCCCGTCTCATTGCACAACTTGTATCTTTAATTGAGACAAACTTACAAATTACATTAGATCAAGAGAGCATTCATTATTTACGTCTTATTCGTCATCTTCAATATGCTATTGAGAGGGTGAAAAAAGGAGAAAAAGTAGAGGAATCGCAAAGTTTTGCTGATTTATTAAAGGCGGAGTATCCAGCTTGCTATAACTTGGCTTGGAAGCTAGTTAAGGTCATGCAAAAAGAGTTGCAACTACCTGTATATGAAGCTGAAAGTATTTATTTAACGATGCACTTGCAACGCTTAGTAAAGGCAGAGCATGTGTAAAAAGCCATATATTTTTGTCTAAAATGAAAACGTTAAAAAAAATGATTGAATCGCTTACAATAGTTATGTATAATAACTATTGCAAAGTTATACAAATTTCGACAAACACATTAAGGTGAGTAACGAAAACGTTTGCCTTAATTATAGTGAACTTATACGTAAACCTATTTTTGACACGTGTTACTGATTCGATCAGGCATGAGTGGAGAAAAGTAAGGAATGTAAGCTAGAGAAAGGGATATACTACCCTTTGTATAGCTATCGTTCTATCTTTTTTTCCTCATGTCTTTTTGGCGTTTGTCGGAAGGTATCAATATAGATAAGAGAGGAAGGGTTTCCATGTTTAAGAAGATCTTTGGTGTTCTTCAAAAAGTCGGAAAAGCGTTAATGCTTCCAGTAGCGATTTTACCGGCGGCAGGTATTTTACTTGGATTTGGTAATGCATTTCAAAATCCACAGTTAACAAATGTTATTCCTGCTTTAAAAGCAGATTGGTTCGTAATGGTTGCAAAAATTATGGAACAATCTGGTGATATTATTTTCGCTAACCTTGCATTATTATTCGCAGTTGGGGTAGCAATTGGTTTAGCTGGTGGAGACGGAGTAGCTGGTTTAGCAGCATTCGTCGGCTACTTAATTATGAACAAAACGATGAGTGTGTTCTTAGAAGTAGATAAGCTAGTGAAAGTAACAAGTTCTGGAGCAGACCCAGTAAAAATTGGATTTGCAGATCCAGCGTATGCAAACGTATTAGGTATTCCAACGCTACAAACAGGGGTATTTGGTGGTATTATCGTCGGTATAGTAGCGGCATATTGCTATAATAAATACTTCAATATTGAATTACCATCATACTTAGGTTTCTTTGCAGGTAAGCGTTTCGTACCGATTGCAACTGCAACATTCTCTTTAATAGTAGGTATTATCATGTGCTTCGTTTGGCCATACATTCAAGGTGGCTTAAACACGTTCTCACATCAAATGATTGATGCAAATAGAACAATTGCAGCATTTATATTCGGTTTAATTGAACGTTCATTAATTCCATTTGGATTACATCACATTTTCTATTCACCGTTCTGGTTCGAATTCGGTCAGTATACAAATGCAGCTGGCGAATTAATCCGTGGTGACCAAAAAATCTTTATGGCACAGTTAAAAGACGGTGTAGAATTAACAGCAGGTACATTTACAACTGGTAAGTATCCGTTCATGATGTTCGGTCTTCCAGCAGCAGCTTTAGCAATGTACCATGAAGCACGTCCAGAAAATAAAAAATTAGCAGCAGGTATTTTAGGTTCTGCAGCATTAACATCTTTCTTAACAGGTATTACAGAGCCACTTGAATTTTCATTCTTATTCGTAGCACCAGTATTATTCGGAATTCACGCTGTATTTGCTGGTCTATCATTTATGACAATGCAAATTTTAGGTGTTAAAATTGGTATGACATTCTCTGGTGGTTTAATTGACTTCCTATTATTCGGTGTACTACCAGGCCGTACAGCATGGTGGTGGGTAATTATTGTTGGTCTTGTACTAGCAGTTATTTACTACTTCGGATTCCGCTTTGCAATTCGTAAATGGAATCTAAAAACACCTGGTCGTGAAGTGGCAAATGCAAATGACGGCGCAGGAAAAGCAGAAGCAGGCGAACTCCCTCGTGAAGTATTAGTAGCACTTGGTGGTAAAGAAAACATTGCTTCTTTAGATGCTTGTATTACTCGTTTACGTGTTCAAGTTAACGAACAAAAGAATGTAAACAAAGACCGCTTAAAAGAACTTGGAGCAGCTGGTGTACTTGAAGTTGGAAATAACATTCAAGCTATTTTCGGACCGAAATCTGACACATTAAAATCACAAATTCATGATATTATGTCAGGTCGTACACCTCATGTTGAAAAAGAAGAACCTGTAAAAGTGGAAGAAACTCCTCAAAAAGTTGATGAAAATGAAACAATTGTATCACCAATCGAAGGAAAAATCTTACCAATTACAGAAGTACCTGACCAAGTATTCTCAGGAAAAATGATGGGAGACGGATTTGCAATTGAGCCAACTGAAGGAACAGTAGTTTCTCCAGTGAACGGTGAGATTGTCAATGTATTCCCTACAAAACATGCGATTGGTATTCAATCTGAAGGCGGAAAAGAAATTTTAATTCACTTCGGTATTGATACTGTAAAATTAAATGGTGAAGGTTTTGAAGCGCTTGTAGCACAAGGCGACAAGGTGAAACAAGGCCAACCATTATTAAAAGTAGATCTTGCATTTGTAAAAGAAAATGCACCATCTATCATTACACCAATTGTCTTTACAAACTTACAACAAGGGCAACAAGTCGAATTGAAAAAAGATGGAAATGTTAAGAAGGGCGAAACCGCTATTATTGACATTCAGTAGGAATTTGACGCAAAATGTTTATAATTATAATAGGCGATGTGGTTGACCGAACATCGCCTATTATATACAATAGATGATGTAGTACTCACGTCTATACAACTAAAAAATACTGTAATTTAAAGGAGATAAATTATCATGGAAAAAATCTTTAAAGTAACTAGCGACTCAGGAATTCATGCTCGTCCAGCAACTCTACTTGTAAACACTGCAAGCAAATTCGGTTCTGATATTAACTTAGAGTATAACGGAAAGAACGTTAACTTAAAATCAATCATGGGCGTTATGTCTTTAGGCATTCAACAAAACGCAGAAATTAAAATCACTGCAAATGGTGATGATGCAGCTCAAGCACTAGCAGCTATCGAAGAAACTATGAAAAACGAAGGATTAGGAGAATAATGACTCTTAACATTCAAGGGATCGCTGCATCAAGTGGGATTGCTATTGCAAAGGCTTTCAGACTTGAAAATCCTGAATTTAACATCGAAAAGAAATCAATTACAAACGAAGCTGCAGAAATTGCACGCTTAGACGCTGCGCTTGAGAAAGCAAAAACTGAATTAGAAGCTATTAAGGACCACGCATTTGCTGAGCTAGGTGCTGACAAAGCTGCAATCTTTGAAGCACATTTATTAGTGTTAAATGATCCAGAACTAGTAAACCCAGTAAAAGATAAAGTAAATAGCGAAAAAGTAAATGCTGAATTTGCAATGGATGAAGTTGCATCAATGTTTATTTCTATGTTTGAAAACATGGATAACGAATATATGAAAGAACGTGCTGCGGACATTCGTGACGTAACAAAACGCGTTCTTGCACATTTACTAGGAATTAACTTCTCAAATCCTGGTACAATTTCTGAAGAGGTAATCATCATTGCTGAAGATTTAACACCATCTGATACAGCTCAGTTAAACCGTAAGTATGCAAAAGGTTTCACTACTGATATCGGTGGACGTACATCTCACTCAGCAATTATGGCTCGTTCTATGGAAATTCCAGCTGTTGTTGGTACAAAAGTTGTTATGGAGAAAATCCAAAATGGCGATATCGTTATCATTGACGGTTTAGATGGAGAAGTAATTGTAAACCCATCAGAAGAAACTCTTCGTTCGTTTGAAGAAAAGAAAGCGAAATTTGAAGAGCAAAAAGCTGAATGGGCTAAATTAAAAGACCAAGCTACTGTAACAAGTGACGGACATCACGTTGAGCTTGTTGCAAATATCGGAACACCAAATGATGTACAAGGTATTATCGATAATGGCGGAGAAGGCGTTGGCTTATACCGTACAGAATTCTTATACATGGGCCGTGACAATCTTCCAACAGAAGAAGAGCAGTTCGAAGCGTATAAAGCAGTTCTTGAAGGTGTAAAAGAAGGTCAACCAGTCGTTGTTCGTACACTTGATATCGGTGGAGATAAAGAGCTTCCATACTTACATTTACCAAAAGAAATGAACCCATTCTTAGGATATCGTGCAATTCGCTTATGTCTTGATGAGCAAGATGTGTTCCGTACACAACTTCGTGCATTACTTCGTGCTAGCGTATACGGTAACTTAAAAATTATGTTCCCAATGATTGCAACTCTTGATGAGTTCCGTCAAGCGAAAGCAATTTTATTAGAAGAGAAAGCGAAACTTGTAGAAGCGGGTACAACTGTTTCTGATTCTATTGAAGTTGGTATGATGGTTGAAATCCCAGCTTCAGCAGTATTAGCAGATCAATTCGCGAAAGAAGTTGACTTCTTCTCTATCGGAACAAATGATTTAATCCAATACACAATGGCTGCAGACCGTATGAACGAACAAGTATCATACTTATACCAACCATATAACCCATCTATTTTACGTCTTGTAAAAATGGTTATCGATGCTGCTCATAAAGAAGGAAAATGGGCTGGTATGTGTGGTGAGATGGCGGGCGATTCACTTGCTATCCCATTACTATTAGGATTAGGGTTAGATGAGTTCAGTATGAGTGCAACATCTATTCTTCCTGCAAGAACACAGCTAAGCAAGTTGTCAAAAGCAGAAATGGAAACATTAGCAGAAAAAGCATTAATGATGTCAACTGCTGAAGAAGTTGTTGAACTAGTTAAAAGCATCTAATTAATAAAAAAACCTGAGTCGATTTGAAATCGGTCTCAGGTTTTTTCTATGAGAAAAGTAAATCTTATTTGCTTACTATCGAGGATAAGAGACAGAATTAGATAGCGATTGCAACGATATCAGTTGGGCATACACGTAAAATACCAGTAAAAGTATTTCGATTTTGATTGTTCTTATCGTCTTTATTGTTATCTTTGTTGTCTTTGTCATTACGAGCTAAAGCAGAGAAAAGAGCAACACCGTTAGCGAAACCTTCAAAAATTACATTGTTGAAAGTACCATTACCTCTAATGCTTAAAAGAGAAAGTTCTGTTCCAACTGAAATGCTAGCAAGTACGTTACATACAGCTGGTTGTTGTGGTCTAACCTCTCTCTCTCTCTCTTTCTCGCGATGGTCGCGCTCTCTTTCATGATGATGACATTCTCTAAAGTTATCACAGCATCCAAATGATCCAAACATAATCCTCATCACCCCCTTCACACTTATAATCTATGTAAGTTCGGTAGTTAGTGACTGGACAGAGAGTGGAATTTTTTCTAGGGGATTTTCTCATTTTAAATGACTAGCTGGGTGTTTAGTATGGAATGATGTTTAAAATAGGTGGAATATAACAAAAAAATGTAAAAACCACCGAAATAAATGAAATGGGTAGCCTTTACACTTTTTTACTTTTATATAAAACGATGATATATACAGGAAGAGCTAGGAGTAGTGGTACAATGGATCGTGCAGTATGTTTTTCTGATTCTAATTGGAATGCTTCTTCTTTTGGAAATTGTAAAATGGAGATGTTTGCGGCATCGCCAATAAAATATAGAAGCAGTACAGTTACTATGTAACATAAAAGTGCGATAAAGCTTCCGTATGAACTCAATGAAAATCCCTCTCTTGTTATCTATTTGTTATCATTGTATCACAATTGTAACAAAAATACACGGGTATATTTCAACGCCTTAACAAAATTCGACACGAAACGTCACGTTTATTTATGAGAAGGGAATAGAATATACTTTTCCATAAGTATAAATGTCGAATGATTTGTAGTAATATTACAAAATTATGACAGGGAATAAAAAAACGAAGGCAATGTAGTTGCCTTCGTTTTTTATTATTTTGCCCACTCGCTTACTTGCTCTACGCTCATGCGAGGTGCAGGGTGGCCTTTTAAAGTTGATTCACCAATTGTAATAAGCATAATAGGAACGTAACGAGATGAAACGTTAAATTCGTCTGTCAGTGCTTGTGGATTGAAGCCACCAATAGCACAAGTATCCCAACCAGTTGCTTTAGCTGCAAGCATAAGTTGCATTGCTGCTAAAGATGCATTTGAAAAGGCAGCATCTCTTGGGAATTGTTCACGAGCATATGCAGATTCAATATTTTTAGCTAAGCGTTCTTTTGCTTCTTCTTTCATAAATCCCTGTTCTACAATTGGACCATATACTGGCTCAACATTTTTATAAGCTTCTAAATCACCTAAAATAGCGACTACTGCAGAAGCATCAAGAATTTGTTGTTGGTTATAAGCTATTGGGTGTAATCGTTTTTGTACATCTTTACCTTGAAAAACAAGGAATTTCCAGTGTTGTAAGTTCCAAGCGGAAGGTGCTTGTGCTGCTGCTTTTAAAATCTCATGTAATTCTGTAGATGAGATTTCTTTATTTGGGTTGAATGCACGTGTAGATGTGCGTTCATATAGAACGTTAAAAAAGTTGTCGTTTGTCATAATATATCCTCCAAATTGTATATAAAATTATCGGGAAAACGCAATGTATATTACTTACATTTTGTAAGTTGTCGAATTTAAGAATATAATATCTTTATTTTAATTGTCAAGTTTTAAGAAATAAGCTAGGGCATTCATACAAACGATATAATTCCTATAATCATACACTAAAAAAGGAATTTATAGAGTGAAAAGGGAAGATAACATTCTCAATTAGCTTGTTAATATGTATTTCTCACAAATTAAAGTTTATTGGAGAACAGTCTTTTAGAAATGTTTGTGAGGAATTCAGTAGAACAAGATATATGAAGTGAGTGAAGACTAGTGATGAACATACTACATTTTTTATTAGAGAATACGGTTTTCCAAAATGTGTTACAAGATCTGCAGTTAAATGTCCTTTATATAGAAAATGGATGTAAACATCAACAAACGATAGAAAATATCCATCCAAAATGTATGTTTATAGCAAATAGTTTTGAAGAGGGCGAACTATTATTTCAAAGAACGAAACCGCACATTATAATTATGTATGTAACAGATTATTCTCAAATAAAATATATAAAGAATATGTATACCTCGCAAAGTACATTCATTGTCATTTGGGATCAACAAATAACAAAGGAATTTACAGATGTACTTGCATTAGGAATACGTAATATTGTAATAGCCCCTGTAACTCCGCAAGCAGTGTTAGAAGAAGTGAATAAGAGTTTGTATCAACTTTCTTTAGTAAGGCAAGTTAGTTTACAACAGGAACTGCTTCAAACGATGTTTGATTTTCAAAATGATTTATTATTTATAGTAGAAGATGATGAAATTGTTGATTGTAATACAAATTTTTTAACGTTTTTCGGATATGAAAATTTGTTTGCCTATCGCGAGCAACATTTAGTATTTGCTGAACATTTTATTAGAGAAAATGGATACTACTCGACGACGCATGATATAACATGGCTAGACGATACTTTATCAAGCGGTAGAAGAATTAAGATGTCAAATTATGAAGGGGCAGTATCTACTTTTCTATTACGTGCGACACCATTGCCAGAAGATTTATCAAGATTTATTGTAAAGTGCACGGAAATTACAGAATTAGATGAAATCTATCAAGAACAAGAAAGACTTGCTATGATAGATTCATTGACAGAGATTTATAATCGTTTAAAGTTTCAACAAATACTAGAGGTAGAATGGGAAAAGGTAATACGTAATGATGAGAAAATAGCAATTATTTTATTTGATATAGATAATTTTAAAACAGTTAATGACACATATGGTCATGATTTTGGCGATTTGGCATTAATACAACTTGCAGAGCTTATGAAATCTAAAGTGGAGCAGCAACATGTATTTGCAAGATGGGGAGGGGAAGAATTCATTATATTAGTGACAAATACAGTAGAAAAGGAAGCATTTCAAGTTGCGGAATCATTACGATTCTTCATTGAAACAAAGCAATTCACTGGAATTTCGAAGTTAACAGCTAGCTTTGGAGTTGCGTTATATGAACAAGGAACTACAAGAGAAGAATTAATGCAACGAGCGGATATTGCATTATATGAAGCGAAAAAAAATGGAAAGAATCAAGTATGTGTGTATAGAAAAGAAAAAATGTGATTTTTCGCAACAAATTGTTGCGATTTTTTTTTATTGTTTGATAATAGAATAGGGGGACAATTTTTAGCGAAGGAATTATGGAGGATCAATATGATAAAAAAAGTAATGGTGGTGGCTTCACTGTCTGCTATAGTTGGCGGCGGAGTATACTATTTTCTTGTTAGCCCCAATATAAAGGAAAACACTGTATTAACAACTAAAGTGAATCCTACTATTGAATCGGAAGTACAAGGGAATATAGAAGAAAAAGAAGAGCAACAAATTGATTATGCTAGCATATCTCAAAAATTAGATCAATATTTAGTCGGAAAGCAATTCAATGGAACAGTTTTGGTAACAGATAAAGAGCATGTTATATTGAATAAAGGATATGGGTATGCTGATGTTCAAAATAAAATAGAAAATACGCCTCAAACAAAATATCGTATCGGTTCTATTACGAAAACAGTCGTTGCCACATCTATTTTACAGCTGCAAGAACAAGGGAAATTGAATATTCAAGATAATGTAAATAAATATATTCCTTCATTTCCGGAGAATAAAAATATTACGCTATATCATTTATTAACGCATACCTCTGGTTTACCTGAACACGCAAAAGGCAATATTAATGCGGCTTCCCGCTTACAATTAATTAATTGGATTGGACGTCAAAATTTAGAATTTCCTGCAGGAACAGGTTGGAGATATACAGATTATAATTATATGGTGCTTGCTTATATAATAGAACGTATATCGAAAAAACCTTTAGGAGATTACATAAAAGAAAACATATTTGTAAAAGCAGATATGCATGAATCCGGTATGGGAAATATGGTACCTGGAGATAAAAATTTTACAAAGGGTTATGTGAAAAAAGATCAAGAGCTTGTACCAGCGCAGAAGTTAGGCATGGATTGGCTATATGGTTGTGGTGAGATGTATACGACAGTTGGAGATATGAAGAAATTAGACGAAGCAATTATAAATGGAAAACTTCTTTCTGAACAAAGTATACAAGCAATGTTTTCACCTTCAGCAGAACGGAAATATGCATTTAGTTTTTATATATATCCAGATTATTTTCATAATCATGGTGTATTATCTGGTTGGAACACTTTCAATAATTTTAATAAAGAAAAAGGAACTTTTGTTATTTTATTTTCAAATGTGAAAAATAGTATGGATGATGACTTTAATAAAGAGTTCCGAAAGATGGTAAATGATTTATTAGAACAAAGGGGATGAGAAAATGGAACATAAAACTTTATCAATAGGTTTCATTGGTATTGGCGTAATGGGAAAAAGTATGGTTTATCACTTAATGCAAGATGGTCATAAAGTATATGTATATAATAGAACGAAAGCAAAAACAGATTCTTTAGTGCAAGATGGTGCAAATTGGTGTAATACGCCAAAAGAGTTAGTGAAGCAAGTTGATATTGTAATGACAATGGTTGGATATCCACATGATGTAGAAGAAGTGTATTTTGGTATAGAAGGAATTATAGAACATGCAAAAGAAGGTACGATAGCAATTGACTTTACGACATCTACACCTACTTTAGCAAAACGGATTAATGAAGTTGCAAAAAGAAAAAATATATATACGTTAGATGCACCTGTCTCAGGAGGAGATGTTGGCGCAAAAGAAGCAAAACTCGCAATTATGGTAGGTGGGGAGAAAGAAATATATGATAGATGCTTACCTTTACTTGAAAAGTTAGGAACAAACATTCAATTACAAGGACCAGCTGGGAGTGGACAACATACAAAAATGTGCAATCAAATTGCGATTGCTTCCAATATGATTGGAGTATGTGAGGCTGTTGCTTACGCGAAGAAGGCTGGACTGAATCCAGATAAAGTGTTAGAGAGTATTTCAACAGGGGCAGCAGGTAGCTGGTCATTAAGTAATTTAGCTCCTCGAATGTTAAAAGGAGACTTTGAGCCAGGATTTTATGTAAAGCATTTTATGAAAGATATGAAAATTGCTTTAGAGGAAGCAGAAAAATTACAATTACCAGTCCCAGGCTTAAGTTTGGCGAAAGAATTGTATGAAGAGTTAATTAAGGATGGCGAAGAAAATAGTGGAACACAAGTACTATATAAAAAATATATAAGGGGGTAAACGAGGTGGACCTTCAAAAGTTTGATGAGATGATTGATACTGTACAGCGAGCTACTTGTATGCAAATTAATGAAAGACAAAAAGAAGCTTTTAAACAAAAATATGATTTTGAACCAGAATTTGAATATGGAAGAGATGAGAAGGGACATTATGTAATTCGAACCTCAAAAAAGATGTTAGAAGAAATGGAGTTTTATTTGGCATTGAAATATGATCGTGATGGAGTGGATCTTTATATGCAAGCTGAGATTGATGGTATATTTCATGTATCTGTTAGCTATGGTGAAGATGCCCTACATCTACAAGAATTGTTTCAATTTCTAGAAGAAAATAAATAAAAGTCCTCATTTGAGGACTTTTATTTATTTAGTCATCTTTAATTTTTATAATTATAAGTTAGAAGCGCGTCGGCATCGTTCAACCGGGAACGGGATAATTTGTGCGATGTGATTAGGACCAAATTGTTTTGTACGAGCATGGCGTATTATATAAAAAGCACACAGAATTGAAACAGGAATAGCGCCGAATAAACCAAATAATAAAGCGCTTACACAAGATGCGACAAATCCTAAAACACCAATTTCTAACTCTTCCATAATAGCTCCTAAAATAACAGGAAATGCTCCACATGTAACTCCAAGTATAAGTGCGATAAGTAAGCTCATGATTATCCCCCTCTGTTTGCGATATTATTTTCCTTCTAAGTTAATTGTAGTATATCACATATAAAACAGAATTTTCAGAAAAAATTAAATAAATGTTCAAAAAATGTTCGAAAAATGCACTTGAAAAATTAAGGTGTAAATTTGTGATGAAATGGTACTTTCAAGTAAATAAAAAATCAGACTTATTTCAAAATGAAATAAGTCTGTTCCATAGGAGGATGTATATATGTAGAGTGAATAAAAGTTTGGAAAAGGGGGTCCAAGTCCTTTTATTCAACTAACTACCTTAATAGATTGGAACCCAGCCTTCAGTTGTCACAAAAATACGAATAGCTACAACTTGGCGATCATCTTGCAAGGTAAAATAATGTCTTGCATTTTCAGGAACAGATATTAAATCGCCTGGCTCAAGTTCAACATCAAAGAATTTCCCATCTTTACCTTCAATAGCGAAAATGCCGTGACCACTGACGATAAAGCGAACTTCGTCATCTGTATGATGGTGTTCCTTTTGGAAATTAATTAATAATTCGTCAAGGTTAGGTGTGCTACTTGAAAGTGAGATTACATCATGTGCTTTATAACCTCGACGTGCTGAAACATCAGCGATTTCTTTTGAAAAAATAGCTAATATTTCAGCTTTGTTTTCATCCGTTAACGAATAATTTTCATTTAAATGAGTAGGAAGTTTAGAAATATTCCATTTCTCATATAAAACGCCTTCCTCTTGTAGAAATTTAGATACTTCCACTTCATTTTCAATACGAGTATTTACTTCATGAATACGAATTTGCGCCATTAGAAACGCCTCCTTGAATTGATAATAGTTTTATATGAAATTGGAATAAAAACTCATAAGCTTCTAATCTCTTCTTTGCATCAAAGCTATCTCGGCCCCATACGGTAATACCGTGGTTACGGATTAATACTGCACCCGAATCTCCTTGTATATGCTTTCGGAAGTTTTCTCCAAGTGTTGGGATATGGGCATGGTTTTCGATAATAGGAATGTGAATGGTTGCACCTTCTTCCCAAATATCGAGAGCTTTAATAATTTCTTGATTTTGAAGGGTGACTGCATCACTATATAAATTTGTGATGACATTATTATCGGTTGTATGAACATGAAGTACGCAACCGGCATTCGTATTGTTATAAATGTGTGTATGCAATATTGTTTCTGCTGAAGGGCGTAATTCAGTCTCTAAAACGGGAACTCCTACATGATCTACTAATAGAAAATCATCTGGAGTGGTTTTTGTTTTATCTTTACCGCTTGCCGTAATAAGAAAAGTAAGTGGTTCATGACTAACCTTTATAGAAATATTACCACTTGTTGCTGGGAACCAATTTCGTGTTGTTAACTCTTTTTTTATCTCGCTTAAGTCATACCATTGACGAAAAAGTTGTTTCATGCCTTCACCTCCAACAAAAGTTTTAATTCAGCTTGCACATCTTGAAATGTTTCAAACGGTGTATAAGCAATATGATTTTCTTCACACTTTGTAATAAGAAAATCGCGAGCGAATACTTTATCAGCTTGTTTCGCGGCTTGTAAATCAGTAATAGAATCTCCAATTACAATATGAAAGTCATCTGTATCACTTAATTTACGGATTAATGATGATTTACATAATCCGCAATGATTTTGACAATGATCATCACAAGAATGAGGCCATTTAACTGTAATAAACTCTGCTGAAAAGTCTGTTTCATTACAATAAATTTGCTCTTTTGGAATGATTCCTTGTAAGAGTGGATAGACGAAGAAATCCATTCCACCTGATATCACGTAAAAAGAAATGTTATTTTCCTTTACGAATTGTATAAACTCATGAAAACCACTACGGATTTCAGCAGTTTCTATTAAAAATTGAATAATATCATCGTGCAGATTAGTAGGTATTAATTGAAATAATTGAGAAACACCTTCTTGAATGGATAGTTCTTGTGATAAAATTTTATTCTTTACTTCTTCGGCTTCTGGTGGTGCGAATTTTTCCATAATGGACATAATGTTATCATTATTTGTAATCGTGCCATCGAAATCACAAAATACTTGAATACTCATAATTTCACCTCATAAGAGGGATTTCCCCATATTTGTAGTGCACTATGCAAATTTATGTCGTCTACTTCATGGAGTGGTTTATTTTGCAAAGTAGCATCAATTGCAGTACGGAAAGCTTTACCGCCGCCTTGCGCTCCATTTGGATGTCCGTGTATCCCGCCGCCAGCATTAATAACAACATCTTTACCGAAATCTCGTACAATAAAGGGAACGAAACCAGGATGAATACCAGCAGACGGAACAGAAAAGCTCTTCTTGAAAGATGCATCGTCTTCAGTTAAATATTTTGAGATAGCAAGAGCCTCCTCTTTTTCTAGCGCAACACTTCCGTATGGAGATGGGAATAATGAAAAGTCAGCCCCAGCATAACGTAGTAGCTTTCCAAGTAATAATGGAGATGAAACTCCATATAACTTGGATGCTGAATAAGCACCACTTACAGCAGGATGTGCCATAATAGGAACTGGGATTTCATCATCTTCTGCAAGTGATTGTAGTACATCTAGTCCGTAAGCAAATACGTTAAATAATAGAATATCAGCTCCAGCTTGCACTGCACGTTTAGCATTTTCTTTTAAATCAAAAGTTCGTCCTGTTAAATTTACGGCATATAACGTTTTATGTCCGTATGTTTCATATACGGATTGTAAAACTTCTTTTCCAGATACAATGCGTTTCGTAAGTGGTGTTAATGCATTTTCAAATAATATTTCATCATCTTTTACTATATCTACACCACCAATTGCTTGATCGCGTAATTGCGTTTTTAAATACCCAATATTTCGTCCAATCATTCCTTTAAAAATACTCATTAAAAGGGGACGATCATGCACTTGTAAAAGGTTTCGAATACCATCTATCCCGAATTTTGGACCAGGAAAATGTTTTTTTAACTCGTCTGAAAAAGTTAAGTCAATTAATTTTACTTCGCCATCAAGGGATAGCTTTCCAAATGTAGTCGTTAAAATTGCTGGTAAATCTGGACTGAAGTTTAATAACGGATATTCGATTTTAATAATTCCGCGTTTTACTTTTTTACGTAAATACGAATTGGTATGTTCATGTTCAGCTAATTCCTCAACATGAATGACATTGCCTTTATGCTGTTTTAATTGTTCTTGTAATAAGTGTGGCAAATGAGTCCAAGAGCCAATTGTTAAACCAAGTGCAATTTGCTCAGCTTTTTTTTCTAAGTTATGTGAACCGTCATGGATCAAATACGTCGCTATTATTCCGCTCATTGTTATAACCTCCTAGTTAAATAAAAAAACCTCTCAGCTAAGGAGAGGTTTTTTTACAACCAGCTCCTTATCTGTCAGCATAATGCTGCGAGAATTAGCACCGTGTCTACAATTGTAGATCGGTTGCCGGGTTTCGTCGGGCTCGTCCCTCCACCTGCTCTTGATAAGAAGTATTTAGAAATGTTTAAATTTTTAAGATAACTGAATTTTGTCAGATATTTTTCGTGTTGTCAATTACTTTTTGAAAAAATTTAATTTATCAATTCGATTAATGGCTTCTCGTAATCTATCTTCTGTATGTAAGAGACCAACACGGACATACCCTTCGCCATGCTCACCAAATCCAACACCAGGAGCAACTGCGACATGTGCTTTTTCTAGTAAAATATTAGAAAATTGCTCAGAGGTATATCCTTTTGGAACGGGAAGCCATGCAAAGAATGATCCTGTTGGAATGTCTACATTCCAACCAATTGAGTGACAGGCTAAAATAAGAGCGTTTCTTCGAGATTCGTAACTATTTACAAGGTCTATTACACAAGACTGTGAACTTAATAGCGCTTCTCGAGCAGCATCTTGAACTGCACCGAATATACTAACATACATATGATCTTGTAATAGGTTAATTGTTTCAATCACACTTTCATTCCCTACAGCAAAAGCGATGCGCCAGCCAGCCATATTGAAAGTTTTTGATAATGTGTAAATTTCAATTCCTATATCTTTCGCACCATCTGCTTGCAAGAAACTAACAGGTTTTTGACCATCAAATCCGATAGCGCCATAAGCAAAATCGTGAACAACTAATATATTATGTTTATTAGCAAAGTGAATGGTTTCATCAAAAAAATCTTTTGATGCAGTAGCACCGGTAGGATTATTTGGATAGTTTAAAAACATTAATTTTGCACGCTCTGCAATAGAGTCATCAATGTTCGTATAATCTGGTAAAAAGTTATTTTCTGCAATAAGTGGCATTCTTTCAAAGTGTGCTTTTGCTAAAGCAACCCCGGATAAATAATCTGGATAACCTGGATCCGGAACGAGAATCGTATCACCAGGATTTGTAAAACAAATCGGTAATTCTACTAGTCCAGCCTTCCCACCAAACAAAATAGCAACTTCAGTTTTTGGGTTTAATTCGACGCCATATTCACGTTTATAGAATGTAGCCACGGCTTCCTTTAAGCTTTCATGTCCGCGAAATGGCGGATATTTATGATGAATGGTCTTTTCGGCAGCATCTTGTAAAGCTTTTACGATATGCTGCGGTGTTGGTTGATCTGGATTACCTTGACCTAGATTAATAACATCGTGACCAGCTGCAACGACTTTGTTAACTTTTGCAACAAGTGAAGCGAAAAATTGTGTTGGCAATGATGTTACTATCTCAGAAGGTTGAAATAATTTCATACTTTCCACCTCTTTTGAAAGTTGTTACAATTCTAGTGACAAATGATATAATCTTTCCAGTATTTTGTAAAGAGAAAAATAAGAATGGGGCTGAAAAAATGAAAGTCGCATGTATTCAAATGGATATTGTTTTTGGAGATGTAGAAAAAAATATTGAGAATGCTAAAAATAAAATAAGTGAAGCTATGAAGGAAAGGCCAGATGTTATCGTCTTACCAGAACTATGGACAACAGGATATGATTTAACGAGACTTTCTGAAATTGCAGATAGGGATGGAGTGGAAACGAAAGAAAAGTTAATAGAATGGGCGAAGCGATATGATGTACATATTGTTGGTGGGTCCATAGCAAAGCAAACAGAGCAAGGCGTTACAAATACGATGTATGTTGTAAATAATGAAGGACAGTTAGTCAACGAATATAGTAAAGTACATTTATTTCAGCTTATGGATGAACATAAATATTTAATAGCTGGTAATGGTACGGGCGAATTTAAGCTAGATGATGTTGAATGCGCTGGAACAATTTGTTATGATATTCGTTTTCCAGAGTGGATGCGTGTTCATACTGCTAAAGGGGCAAAAGTATTATTTGTTGTAGCTGAATGGCCATTAGTTCGTTTAGCACATTGGCGTTTGCTATTGCAAGCAAGAGCAGTTGAAAATCAGTGTTATGTTGTTGCGTGTAATAGAGCAGGGAAGGATCCGAATAATGTGTTTGCAGGTCATTCTTTAATTGTGGATCCTTGGGGTGAAGTTGTAGTAGAGGCGAATGAAGAGGAATCAATTTTATTTGGAGAGCTTGAATTCGAGAAAATTAAAGAAGTACGTAAAGGAATTCCAGTTTTTGCGGATCGCCGTCCAGAATTATACAAATAAAATGTTGACAAGTGATTTTTATTCTTGGTATAGTCTTCAACATAAAGTTAAAAATTCAAAAAATTATACAACTCTTATCAAGAGCAGGTGGAGGGATTTGGCCCGATGAAGCCCAGCAACCGACCGTAATACCATTGTGAAATGGGGCGTTTATTACGCCAAAAGGCACGGTGCTAATTCCAGCAGAAAGTAAAACTTTCTGGCAGATAAGAGGGGAGAAGATAAACTTCAAACCTCTTTCTTAGTGGAAAGAGGTTTTTCTATGTTAGAAAAACCTCTGAATTTAAAAAGGGGGAGAAGAAGATGGGATATTATTCATTAACAGAAATAACAACTGTACAATATGCGAAAGATCATGGCTATTTTGAAGAGAAGGCAAATGTCATTTGTCATGAAATTGGAGATGGAAACTTAAATTACGTGTTCAAATTAGATGATGGAGAGAAATCCATTATAATAAAACAAGCACTGCCTTATGCGAAAGTAGTTGGTGAAAGCTGGCCATTGTCTATAAAAAGAGCAACGATTGAAAGCAAGGCATTACAAATTTTTGCGCAGTATGTACCGGATTATGTTCCAGTAGTGTACAGTCATGACGAAGAGTTAGCGATAACGGTAATAGAAGACTTATCAAGACTAACAATTACAAGAAAAGGATTAATAGACGGAGAAGAATATCCGCTTTTATCCCAGCATATTGGTCGTTTTCTAGCACATGTTTTATTTTACACTTCAGATTTTGGTTTACAGTCAGAAGAGAAGAGGATACTAGAAGGTACCTTTGTAAATCCGGACCTATGTAAAATTACAGAGGATTTAGTGTTTACAGATCCGTTTGGGCATTATGATACAAATGATTATGAGCCAGATTTACAGCTCGTGGTTGATGAACTTTGGAGTGATAAAACTTTAAAACTAAAAGTAGCACAATATAAATATAAGTTCTTAACAAGAAAAGAAACTCTTATTCATGGTGATTTACATACTGGTAGTATTTTTTCGTCACCTTCTGAAACGAAAGTGATTGATCCAGAATTTGCGACATATGGCCCATTTGGGTTTGACATAGGTCAATTTATTGCAAATCTATTATTAAATGCGTTATCTAGAGAAGAAGAAAAGAGAAGTGTACTATTTTTCCATATAGAAAAGACGTGGAGTTATTTTGTAGAGACTTTTACAAAGTTATGGATTGGAGAAGGTGTAGAAGCATATACGAAAGAAAAACAATGGTTACCAATTATTTTGCAAAATATCTTTACTGATGCTGTTGGATTTGCCGGATGTGAACTAATTCGTAGAACAATTGGTTTAGCTCATGTAGCAGATTTAGATGAAATAGAAAATAAAGAAACAAGAATTCAAGCTAAGAAACAAGCGCTATCCTTAGGAAAAGAACTAATAAAATATGAATCTAAAAGTGCTGATATTCAACTGTTTCGAACATTATTTCAACAGACAGTTTCAAGGGGTGTAAAAGCATGAGTACAATCGTTACTGTTCCGAGATCTGTAAGTTGGAAAGGGGATGCAATTGCGGTATTAAATCAAACGAAATTGCCACATAGCACAGAATACAAAACATTAACGACTATTGAAGAGGTTGGGAAAAGTATCATAATGTTAGAAGTACGCGGAGCGCCTGCAATTGGAATTGTAGCTGCATTTGGCTTGGCGCTTGCAGCGAAAAAATATAATACTTTACATATCGAAGAATTTCAAAAGAAGTTTAATAGAGACTGTAACTATTTAGGGACATCACGCCCAACGGCAGTAAATTTATTTTGGGCAATTGATCGTATGAGAGAATCTATTCGAGAGATTACTACAATAAAAGAAGCGCAAAAAATATTAGAAGAAGAAGCGCTTCGCATTCAACAGGAAGATGAAGAGGTGTGTCGAAATATTGGGGAATATGCGTTAACATGTTTTAAAGATGGCGATAATATTTTAACAATCTGTAACGCTGGAAGTATCGCAACTGCCAGATATGGAACTGCATTAGCTCCCTTTTATATTGGAAAAGAGAAAGGTGTGCGTTTACATGCATATGCGTGTGAAACGAGACCAGTTTTACAAGGTGGTCGCTTAACGACGTGGGAATTGAAGCAAGCAAATATTGATGTGACCCTTATAACAGATAATACTGCAGCTCATGCTATTCAAACGAAAGAAATAAACGCAATTATTGTGGGGGCGGATCGAATTGTCGCAAATGGAGATACAGCCAATAAAATAGGGACAATGAATTTAGCTATTTTAGCAAAGTACTTTAATATCCCATTTTACGTTGCTGCGCCACTGTCAACATTTGATGTTACGAAAGAAACTGGAGCCGAAATTATTATTGAAGAAAGAGATGAAACAGAAGTTACGAAAATCTTTGGAAAACAAGTAGCACCAATTGGAACGGATGTTTATAATCCAGCATTTGACATAACGCCGAATGAATTAATTACAGGAATTATTACTGAGAAAGGTATTATACGCGGGGACTATAAACGAGAAATTGCATCATTATTTGAAAAACAAGCTAATACATAATAGCTTGTTTTTTTATGCCTAAATGCAGTGTTTTCTCTTACTTATATAATGAAAGGAGGGGAAGAGGGTGGAAGAGTGGATCAAGATGATAGGTAATGTAGGGTTTCCGATTGTTGTAACATTATATTTACTCCACCGTATTGAAAGTAAATTAGAGGGGGTAATTGTTGCAATTGAGAAGCTCCCGCGGCAATTACTAAAGTACGAAGATCCTCGGGATAAAAAATAAAGTTTGCTCTTCTTGAGCAAACTTTATTTTTATTGAGCGGTATAACCACCATCGATAACGACAGCTTGACCAGTTATACCTTTAGCTTTTTCACTCGCTAAAAACATCGCATAATCTGCAATTTCTTGTACTTGTAATAAGCGCTTTTGTGGAACGAGTGGATAAATAACATCTTCTAAAACATTTTCAAGTGGTACATTTCGTGTAGTAGCTAAGTCTTGTAGTTGATTACGTACAAGGGGGGTATCAACATAACCAGGGCAAAGGGCATTAACAGTAATACCATGCGTAGCACCTTCTAAAGCGGCAACTTTTGTTAATCCAATTACGCCATGTTTTGCACTATTGTAGGCAGCTTTTCCAGCAAACCCGACAAGGCCGTTAATAGAAGCGACATTAATAATACGACCATATTTTTGTTGTTTCATAATCGGAAAGGCATGCTTAATTGCAATAAACGGAGCAATTTGCATAATTTGAATTAGTAGCTCGAACTTTTCAGTTGGAAAGTCTTCAATGGGTGAAACGTGTTGCATTCCTGCGTTGTTAATTAATATATGTAATGAACCGAAATGATCAACTGTTTGAGAAATTGCTGCTGTAATTTCCTCTTCAGATGTAACGTCACATTTTAAACCGATAGCTTGAAAACCTTCATTTTGTAATTGTTCAGCAGCTTCTTTTGCACGTTCTTCAAGCCGATCGGTAATCACAACTTTTGCACCTTCTTTTGCAAAAGCCTTTCCCATTTCATAACCAATACCACTTGCAGCACCTGTTAAAAAGACAACTCGATTTGTAACCATGATGAAAAACATCCCTTCATAATAAAGTTTTCATAGTGCTCTATTTAGAGAAGCTATAATGAAATTCCTGCAAACATTTGGAAAAAATATCGTTAGCTATCTTGTTTTGCAAAATAGTCTTTGCTATACTATTTTGTAAAGCAAGATAGTAGGAGGATTTGAATTATGTCGACAAGTCAAATGCTGAAAGGGATTTTAGAAGGATGCTTACTTGCTATTATTTCTGAAGGCGAAATATACGGTTATGAAATGAGTGAAAAGCTAGCGAAGTATGGTTTTACAATGGCGAGTGAGGGAAGTATTTATCCGTTATTAATACGAATGCAAAAAGAAGGACTAATAACAAGCGTAATGAAGGAATCTCCATCTGGTCCAAAGAGAAAATATTATACATTAACAGAAAAAGGCGAGGAAGCACTTGATGAATTTATGGATCGCTGGGAAACGATGCAAAGTAGTGTAGAACGTCTACTTGAAGGGAAGGGAAGGAGAAAATAATGCTATCAAGTGAAGCGCGAAAGTTTTTGTTAGATATGAGATTATTTTTGACGGCAAAGAGTGTGAAAGAAAGCGATATTGAAAATTTTATAGAAGATGCGGAACTCCATTTAATTGAGGGTGAGAGTGATGGGAAAAGTGTAGAAGATATTTTCGGAAGCTCACCGAAAGAATATGCGCATGAACTTGTACAAGTGATGGAAAAAGATAGACAGGAAACGTGGAAGCAAATTGGTTTTACAGTAATGAATATCGTATCGTTTTGGATTATTGCTTCTATCTTAATAGTGAATCATGGAATGTTACAGATTTCACTTATTCAGTGTATCGGTTATAGTTTTTCATTGATTTTAGTTGTTATAGGTCCTAATTTTCTACTTCGCAAAATGGCCTTCGTAACAAGTTTTACAAAAACATGGTTTTCTATGTGGTCTTTAGTTATGATCGCTCCAATGTTTTTATTAGGAGCTGTTACGATATTAGACGTGATATATCCGACAAAAATGCTCACATTCACCGAAGTGCAAAGTTATATAGTAGCTGGTGGGATTTTTATCATCACAGTAGCTATAAATATATACTTTGAAGGATGGTTTAAAAACTTATATTTAATCATTCCACTTTCAATTATGTTAGTGTTTAAAACATTTACAACGGAAGATCTTGTTCCAATGTTATTTCAAATTATATGTTTATACGGAAGTTTATTTATTTTAATTTTTGTTGAAATTATGGTGAAGGCGAATAGAAGAGAAATGGTTAAATAAGGGAGGGGCTATAATGCAGATTTCTAAAGAAGGAGAAAAGTTCTTAATCGATACGAAAGTATATTTAATAACACAAGGAATTAAAGAAGAAGATGTTGACGCTTTTTTAGAAGATGCAGAACCTCATTTAATTGAAGGTGAGAAAGAAGGAAAAACGGTAAGTAATATATTTGGTGATTCGCCAAAAGAGTATGCGGAAGAATTAGCGAAAGAGATGGAGAAGGATAAAGGCGGAAGTATAAAGAGTGTTTTAGGAATGATTATTGGGATAGGTGGGTATTGGTTACTAACCAATATTTTATTTGGAAATCCGAATCAACAATTTACGTTAACAAATGTACAGGTAATTGGTTATCCTATCGTTTTAATTATTACAATTATTGGAACGGTTTTTGCGTTTAGAATGTCTTCTTTTAAAAGTAAATCAGTAGAGTTTGGAATTATTTATGTAATAGTAATGATACCTATTTTATTATTAGTGTTATTAATGTTTATGAATAAATGGTATGGGACGCCAATTTTACAATTGTCGACAATGCAGACATATATATTAGCAGTAAGTATATTTTTATTACTTCTTATTGGTGAAGTATATGTTCTTGGTTGGATGGGTGTTTTGGTACTAATTGTTCCTCTTGCGATTATGTTCTTATTTAAAGACTTAGAAGAAAGAAATGTATTTTGGGGAATTGCAAAGATATTACTTATGTATGGAAGTATATATGGATTAATGAGATGGTCTTTAAAAATTGAAGAAAGAAAAAGTGTGAACTAGAAATTCAATAAAAAGCGGCTGCTCTGGATATACCAAAAATTATTTCCAAAGAAATATTATATAGGGATTTTTAGAGGGATTACATTTACATTTAGTTGTCTATTTTTATTTCTAGCAGCCGGGATTTGTTTTGTTGATTGGAATAAGTTGTTTTAAACAGTAACATGAGGGTTACTGTTTTTTTCTTTGCAATAAAGAGCTTTGTAAAGAGAGTGTTTTTTGTTCGTTCGTCAATAGAGACTGAATAGGAACATTTTCAGGGCGCGGGACTATCGGATACATAAGATTGGTTGGAGAAGGATGGTGCTCGGAGCCGGTTGGGGAATGAGGATCTGCGTGAGTAAGTTTTCCGTGAACACGTCTTGTAAATAAAATATGACCGATTTCGTGAGCAAGCGTATATATATTTTTCATAGGAGCAGCCGAGTTTGTTAAAACGATATATCCGGTAAGTTGTTGCTGTTTTGCTAAAGAGTAAGCGCAGGCAATTACTGCTGTTTCTTTGAAATAATCACTGCCAATATAACAAATATAAAGGTCGCATTCAGGAGCTTCATTTACACATGTTTGGAAAAAGGATGCCAGCTTTTCTTGACTTTGAATGGAATTTTTATAACTGATTTCACGGTCAAAAAAACGGAAAAGTTCATTTAATACAATTACTTCTTGAATTTGAAATGTAATGGGGTGCCAAATTGATTCTGCAACAGCTAAATCTTTTGCGATGCGGTCATCAGAAATATCGGCGCCGGGAGTAATACAAATACATATATTGACGTATGGATCCATAAGGAACACCTCAACTGAAAAAAAGTTCTTCCTATAATATATGTGGGGAAAAGATGTCATGTATGGATAAACGCCTTCTTTATTGAATATATAGATGACAAGTCGAAAAAATTTCATAGTTCTATAACGTAGTGTGATCATCTTTTTGATATAGTAAAGAAAAGGGGGAGAATATATGTATACATTAAAAATCGTTTCAGACAGAGAAGCTCTTTATCAATTTGCAAGTTATGTAAGAGTTGTACAAGGGGTGGAAGATGTATATGTAGAGGTGGGAGAACCTTTATATGAACATCCGTTAATGAAGTTTTATGTACATATTAAGCTGAAAGAAACATATGAGCAGCATAAAGCGTTACAGGAAATAGCAAGATTAGTAGAATTGGGGCGTTTTACATATGTCCATTATCGTAATGATGAAATTGAGGAAGCTTTTGAAGCTGTAAAATATGAAAGTTTTAAGAAATAAAGGTGAAAAAAAGGAGGCGAAAGCTTCTTTTTTTCTTTAAAATTACATGAACAAAAAGAGCAAAATTTTGTTATGATAAGGGAGGTTAGGGAAAGGGGAATTTACATATGGGGTATATTGAAGAGTTACGAAAAGTCGTTGGTACAAGGCCGCTTATTCTCGTAGGATCAGCAATTATTATATTAAACGATAATCAAGAAGTATTGCTTCAATATCGTTCAGATACATATGATTGGGGTGTACCTGGTGGGGCGATGGAACTGGGCGAAACGACAGAAGAAACTGCACGTAGAGAGTTATTTGAGGAAACGGGGTTAACTGCAAAAATAATGCAATTTCTTGGTGTTCTATCAGGAAAAGAAGTATATTTCCGTTATCCGAATGGCGATGAAATTTTCAATGTTATTCATCTGTATCAGGCACATCATGTGAGCGGGGAATTAAAGCTCGATCATGAAGGGTTAAAACTTCAATATTTTCCAGTAGATAAGTTGCCAAAATTGAATGAAACGACAGAGAAAATTTTACAAAAGTTTTTATATGCGCTGACAGAATAGAAGGTTAATTCCTTCTATTTTTATTATATTAAATATTTTGATTTTTTAGTATGTTTATAGTATGATAGTTATAGATATACATCTTATGGAATTTCACCTAAAAACTGACTAGGGTACATAAGAGAGGGGCAAGTGCAAAATGCATAATGTTGTTATTACAGCTGCAGTTCGTTCGCCAATTGGAACTTTTGGAGGAGCGCTAAAAAATGTAACGCCAGTAGAATTAGCTGTTCCTGTACTTCAGGAAGCTGTAAAACGAGGCGGGGTAGAACCACATGAAGTTGATGAAGTAATTTTAGGTCATTGTATTCAAAGAACTGATGAAGCAAATACGGCGAGAACAGCTGCATTAGCGGCAGGATTTCCTGACACAGTTACGGGATATACAATCCAACGTCAATGTTCTTCAGGTATGCAAGCAATTATGTCAGCTGCAATGCAAATCCAATTAGGTGTAAGTGATGTTGTTGTTGCAGGTGGGGTAGAAGCGATGAGTTCGAGCCCTTATGCATTGAAACAGCACCGCTGGGGACAACGTCTACAGCACGGAGAAATTCGTGATACGGTGTGGGAAGTGTTAGAAGATCCGATTCACCATATTATGATGGGTGAAACAGCGGAAAATTTAGTTAAACAATATGAAATTACAAGAGAGGAACAAGATGAAGTTGCTCTTCGCAGTCATACATTGGCACTGAAGGCAATCGAGTCTGGATACTTTGACGATCAAATTGTTCCTATTACAATAAAAGAGCGTAGAAAAGAAGTTGTATTTTCGAAGGATGAACATCCACGTGCAGATATTACAGCTGAAAAATTAGCTGGATTGAAGCCGGCGTTCCGTAAAGATGGATCAGTGACTGCTGGAAATGCATCTGGCCTTAATGACGGGAGTGCAGTTCTAGTATTAATGAGCGAAGAAAAAGCGAAAGAAAAAGGTTTACAACCGTTAGCTAGAATTGTTGGATATTCAGTAGCTGGAGTAGATCCAAAAATTATGGGTATTGGACCAGCACCAGCAATTCGTAAAGGTTTAGAAAAAGTAGATTGGTCATTGGAAGATGCAGATTTACTTGAAATTAATGAAGCTTTCGCGGCTCAATATTTAGCTGTAGAGAAAGAGTTAGGCTTAGACCGTGAAAAAGTGAACGTAAACGGTAGTGGCGTAGGACTTGGGCATCCAATTGGTTGTACAGGGGCTCGTATTACAGTAAGTTTAATTCACGAATTAAAAAGACGTGGGTTAGAAAAAGGAATTGCCTCTTTATGCGTCGGTGGCGGTATCGGGGTTGCCTTATTTATAGAAGCACTATAAAAAAGAAGCAGCTATTGCTGCTTCTTTTTTTACGACTCAAATAGATGATGGAATAATCGATCGCGATTTTCAAAGAAAAGTTTCGTCGTTTGGTAATGCTCAGTTTCTTCTAATGTGGATTCGTGAATTCCCTCTTGTGTTAAAGAATATATAGTGGATTCAGGATAAGCCATTAAAATAGGAGAATGCGTCGCGATAACAAATTGTGAACCTTGTTCAGCTAGTTCGTGCATTCGAATGAGCATGGAAAGTTGTCTCATTGGTGATAAAGCTGCCTCAGGCTCATCTAAAATGTATAAACCTTGTCCTGAAAAACGGTTCATAAATAATGAGAAGAATGATTCACCGTGTGATTGTTTGTGTAGTGAGATACCACCATAAGAGTTGATAACCGGATTCCCACGTGCTTCTCTATCAGCATCTATTTCATCAATATAAGAAGCAACGTTATAAAATGATTCAGCGCGAAGAAAGAAACCGTCGTTTGGTGTATTGAAACTTTTTGAAATTCGAAGGTATTCATGTAAAGATGAATGGGAATCGTTTGTGCTAAAGCGGAAGTTCTTCGTTCCACCTTCTGCATTAAAACCTAACGCAATTGCAATTCCTTCAAGTAATGTTGATTTACCTGTTCCGTTTTCTCCAATAATGAATGTTACATTTGGATGGAAAGCTAGTGATTGTAATGTTCGAATAGCGGGTAAACAGTAAGGATATGCGGAAAAACTAGGGATATTTTCTTTTTTTAATGTGACATTTTGTAAAAAGGGTACGTCAATCAATATATAAACCTCAATTCATAACGGATTTTGAATTTAAAAAGGCAGCAAATACAAGTGTTAATGACACCTGAATCCCTTCTTGTTTTCTGAATATTTTATGTGGATTATATCATTTAAACTATCATATTCCAATGTGAAAATAAATATTGCATGAAGATTCATTCTCTCGTTATGATATATGGTATTCTATTGAAAATGTGAGAAGGAGTTAAAGTATGCCGTTTACATTTGCACATCCAGCAGCAGTTCTTCCTTTTGCGAAAAAGCACTCTAAACATATTTCAGTAACGGCTCTTATATTAGGTAGTATGGCGCCTGACTTTGAATATTTTTTGCACTTTAGACCCTATGGTGTTATTGGCCATACATGGCTTGGGTTCTTATATTTAAATTTACCGCTTGTATTTCTAATCGCATACATATATCATTACATTTTAAAAAAGCCGTTTATAACGCATTTGCCTAAACCGTTTGCTGGTTATTATTCATATGCAATAGATGAGAGGTGGGGGCTACATACCTGGAAAGAATTCTTTGTATTTTGCTATTCTGCATTATTCGGTATGCTCACGCATGTCGTTTTGGATGCATTTACTCATAATACAGGCTATTTCGTTATGAAAATAGCATTGTTACAAATTGAATTACACAGTATTCCATTGTATAAATATATGCAACATGGGAGTACATGTGTTGGCTTATTATTGCTATTATACGTACTATGGGAGTATAAAGATGAAACAGGGAAAGATATGATTGTAGCTTTAGAAAAAAGAAAGTATTGGGTTTCGATAATCATTGTGACAGCTTTTATATTTATCGTGCATGCGTTCCTAGACCCCTATTTTCATATTTTCCAAATTGGAGGTATAATAGTATCTGGACTGACAAGTTCATTTTGTGGAATTGTCATTGTTTCTATAGTTTACAAAGCAAGGGACTAATTTTATATTCATGAATGATAGCGTTAGGAGAAATGAAATGATGAAAGCATGGAAAAGTATTTTTGTTTTATGTAGTTTTCTTCTTATGTTAAGTGGTTGCTTCCATCAAGAAGAAAAGAAAGCTGAACCGAAGAAGAAAGAATCTATTCCTGAAACGAAAGAATATGGTGGGCGTGAGCTGAAAAAAGTAGGACAAAAAGTGAAAGAAACAGGATGGGGTACTTTCAAGTTAGAGCAGATGCATTCTGTGAATCAAACATTTGAAGTAGCGCCAATGAAAATTCACGTACAAGATGTGAAAGTAATCTCTTTATCACAAATGAGTGAAAAGGCAAAAAATACATTGAAAGTATACACGGCACTAACTCCTGAAGAAGTAAAACGTAGATTAGGGGATAAAGTAAGCCAAGAAGATGCAGAATTATATGCATCGCTAAGTGGAACAGAGATTAGTAATACAATTCGTTACGTTGAGATTACATATAAAGTGGAGAATAGCGGAAATAAAAATATGCAATTTTTCTCTATGAATGATGTTATGATTAATGGTAAGCAACATTTTAAAGTAGCCACTCAAAACTTTTTATATGACGAAGATACGTTAGTTGGTACAAAAAATGTATCAAGAGAAGACTATAAGCCTGGTGAAATAAGAGATGGTATTATTGGTTTAATACTTGACGATGGAAAAGACAAGGTAAAGGATATTCAGTTTACAACTGATGATTTACTTGCAGGAGATTCAGAAACACAAGATGTTGTAAAAGAGCCACAAACGTTTAACATCTCACTAAAATAATGTAAGACAAAACAGTCAGCATACAAATATTATGCTGACTGTTTTTTTATTTCTTTTATGTATGAATCTACATTTTGAAAAGGCACCTTAATTTTAAACGCATCTTTTTGTTCATTAAATTGCTTTTCATTGTAGGGACCGAAACGTTTATTGTGCTTTACATCAATAATCCAATAATGTTCACTTTTTTTATTTGCAATTGCTGCGTCAGGGTTATTTGGATCTGATTTTTCCTCAGTTTGTTTTGCAATAATGTATTTATCATCCCAAGCAATGTCTGTAATTTTTGCAGGGATGTATTGTGTGGCATATACAGCATCTTGCGAGGGGAAAAGTTCAAATGCATTTCCAGAAGTACGTATGAGTTCGTATTCATCGTTAACCGTATAAGTTAAGTGACTTGTGTTTCCTGCACAACCAGTTAATAGGAAGGCGACGAATAGGATTATCCATTTTTTCAATATGGGAACCTCCTTTATAATGCTATTGTAACAAATTGTACAAGAAAAGTAAGAGAAACGCTAGTTTACAATGTTTTTTAGAAGTGGTACGATGAGACGGGTAAAGAAGGATATGAAGGAGTCGACATAAAATGAAGTTAAAGATGCATCGTCCAGCGCTTGTAATGAATCGCATAGGTGCTTCCCTAATTGACATGTTTTTAATCTCGGTTATGTATGGTGCAGTAGTAGCTATTATGACCGGAAACTATAGTGCTATGTTTAAGCGCTTTAATATAAGCTTAGGTGATTTTAGATATGATTTCGCAGTAGTTTTCATATTAATGGCGATATATTTTATTGTATTACCCTTTATTTGGAACGGTGTTACACTTGGCAAAAAGGTAACGAGAATAAAATTAATTTCATTGAAGAGTGAAAAGCTAACGTTGCAAACATTAATTATAAGATTTTTTGTAGTGTTATTACCGAACGTATTGCTATTAGGAATTCCATTAATATGTAACGTATATATGATGTTGTTCCGCAAAGACAATTGCGGTTTTCAGGACTTAATTACAAAGACGAAAATAATAAGTCTTGTATAATAAAATAAAAAAAGACCCTTTTATATATAAAAGGGTCTTTTTTTATTTTATAAGTATATTGTGAATATTTACAGTAAGGAAAAACTAAAATGTGTCATTTCTATTTATAATAGATTGAAAATTAAGATAATGGTATAATGATTAAAAATAATATCTTTATCTCACCATTTGGGGCTGATTAAAGTTTTACTTTATATAATAAGGGGGAAGTTGAGATGACAGGAGGTAGCATAATTTTTTGGGGCATTCTCATTTTTATCGGTCTAGTTCTTGATCAGCGTAAGAGTAAGAAAAAAGAAGGATAAAAAGTAAACGTTTACAAATCGAATGGCAATTTTTCTTGCTTGCAGAATAATCTCATAAAGGAGTATACTGAATGACGGTAAGACTTATAGAAGGGGTAATGAAAATGAAGCTTGCAGGAAAAGTTGCTATCGTAACTGGCGGTGGCATCGGTATTGGACGTAATACAGCTCTTTTGTTGGCTAAACAAGGCGCAAAAGTTATTGTGACGGACATTGATCAAGAGAGTGGACAAGCAACAGTGGAGGAAATTATGAATCTAGGCGGAGAAGCACTTTTTGTATTCTATGATATGGAAAAGCAAGGAGATTGGCAACGCGTTATTAGCATTACTTTGAATGCATTCAGTCGCATTGACATGCTTTTTCAAAATGCTGGTTTATATAAAATAGATTCTATTTTTTCTCGCCAACAAGAGAACGATTCCAATGTACTTTGTATTAATGACGTTTGGATAGAGATAAAACAATTAACGTCATCTTTTATGAAACAGCAAGAAGAAGTGGTGCTTAGTGATTTACCGATTTTCGGTATTATTGGCACGAAAGGACAATCATTTCATACAGTAGAAGCCCTAGTATAATAATGAAAACCGCCCTCAATATATGTGGACGGTTTTTTATATGTGTATAGTAAAGATAAATTTTTTAGCGAATACGTTGTTCAGTTTGGTTATCAAAGAAATGCGCTTTATTCATATCAAATGCTAATTTAATTTGGTCACCAGGTGAAAACGTATGTCTTGCATCTACACGTGCCGCAAAATCTTGATTCCCAAGTTTCATATATAAAATGGATTCAGCACCTAATAACTCAGCGACTTCAATTTTTGTTGTGAAGGCAGTAGATTGTGAAGCTTCTAAAAATAGTAGTTCATCATGAATGTCCTCTGGACGAATACCTAAAACAATTTCCTTATTTACATAGCCTTGTTCACGTAGCATCTTCATTTTTCCTTCAGATACTTTAATTTTTATAGTATTGTCTATAACGAAATCGGTTTCAGTCAATTTACCACGGAAGAAGTTCATAGCTGGTGAGCCGATAAATCCACCCACGAAGATGTTTTCTGGTGTTTCATATACTTCTTTTGGAGTTCCAATTTGTTGGATTTTTCCATCCTTCATAACGACAAGACGCGAAGCCATAGTCATTGCTTCTGTTTGATCATGTGTTACATAAATTGTTGTTGTTCCAAGACGATGATGTAGCTTAGAAATTTCTGAGCGCATTGCAACACGGAGTTTAGCATCTAAGTTTGATAATGGTTCATCCATTAAGAAAACTTTTGCATCTCGAACGATTGCTCTACCTAACGCAACACGTTGGCGCTGTCCACCTGATAATGCTTTCGGTTTTCTATCTAAATATTGTTCAAGTCCTAAAATTTTTGCTGCATCTTTCACACGACGATCGATTTCATCTTTTGGTATTTTTCGAAGTTTTAATCCAAATGCCATATTATCATATACACTCATATGTGGATAAAGAGCGTAGTTTTGGAATACCATAGCGATATCTCGATCTTTTGGAGGAACATCATTCATTAGTTTACCATCAATTGAAAACTCGCCTTTTGAAATATCTTCAAGTCCAGCTACCATTCGTAATGTTGTAGATTTTCCGCATCCAGAAGGACCGACAAATACAATAAATTCTTTATCTTGAATGTGTAAATTAAAATCAGTTACAGCTGTTACGTTATTATCATATATTTTATAAATGTTTTCTAATTTAAGTTCTGCCATGGTATTTCCCCCTAGAAATAATTATGCAAACGTTTTCTTTGAGTTCATTATAAACGAATAGATTCAAAAAATAAATAAAAAAATAAAACGTTTTCATTTATTGGAGATTTATTAGTGGTTTTCATATGTTTTCTTAGAAAAAGACAATAAAAATTGTAAGCGCTATTTTAAATTGAGATAGAATCTGTTATCATTCATTAATGAAAACGTTTGCGCCTTAAAAAAGAGAAAAATGAATGATGAATGAAATGGGGTAGCATAATGGAAAAACAATGGTGGAAAGAAAGTGTAGTATATCAAATTTATCCTCGTAGCTTTATGGATAGTAATGGTGATGGTATAGGAGATCTTCAAGGGATTATTTCAAAGCTAGATTACTTAAAAGAGTTAGGGATTGATGTGATTTGGTTATCACCAGTCTATGAATCTCCAAATGATGATAATGGTTATGATATAAGCGATTATTGTAAAATTATGAACGAGTTCGGAACAATGGAAGATTGGGATGAGCTATTACATGAAATGCATGAACGTAATATGAAATTGATGATGGATTTAGTTGTTAATCATACATCTGATGAACATAATTGGTTTATTGAATCACGTAAATCAAAAGATAATAAATATAGAGATTACTATATATGGCGCCCTGGAAAAGAAGGAAAAGAACCGAACAACTGGGGAGCAGCGTTTAGTGGATCAGCATGGCAGTATGATGAAATGACAGATGAATATTATTTACATCTGTTTTCTAAAAAACAGCCAGATTTAAATTGGGATAATGAAAAGGTAAGACAAGATGTTTATGAAATGATGAAGTTTTGGTTAGAAAAAGGAATTGATGGTTTCCGTATGGATGTTATTAATTTTATTTCTAAAGAAGAGGGATTACCAGCTGTTGAAACAGAAGAAGAGGGGTATGTTTCAGGTCATAAGCATTTTATGAACGGTCCAAACATTCATAAATATTTACATGAAATGAATGAGGAAGTATTATCGCATTATGATATTATGACGGTTGGTGAAATGCCTGGTGTAACGACAGAAGAAGCGAAATTGTATACTGGAGAAGAACGAAAAGAATTGCAAATGGTATTCCAATTTGAACATATGGATTTAGATTCAGGAGAAGGTGGAAAGTGGGATGTAAAACCATGCTCACTTCTTACTTTAAAAGAGAATTTAACAAAGTGGCAAAAAGCATTAGAGCATACCGGATGGAATAGCCTTTATTGGAATAATCATGATCAGCCTCGCGTTGTATCTCGTTTTGGTAATGATGGAATGTATCGCATTGAATCAGCAAAAATGTTAGCGACAGTTCTTCATATGATGAAAGGAACGCCATATATTTATCAAGGAGAGGAAATCGGAATGACGAACGTCCGATTTGAGTCAATTGATGAATATCGAGATATTGAAACGTTAAATATGTATAAAGAAAAAGTGATAGACCATGGTGAAGATATAGAAAAAGTAATGGAATCTATTTATATAAAGGGTCGTGATAATGCTAGAACTCCGATGCAGTGGAATGATCAGAATCACGCTGGATTTACAAAAGGTGAACCTTGGATTACTGTAAATCCTAACTATAAAGAGATTAATGTGAAACAAGCAATCCAAGATGAAGGTTCAATTTTTTATTACTATAAGAAATTAATTGAACTACGCAAAAATAATGAAATAGTTGTGTATGGATCATATGATTTAATATTAAATAATGACCCTTCTATTTTTGCTTATGTAAGAACATATGGAGATGAAAAACTACTTGTCATTGCAAACTTTACTGCGGATGAAAGTGTATTTGAAATGCCTAAGGATATTAGTTATAGTGAATCAGAGTTATTTATACACAATTACGATGTAGAAATCGGATCAATAGATAACATTCCATTACGTCCGTATGAAGCGATGGTATTCAAATTGAAATAAGAAAAATCCTTATGCCACCTTGGCATAAGGATTTTTTGGGTTACCATTTTAATATGGAGAATCCATATGGAGGAAGTGTAACTTGTAATACACTTGCTTCTGCTGAAAATTCTTCATTTGTATAAATGTTAATTATTTTCTTACCAGTAACATGAAGAGGGAGTGAAACTGTAACTTCACTATTAGTAGGGTTTAAAACGAAAAAGATAGTTTCATCCTCATATGTTTTCGTATAAGAAATATAATTATGTTCATCATTTGCTTCGATGAATTGAAAAGTACCATGTCCTCCAAAAGCTGCATGTTGTTTTCGTAATGAAATCAATGTTTGTATATGTGTAAATAATGCATGATCTTGTTCTTTAGTATCCCAAATCATACATTTACGGCAATCGGGGTCCATACCACCATCCATGCCGATTTCATCTCCGTAATAAATACATGGAGAGCCGATGAAAGAAAGATGGAATACATAGAGCAATTTCAACTTATTTTTATCTCCATTGCATGTTGTTAAAATTCTTGGAGTATCATGGCTATCTAATAAATGAAAGGCTGCTTCATTTACATTCATAGAGTAGGAATGTAGAGATTCTGTAATTTGCTTCATAAATTCACTTGCTTTAATGGAATCGTTAGCAAAGTAAGAAAGTAGAGCGTTTGTAACAGGGTAGCTCATGACAGCATCAAATTGATCGCCTTGTAGCCACGGAAGGGCATCGTGCCAAATTTCTCCCAAAATATATACTTCAGGATTTAATGTCTTTATTTCAGTTCGGAATTCTCTCCAAAAGTTGTGATCGACTTCATTGGCGACATCAAGGCGCCAGCCATCTATATTGAATTCTCGTACCCAATAACGTCCTACTTCAAGTAAGTATTCTTTTACATCTGGATGAGCTGTATTTAATTTAGGCATATACGGTGTAAAGGCGAAAGTATCATAATTGGGAAGTGGCTCGGTTATAATTGGAAATTCATGAATGTGGAACCACTCTTTATATGCAGACTTCTCACCGTTCTCTAGAACGTCTTGAAATTTCTCGAAAAAGTATCCACTATGATTAAACACAGCATCGAGCATTACTTTTATACCGTGTTTATGACATTCTTCAATGAGCTCTTTAAAAGTTTCTTTCGTCCCAAATTGTGGATCAATTTCCATATAGTCAATTGTGTCATATTTATGGTTTGAATGAGCTTTGAAAATAGGTGTGAAATATATTCCGGAAATGCCAAGCTTAACAAGGTAATCAAGGTTTTGAATAACACCAGCAAAATCCCCGCCGAAAAAATTAGTTGGAGTTGGATTCGTACTTCCCCAAGGAAGGGTGTTTTCTGGATTCAGCGTACTATCGCCATTAGCGAATCGTTCAGGGAAAATCTGATACCAAATGGTGTCTTTAATCCACGATGGTGCTTTGAATACATCATCTGCATGAATAAATGGAAAACAAAAAAAGTTACCAACATCATCATTTGGAATGTTAGAAAAGAATCCTCGCTCTGTATAAATAAGAGTGTCTGTTTCAGATTTTAATTCAAACCCATAACGTAAGCGCTTAAATTTTGGTTCGATTGCAATGGACCAATAATCAAATAATGCAGTAGAACCCGTTTTTTTCATTGGTGTACTTGCTGATATCCATTTCCCGTCTTTCCATTCGTAAGGATCACCGTAAATAAGATCGGCGCTTTGAACATCATCTCTCTTAGTACGTATTCGGATGTGAATTGTTTGTTCATCGTAAGCGTATGCATAATTATCTTTCGGCCTATGATAAATGGCTTCTTTAAACATATAGAAAATCCCCCTTCAATATCTCTATACATAGTA
Source organism: Bacillus cereus group sp. BfR-BA-01330 (assembly GCF_022663885.1). Taxonomy (NCBI): domain Bacteria; kingdom Bacillati; phylum Bacillota; class Bacilli; order Caryophanales; family Bacillaceae; genus Bacillus; species Bacillus cereus group sp. BfR-BA-01330. Next base: position 348,910 of record NZ_JAKUGK010000002.1, read on the forward strand.
TTCCCTTAAGTGTAATAATAAAGCCTGTATTGCAAACGATTGCCTTTCTTATAGCTTTAATATTGCTTATAAGAGTAGTATTCATTTCATATAAAGTCAATGTATAAAGAGTATAATGACATAATTTTTAAATTAATATTTGCAAAATGAATAAAAGAATGTATAATGATAGACAAATAGCGCAAACGTTTTCATAGACTTGAGATATTGTTTGCGCTTCAATTAAACTATTAAATGCAAACGTTTTCAGTTACTGAGGTACATAGACAATTTAGGGAGGTTTTTGGGATGAAGAAAGCATTATCATTATTAACGGTTTCAGCATTATCTATTGGTATGTTATCTGCATGTGGACCGAAAGATTCAGGGAAAAAAGAGGAAAGTAAAGCGAAAAAAGACTATGATCTTCTTGTTTGGGAAGATGAGAAAAAAGGTGTGGGTCTAGAGCCAGCGGTGAAAAGTTTTGAAAAGAAATATAATGTGAAAGTAAAAGTTGAAGAGGTTCAGATGACGAAACAAATAGAAAAACTTCGTCTCGACGGTCCAGCTGGCACAGGGCCAGATGTTGTAACATTGCCACATGATCATATTGGTAATGCGGTAACAGAAGGGCTACTTTCAGAAGTGAAAGTAGATGATACAGTAAAAAGTAAATTTACAGATTTATCAATAGAAGCACAAACATATAACGGAAAAATATATGGTTTACCAAAAGCGATTGAAACACCAATCTTTATTTATAATAAAAAAATGATGCAAAAAGCGCCGGAAACGATGGATGAACTGTTTAACTTCTCAAAAGACTTTACGAAAGATGGAAAATACGGATTTTTAGCACTAGGAGATAACTTCTACTTTGCTAATGCATTTATGGCAGGTATGGGTGGTTATGTATTTGGTGAAAAAGATGGAAAGCCAAATGCAAATGATATTGGATTAAATAATAGCGGTGCGGTACAAGGTGCTGAATATATTCAAAAATGGTATAAAGAAAAGTTATTCCCGAAAGGTATTATCGGTGAATCTGGTGGTTCAGCTGCAGATGGATTATTTAATGAAGGAAAAGCAGCATCTATTATGAATGGTCCATGGGCATTCCAAGCGATGGAAAAGGCTGGAATTGACTATGGTGTTGCTCCAATGCCGAAATTACCAAATGGTCAACCGATGAAAACGTTCGTTGGTGTAAAAGGATGGCATGTAACAAGCTTCTCTAAACAAAATGATTTAGCTACAAAATTTACTGAGTGGGTTACAAATGAAGAAAATGCTAAAATTCGCTTTGAGAAAACGAAAGAAATTCCACCAGTAAAATCAGTAATGGAAGATCCAATCATTAAAGAAAATGAGGCTGCAAAAGCGGTTGCGACACAATCTGAAAATGGAATTCCAATGCCAAATATTCCAGAAATGCAAGAAGTTTGGAAACCAGCTGGAGATGCGCTTCAATTAGTTGTATCAGATAAAGAAGCACCAAAATCCGCACTTGATAGTGCAGTGAAACAAATTAAAGGTAATATTGAGGCAAATCATAGTAAGAAAAAATAAGGTGAAATTCGTGCCTCTAATATGAGGGGCACGAATTCTCTCCCTTCCATGTAGGAAGAAAAAAGGGGGAAGGAACATGCAAACATCTATGGAACCTGCAAAGGGGTTAAATGATTCAAAGCATAGGAAAGTGGCAACCATGTTATCAATCATTCCAGGCGTGGGCCAAATGTATAATAAACAATTTGTAAAAGGTCTTATTTTTCTAGTATTAACAGGTTCATTTATTGTAGCCTTTGCTGATTTATTAAATATGGGATTATGGGGCATTGTAACGCTCGGTACAGAAGTTCCACGTGACCATTCCGTCTTTCTATTAGTAGAAGGGATCTTGGCACTTATCGTTATCGCTTTTGGGCTTGGCATATATGCATTTAACTTATATGATGCATATCAAAATGGGAAGAAACGTGATATTGGAACACCGTTAAATTCTGTAAAAGAGCAATACCGTAATTTGTTAGATCAAGGCTTTCCTTATTTAATGGTTTCACCAGGTTTTCTACTACTTATCTTTGTTGTCGTATTTCCAATCATCTTCGTAATTTTAATTGGATTTACAAACTATGATTTATATCATTCTCCTCCAGCTAAATTAGTAGATTGGGTGGGCTTTAAAAACTTTATTGATATTTTCACATTACCGATGTGGAGAGATACATTTTTAAGTGTATTTTCTTGGACTGTCATTTGGACATTCGTTGCAACAACATTACAAGTTGCACTTGGTATTTTTTTAGCGATTATCGTAAATCAGCCTGGTATTAAAGGTAAGGCAATTATTCGAACAATCTTTATTTTACCGTGGGCTGTTCCAGCATTCGTATCTATTCTTGTATTTGCTGGTATGTTTAATGAAACATTTGGAGCAATTAATAACCAAGTATTAGCTTTATTCGGGATTGAAAAGATTGCTTGGATGACAGACCCGTTTTGGTCAAAGATTGCTTTAATTATGATTCAAACGTGGCTTGGTTTCCCGTTCGTCTTTGCGATGACAACAGGTATACTGCAATCGATTCCAGGAGAATTATATGAAGCGGCTACAGTAGACGGAGCAACTGCTTGGCAACAGTTCCGCAAAATTACATTGCCACTTGTGTTATATGCAACAGCGCCAATATTAATTACGCAATATACGTTTAACTTTAATAATTTTAGTATTATTTATCTATTTAATAACGGGGGACCTGCTGTGTCTGGACAAAATGCAGGTGGAACGGATATTTTAATTTCATGGATCTATAAGTTAACGATGACTTCGGCTCAATACGGCAAAGCAGCAGCTCTTACAATGATTTTATCGTTAATCGTTATTACAGTTGCGTTATGGCAATTTAAGAGAACAAAATCATTCCAAGAAGAGGATATGATGTAAATGAATATTAAACGACAAAAGATGCTACGTCTTTCATTAAGTTATTTAGTTATCTTCATAATGTGTGCGATTGTTTTCTATCCATTACTATGGATAATTGGCTCATCGTTTAATCCAGGTGATAGTTTATCTGGGTCAAGTATTATTCCAAAAAACGCCACATTAGATCATTATCGCAAGCTACTTGATCTCGATTCAAGTAATTACTTACTTTGGTATAAAAATACTTTGAAAGTTAGCGTAATGACGATGATTTTCTCTGTACTAGCCATTAGTTTTACTGCTTATGCATTTTCGAGATATCGTTTTGTTGGAAGAAAGAATGGTTTATTAACATTTTTAATTCTGCAAATGATCCCGAATTTTGCAGCGTTAATCGCACTATATATATTAGCTCAGTTAACAGGATTACTTGATACACACCTTGCATTAATTTTAATTTATGTGGGCGGAGCAATTCCGATGAATACATGGCTTATGAAAGGGTATTTTGATACGATTCCGAAAGAACTGGATGAATCAGCTCGAATGGATGGAGCAGGGCATTTCCGTATTTTCTGGCAAATCATTATGCCACTTGCAAAGCCAATCGTAGCGGTTGTAGCATTATTTACTTTCATTGGTCCATTTACAGATTTCATTTTAGCGAGTATTATTTTGCGAACACCAGAAAATTATACTTTAGCAGTTGGATTATATGAAATGGTTGCGAAAAAATTCGGTAATGAATTTACAACGTTTGCAGCGGGTTCAGTGTTAATTGCGATCCCGATTTCAATTTTATTCCTATCACTACAAAAATATTTTGTTTCCGGTTTAACAGCTGGAGGTACAAAAGGATGAAAAATGGGACATTACGTCCCATTTTTCTTTTCATCTCCCTATAAATAAGTTTATAGGGAGATGAAAAGAGATTTGACATCACATGTGAAAAGAAGTGAAATAAATAGTATATTATAGTATAGGAAAAAATAGCTATATCCCTTACAATACATGAAGAGGGAGAATAGGATTAGTTTTGCAAGATATAAGAAATGAAAGTTTATGACTTGCAATGAGTGCGAGATAAAATATATGAAAAATGGCAGAGAAATGAGAGGAGGGGGATTTTTATGACAGTTACAATTAAAGATGTGGCGAAGCAAGCGAATGTGGCACCATCAACAGTTTCTCGTGTAATTGCTGATAATCCAAGTATAAGTGAAAAGACAAAGCGCCGTGTTAGGAAAGTGATGAGTGAATTAGGGTATCATCCCAATTTAAATGCGAGAAATCTTGCGAACCAAACGACGAAAACACTTGGTCTTGTTATGCCAAGTTCTGCAAGTAAAGCTTTTCAAAATCCATTTTTCCCAGAAGTTATAAGAGGGATTAGTTCATTTGCACACGTAGAAGGTTATGCGCTTTACATGTCGACAGGTGAAACGGAAGAAGAAATTTTTAATGGTGTCGTAAAGATGGTACAGGGACGCCAAATTGGTGGCATTATTCTTTTATATTCAAGGGAGAATGATCGGATTATTCAATATTTACATGAACAAAATTTCCCGTTTGTTTTAATAGGAAAACCATATGATCGAAAAGATGAAATTACATATGTAGATAATGACAATTATACAGCTGCAAGAGAAGTGGCAGAATATTTAATTTCATTAGGGCATAAGCAAATCGCGTTCATTGGTGGTGGATCAGATTTACTTGTAACGAGAGATCGTTTAGCTGGTATGAGTGATGCCTTGAAATTAGCAGACATTGTATTACCAAAAGAATATATTTTACATTTTGATTTTTCGAGGGAAAGTGGTCAACAAGCTGTTGAGGAATTAATGGGACTGCAGCAACCGCCAACGGCAATTATGGCAACGGATGACTTAATTGGACTTGGTGTGTTAAGTGCTCTTTCTAAAAAAGGATTTGTTGTACCGAAAGATGTTTCTATTGTAAGCTTTAATAATGCTTTATTATCGGAAATTGCGAGCCCTCCACTTTCGACAGTTGATGTGAATATTTATCAGCTAGGATATGAGGCGGCAAAAGCTTTAGTTGATAAAGTAGAGAATGCAGAATCCACTGCAAAGTGTATCATTATTCCTCATAAATTACTAAAACGTCAAACTTGTGATCATTATGCATAAAAAAGCTAAGAGTTTAACTCTTAGCTTTTTTCATTAGAAAGGCTTCTAATCGGTCGCAGCCTTCTTTTAAAGTTTCGATACTATACGCATAGGACAAGCGAAGGTAGCCTTCACCGTATTCAGAGAATGCTGTTCCAGGAACTACAGCTAGTCCCGCTTCTTTGACAAGATCAAGTGCAAAATCAAATGATGAAGATGTCAAATGACCAACATATGGGAATAAGTAAAATGCACCTGTTGGCTTTTCAACTGTTAATCCCATTTGAGTGAGTCTATTATATACGTAATCACGGCGTTTTTTATATTGGTGGCGCATCATTTTTGGTGCGTCTTTAGCTGCTGTTAATGCTTCAATTGCAGCGTATTGAGCGATTGAAGTAGCACACGTTACATTGTATTGATGAACTTTTAATATGTGTCCTGCTAAATAGCTTGGTGCAAATAAAAGTCCAACACGCCAGCCAGTCATAGAATGTGATTTAGATAAACCGTTAATGACAATTGTCTTTTCACGCATTTCTGGGAAATGAGCGATAGATGTATGCTTTTGTTCATATACAAGCTCGCTATAAATTTCATCTGAAAGGACGAAAATATTTTTATCTTTTAAAACATCTACAATATCTTTTAGCTCTTCTGTTGATAAAGTTACACCAGTTGGATTAGAAGGATACGGTAGTACGATACATCTTGTTTTTTCTGTAATAGCATTTTTAAGCGCTTCAGCTGTTAAACGAAATCCAGTTTCACGAACATCTACAAAAATAGGCGTTGCACCGCATAATCGAATAATGGGTTCGTAACCTGGATAAATAGGAGCAGGTAAAATTACTTCTGTTCCTGGCTCTAAAATCGTTCGGAATGCAACATCAATTGCTTCGCTAGCACCGATTGTAACGATGGTTTCGTTTTCAGGTGAGTAATGTAAATCGTAGTTATCTTTTACGAAGTTACAAGCTGCCTTACGTAATTCTAGTAAACCAGCGTTATGTGTATAGCTTGTATAGTTTTCTGTAATAGCCCGTTTTGCCGCTTCTTTCACGAGAGAAGGTGTAGGGAAATCGGGTTGTCCAATTGTTAAAGAAATCAAATTATCATAGTTTTGAATCATGTTAGAGAATTGACGGATTCCAGAAATTTGGATATCCTTCACTCTAGGGTTAATGAATTGTTCCATTGTATCTCCCTTTCTTCCGTTTGAAAATTAAGTTCATTTTATCATATTTTCTATGATTACGCTTTGTATATGTTATTTAGAAAGAGAGAGAAAAGAGAAAAAAAGCCGCTATAAGCGACTTTTTAATATCCGTATTCCCAATCTATTTCATCTTCATTCCAGAGTACAGAGGATACCTTGCCAAGGTGAACAACTGATTCGTTCACAGCACATGTGCAGTTTTCTTCTCCCGCTTTATGCTGTAACTCTTCATATACTGATTTTTCAACATTTTCTAGAACAACCAAATTTTCTTCTTTTAAAACAAGCGTAGTACCCGCCATATTTATCTTCCTCCTACTAAAGTAATGATCACTTATTTGTAAACATAGATAGTATGGATTATATGCTGTATTTTGCTATAGTTGTCCGTCTAAAAAAGTATTTTTATATTTTCTTTGTAATCCGTATTCATTGTATACTGCACGAAGGAAATTTGGTACAGGGTTTACAATCATTTCGAAAATCTGTAACAATTATTATGAGTTGTTAACAAAGAATTAACAAATATGTTAAGAAAAATCAAAATTTTAAAACAAATACACCTATAAAATGATATAATCATATCAAAATACATATAGGGGATGAGAGGTTATGGAGCTTATCCGTGATTTATTGATTCAAATTGCCATCATAATTTTGCCACTATTTTTATATGAAGCGATTCGTTTAAATCGCTATCAAGAAATGCCTCCGAAGCCAAATCGTTACTTTATTATGTTTTTATCTAGCGTTACGCTCGTTCTCTCCATGACATACTCTATTTGTTTTGGCAATGTGTGTGGGTATAACTTTCACCCCATTCCAATTGTCAGTGGTTTTTTATATGGTGGGATTGTTGGTTTAATCCCAGCAGTTATTTTTGTTGCATACGAATGGTTACTAAAGGGAATGAGCTTTCTTCCAGTTTTAGAAGTAATATTTTTATTGATAGTTCCGCTATTTTTATCAAAGAAATGGTCTCTTTTTTCAAGGGATAAGAAATTAATTTTAGCATTTATGATTTCATCATTTTATGTGCTTGTTTCTTTAGTATTAGGCATGATTAATGTTCTTTTGGAAACAGGATTTACACCGTATATTTCGCAAATATATAGCGGATTTATATTTGCCTCGCTTATCATGGTCATGACAATGGTATTTCAGGTGTATTTAACTGAATATTTAAATGAAAATGCATTGCTACGTACAGAGATGCAAAAATCAGAAAAGCTTAATATTGTAAGTGAGTTAGCAGCAAGTGTGGCACATGAAGTTCGAAATCCACTAACTGTTGTTCGTGGATTTATCCAATTGCTAGAAAGTACGGAAGATGTGAAGAATAAGGATTATATGCGTCTCGTATTAGCTGAATTGGATCGGGCGGAACAAATTATTTCAGATTACTTAAATTTAGCAAGGCCGCAAATTGAGAAAAAAGAACACATTTGTTTATCAGCCCAATTAATAGAAATGACCACTCTCATGTCGTCATTTGCAGCGATGCAAGGTGTATATTTACAAGTTGAAATTTCAGAAAGTCTTTATACGATTGGTGATAAGACAAAATTGAAGCAAGCTATTATGAATGTTGTTAAAAATGGTATTGAAGCAATTCAAGGAAATAAAGGATATTTAAAAGTAACAGCTATTCAAAAAGAGGAAACAATCATAATAAGAGTTAAAGATAGTGGTGTTGGTATGACGAATGAACAGTTAGCAAGGCTTGGGCAACCATATTATTCTTTAAAAGAAAAAGGGACAGGATTAGGACTTATGGTAACATTTAGTATTTTACAAGCGCATAATGGTACATTGGAATATAAGAGTGAAAGTGGAAAAGGCACTGAAGCAATTATTATATTACCAGCTGTACAAAATAAGGAATAAAAGTTACCGATGAAAGGTAACTTTTTATTTTATATTGTTTATTCATTTGTTTTTTCTTGTTTTGCTCGGCTAAATAAACTTTTAAATGATTGAAAGAAGCTTTGCTCTTTTGAGGCAGCAACCATTCTTTTTGTTTCTTGAATTTCTCGAATAACTTGCATAAGCTGTGCATCACGGTTACTGTCTTTATTATAAATTTGACTAACAAGTTTATTCATTTTTTCTTCCTGTTTCGATTCTCGTTTATACATATGATTCATTAATAAGTCCATCTTTTCTTTTTGCAGTGCATCTGTTTGAGCGGCGTGATCGACTAACTCTTGAAGCATTTTTTCTTGAGAGCCTTCTTTTACATAAACTTGTTGCATCAATTCGTCTAGTTTCTCATCCTTTAAACGATTTTGTGTAATTAAAGTAGAATTTTGATGAATAATTGCCTCATTTAATTGAGCTAGCATTTCAAGTTTTAACATGAACTCCTCAAAGTTACGCCCATCTTCTTTTTCTTTCGTTTGTATCTCTTGCTTATCTTGTATAACTGGTACAGGTGGGGCCTCTTTTTCTTTTAAAATAATCGGTATCGTTTCTGAAATATCTTCTTGTAATGTAGCAGCTCTTTCGTGTATAGATTTCAATAATTTTAAATCATCAAGTTTATAAATACGAGCATCAGCTGTTTTGGAAATCATATAACCATGTTCTTCTAACAGTTGACTATATTTGCGAACTATATGTTTTGGGATGCCTGTTTTATTCGTGACATCTTTCGTTTTATAGGTAGCTTCCATCATATTTCCTCCCCAAAAAGTATCGTATATATCATTTCAATCTTTTATGAGGACTTCCTTTGAAAAAGAATGTCGGAAGGCTATTAGTTTTCTACAGCATTAGTGAAAAAATGAAAATTTTTGGCGGAATGGCAAGGAATAACTAAAATAATGTCTGAAAACATATACAGGAGAAGTTTGTTATAATAACGGAGGAAAAGAAACTGGTAGAAACATGGAGGTATACATGAAGCAATTAAAAGGTATTATCATTTCAATTATCGCAATTCTGTCTATTTTAGTAGCAGTTTATGAAGTACTTGTGCCAGAGGAAACAAGTGTAAAGAAAACGAATACGTATGATCAAGTGTTAGAATTTCCGAAAGAACGTTATCCAGAGACAGGAAAACATATTACGGATGCTATAAAAGAAGGGCATTCAGAAGTTTGTACAATCGATCGTGGTGGTGCTGCAGATAGAAGGAAATTGTCGTTAGCACCATATCCATCAAAAAAAGGGTATGATCGTGATGAATGGCCAATGGCGATGTGCAAGGAAGGCGGAAAAGGAGCACATATTGAATATATAAGTCCGGCGGATAACCGCGGAGCAGGTTCTTGGGTAGGGAATAAGTTAGATAAATACCCAGATGGTACGCGAGTAAAATTTGAAGTGAAGTAGTAGTTGTATATTTCATAATGAAGGAGAAGGGGAACTATGGAGTTAACGATTTCTTATTCGCAATTAATGTTGATGAACTATGACGGTGAGCAGCCTTATGTAGATTGGACTGATGAAGATTTTGAAAGAGGTTATGCTAAGGCAGATGGAACTGTTATTTTTGAAGCACTTTCTGATTATACTTGTGAAGTGAAAGTGACCCCAGGGAAACATATTGAAAAAGAAGAAGTAGTTAGAACGATTACGGTTCCTTTTACAGTTGAAAATGAAAGTATCGTTATAACGAGTATTCTTTCTGATAAATTTCAAATACCTATTCCAAATGGTGAGTATACAGTTGTATTACAAGCAATTCCTCTTGAAGAGCCAACGGATGATGAATTATATAAAATACAATATGAATTCTTTTTTGAAAGTAAAGAATAAAAAATGGGTTATCCTGAGAAAAGGATAACCCATTTTTGTTATGCGTTTGTTTTTAAAAGGGAACGAGCATCTTTCGCTGCTTGCACCATATGTTCTAAAGCTGGAATAACTTCTTCTGTTCTTCTCGTTTTTAAACCACAATCAGGATTAATCCAGAAATATTTAGGATCACATACTTCTAAAGATTGTTCTACGATTTTATACATTTCATCTTTACTCGGTACACGTGGGCTATGAATATCATATACACCTAGGCCGATGCCTTTTTCATATGTTGTATGTTTTAATGTATCAATAAATTCTCCGTGACTTCTTGATGTTTCGATAGAAATTACATCTGCATCTAATGCGCGAATCGCGTCAACAATATCTTCGAAGTTACTGTAACACATATGAGTATGAATTTGTGTTTCATTTGCTACAGAAGAAGTTGCTAAAAGGAAGGATTGTACTGCCCATGTAATATAAGCATCCCAATCTTTTTCTTTTAGTGGCATTCCTTCACGAAGTGCGGGCTCATCGACTTGGATTACTCTAATCCCGGAAGATTCAAGTAGTTCAATTTCGTGACGAAGAGCTAGTGCAATTTGATACGAAACTTCTTTTCTTGGAATATCATTTCGAACGAAGGACCAATTTAAAATTGTAACAGGTCCGGTTAACATTCCTTTTACAACTTTCTCTGTTAAGCTTTGCGCATAAACTGTTTCCTTAATAGTCATGCCGTTAATAAAGGCTACATCACCATAAATAACAGGTGGTTTTACGCAGCGGGAACCGTATGATTGTACCCAACCGTTTTTAGTGAATGAGAAACCAGCAAGGCGCTCACCAAAATATTCGACCATGTCAGTTCTTTCAAATTCACCATGTACAAGGACATCAAGCCCAATTTCTTCTTGGTAACGAATCCATTTTTCTGTCTCTTTTTCAATAAATTGTTCATATTGTTCATTTGAAATAACACCGTTACGCCATTCTTTTCGCGTTTGACGAACTTCAGTTGTTTGCGGGAAGCTACCAATAGTCGTTGTTGGTAATAGCGGTAACTCTAGAGCAACTTGTTGTAATTCGTATCGTTTTTCAAATGGAAGAGGACGTGAAAAATCTTCTTCTTTTAGTGCTGTTCGTGCTGCTTTGACATCTTCTCGGTTACGTGCAGCAGATGAACGAATTGTATGATGTACGTTTCGATATGTTTCCAGCTCATTACTAATGCTTTCTGTACCTTGAGTGAGAGCGGAATGAATAAGAACTAACTCTTCTAATTTTTGATTTGCAAATGCTAACGCATCAAACAGCTCAGTCGATAAGTGAGTTTCTTCTGTTTTATCGATTGGTGTATGCAATAAGCTACAAGAAGGCTGAACGATGATATCTTTCGTTTGGACTTGTTTTTGTAACGTTGTAAATAACTCAAGAACTTCATCAAGGTCAGCTCTCCAAATGTTACGGCCATCTATACAACCGACAGCTAAAGTTTTATCAGCTGGGAATCCATATTTTGAAATAGCATTTAGATTACCTTCTTTACCATGAATGAAATCTAATCCAATACCGGATACCGGGAATGTAATAATTTCTTCATAGTTTTCTTCTACGCTATCAAAATATGTTTGTAAAAGAAGAGTCGCATTTGGAACTTCTTTACGAATAGCTTCATAAATTTCTTTTGCTTGTTGAACTTCTTTTTTAGTTAAAGAAGCGAAAATCGGTTCATCAACTTGAATGGCTGGTGCACCAGCTGCATGTAGTTCTGAAAGCAGTTGTACGTAAGGTGCAACTAACTGTTTTAAAATGGTAGGAAATTGTTCTTGTGTATAACCTTTAGCCAATTTTAAGAAAGTATATGGTCCTAAAATAACAGGCTTTCCATCTACTCCTAATTCTTGTTTTGCCTCTTCGTATAAGCGAAGTGGACGATTATCTTTTAAAGAGATTTGTAATCCCTCTTCATATTCAGGAACGATATAGTGATAGTTTGTGTTAAACCATTTTGTCATTTCGGAAGCTACGTGATCTTTAGAGCCACGCGCCATTGCGAAATATACATCAAGGTAAGATGTAAACTCAGAAAAACGTGATGGAATAAATCCTAGCATATAGGCAGTATCCAAAACGTGATCATAATATGTAAAGTCGCCAATTGGAATGAGTTCAATCCCTTTTTCTTGCTGTACTTTTACGTGTTGAAGGCGAATTTCTTTCATTGTTGTTAAAAATTGTTCTTCATCGATTTTATTGGACCAAAAAGCTTCCAATGTTTTTTTCCACTCTCGTTGTAGTCCGATACGTGGATAACCTAAGTTACTTGTTTGAATTGCCATTTTAAATTCCTCCCTAATTGAAAGTAAGCATTTCCGTTTACTAGGAAATACCTATAACAAAAAGTACAAAGACATAGAAAATAAGCCTTCCTTTTTGTTTTAACACCTCATCATCATCCGTGAATCTATCAGTGTTGTTAAAACAGGCAGGTCTCCTGACTTATGCTTCATATAATTTCTTTCACCTTCCCGTTTTCACAGTGGCACCAAAAAGAAATCTCAGCATTTACAGTGGCGGGACCGTGTTGGAGTTTCACCAAGCTTCCCTTTTAAACACGAAACGAAACTTTCGTGTACCTATTTTCCTTTTGAAAGGAATTTAACAAGCGATATGATATTGAAACAAATTTTAACATAATTTTTGGAATTTTGTCTACTGTTTTAAAATAAGAAAATTCTAAAGTTTTTATTTCTTAGTATTCTGACTTTTTATATTCTGGAGTAACTAATAATATTACAGTATGAAAAGAGAAATTGAGCTATGAAAGAAGTAGGGATGTCTTCTTTCATAGCTCAATCTTCATCTATAGCAACTTCTGAAAGTTGGCCTGCTATAGCATCTTTAAGGAGGGTGTTTAGCCATTGTAATTCAACTGTAATATGCTCAATTACACTTTGCAAAATATATAGTTGTGCACGTGGAACCTTTCCTTTATTACAATCATATATCGTTTGCATAGTATGTAAATATTGAAGAGTATCGTTTTTCTTTTTTTCTAAAATAGGAACTAATTCGTGATCATTGCTAAAGTGAGCGAAAGATAAGGCTGAATAAATAGGTTTATATATTTGGTTTTTGGCTTCGAATTGTTTTAATAGTAAAGTGTGGAATAGTTTTTTGCCTTCTTCTGTTATATGAAAAATCGTTTTGTCAGGTCGATTTGTGTCTCTAATTACATTTGTAATATGAATTGCCCCTTGCTTTTCTAATTGCTCGAAGGCGTAATAAAGTGATCCTTTAGCATATTTAATGTAACAATCCATTTGTCGTTCTTTCATAATATGCTGCACTTCATATGGATGTTTATCTCCTTCGAGTAGTAAGCCGAGAATGACTAATTTCATGCTCATGCTGTCTCAACTCCTGTATATAAAAACTTTATACATATTATAAACGGCATATCCTTTTTCATAAAGGGATATGCCGCTTCTTTTTTATATTAACTAACTTGCTTTTGTTTTTCTTTCTTTTTAGGGCCTGTAAAGAGGCGTTCATTTCCCATAAGTAAAATACAAATAATACTTAGTACAGCCGGGATGAGTGCCCAGAAGAATGTGTTCGCAATAGATGTAGCGAGAGCTTCCTTAATACCCGCTAATATTTCAGCAGGAATTTTTGCGGTAGCGCCTGGTGATAATAAGAAACTTGTGTCTCCGCCTTTTGGAGCTAATTTTGCTAGTTCAGGGGGGAATACAGAGTTTAGTTTATCTGTAAAAATATGATTTTGAATTGTACCAAAAATCGTTACACCAAGAGTCATACCGAGTGATCGGAAGAATGAGTTTGTTGATGTCGCCGAACCACGGTCCCGCATTTCCAACTTGTGAATAGAAGACATACTTAATACTGAGAATGAGAAACCAACACCAAGCCCAGCGAGAATCATAAATAGTGTTACGAGTAAACGAGGTGTGTCCATTGTTAAAGTACTTAATAAATAAATACCAAGAACGAAGAAGACACCAGATACCATCATAATGTTACGATAGCTTGTTCGAGAAGCTAATTGTCCTCCCGTTTGACTTCCAATTACAGAACCAACCATCATTGGTGTTAAAATTAATCCAGCATTAGAGGCGGAACCTCCAAGGACGCCTTGAATGAAGATTGGAATATAAACTGTACAGATAATGAAAGCGGCACCATAGAAAAAGGCAACTCCTTGACTAGCTGCGAATAAAGGTTTTTTAAATAGATGGAATGAAATAATAGGCTCGGTTGCTTTTCGTTCTACAAAGAAGAAAATAATAAGCGTAATAACTACTGTTGTAAATAAGCCAATAATTACAGTAGAATTCCAGGCATATTCCTTACCACCAAGTTCTAATGCGAACATTAAGCAAACGATACTTATGACAAGTGTAATAGCACCAGCCCAATCAATTTTTTGTTTTCTAAATTCTAGAGACTCACTGTAGTATTTAGTAATGAAGAAAAAGGAGATAAGTCCTAATGGAATATTGATATAGAAGACCCAATGCCAACTTATATAGTCTGTAATATAAGCACCTAATAAAGGACCGAATACACTAGATGTCCCGAAAACAGCACCGAATAGTCCTGTCATCTTCCCGCGTTTTTCTGGTGGGAAGATATCGTACATAATTGTGAAGGCGATAGGCATAAGGGCACCACCACCGATCCCTTGAATAGCTCTATAAATACTTAATTGCTCAATGCTTGAAGCTGTTCCGCAGAGCGCAGAACCGAATAAGAAAAGAATGAGGCCACCAATATAAAAACGTTTCCGCCCGTACATATCAGAAAGTTTCCCGAAGATAGGCATCCCTGCCATTGTTGCTACCATATAAGCTGATGTGACCCAAACAAACTTATCAAATCCTCCCAGGTCTCCAACGATTGTTGCCATTGCGGTTGCAACGATTGTATTATCCATTGCGGCCATTAATATACCAAGCAGTAAACCAGCAACAACAAATTTTGTCTTGTTGGCTTCTTTTTTTAATGGTTGAGTTTCCAAATATAACCCTCCTTTAGAAATAAGTGCACTTATATGCCATAAAGAATATTATAGTCAAATTTGACTATAAGGCAAATTTTTTCTTCCGTCAAAATATTCTTTCGTATGAGTAGAGAACGAGTGAGCCATACGAATATTGCTATGAAGGGAATGAAGTAAATTGTAAAAAAATTTCATAAAGAACACCTTCTGTTAATAGATGAAAAATGGTTTTTTCTTCATATTGTCGAATAGGATAAAAGGAAGAGAAATATTAAACATTGCTTGTAGCAAGCTTTAGGAATTTGGGGAATTCATTGTGTGTATGTTACATCTGAAATGAGGTGAATATATATTATGAAAATATGGGGACGAATTTCGGATACAGGAAAGTATTCAATACCGCTACAACCAGTATTGTGGATTGACGGATCGAAAAAGGAAAACGAATTTCCTCAAGTAGCCGTTACATTACAAATTGGTAGTATGTATACAGAACAATTTTCGTATGAATTGACCTACGATGTAAACGACATACTTATTATGAGAATTGAAGTGGAAAATAAAGGGGTAGAAATGATTTCGAGAGTTGTTGTAAGTCATATGATTCGAGATTACTTTGCTTATATTCCTAATTCTTTAAAAGTTGATAAGGGGATAAGTGAGTTTTTATTCCAGCTTGTTAGATGGCGAATTGATGATTTGTTACCGAATGAGAAGGTGGAACTACGTTGTAAAATAAAAGCTAATAAAGATAAAGCTCTTAAACAAACATTCTTTCAGGCTACATATACATTTCAAGATAAAGAGATATCATATGGCCCACTGCAAACAAATGAAGTTGTTGTGCGTCAATGATAAAAAGGAACCTGTACAAAAGGTTCCTTTTTTAGTGAAGGTTGTGTTTTTTGAGTATTTTCTTTTGCTCCATTCCTTTTTTTCCTACATAGTTATTTTTGTAGCCAAAGTATAGAATAAATAAAAATGAAACAACATTAACAATAGCGTCGATTTGATCGTTTGTAATAAAGTGTATCCCGAAAGAGGTAAATAATAATTTTAATGATAATAGAAAACCAGCTAGTAAACGCATAGCATCTGATAGATTCTCTTTTTGTAGCATATAGATTACTCCTTTCTATAAAAGTTATATATTATATATATGAAATAGAGTAGAAAAGGTATACAAGCTTAAGCAGAAATGTACATTGCATATGTACATTTTTTATTTTGTAGAAAAACATTATTGATATAGAAACATATATTGGTATAAAAGGGGGAAAAGTATGAAACATAAAGGAAAAATTAGTGGATTATTGCTTGGCAATACTGTGGCAGTTACAGAATGGATTGCACTTCAGGATGTAATTGCAAAACTGGATTCACGATCATTTTATACCGTCTTTATTATTTATATATTGCAAATGATACTAAGTTATTATTTTGGACATTGGTACGATAAAAGAACAAACGAGCGTATGGGTATGGAAGTAGGAGGAATGGCAAGCAATGATTTTGTTGTTGATTTTTTTGGGAAAGTAGCTGCTTTATCTGAAAGAGATTCTCGTAATATTACAGTGTACATTCTTTCTGTAAAAGAATGGGAAGGGTTAAAAGACACGTTGCAAGAAAAAAAGTTGGAAGTGTTAGTACAAAAATTAGAGAGTACCATTGTAAAGACAATTCGGAAGGGCGATGTTGTTACAAAGTGGGATGAAAATAAGTACGTTATTGTAGCAATTGATAATGGTCATGAAACATCAACAATAACAAAACGATTAATGAAAAATATTGAAAGTGAAATAGAAGGTGATTTACTCAGTGTCACTCTTTTATTTGGAGCAGCTAGCTATCCAGTAGAAGGAAAAACGTTTGAAGAACTGTTGAGAAAGTCGCAAAATCAATTGTACCAGTATAGAAATTTGCAAGAAAATGAGTGAAGCTTTGATTTGAAGATATATGATAGGAAGATGTTTTATTTGTAACATTTTTTTGACTTTTATTACAAAAAAACGCCACGTTTGTAATAAAAGTCTTTAAAAATATATGAAATAAGCATATAATTATGATGGTAGTGCCAATGCAATTTGCACAGTGTGTTTTATTTTAAAAGTGTAGAGGAAAGCAAGCTCTACACTTTTCCTTTTTAGGAAATGAAAAGAATATTTGTAAGTTGTTGCGAGATATCGATTGTACTGTGTAAAATGAACAAAGAGATTAATTGATAGAAAGCTGGAAAGGGAATGATAGACGTGAGAGCGGAGCGATCACCTTTTATCAGGTGAACTATTATAGTCTTATTAAGACTGAGGTGAAATTCCGTGGATATTAAAGTAATACATAGTGTGAACAGGCCTTAAAAAACACGAAGTAGTATACTTAAAAATGGATATGGAATTGCTAAATAATTCAAAAAGAATAATGTAATATCAAGTAATAATTTGTACAAACAATATTAATGATCTTCGTAAAAAAGATGCGAGTGTATAGAACAATTACATATTTTATAACTTTTTTATATTACACGATGGTCGTTTATAAGTAGGAGGAAGAGATGTTGAAATATAGTAAATTAGCAATTGTAACTACATTATCAATGATTTTATTAGCCGGTTGTTTCGGTCCGAAACCAGAAGAAGAATTATATGTAGCGTTTGAAAACGCTGCTAAACAAGAAAAAACAATGTTTGAAGATGCAAAAAAACTTGAGACTTTAGAGAAAGAAGGACAAGAATTATATAACCAGATTGTTCAAGAAGGAAAAGATAATAATCAAACTGTTAAAGAAAAACTGAATCAAGCAGTGAAAAATACAACTGAACGAGAAAAAGTGCTTACAAAAGAAAAAGAAGTTTTAAATAAAGCGCAAGAAGAAGTGAAGTCAGCTGATAAGTATGTGAAGAAAATTGAAGATAAGAAATTGAAAGATCAAGCTGATAAAGTGAAAAGCACGTATGAGAAACGCCACGATTCATTTAATAAAATGTATGACAGCTATAACAAATCTTTAAAACAAGAAAAAGAGTTATATACAATGTTACAAGATAAAGGTACTAAATTAAAAGATATTAGTGAAAAAGTAAAAGTAGTAAATCAATCTTATAAGGATATTGAGTCAGAAAAAGATAAATTTAATGAATTTACAAAGTCTTATAATACAGAAAAAGTAGCTTTTTATAAACAAGCAAATATTAAAATTAAAGAAGAGAAAAAATAAAACAGTTTGGCCTACACTTGGCCAAACTGTTTTATTTTTTTGTATAAGTACGACTATACCATGGAACAGGCTCACTTAATTTTTTTTCTTGTTTTAATGCTTCAGGACCAATATAATCTTGAAGTGTTTTTTTTGCTACTGTTAAAGATAAGGTTGTTTTCGGATTTCGATAGGAGGATTCAAGATGACCAAGATGCGGTAGAATTCGAAAATCTTCTTTCGTAGGAGGGATGTGGAAAAAATAATCGCCTAAACGTATAAGGACATCAGATTGTTGTTGGCTAAAACGTGGGTTTCTAGAAAAATGCAATCCTTCTTTAATTGCTTTTTTTTCAGCAATCAAACGTTCTAAAGCTGTCTTTTTTAACCAGTATAAATATTTAGGATTAGTAGCTGCTTTAGCATGACGATTCACAACGAAAATAGATTGAGCTAGTCGATTAATAGAATGTTGGTTTTGTAATTGAGATTGTGGTTGTGAAGGTTTCATATTGAATCTCCTTTCAATTTTTCATTATTATACCATAAATAAAATAGGTATTTATTATACGCAAAAAGTGATTGTATATATTTTCAATATTAAAGCAATATTGTTACAAAAAACAACTATTTTGTATAATAGTAATAGAATATGTTTTTGAAATTTGATAATGAAAGAGTGAGAAGTTTGAAAGAAATATTAAAACAACAGTATGCCATTATAGATATTGGATCTAATACAATGCGTTTAGTTATTTATGAAAAGCAAAATGGAGGTTTTTATAAAGAGATTGAAAATACGAAAGTTGTTGCTAGGTTAAGGAATTACTTAATTGATGGTGTATTGAATGAAGAGGGAATAGAAGTATTATTACAGACATTATTTCAATTTCAAGAAAGTACAAGATTCCATCAGTTGCATCATGTACTTTGTGTTGCAACAGCAACAATTAGACAGTCGGAGAATCAAGAGGAAATTAAAAAGCTTGTTGAAGGACAAACGGACTTTACTCTTAGAGTATTATCAGAGTATGAGGAAGCGCGTTACGGATACCTGGCGGTTATGAATTCTACATCGTTTTCAGAAGGAATAACGGTAGATATTGGTGGGGGAAGTACGGAAGTTACATACTTTAGAAATAGAGAGATTTTAGAGTACCATAGTTTTCCTTTTGGGGCACTTTCTTTAAAGCAACAATTTATTAAAGGTGATATTCCTACTAAAGATGAGTTAGAGGGAATGCAACAGTATTTAGAGTTTCAATTTCGAACGTTACCATGGTTAATCAATAAGAAATTGCCTCTTATTGCAATTGGTGGTAGTGCTAGGAACTTAGTAAAAATCCATCAAAATTTAATATGTTATCCTATAGCAGGATTACATTTATACAAGATGAAAGAAGAAGATGTTGAAAGTGTAAAAGAGGAATTGGAAAAATTGTCGTTCATAGAACTTCAGAAATTGGAAGGATTAGCAAAAGATCGAGCAGATACGATTATTCCAGCGGTTGAAGTATTTCATACACTTGTTCATGTTATAGAGGCACCGGCATTTTTATTAAGTAGAAAAGGGTTAAGAGAAGGTGTTTTCTATGAAGAGTTGACAAAAGATTTGGGGATTTCATATTATCCGAACGTAGTTGAAGAAAGTTTGCATTTACTATCACATGAATACGAAATGGACATGGAATTTGTTATTCAACTTATTAAACATGGAAGACTAATTTGCAAACAACTTGAGGAAATAGGGCTTATTTCTATGTCAGTAAAAGACTGGGAAGTGTTCCATCAAGCTGCGAAAGTATTTAATATAGGCAAATATATAGACGAAGAAGCAAGCCGTTTACATACGTTTTATTTATTAGCGAATAAGACAATTGATGGCATGATGCATAAAGATCGAGTAAGGCTAGCGCTTATTGCATCGTATAAATCAAAAATGTTATTTAAACAACATTTATCTCCATTTGAAGGTTGGTTTGATAAAAGCGAACAAAAAAAAATCCGCCTGTTAGGAGCTGTTTTACAATTTTCAGCTACTTTAAATGTAAGGCAACGATCGCTTATTGATACCATATCTATAACAGAAAGCGAAGAGGGATTAACGTTTAAAGTTTTATGTGAACAATCGGCATTAGCAGAAAAAGTACAAGCTGAAAAACAAAAAAAACAGTTAGAAAGAGTATTAAAAACGAATATTAATTTATTATTTGAACTAAAACATTAGGGTTGTACGGATGTCTTTACGAAAAATTTACACTTTGTAATATTGTAATTTGATAAAATGAAATTAACTAAATTATAGTAAAAAAGTTTCAAGGGGAAGTGTGAAGAGAATGGAATTATTGAAGGGGAATGCAGTAAATTTAAATGATACAGCTTATTACAATAATCGAGAGTTAAGTTGGTTAGCATTTAATGAACGTGTCTTACAAGAAGCGCAAGATGCAAATAATCCACTTTTGGAAAGATTGAAATTTATTAGTATTTTTAGTTCGAATTTAGATGAATTTTTTATGGTACGTGTAGCGGGATTAAAGGATCAAGTGAGTGCTGGATTTAATCAACCAGAAAATAAAGCTGGCTTAACACCGAAAAAGCAATTAAATAAAATTGCGATAAAAGCCCATGCACTAATGACAGTACAATATGATACATTTAAAAATTATGTATTACCAGCGCTTGAGTTAGAGGGAATTGAACGTTTAACATTCAATGATTTGACGAAAGAGCAGCGAGAATTTATAGAAGAGTATTTTGACGAGCAAATTTTTCCGGTGTTAACTCCTGTAGCTATTGATGCATATCGCCCATTTCCAATGTTATTAAACAAAAGTTTGAATTTGGCTACTCTTTTATATGATGAGAAGCAAGCAGAAGAAGAAAACAGGACGAAGTTAGGGATTGTGCAAGTTCCTTCATTACTTGAGCGCTTCATAATTTTACCGAGTGAAGGGCAAAAGCATAAATTTATTTTATTAGAAGACGTAATTAGTAGCTTTACTCATAAATTATTTACGGGATATACAGTATCATCTGTTACTCGTTTCCGTATTACACGCAATGCAGATTTAACGATTCATGAAGAAGGTGCGAGAGATTTATTAAAGGTAATTGAAAAAGAATTAAAAAAGCGTAAGTGGGGGGCTGCTGTACGTTTAGAAGTTGGGAAAGAACACATTGATGAAAGAGTATTAGCGTTATTATATGAGGTTCTGGAAGTAAAAGATGAAGATGTATATATAATGGATGGCCCATTAGATTTAACATGTTTGTTTTCTTTATATAAAAAACTAGCTCCTTTATATGAACATCTTGTATATCCAGCTCTTATTCCGCAACCGCCTCAAGATTTAGGTGATGAAGAAGATGTATTTGAAAAAGCAATTGAGCATGATATTTTATTACATCATCCTTTTGAATCATTTCAGCCGGTAGTTGATTTTGTCCGTGATGCGGCAGACGATCCGAATGTACTTGCGATTAAACAAACGTTATATCGTGTAAGTGGTGATTCACCGATTATTCAGGCGTTAAAGATAGCGGCTGAAAAGGGAAAACAAGTGACGGTATTAGTTGAATTAAAGGCAAGGTTTGATGAAGAAAACAATGTTCACTGGGCTAAAGAATTGGAACAGGCAGGCTGTCATGTTATTTACGGTGTCAGTCACTTGAAAACACATAGTAAAATTACGCTAGTTGTAAGGAGAAAAAACGGAAAAATCGAAAGGTTCGTACATCTCGGAACTGGGAACTATAATGATGCAACAGCGAAGTTATATACTGATTTTGGATATATTACATCAAGAAAAGATTTTGGGGTCGATGCAACCAATTTCTTTAATTATTTAAGTGGTTATACAACAAAGCCACATTTTCATCATTTATCGGTTGCTCCATTTGATATAAGAGAGCAATTTATGGATTTAATAGATGAAGAAATCCGTTATCATAGGCAATATGGAAATGGATATATTATCGCTAAGATGAATTCATTAACAGATAAACCATTAATAAAAAAAATGTACGAAGCATCACAAGCTGGAGTAAAGGTAGAGCTCATTGTTCGAGGAACATGTTGCCTACGACCTGGTATTCCAAATGTAAGTGAAAATATTCGTGTAGTTAGTGTTGTTGGAAGATATTTAGAACATAGCCGTATTTATTATTTCCATCATAATGGGGAGGAGAAAATATATTTATCTTCAGCTGATTTGATGACGCGAAATATGGAGAAGCGAGTGGAAATATCTTTCCCGATATTAGATATTGAAATGAAGGCACGAATTAAGGCGATTTTACAGCTTACATTAGCTGATAATGTGAAAACACGTGAACAAAATAAAGATGGTGATTACTATTATGTTATTAATGGTAGTACAGAAGAAATTGATAGCCAAGTGAAGTTGTTTAAGATGGCGTATCAAAATACAGACGCTGAATAATGAAAAAAAGTAAAAACCTCTTATGTCCATAAGAGGTTTTTACTTTTTTCTACTCATATGCTCCAAAAATGGAAGGATGAGTAGAAACAATAGTTTTATTATAAGCGTGTAATGAGATGGCTCGTTGAGAGAATAATATTTGAAAGAATCGTTACTTTAACCTAGTAATAGTAGGGTTGCTGACATGGTCCACCGTAACAAGGATAAGGTGCTGGCGGCGGGAAAGGTGGTGGATAAGGTGGATAAAATGGTCGAGGGCCGAAAGCTAATGCTCCGCCGAGCAATCCACCAGCAATTCCAGCTAGAAAGGGAACGCCAAAAAACGGGAAGAAGCGTGAGTCGCCTACTGGACCAATAGGTGCTGAACGGACTGGAATTGGTTGATAATATGGATACATGAACATACCTCCTTTATTGGACTCACTTTTATCATATGGTAAACGAAACATGGATGAGCGCGTACAAGAAAGGATATGTAAGAAAATAGGCGAATTATTACGAATGTTGGAGTGTGAAAATTGTGATTTCAGGTTTTGACATGAAACGAAATGGGACACGTGTTCTTCCGAGGCCTCGATTGACATAGAGAGTTAAATCCTGCATCGTATAGAAGCCTTCAATATAGTCTTTGGCGAGTGATGGTGTAATAATAGCCCCTAAAAAAGGAATTTGTACTTGTCCGCCATGGCTATGACCAGAAAGTTGCAAGTTGATTGGATATTTGGAAATTTGCGGCGCGATATCTGGCTCGTGAACAAGAACGATGTTATAAGTATTTTGCCGTGCATGTTGTAATGTTTTCTCTATTTTTGGTTTGCCTAGTAGTATATCATCGAGACCGAAAATAGAAATTTCACTATTATCCATTAGACGAATTCTTTTTTTACTATTTAGCAATAGTTCAAATCCTGATTCACGCATGATGTGCTCATAGTATTCAGTTCCATATCCACCGTGATCATGGTTACCATAAATAGCGAATTTACCGAAGGGGGCTTGTATATTTTTTAAAATGGACGCGACAAAAGGAGTGTCAGTATACGTTTGATAATTATCAATGAGATCTCCGGTAAAAAGGACAATATCTGGATTTACAGCATTAATTTTAGAAACAACTTGAGATAAATGTTGAAGCGAGAAATAGTATCCGAGATGTAAATCGCTGAATTGAAGAATTTTCATACCATGAAAACTTTTTGGGATGAGTTGTGATTTTAATGTGTGCTGTGTAAAAGAAATGAAATGGGGTTCTATATATTTAGCATAGTAGTATCCGATGCCACTGGTTATAAATGAATAGAGACAAGTACGCATACCAAATTTTAAAAAATTTCTTCTTGTAATGTGCGTCATAAAAATATGAGTATACCTCAATGTTTTTATTCCATTTACAGGCTACTCAAATCTCCTTTCAGTTTATTTAAAAATATACTTTACATAATAAAAAATTAGTATAGATTACGAAAAAAATGAATAAAAAGAAAGTTCTTTACATTAAAATATCAGAAAAGTTTAAAAATATAAAGATTTCTATTAAATAAAGTGATAAAATGAATGTGTATTCATTTTTTTGGAGGGGATGTATGTGAAAGAAAAGGTAGTTATTATAACAGGTGGATCGAGTGGAATGGGAAAAGGAATGGCGACTCGCTTTGCAAAAGAAGGGGCACGAGTTGTTATTACAGGACGTACAAAAGAAAAACTAGAGGAAACAAAGTTGGAAATTGAACAATTTCCAGGGCAAGTATTACCTGTACAAATGGATGTAAGAAATACGGATGACATTCAGAAAATGATTGAACAGATTGATGAGAAGTTTGGTCGAATTGATGTTTTAATAAATAATGCAGCTGGAAACTTTATTTGTCCAGCAGAAGATTTATCCGTGAATGGCTGGAATTCGGTCATTAATATTGTATTAAACGGTACATTTTACTGTAGCCATGCTGTCGGAAAATATTGGATTGAAAAAGGTATAAAAGGGAATATCATTAATATGGTAGCAACATATGCATGGGATGCAGGTCCAGGAGTTATTCATTCGGCTGCAGCGAAGGCAGGAGTATTAGCGATGACGAAGACGCTCGCTGTTGAGTGGGGACGTAAATATGGAATACGAGTTAACGCTATCGCTCCAGGACCAATTGAACGTACGGGCGGTGCTGATAAATTATGGATTTCAGAAGAAATGGCTAAGCGTACGATACAAAGTGTTCCGCTTGGAAGGCTGGGTACGCCAGAAGAAATCGCTGGTCTAGCTTATTATTTATGCTCAGATGAAGCTGCGTACATAAATGGAACTTGCATGACAATGGATGGAGGACAACATTTACATCAATATCCATTTTAAAAGGGATAAAAAAATGAATGTTTGATTCATTTTTTTACGGTTAAATGTGACGGAATTGTGACATATGAAAGAAAAGTGTTTACAAGAGGTCATATATACGTTATATTTAAGACCTCTTTTTTCTTCATAGTAGAATTGCTAATTCCCCTTAGCATTTTACCCCTCTAATCCCTTCAGGAAAACTGAAGGGATTTTTTATTATTTTTCCGTAAATATCATGTTATAATTTTTGAAAAGTAAAGGGAGGGAAGCACGTTGATAGATGCATTAGATGTAATGAGTAACTTGGATAAAGTCCTTCCTTATTATCAAGCTATTTTTAGTGCTGATGAGCATACTGTAATTGGATATGAAGTAGTAGGACGTATTCAAACAGAAGAGGGCATACAAAGTTTAGCTTCTTTCTTTCACGATGATTCGATTCCAAGTGAATTTCAACTGGAAGCGGATAATATTATAGTAGAAAAAGCTTTAAATCGTTATTTAGAAAGCGATCAAAAATTATTATTATTTATACATCGGAATGCTAATGTATTAATGAATGATGATGATGAAAGCTTGCTTCAACTTTTATTGAGGTATGAAGAACAAGGTTTAAATTTAAAACAAATTGTTTTAGAGATTACAGAGCATGAATGTAAAGAAGATATAGAGCAATTTAATCATTTGCTTATGTATTATCGTACATATGGTATTCAAATTTCGATTAATAAAGTCGGAACGGGTACAAGTAATTTAGAGCGTATTAGCGTGTTAGCACCTGATATTTTAAAAGTAGATTTAACGAACTTAAGGCAAACAGCACTTTTACAATCTTATCAAGATATTTTATATTCTTTATCATTACTTGCTAGAAGAATTGGTGCAACTTTATTATATGAAGAAATAGATGCTTTTTATCAACTGCAATATGCTTGGAAGAACGGCGGAAGATATTATCAAGGTAATTATTTAAAAGAATGTTTACCTGATTTTATTGAAACGAATGTTTTGAAAGAGCGACTAGGTAATGAATGTCATCAGTTTATTCAGCATGAAAAGAAGAAGTTACAAAAAATTTATAATTTAACAGAGATGTTACGCGATCGCATTGGCGATGTTTTATCAAAACAAAAAAAGAATGAAGATATAAATGATTGGTTATTACAATTTAGTCAAAGTGTATCACAGTGTAGTTTTCGTATATTTATTTGTAATGAAGATGGTTTCCAACAATCAGGAAATGTTATGAAAAAAGATGGAGAATGGATTGTGATGCCGGATTATTATATGAAGAACTGGAGCTGGCGCCCGTATTTTCTCGAGAATATAATGAAAATGCGTTTTGAGAATAAGGCGAGGCTTTCAGATTTATATGCAGATATTGAAACGGGAGAAATGGTACGAACATTTTCTTTCCCGATTGATGATGACAACTTTTTATTTATAGATTTATCTTATGAATATTTATATGAAGAAGATGTTTTATTTTAATGCACGAAGAGATTCGTGCATTTTTTGTTTGTTTTTATCATAAATTGGTAATAGTGAAAATGGTGATGAAAATGCTGTCTATCGTTGTAAAGATTTTACGAACGAAATCTGTCCTTTCTTTGCATAATCATTGTTACAATGAATACTACAAAGACAAGTTCTTTTAAAAGGAAGGTGAAAAAATGAGGAAATATGGAATATGGCTTGTTCTATTTGTATGTGTTGCCTTTCTAGTTGGTTATAGTGTTACGACTGTTTTAGGAAAAGAGGAAGTGGAAGTCGATCGGAAAGAAGTATTTACAACGATACAAAAAGGCTATGAAACCCAGTTTTCAATTCGTGGGAAGCATTTGCCGATGAATAAGATGATAGAGACGTTATCACCGTATTTTACAGATAATTTCCTTCAAGTATTTACAGATGAAAATAGCAGAAGTGATAAACAAAGTGGTGAATATTTACTTCCGGCAAAAGAAGCACCGTTTTCTTTTAATTCAGAAACGAAAATGTCGTATGATGAAGAACATAAAAATTTATATGTATACGAGCGGACAAAAAGTGGACAATATCAAATTGTAACATTGAAAAGGGATCAAGATAAATGGAAGTTAGCAGGATATCATGAAAGTCAGGAACTTTTAACTGAAATAAAAAGGTTGCAACAATTATAAAGTGAAACTTTTAATTAGTGGGAGTTTTACTACCTACAAACAGCGGGATAAGAATAGGAATAGGTATTTACCTATTCCTATTCTATATTGAGTAGTTGTTGTAACTTTTCAATTTGAAAACCTGCAACTACTTCGCCATCAATTACGACTGTTGGAGTTGAATAGGAATCATAGTCGTTTAAAAGACGATTGCGAGCAGCAGCGTCTTTTTTTACGTCAAATTCTTCATATGCAACGTTATTATGCTTCAAAAATTCTTTTACAATAACACATGGCGGACAATCGGGTTGTGTATAAACCTCAATTTTTT
The DNA here is from genome assembly GCF_022663885.1 of Bacillus cereus group sp. BfR-BA-01330. Taxonomy (NCBI): domain Bacteria; kingdom Bacillati; phylum Bacillota; class Bacilli; order Caryophanales; family Bacillaceae; genus Bacillus; species Bacillus cereus group sp. BfR-BA-01330. The sequence goes on from NZ_JAKUGK010000002.1 coordinate 376,384, forward strand.
TCATTGTAATTCCTCCTTTTTTCTGTTTTTTATTATATTCTTCTAGTATAAAAACCGCAATAATGAAGGAGAAATATGTTCTTTCTGTTTTTTCCTTCGCATTTCGACAAATTTTTAGTTGAGTTTCTGGCCAATAACCTTTATCCTAGAGTGTGGAACATTTTTTCTGTTATGACGGATAGAATGAGTATAGCTGTAAAACCTATTGGTAGGAAGATCAGAGAAAGGAGAGATTTCATGTCTCTACTCCAAGGAATTTTAACTCGACTTGTTAGTCTACAAGAACAAGCTGAAAGCGGTGAAGTAGCACAACGCTATTTTGAAGTGAACGGTGAGCGCAAATGTAGCGTGAAATTTTTCGATAAAAGTGAAATGTATGAGTTAGAAGTGTATCAACAAGGTGAAAAACCTCAAGTATATCAATTCGATAATATCGACATGGTTGCAATTGAGATTTACGATATCATTTCTTGATACATATAAAAAAGGTACTGCCACATGGCAGTACCTTTTTTAGTTCTATTACTTTCCAGCGTAATGTATAGAAGTTTTTTATTTTTCCTACAATGGTATTAAAATGAAAATTTAATCCGTGCAAGTTTGCTTATCCATGTGGATAATTAGTCCCGTCAACCGGATGAATATGTGAAGCTAAACTTCTCACTATCGCTGGGTTTTGCAAATAGCGGGAGAAATATAACTAGGAGGTTATCGTATGGAACGTTTACCAGTTGTGATTTGTCCTAATTGTCAAAGTTCTGCTGAGATTATTCATGTATTAACGGCTCAATCTAATCAAAATGTAATTTATACGTGCCAAGTTTGTCACTTTGTAATTCGAAATATTGAAACGAATAAAGGATAGGAAGTTATAATTTTAGTTTTTGTCCCATACAATGAGAATACGAAAAGTCTGTCTAATTGAAAGGACGTGACTCTGTGGACGGTGCACATAAATTTTACAATGTTTCAGAGAGACATTTAAATTTTGATATGGTCTTTAACCGTATTTGTAGTTTCATTGAAAAGGATCCGCGAAATTTGTATCGATTATCCATTGGGACAGACTCGCAAGCGCATCAAAAGGATACGAGGTTTATTACAGCAATCCATATTCATCGTGTTGGAAAAGGTGCCTGGGGTTGTTTACACCATAAATCAGTAAAAGATAAGCCAGCGACCTTACGTGAGAAAATATATTTAGAAACGCAGTTTAGTCAAGAAATCGCATGTCTATTTACGCCTACTCATATACAAACAATATGGGAGTTATTGCATCCTTATGCTCAAGATGGGGCTGGATTCATAATGGAAATTCATTTAGACATTGGGAATGATGGCTTAACAAAAGAATTTATTTTAGATATGACAGAAAAAATTCGAGCGATGGGATTAACTGCAAAAATTAAGCCGGATGCTTATGCGGCGTTTAGCTATGCAAATCGATATACGAAATGATTTTTTTGTATGTGTACGATTGTTACATATCTTTAAATGAAAACTGAATATTACATCTATTAAATAGGTTGAATTTTTTATATAATAAGAGTAACGATGCGAGTGTAAGGAGAGGGGTATATGCAAAGGGAAGTTGTTTTAACGAAGGAAGAAGAAAGTTTACTACTAGATATTTTATTTCAGCAAAATTACGCAAGTGAAATTTTAGCTGTGGAACTTACAGATATTGAGAATGGTTTGAAACAGACAGATGTGATGCAATATAAAAAAATCACAAGGTTATTTTACAGATTAAAAAATAAAGGGTATTAAGCGCTACCGGAATGGTAGTCTTTTTTTTGTGCGGTATGCTAAAATAGCTGTGTGATTGTATTTTTATTGAAATAAATTTAGGACAAAATAATAATATGAAAACGCTGTCATAAAATGTGAATAGAGTTGTGAACATAAGCAGGAAAAAGGGAAAATGGGGGATGTAATATGATTAGTATTCCGAAAGACGAATTTCAACAAATTCTTGTGAAGGATTTAATGATTTCATCGGAAAAAGTAGCTCATGTCCAAATTGGAAATAGTTTAGAACATGCTTTACTCGTTCTTGTAAAATCTGGATATTCAGCGATACCTGTCTTAGATCCAATGTATAAACTACATGGTTTGATTAGTACTGCCATGATATTAGATGGTATGTTAGGATTAGAACGTATTGAGTTTGAAAGGCTCGATGATATGAAAGTAGAGCAGGTGATGAAAGAAGATATACCTGTTCTTAAATTAGACGATTCATTTGCAAAAGCTTTAGAAATGACAATTGATCATCCTTTTATTTGCGCTGTTAATGAAGAAGGCTATTTTGAGGGGATTTTAACACGTCGGGCTATTTTAAAATTGTTGAATAAGAAAGTAAGGCAACATAATCGATAAAGTGAAAAAAGTGACTTCATAGAAACGAAGAAGTCACTTTTTTTTCGTGCATATCACTTGTGTATGTATTATATTTAAAAAGACATAAAACATAAGGAAAGTTTGTGCTGGACAATTGTATTTTCTGAATGAAAGCATTCGGGTAAATTAAGGATGAAAAGCTTATTGAAATAAGGTGTATGGAAGCTAAGGAAAGAGGGAGAAAGTTGCAAATTGATGATTTTCAAATGATGGTTGTGTTAGCTCAGGAATCAAATATGAGAAAAGCGGCGGAACGTTTATTTGTTTCCCAACCTGCGCTGAGTCAACGATTACAATCTATGGAGAAACAATGGGGAATGAAATTTTTTATTCGCTCACAAAAAGGATTGACAATTACACCTGAAGGGGAAAAAGTTGCAAATTATGCCAAAGAAATGTTGCAAAGGGAAGAAGATATAAAAAGTGAGCTGGCTGTTTTCAGAACGGAAACTCATGGAACGTTAAAAATAGCTGTTGCATCAGTTATTGGTCAATATTGGCTCCCTCCTGTTTTGAAAAAGTTTGTGCATAAATATCCTTCTGTAAAGATATCGCTGTTTACTGGATGGAGTAGTGAAGTGCAAAAGCAGTTTTATGAAGGAGACGTGCATGTTGCTATACTGAGGGGAACACAAGAATATAAAGGTCAGAAGCAACAATTATTTGAAGATGAACTGTATTTAGTTGATAAAGAAATAAAAGATATTTCGATGTTAAAAGAAACAAATAGGCCGTTCATTCAATTTAAAAGTGACTCGACTTATTATGGACAAATACAAAATTGGTGGTATGGTTTATTTTCTAATCCGCCTAAGCGAACGATTGTAGTTGACCAAATTGAAACATGTAAACAACTTGTTTTAAATGGTATAGGTTATGCCCTTTTACCTTCTACTGTTTTAAAGGAAGTACAGGAAAATATGTATAAAACACCTGTTCAACTGACGAGAGAAACATGGTTGTTAACAAGTGACTCGGCAAGGCAGTTGAAGCAAGTACAAGCATTTTTAGAAATTATAGAAGAAATTCAAAGGGGAAAATAAGATTATTATCTTGCTACTCGCTCTTTCGTTTGGTAGAGTAACATTATAAATGGATTTAGGAGGCAACAAGAATGAAAATGATGGACGCTAACGAAATTATTTCGTTTATTCAAAAAAGTGAAAAGAAAACTCCTGTAAAGGTATACATAAAAGGGGATTTAAAAGAAGTAACATTCCCTGAAACAGTACAAGCATTTGTGAATAAAAAATCAGGTGTATTATTCGGAGAATGGTCTGAAATTAAGACAATTCTTGATGAGAATAATAAGCACATCGTTGACTACGTTGTAGAAAACGATCGTCGTAATTCTGCAATCCCAATGCTTGATTTAAAAGGTATTAAAGCTCGCATCGAGCCAGGTGCTATTATTCGTGACCATGTTGAAATTGGTGACAACGCTGTAATTATGATGAATGCAACAATTAACATTGGTGCTGTAATTGGTGAAGGTTCTATGATCGACATGAACGCAGTACTTGGTGGACGTGCAACAGTCGGTAAAAACTGTCACGTAGGTGCAGGTGCTGTACTTGCAGGTGTTATTGAGCCACCTTCTGCAAAACCAGTTATCGTTGAAGATGATGTAGTAATCGGTGCAAATGTAGTTGTTTTAGAGGGTGTTACAGTAGGTAAAGGTGCAGTTGTAGCAGCGGGAGCTGTTGTAACAGAAGATGTGCCTCCATACACAGTTGTTGCAGGTACTCCAGCACGTGTAATTAAAGAAATTGATGAGAAGACAAAAGCAAAAACAGAAATTAAACAAGAGCTTCGTCAATTAAACCCAGAGAAATAAAAAGTAAAAAAAGCGTAAGAGCGTAAATGGGCTCTTACGCTTTTTATAGATAGAGGTGCAAAAATGACAGTAAGCAAATTTGTCCAAATTCGTAGAGATCTACATAGAATTCCAGAAATCGGATTTAAGGAATGGAAAACACAACAGTATATTTTAGATTATATAGGAACACTTTCTCATGAATTTGTGGAAGTGAAGACATGGAAAACGGGTGTAATCGTTAAAGTAAATGGAAAAAATCCCGAAAAAATAATAGGTTATCGTGCAGATATAGACGGTTTACCAATTACAGAGGAAACTGGATACGAGTTTGCTTCTATTCATGAAGGAATGATGCATGCATGTGGCCATGATGTACATACAACAATCGGTTTAGGCCTTCTAACGAAAGCTGTGAGCGAAAGAATAGATGATGACCTTGTATTTCTATTCCAGCCAGCAGAAGAAGGACCAGGCGGTGCTCTTCCTATGTTAGAAAGTGAAGAGTTAAAAGAATGGAAACCAAATATAATTCTTGGTCTTCATATTGCACCAGAATACGCTGTGGGGACAATTGCAACGAAAGAAGGACTGTTATTTGCCAATACTTCAGAATTATATATTGATTTAAAAGGGAAAGGTGGCCATGCTGCCTATCCACATACTGCAAATGACATGATTGTTGCAGCGAGTCATCTTGTTACACAGCTTCAATCCGTTATTAGTCGCAATGTAAATCCTCTTGATAGTGCAGTAATTACAATCGGGAAAATTACTGGTGGTACGGTTCAAAATATTATTGCAGAAAAATCTCGTTTAGAAGGAACGATTCGAACATTATCAGTGGAATCAATGAAGCGTGTGAAAAGCAGAATTGAGTCAATTGTTGCAGGTATCGAAGCTTCTTTCCAGTGTGAGGCGATTATAGATTACGGAGCAATGTATCATCAAGTATATAACCATGAAGAGTTAACGAGAGAGTTTATGGAATTTGTACATAAACAAACTGATATGAATGTTATTACATGTACTGAGGCAATGACGGGTGAAGATTTTGGTTATATGCTTCGAGAAATCCCTGGATTTATGTTTTGGCTTGGAGTAAATTCAGAATATGGTTTACATCATGCAAAATTAAAACCAGACGAAGAAGTGATTGAAAAGGCAATTACATTTTTAAGCCAATATGTAAAGTGGAAAGGGAATAGAAAATAAAACTTCCACTTTCTTGAAGGTTCCAAAAAACTTTTTGTTCTGAGGTGTAAGTAACGCTCGTATAGATTGATTTTAGACATTGACATACAAATGGAAGAATTAAAGTTAATTGTACTGTTTTAATAATGAGCAGGGGGGTTAGCCACTGCTCATTATTAATTATTTGACTAACTTATATATGTTTACTTTTAGTATGAAAAGTGTGTAAAATCAATGTGAAACATAGAAAAAAGGGTGGGGAATTACGTGCAAATTAGCAGTGCGATTTTATGTTTCGTCTTATATGCGTACGTTATTATTGCGGCGGTTTATTTTGGGATAAGTTTTTATGCCTATCGTCTAGTAGATAATAATGAATATGACGAAACATACAAATGGGTGAAGAGATATTTATCACCTGTACTAGAAATTATGAATGGGTTTGTGCTCTTTTTATTTATTGGATTAATTGCTTTTTCAACGAGTTTAGTAGGGAATAAAACTACGTTATTTGTATTGGGTATCATTATTTTTATGTTGTTAGGAATAAGGATTGGTAATACGGTCTTTTGGAATGAAAGAAAAGTAGATGGTTGGACGGGAATGTTAATTCCGTGCATGTTAGCTGCAATCGTGACAAATATAGAGCATGAATATTATCAATTACATTTTTGGCTTATTATCGTTTTAACAATTCTTTCTGTTTTGTATATAAGCACAGTAGTACTAACATATATTGCACATGAAAAAGGAGATGTTAAAGGCACTCGTTTCTTTAGAGGACGGGCATTATTTTGGAGTGTGCCGACGATGGTAGTTATCGCGCTTATTGCGATATTAGTAAATGGATATCAATTTTCTAATTGGCAACTATTTTTAGAAAATTGGTGGATCTTTATCTTTTCGTTTATTGCTTTTTTAGGTGCAACGCATTATTTATTCCATCAACATCATTACATATGGGCGTTGTTATTTGCATTCACACAGCTTCTATTTGCCTTTTTTGGTCAAGAAACATTATTATTCGTTTTTGAAACATTTAGTTCTTTTGGAAATATATTTGTATTTGCTATGCTACTTGTTGGTATCGCTTTTTACTTGCAACAATATTTTTATATACAAAAACAAAAATAAGAGCTAATTACAGTTTTTGTGACGCATATAAAGTGTGTTACACTGAAAATAAATAGTACTTGAAGTTATTGGAGGAATTCCCGTGGGTGAGAAAGAAAAAGAATTTGCTGTCATTGGACTTGGTCGCTTTGGTGGAAGTATTTGCCGAGAACTAGCTCAATTAGGAATGGAAGTAATGGCAATCGATTCAGATGAGGATAAAATTAATGAATTTGCAAATATAGCTTCGCATGCTGTAATTGCAGATTCAACAGATGAGATGGTATTAAAAAGCCTTGGTATTCGAAATTTTGATCACGTAGTCGTTGCTATTGGAGATAATTTAAATTCAAGTATTTTAACGACTTTGATTTTGAAAGAGTTGGGTGTAAAAAATATTACTGTAAAAGCTCAAAATGATTATCATGAAAAAGTGTTAAGTAAAATAGGTGCAGATCATATTGTGCATCCAGAACGTGATATGGGGAAAAGGATTGCTAATAATATTGCATCAAGCAATGTGCTAGACTACCTTGAGCTTTCAGATGAGCATAGTATTGTAGAGATTATTGCGAATAAAAAAATTGATGGGCACTCTTTAATTGAATTAGATATTCGTGCGAAGTTTGGATTGAATATTGTAGCAATTAAACGAGGCAAAGAAGTTATCGTATCCCCTCGAGCTACGGAGAATATTCAAGCAGGAGATATATTAATTGTCATTGGTCATGACGATGAAGTGGATCGATTTAAACACTTTTTAAGATAAGAGAAAAGAAAAGGACAATGCCTTCATGGCATTGTCCTTTTCTTATATTTCCATAATGATTGGTAAAATCATTGGACGGCGTTTCGTTTTCTCATATAGGAATGGAGCTAATGTGTCTGTAATTTCATTTTTAATTTCAGACCATTGTGTTGTTTTACGCTCCATTACTTTTTCTAAATGAGTTGTAATTAATGTTTGTGCATCATTGATTAAATCGCTACTTTCACGCATGTAAACGAAACCGCGTGAGATGATATCAGGTCCTGCTGCAACTTTAAATTCTTTCATATCAATGCTTACAACTACAATTACAAGTCCTTCTTCAGAAAGGATACGACGATCGCGTAATACGATATTGCCAATATCTCCAATACCGTTTCCATCAATGTAGACCGAACCAGATGGGATTTTTCCAGCTACGCTAGCTTCATCCGAACGTAAAGCAAGAACATCGCCATTATCCATAATGAAGCAATTTTCTTCAGGGATGCCACAATCATTTGCTATGTTCATGTGCATACGCTGCATACGATATTCACCATGAATTGGCATGAAGTACTTCGGTTTAATTAGACGTAACATTAACTTTTGTTCTTCTTGTCCACCGTGTCCACTTGTATGGATATTTGAAAGTTTCCCATGAATTACATCAGCGCCAGCGCGGTACAACATGTTAATTGTACGACTTACGCTAATTGTATTTCCTGGAATTGGTGAAGAAGAGAAAACAACTGTATCTCCAGGAATAATTTGAATTTGGCGGTGTGTACCGTTTGCAATACGTGAAAGTGCTGCCATCGGTTCACCTTGACTACCTGTACATAAAATAACAACTTTATTAGCTGGTAAGCGGTTTAGTTGAGATGCATCTATGAATGTATCTTTCGGGCAACGAATATAACCAAGGTTTTGTCCAATTTCAATCGCTGCTTCCATACTTCGACCAAACACAGCTACTTTACGGTTGTTTTCAACAGCAGCTTCAACAACTTGTTGTAAGCGGTGAATATTTGATGCAAAGGTTGCGAATATAATCCGTCCTTCTACTTTACGGAAAATGTCTTGAATGCTATCACCAACGCGACGCTCAGACATAGTAAAGTTTGGAACTTCACTGTTCGTACTATCAGATAATAGACATAGTACGCCATCTTTACCGATTTCAGCCATTTTTGTTAAATCAGCTGGTTCACCAACTGGTGTGAAGTCAAATTTGAAGTCACCTGTATGAACGACTTGACCTTGAGGTGTTTTCACAACAACGCCGTACGAATCTGGAATACTGTGAGTTGTACGGAAGAAGGATACAGACGTTTTTTTGAATTTAATAACGTCATCTTCTTGAATCTCGTAAAGTTTTGCTTTACGAAGTAAGCCGTGTTCTTCTAGTTTGTTTTTGATGAGTGCAATTGCTAATTTTCCGCCGTAAATTGGAATGTTCACTTGACGTAATAGGTAAGGGATTCCGCCGATATGATCTTCGTGACCATGTGTAATGAATAACCCTTTAATTTTATCTTCGTTTCGCACAAAATAAGTGTAGTCTGGTATTACATAATCGATTCCGAGAAGTTCGTCCTCTGGAAATTTAATTCCAGCATCAATTATAATAATTTCATCTTGAAATTGAACAGCGTATGTATTTTTACCGATTTCACCAAGCCCACCGAGAGCAAATACAGCAACTTGGTCGTTTTTTAGAAATTTCATATCGCTATACGATTTCCGCTAATGTTAAATCAGCGTTTTCTTTTTCATATTCAAGATGAGCGCCAGTAACAGACTGAACAAACTCGATATTATATGCGAACTTATTTAATTTTGTACGAACATCCTTTTCAGACGTAGCCTCTAAATATAAAACTTTTGTATTTTCACGTACTGGAACCTCAGTTAATTTTTCTTGATAAAATACTTTAAAAATCATTTGGAAAACCTCTCCTTGTCTATGTTTTGCATTATCTGTTACTTATTATAAAGCAAACAGTCACGATTTTCATGTTTTTTCGAATGAGAATGAAGAAAAAGCCCGAAATGGGCACAATTTAAGCGACTGTCTTTTTACGGACTAGACCATTTAAATAACGCTTGAGCTTTTTCTTCAGCTTCTTCAGCATGATTACTCCTTCCTTTCCTTATTTTAAACATGCCTATTACTAGTGAAAACTCTATCTCTGATATAAGAGATAGGACAAAAGTGAATGGTGAATCTTGTCCTTTCCCATACAGTGAAAGTTATTCTATAGTAACGATTAGTAGCCGTTAGTTATAGGTATAGTATGAGGAAGAATGGAAAAGAAAATTCATACGAACAAGTATCCACATGTTTTACTAATATATATATATGCAAAGTTTACAAATAAGGTCAGAAAGGGAACGCTTTCTTCACAGATGTTTAATATGTTATACTTTTTTTTAGAATTTGAAAAGTGATATTCAAAATAGGAATATAGAGTGCCAGAAAGGATTTTGACAAATGAATGATAAAATTGTCTTTTTTGATATTGATGGAACATTATTAGATCATGATAAAAAAATTCCGCAATCTACACGAGATGCAGTAAAACAGTTACAAGAAAAAGGTGTACATGTAGCAATTGCGACAGGGCGCGCGCCATTTATGTTCGAAGATATTCGTAAGGAACTTGATATACATAATTATGTTAGTTTTAATGGACAATATGTTGTCTTTGAAGATGAGGTAATATTTAATAATCCGTTACATCCAGATGCTTTACATAAGTTTACTCAGTTTGCAAAACAAGAAGGATATCCACTTGTATATCTTGACCATCAAGATATGAGAGCATCAGTGGAATATCATGATTATGTGAAAGAAGGCTTTGGAAGCTTAAACTTTGAGCATCCAGCATATGAGCCTAATTTTTATGAGGAACGTAATATTTATCAAACACTACTTTTTTGTGAAGTAAATGAAGAGGAAAAGTTTATTAATCATTATCCAGATTTTCATTTTATTCGTTGGCATGCATATTCAATGGATATCATTCCGAATGGTGGTTCTAAGGCAAAAGGAATTGAGAAATACATTGAAAAGTTAGGTTTTAATCGTGATCAAGTGTATGCATTTGGAGATGGCTTAAATGATTTAGAAATGATCGAAGCCGTTGGCACAGGTATTGTGATGGGAAATGGCCATGAAGACTTGAAAAAACTTGCAAATCATGTGACAAAGGATGTTAATGAAGACGGTATATATCATGGACTAAAGTGGGCTGGATTGCTATAAGTGAATATGGAACCCATTTCATAATAAAAAGGCGGAAGATTAACTTCCGCCTTTTTATTATTATCGCTCTAGAGGTTTGGAATCATCAGGAGCGGCAAAAGGATTTTCTTTATTGATATGGTCATAGAACATAACGCCATTTAAATGGTCAATCTCGTGCTGAAATACGATTGCTGGTAAACCTTTTAAACGTAATTTTACTTCTTCTCCGTTAATAGAAGTTGCTTTTACTGTAATTCTTGTATAACGAGGAACATAACCAGGTACTTCGCGGTCTACAGATAGACAGCCTTCACCACCCTGTAAATATGTACGTTCAACAGAATGGCTAATGATTTTTGGATTGAATAATGCATGGCTATATAATGTACCATCCGCATCGGTTACATGAACTGCAATCATTTTTTTTGAAACACCGATTTGCGGAGCCGCTAATCCGATTCCAGGGCGTAAACTATATTTTTCAGCCATTTCAGGATCTTGGCTATTTATTACGAATTCAATCATTTCTTTTAAGGTAGTTGTATCTTCTTCGCTTGCTGGTAAGGACACCTCTTCTGCAACGTTGCGCAAAATAGGATCTCCTTCGCGAATAACATCTTTCATTGTAAGCATATGTAATCTCTCCTTTCCTCTTTAGTCTACCAAAGGAGATGGAAAAAGTCATCGGCAAGAAAGGGAAGGCATTTTGGAAATCGTTCTATTATAGAGTAGTTATGTATGTGGTAAACAGAAAAAGACGGCAAAGCCGTCTTTTTCTTTCCATAGTTGTTTCGTTTTACAATTAGCGAATGCAAGCAGCACCAACGATAATTAAAAGAATAAACAACACAACGATTAAGGCGAAGCCGCGTCCAGACCCGCCACAAGAACCGCCATAACCGTAGGAAGGATATGAACAAGTTGGATAGCAATATGAGTATCCGTACATGAGATGACCTCCTTTATCATTTCCCGCTAATACTGCGGTTACTATAATGTATGGAAGAGAGGGTAGAAATGTATAGGTATTTACCTAAAAAAGGAAGAGTAGTTTGTATATTTTTGTTACGAAGAGAGAAAAACTAAAGAGAATTAAATCGTTTACATATTATTCTAAGAGAAAAAATAAGTGAAAAAGGGAATAATATAACAGTAGGTCAATGCTTACTAATACAGATGTAAAAAATAAAAACACGTTTGTGTAGTAGAAACCTGCATATTATTTATAAAAAAACGTATTCAAAGTAATTGACATCGTAATTAGAATAGTTGTAAACTAAAAAACGTGATCAAGATTGTATTAATATGTTTCTGAAAAAACATTAGTACAGATTGTTAGGTACACAAAATTATTCTCAACCGACATACAAACATGTTGGTTTACATCGTTGCGCTTTTTAAACTGGAAAATAGCCAGTGAAAGCGTTTCAGAATATGGTTCAAGAGAGGAAGAGGTGAACGGAATGGGTACTAAAACAAAAAAGACCCTATTTAATGTTGATGAGCAAATGAAAGCTATCGCAGCTCAATTTGAAACATTACAAATTTTAAATGAAAACGGTGAAGTTGTGAATGAAGCAGCTATGCCTGAATTATCTGATGATCAATTAAAAGAATTAATGCGTCGTATGGTGTATACTCGCGTATTAGATCAACGTTCTATTTCTTTAAACCGTCAAGGACGTTTAGGTTTCTACGCACCTACAGCTGGACAAGAAGCTTCTCAATTAGCAAGTCATTTCGCACTTGAAGCAGAAGACTTCATCTTACCAGGATACCGTGATGTACCACAATTAGTATGGCACGGATTACCATTATACCAAGCATTCTTATTCTCTCGTGGACACTTCATGGGTAACCAAATGCCTGAGAATGTAAATGCATTAGCTCCACAAATCATTATCGGTGCGCAAATCATCCAAACTGCTGGTGTTGCGTTAGGTATGAAACTACGTGGTAAAAAATCTGTTGCAATTACTTACACTGGTGACGGTGGTGCTTCACAAGGTGACTTCTACGAAGGTATGAACTTTGCAGGTGCATTCAAAGCTCCAGCAATCTTCGTTGTTCAAAACAACCGTTATGCAATCTCTACTCCAGTAGAAAAGCAATCAGCAGCTAAAACTGTAGCACAAAAAGCAGTAGCAGCAGGTATTTACGGAATTCAAGTAGACGGTATGGATCCATTAGCTGTATACGCAGCAACTGCTTTCGCTCGTGAGCGCGCAGTAAATGGCGAAGGCCCTACTTTAATCGAGACTTTAACATTCCGTTACGGTCCACATACAATGGCTGGTGATGACCCAACTCGTTACCGTACAAAAGATATCGAAAACGAATGGGAACAAAAAGACCCAATCGTACGCTTCCGTAAGTTCTTAGAAGCTAAAGGCCTATGGTCTCAAGAAGTTGAAGAGACAGTAATCGAAGAAGCAAAAGAAGATATCAAACAAGCAATTGCTAAGGCTGACCAAGCTCCAAAACAAAAAGTAACTGATTTAATGGAAATCATGTACGAAAAAATGCCTTACAACTTAGCTGAACAATATGAAATCTACAAAGAAAAGGAGTCGAAGTAAGCCATGGCTCAAATGACAATGATTCAAGCAATCACTGATGCTTTACGCGTTGAAATGAAAAATGACCCTAACGTACTTGTATTTGGTGAAGACGTTGGTGTAAACGGCGGTGTATTCCGTGCTACTGAAGGTTTACAAGCTGAATTTGGTGAAGATCGTGTAATGGATACTCCACTTGCAGAGTCTGGTATTGGTGGACTTGCAGTTGGTCTTGCACTTGAAGGATTCCGTCCAGTTCCAGAAATCCAATTCTTCGGTTTCGTTTATGAAGTAATGGATTCAATTTCTGGTCAATTAGCTCGTATGCGTTACCGTTCTGGTGGACGTTGGACTGCTCCAGTAACAGTTCGTTCTCCATTCGGTGGTGGTGTTCATACTCCTGAACTTCATGCTGATAGCTTAGAAGGATTAGTGGCTCAACAACCTGGTCTAAAAGTTGTTATTCCATCTACTCCATACGATGCTAAAGGTCTTTTAATCTCTGCGATTCGTGACAACGATCCAGTTATCTACTTAGAGCATATGAAATTGTACCGTTCATTCCGTCAAGAGGTACCAGAAGGTGATTACACAATTGATTTAGGTAAAGCTGATATCAAACGTGAAGGTACAGATGTATCTGTTATCGCTTACGGTGCTATGGTTCACGCTGCATTAAAAGCTGCTGAAGAACTTGAAAAAGAAGGTATCTCTTTAGAGGTTGTTGACTTACGTACAGTTCAACCATTAGATATCGAAACAATCATCGCTTCTGTTGAAAAAACAGGTCGCGTAGTTGTAGTTCAAGAAGCTCAAAAACAAGCTGGTATTGCAGCTAACGTTGTAGCGGAAATTAACGACCGTGCAATCTTAAACTTAGAAGCTCCAGTTGTACGTGTTGCAGCTGCTGATACAGTATTCCCATTCTCTCAAGCAGAGAGCGTATGGTTACCAAACCACAAAGATATTGTTGAAGCTGTAAACAAAGTAATGAACTTCTAATTTTTAGCTTTTCATGTGCAAAAGAAATCAGCACATGCTGGTTTCTTTTGTACATATTCCATAATAATGAAATGAATCAGGGGGCTGAATTCCGTGGCATTTGAATTTAAACTACCAGATATCGGTGAAGGTATCCACGAAGGTGAAATCGTAAAATGGTTTATTAAACCAGGCGATGAAGTAAACGAAGACGATGTACTTCTTGAAGTACAAAATGATAAAGCAGTAGTAGAAATCCCTTCTCCTGTTAAAGGTAAAGTACTTGAAGTACTTGTAGAAGAAGGAACAGTTGCAATCGTAGGAGATACATTAATTAAATTTGATGCTCCTGGATACGAAAACCTTAAATTTAAAGGTGACGATCATGATGAAGCTCCAAAAGCTGAAGAAGCAGCAGTAGAAGCTCCAGCAGCGGAAGCTACTCCAGCAGCAACTGCAGAAGTAGTAAATGAGCGCGTAATCGCTATGCCATCTGTTCGTAAATACGCTCGTGAAAAAGGTGTAGACATTCATAAAGTAGCTGGTACTGGTAAGAATGGCCGTATCGTAAAAGCTGACATCGATGCATTTGCAAATGGTGGACAAACTGTAGCAGCAACTGAGGCTCCAGCAGCAGTAGAAGCTACTCCAGCAGCAGCGAAAGAAGAAGCACCAAAAGCACAACCAATCCCAGCTGGTGAATATCCAGAAACTCGTGAGAAAATGAGTGGTATCCGTAAAGCGATTGCGAAAGCAATGGTTAACTCTAAACACACAGCTCCTCACGTAACATTAATGGACGAAGTAGATGTAACAGAACTTGTTGCTCACCGTAAGAAGTTCAAAGCAGTAGCAGCTGACAAAGGTATTAAATTAACTTACCTTCCGTACGTTGTTAAAGCTTTAACATCTGCATTACGTGAATACCCAATGTTAAACACTTCTTTAGACGATGCATCTCAAGAAGTAGTTCATAAACATTACTTCAATATCGGTATCGCAGCTGATACAGACAAAGGTCTATTAGTACCAGTTGTTAAAGATACAGATCGTAAGTCTATCTTCACAATCTCTAACGAGATCAATGATCTTGCTGGTAAAGCACGTGAAGGTCGTCTAGCTCCAGCTGAAATGAAAGGTGCTTCTTGCACAATTACAAACATTGGTTCTGCAGGTGGACAATGGTTCACTCCAGTTATCAACCACCCAGAAGTAGCAATCCTTGGTATCGGCCGTATCGCTGAAAAACCAGTTGTGAAAAACGGTGAGATCGTTGCAGCTCCAGTATTAGCATTATCTCTAAGCTTTGACCATCGTTTAATTGACGGTGCAACTGCTCAAAAAGCGTTAAACCAAATTAAACGTCTATTGAATGACCCACAATTATTAGTAATGGAGGCGTAATAACAATGGTAGTAGGAGATTTCCCAATTGAATTAGATACAGTCGTTGTTGGTGCAGGTCCTGGTGGATACGTTGCGGCAATTCGTGCAGCACAATTAGGTCAAAAGGTAGCAATCATTGAAAAAGCTAACCTTGGTGGCGTATGCTTAAACGTTGGATGTATTCCTTCAAAAGCGTTAATCAATGCAGGTCATCGTTATGAGAATGCAATGCATTCTGATGACATGGGTATTACTGCAGAAAACGTAAAAGTTGACTTTACAAAAGTTCAAGAATGGAAAAACGGCGTAGTTAAGAAATTAACTGGCGGTGTTGAAGGCCTTCTTAAAGGTAACAAAGTTGAAATCATTCGCGGTGAAGCTTACTTCGTAGATGCTAATACATTACGCGTTATGACTGAAGATGCAGCTCAAACTTATACGTTTAAAAATGCTGTTCTTGCAACTGGTTCTACACCAATCGAAATTCCAGGATTCAAATACTCTAAACGTGTTATCAACTCTACAGGTGCTTTAAGCTTACCTGAAATTCCTAAAAAACTTGTTGTAATCGGCGGCGGTTACATCGGTATGGAATTAGGTACTGCATATGCTAACTTCGGTACAGAAGTTACTGTAGTAGAAGCTGGCGACGAAATCTTAGCTGGTTTCGAAAAAGCTATGAGCTCTGTTGTTAAACGTGCTCTACAGAAAAAAGGTAACGTAAATATCCATACAAAAGCTATGGCTAAAGGCGTTGAAGAAACAGAAACTGGCGTAAAAGTTAGCTTTGAAGTTAAAGGTGAAATCCAAACTGTAGAAGCAGATTACGTATTAGTAACTGTAGGTCGTCGTCCAAACACTCAAGAAATCGGTCTTGAGCAGGTTGGAGTTAAAATGACTGACCGCGGCATCATCGAAATCGATGAGCAATGTCGTACAAATGTACCAAACATCTATGCAATCGGTGATATCGTTCCTGGACCACCATTAGCTCACAAAGCTTCTTACGAAGGTAAAGTAGCTGTAGAAGCAATTAGTGGCCATGCATCAGCTATCGATTACATCGGAATTCCTGCAGTATGCTTCACTGATCCAGAATTAGCATCTGTTGGTTACACTAAAAAACAAGCTGAAGAAGCTGGAATGACTGTAACTGTATCTAAGTTCCCATTCGCTGCTAACGGTCGTGCATTATCATTAAACAGCACTGACGGTTTCTTACAACTTGTAACACGTAAAGAAGATGGTCTTCTTGTAGGTGCTCAAGTTGCAGGTGCAGGTGCTTCTGATATTATCTCTGAGATTGGTTTAGCTATCGAAGCTGGAATGACAGCTGAAGATATCGCTCAAACAATCCATGCTCACCCAACATTAGGTGAAATCACAATGGAAGCAGCTGAAGTTGCTCTTGGAATGCCAATTCACATTGTAAAATAATTTAAGTAATGTAAATAGCCCTTCTCTTATTGTAAGAGAGGGGCTATTTTTATTTTCATCAAATGACTTGCAAGGTCTTTAAATGTACTTGTCGAATGAATATATAATACTTTAACAAATGATTCCGGCTTAACTTACTTCAAAGGTAATATATATCATCCTATAATATGTAATTGATTCAAACGTACCCCCATATATTAATAAAATAGAGCATGTCAAAGGAGAAGGTTCCATGAAAATATTACATGTTATATTTTATCATTTACTACTATGGAGTGGCTTTTCCACTGTATTAACATTATCGAATGGTGATAAGTTTCATTATAAAGTTATTCTTTTTTTCGTATTTCTATATTTAGCCTATGTAATAGCATATTTTGTATTGCACGTAAGAAAGCAAGCTTTATTTCTTACATGTTCGAATTGTATATTATTTTTAATCATATTATCTATTTTTTAAATTAGCGTTTATAAAAATACATTGTTCTTCCATTAAATAATTGTAACTCTCCCTCTAATTTCTTCGCTAAAAAACGGCAAAATTCATTTGCTTTCCCTTTGTCACCAAATGTTGCATTAGGTGGTAAAGAAACTTGGATGAAAGATTGTTCATTTTCTATACCAACACCAATATAAATTGAGTCATACCGGTCGTGATTGGATTGAAGTTTTAATGTTGTTGTAGATGTATCTAAAATTTCATAAGGAAAAGCGGTATTTGTATACGTGTAATTAATTTGGGCACCAGTTTTAGAAGTAACTGCTTTATAATAATGAAAAAGTTGTTTTATATCATCTATTGAAACTGATTGTTGGTTGGATTTCGGTACAAGCGTAATAAAGGCGTGTTGCATATAAGTTCCCCCTAACTTAGTAGAATACTATCATTCTACATCCTACTGAATTTTTTGACAATTAAAAGGAGTATTACATGTTTTGTTTAATATACTATTAATGAAACGTGATGTAGAAAGGTGGAAACCAATGTTTGAAAAATTGTATGATGAGCATGAAAGTGTGAAGGTACGATTTTTAGGGTTTATGACACATGATACACGTTATGATTTTGGTGTTATTTATACAAATATGTTTTTTGGAAAGCCGCTCATTGTTTGTATGCAAACAGGAAGGTCTACTTTACTCGGACGAGATGATGTAGAGAATGTTCAATATATACAGGAGATTTTTAAATTAGGATCAGAAGAGGAAGCAAAGGAGTTAGCTCAGTTTTTCAAATTTCTAGTTCCGTCAACTTCTTTACATGCGGAATATGAAGAATAATTAATGTGAAACAGTCGTACTTATAAATATGGCTGTTTTTTATTTGAATATCGCATACTAATTTAAATTGAAAATATTTAATGTGTTATACTAAAAACCTATTGACGTAAAAAGTATAACATATTAAAATAAAGACAGAAAGTTAAGCGGTTACAAAAAAGTTTTTGGGATTATAAACTTAGGGGGAAATGAAAAATGGGAACAATCGTATGTCAAGATTGTGAAGGTACAATTGCACACTTCGAAGATGAGAAAGTAACGGTACTTTACGGGAAATGTGGATCTTGCGGATGTGATCACACAGAGCATACAAAAGCCCAATAATTGATAGGAAATGGACAGCTAAAAGTTTTTAGGACCATAAACTTAGGGGGAAATGAAAAATGGGAACAATCGTATGCCAAGTATGTGAAGGAACAATCGGACATTTTGAAGATGAGAAAACGACGGTACTTTACGGAAAATGCGGAACAAATTGTGACTGTGCTAGAAAAGATAATGCGAAAGCTTAATGATAAATAAATAGATTACTATTGAAACTCAGGGGGAAATGAAAATGGGAACAATCGTATGCCAAGTGTGTGAAGGAACAATTGGACATTTTGAAGATGAAAAATCAACAGTACTATACGGGAAATGTGGATCTCATTGCGAATGTGACCATAAAGAACATACAAAAGCTTAATAATAAGAAAAAGCGCCTACATGTGTAGGCGCTTTTTTAATAAATTGTAGTTGTATGACCAACTGTTGCAACGATTGCATCATCCCTAATCGGAATAAAGCTTATGGAGGTCTGTGGTGTACTAGAAGAAGCGTATTGGCTCATTATACGACTATCGATACGGGTAATAGTATCGGTCAAGAAAGCTGAAATAAAAGCGTAAGGGACTCGTCGTTCATTTAATGAATAAATAATTTCTTCTTTTGTTTTTACACCTACGCCATGCCCGTAAAAAAAGAAATTTCCTAAATAGATTGTATTTTCTCCTTGCCATTCAATCGTAGCTGGATTTACTTGTGGGTTTTTAAAGTAAACGAGGTCACCTGGAACAAGATCGCCACCGTTTTTTGTTATGAGCCTTAGATCTTGGTCGTAGTCCCATGTATAAAGTAAAAGGTTTGCAAATAGACGATTGAAAGTTTCTTCCTCATACAATGATAGTAAAGCTTTATAAAAAATAATGATCATAGCGGTTGCGCATTCAGTTCCATATAGTTTTCCGTTTTTGAAAATATCCTGTATGGCAATAGAAGGTGGTATGTTTGGAAGAAGCTCGAATCCTCCAAGAGACGTTCTTTTCCAATACTGGGGGTTGCAAAAGGATTGCTGAAATGTACGAAACTGAAATCCACTTTGAAAAAGCTCTAGTGCAGAGATAATAATATTAACTCGTAAATTGAGATCAAAGCTGAGTTCATCAGCTGTTCGGAAGGAATAAACTTCTTGATTTCCTGCCATTATTGATAAAATTTGTTGTTTCTCTGCTGCAAATGGCTCGTATTCATTTGTAATATAAGGATGTACAATAGAACGGCCTATTACAATCATAATAGTATCCCCACCTATACGTTACATTCTTAAGTATCGTATGAAGAAAAGGAAAAAAGGTGAAAAAAAAGCCTATCAACTGATAGGCTTGTACTCTTTAATAACACGTAATGTTTGTAATGTCATATCTTCAGGACCTTGTACAGGTAAACCTGCTTCTAAGTTTTTACGAATATACTCTAAGTTTTCTTGTGTAATAATTTCCCCCGGAGTAAAGATTGGAATCCCTGGCGGATAAACCATAACAAAATCAGCTATAATACGACCCGCTGCATTTTCAAATGGAATGACTTCTGTTTCCGAATAAAAAGCATCTCGAGGAGAAAGTGCTAGCACTGGAATTTCTGGAATCTCTACTTGTACTTGAACACCTTTATCTGCCCTATTTCTAAATGTTGCTGCTAAATCTTGTAATGCTGCAATAAGTGTATTTGTATCACTTTCTGTATCTCCCAAAGTGATAAGACATAGTATGTTGTATAGATCTGAGAGTTCTACTTCAATGTTATATTGCTCTCTAAGCCATACTTCAGCTTGGTGGCCGGTAATACCTAAATCTTTTACAGATACAATTATCTTTGTAGGATCATAGTTAAAGGTAGCATCTGTACCTAACATTTCTTTTCCAGGACAGTAAAGATGCTCAATAGAATTTATAGCATCACGAACATGCTCAGCTAATTGTATTGTTTGTTCTATGAGTGCTGTTCCTTCTGTAGCAAGACGTTTTCTCGCAACATCAAGGGATGCTAACAAGATGTAAGAAGTTGATGTGGTTGTAAGCATGCTAATAATAGATTGGACATGCTTTACATTCACTAAGCCTTCTTTCACATTAAGAATAGAACTTTGAGTTAAAGAGCCTCCTAATTTGTGAACACTTGTTGCTGCCATATCCGCACCAGCTTGCATCGCTGACATAGGTAATTCATCGTGAAAATGAATATGAACACCATGAGCTTCGTCGACTAGTACAGGGATGTCATAAGAATGTGCTAATTGTACAATCTGTTCTAAGTCTGCAGCAAATCCAAAGTACGTTGGGTTAATAACAAGTAAGCCCTTTGCATCTGAGTGCTCTTCAAGTGCTTTTTTGACAGATTGAATTGTGATTCCATGAGAAATACCGAGCTTCGGATCGATTTCAGGATGCATGAAAATCGGTTTTGCCCCTGAGAAAATAATAGCTGACATTACTGATTTATGCACGTTTCGTGGTACTAGGATTTTGTCACCAGGACCGCAAACGCTCATCACCATTGTCATAATAGCGCCACTTGTACCTTGAATAGAAAAGAAAGTATGATCTGCACCGAATGCGGCTGCTGCTAAATCTTGTGCTTCTTTAATCATACCTTTTGGATGATGTAAATCATCGAGTGGCGCAATATTAATTAAATCAATTGCTAATGCATTATGCCCAATAAATTCGCGAAATGTAGGATCCATGCCCTGTCCTTTTTTATGACCAGGAATATGGAATTGAATTGGATTTCGCTTACTGTGCTCAACTAAAGCGGTAAACAATGGTGTTTCGTATTGGGACAATCTATACACCCCTTCTTCTTCATAATATTTAGTGTAATTTGTTTTATATAATCCTGCTCTAAAAAAGTGTAGCCCTTTTTAGAATAAGGCTTGTTTTTCTGCCATTCAAAAAATCGTTTTTGAGATGGTAGCTTCACTTTATTTTCTATAAAACAAAAGCATTATATCACCAATAATTATAGATGTATAGAAAAAAATCTTTTTAAGGTGAGTATGTTTAATAGTTAGCCTCAACTAATGAATAGAGGAAGACAATTCCATTAAAATGAATAAATAGTGTATAATGCAGAGTGGCTATAATGAAGAATAAAATATTCTCTTTAAGATAGCATAATGAAACAAGAAGAAATGATAAATGAGGTGCAAAATGGAATATCAATATCCGTTAGATTATGATTGGTCAAATGAGGAAATGGTTACAATGGTGAAGTTTTATGAAGCGATTGAGAAAGCTTATGAAAAAGGAATTATAAGAGAAGAGTTAATGGGTTTATATCGTCGTTTTAAAGAGATTGTTCCATCGAAAGCAGAAGAAAAGAAAATTGATAAAGAATTTCAAGAGGTAAGTGGATACTCTATATATCGTGCTATTCAAAGGGCAAAAGAAGTCGAAGAACAAAAGCTTGTAAAAATGTAAAAAATATTTTGAAAAATAAAAACTGAAGTGATATAATGTGATAACAACTAAAAACGGACAATATAAATTGTCCGTTTTCTACTATCGATTACAAAGTGCATATAAAGGAAGGAGTGATTGCATCGTAGATTCAATCTTAGCAAGGAATTGTTCGTTGGTCATTGCTGAAAACTCCTCTGGTGATATATGAATACCAACTAATAATTCTGCTTTTTTTACAGTAGCTAATCGTTCAATCATCTTTTGTAAGTCTTCGGTTTCAAGTGTTTTATGTAATTTCACACTTGGTTTAGTATGGTCAATGGACCAAACGAAGTCATTTGGAATATTTGTTTTTAAATCATTTAAATGTTCTAAGAAGGCATGAGCCGTCTCAACTTTTTGTGGACACTCATAGATTAAACCAAAGTATATGAAGGCATGAGTACCCCATAAGCCGATTTGGAAATGCGGTAGCATTTTATATCCTCGTTTATTTGTTGAAAAAGCAACCCAAGTATCGTTTGGTGGATTGACTTTGCGGCGTGCGTGTTTTGCAACATGATAAAAAAAGTTCTCATCAGTTTGTTTGGATAAGTATTCTGCAAATTGTTCCCCTAAAGCTTCTAGCTTAGGATGAATGTTCGTTTTAATTGCACTCATTCGTTCTTCGAGACCATCAACTGTAAAGACATCAAAATCAGTTGATTTGAATGTTTGTATTGTCATGATTGTTCCTCCAACTCCTATTTTGCTTTTATTTTAGCATAGCTTGTACTATTCATAAAAAAAACAGCACAAAAAAATTTAAATAAAAAAATATAATTTTGTTGCATAGATGATTTATCCAACATAGTATAGTATAAAACAAAAAATCAGAAAATTGAATTAATTCTAGTCCGAGGGCAGACGAATATTGGGAGGAGGCAAATAATATGAGACAGGTGATTAATGCGTTAAAGAGAACAGATGCTGAAAAGAGAATACCGGTGCTACGTTTGGAGCTAGATTATGAATTAGCAACTTTATATGATGCGATGATGGAAGATGATAACCAGAAAAAAGAAGAGTGTGTACAAAAGTTAGAAGTGTTAAGACTTGAAATGATTCGTTTAGAAGCGTAATAATAGTATATGTATAAAAAATTAGTTGGTGCGAACCTTATAAAGGGTTCGTTTTTTCTGTGAACAGTATAGATCGGAGTGTTTAAACATGCAAGAAGTATGGAAAGACATCGATGCACACGCCAAACGGTGGATTCGGGATGCAGGAGAGCATTTAATGGCATCAATGAAAAAAGCACTTATTATAGAAACAAAATCAAATGCAGCTGACTTAGTTACAAATATGGACCGAGAGATAGAACAGTTTTTAATTGGGAAAATTAAAGAAACATTCCCGAATCATAATATTTTAGGAGAAGAGGGTTATGGAGACGAGATAACGTCTTCTGACGGGGTTGTTTGGTTAATTGATCCAATTGACGGCACGATGAACTTTGTTCATCAAAAAAGAAATTTTGCGATTTCAATTGGGATTTATGAGAACGGTATCGGAAAGATTGGACTTATATATGATCCAGTGCATGATGAACTATATCATGCAGTCAAGGGATCTGGAGCTTTTTGTAATGATATATCAATTCCTCCATTGGAAAAAGGAACTGTAGAGCAAGGTATTGTAGCTTTAAATGCGATATGGCTTACAGATAATCCATTGCTTAATATGGAAAGTATGATGGCACTTGTTAAGAAAGCAAGGGGCACAAGGTCATATGGCTGTGCAGCATTAGAGATGGTATACGTTGCAACAGGAAGAATAGATGCATATGTAACGCCGAGATTATCACCATGGGATTTTGGCGGAGGGCAGATAATTGTAGAAGAAGTTGGAGGTAAGGTGACGACATTCTCTGGAGCGCCACTTTCTATCATAGAGAAGAGCAGTGTGTTAGTTGCAAAACCAGGAGTGTATGAAGAAGTGTTATCGTTTATATGAGAGCAACAAAAAAAGTAAGAGGCTGTGTATAAGCTTCTTACTTTTTAGCGTTATTGTGATTTGCGCATTTTTCTTTTTGTTACAAAACCGTATCCAACTGTAACAAATGTGCCGATAATGCAAATAATAATACCGATTGGACTATTTTCAGCAATCATAATGCCGATACCGATTAAGAAAATAACACCGATAATTGCAGTTAATAAAAAGCGATATTGAATGTGTTCCATTTCTTCACCCTCCAATCTCATTTTACTTTCACAAAAGTAAGAATACAACTATATTTTCATTCTTGCTTTTATTTTAATTGCTATTGTATCCCCTTCGCTCTTATAATAGAGAAGGATTAAAAAGACATTAGGAGTTGGACATGTTGAAAAAACGACAAGATTTACGTAATATAGCAATTATTGCCCACGTTGACCATGGTAAAACAACACTTGTTGACCAGTTATTACGTCAAGCGGGGACTTTCCGTGCGAACGAACACGTTGAAGAACGCGCAATGGATTCAAATGATCTAGAAAGAGAACGCGGTATTACAATTTTAGCGAAAAATACAGCGATTCACTATGAAGATAAAAGAATTAACATTTTAGATACACCTGGTCACGCTGACTTCGGTGGAGAAGTAGAACGTATCATGAAAATGGTTGATGGTGTTTTACTTGTTGTTGATGCATATGAAGGTTGTATGCCACAAACACGATTTGTTTTAAAGAAAGCTCTTGAGCAAAACTTAACTCCAATCGTAGTTGTAAACAAAATTGACCGTGACTTCGCTCGTCCAGATGAAGTAGTTGATGAAGTAATCGACTTATTCATTGAGCTTGGTGCAAACGAAGATCAATTAGAGTTCCCAGTTGTATTTGCATCAGCAATGAACGGAACAGCAAGCTTAGATTCAAATCCAGCAAATCAAGAAGAGAATATGAAATCATTATTCGATACAATTATCGAACATATTCCAGCACCAATTGATAACAGCGAAGAGCCACTTCAATTCCAAGTAGCACTTCTTGATTACAACGACTACGTTGGACGTATTGGAGTTGGTCGCGTATTCCGCGGTACAATGAAGGTTGGACAACAAGTTGCTTTAATGAAAGTAGACGGAAGCGTGAAGCAATTCCGCGTAACGAAATTATTCGGTTACATGGGATTAAAACGTCAAGAAATTGAAGAAGCAAAAGCAGGGGACTTAGTAGCCGTTTCTGGTATGGAAGACATTAACGTAGGTGAAACAGTATGTCCAGTTGAACATCAAGATGCGTTACCATTATTACGTATTGATGAGCCAACACTACAAATGACGTTCCTTGTAAATAACAGCCCATTTGCAGGTCGTGAAGGTAAATACATTACATCTCGTAAAATTGAAGAGCGTCTTCGTTCACAATTAGAAACAGATGTAAGTTTACGTGTAGATAATACAGATTCTCCTGATGCGTGGATCGTATCTGGACGTGGGGAACTACATTTATCTATCTTAATTGAAAACATGCGTCGTGAAGGTTATGAATTACAAGTATCTAAGCCAGAAGTAATCATTAAAGAAGTTGATGGCGTAAGATGTGAGCCTGTAGAGCGCGTACAAATCGATGTACCTGAAGAATACACTGGTTCTATTATGGAATCTATGGGTGCACGTAAAGGTGAAATGTTAGATATGGTGAATAACGGAAACGGTCAAGTTCGTCTTACTTTCATGGTTCCAGCACGTGGTTTAATTGGTTACACAACAGAATTCTTAACATTAACTCGTGGTTACGGTATTTTAAACCATACATTCGATTGCTACCAACCAGTACACGCTGGACAAGTTGGTGGACGTCGCCAAGGTGTTCTAGTTTCACTTGAAACAGGAAAAGCATCACAATACGGTATTATGCAAGTTGAAGACCGTGGTGTAATCTTCGTTGAACCAGGTACAGAAGTATATGCTGGTATGATTGTCGGAGAACACACTCGTGAGAACGACTTAACAGTTAACGTTGTGAAAATGAAACAACAAACTAACATTCGTTCTGCGACGAAAGATCAAACTTCAACAATGAAGAAACCACGCCTAATGACTTTAGAAGAATCATTAGAGTACTTAAACGATGACGAGTTCTGTGAAGTAACTCCAGAATCAATTCGTCTACGTAAAAAGATTCTTGATAAGAGTGAGCGCGAAAGAGCTGCTAAGAAAAAGAAATCTGTTGAAGCGTAAAAATAAAAAAACAACGCCCTTTATAAAGGGCGTTGTTTTTTTATTTTGTTTATTTTTTAGAATATTTACTCTTTTTTGTGGACAGTATTTTTTTTGCGAGTTACTCTTGTATTAAGTGTATAAAGAAAATTGCATTTTACTGCTAGGGGGGGAAGAGTGTGTTAGAAAGGATGTCTTTTTTTGCAAAATTGTGTAAGGTAGATGAAAATCCAGAGTTAGGAATGTGGTTACTTTATGGGACGATTATTATATTAAGTGCTCTCGTTTATAATTTAGGGTTTGCTAGAAAGTTGTCTGTACTAAAAAATATTGTGATATACATATCATTAGCAATTGGATGCACAGTATTAACCTTTTTTGCTGTGTTTTTACCTGTTGGAGAAGGACTTGTTGTAGCGGCAATTGTACTTGGAATTTATAGACTGCGTTTGCGTCAAGCGAAACAACAAAAAGCAGGATAAGAAAGGGGAGTTTTCATGCGTTCAGTACAAGATGCACTATATAATTGGTTAACAATTAAAACAGTTGCGGAAGCACGTCCAGATGATAGTGCTGCAAAAGAAACATATTTGTTATTTCAAAATATGGTATATGAAGAACATAAATTAAGAAATGTGGAAGTCGAAAAGAACGAGGAAATGTATTTAATTACATATGAAATAAATGGAGAACGGAAATCTGCAAGGTTTCCGTTAGAAGCCATTGATTGTTTTTTGGATCAGATGAATCGTGAACCAGAAAAATATAAATAAGTCCTTATCTATATGAGTAAGGACTTATTTACATTTTACCAATCATCTTCGATTTTTTTATCACGATATAATCGGAAATTACCACTTGCATGACGTTCCATTGTACGCTCTGCAATTCGTTCCGAACATTCCATGCACATATATGTATGAATAGGGCGATTACGCAGTTTTTTTGCCATAGGATTTTCATCATCTAACATATCTTTTTTATCACAAATCATACATTTGACTCTCATTTCGTCACCTCAATACGAATTCTATCAGTATAAGTATATCATGGAAGTATAATGTTTTTGAATAATAGTGGGAAAAAATAATATTTTCGCAATTCAAAAAATAAGTTATGATAAGGATATACCAAGTATATTTGGAGGTGAAAATATGGCGAATGTAGTAGAGCCTACCTTAACAGAGGATTTAGTACAAACGTTGCGTAAAGAGTGTATTGTTATGATAGCAACGACAGATTTCGAAAAACAAGTTCCTAACGTAAGTGCTATTTCTTGGGTGTATGCAGTGAGTGAAACTAGTATTCGATTTGCAGTAGATCAACGTTCACGTATTGTGGAAAATATACGTCATAATACAGGTGTGGTATTGACTATAATGGCGAATGAATCCGTATTTTCTATAAGTGGTGCAGGTGAAATTTTGACAGATAGAATGGAAGGTATTTCTCTAAAATTAACTGTAATAGAAGTAAAGGTGCAAGAAGTGCGTGATGTTATGTTTTATGGAGCGAAACTTGCAATTGAACCAACATATGAAAAAACATATGATCTTCGGGCAGCGAAAAAGCTGGATAACGAAGTGTTAGTAGGGATAAGAGAATTATAAAGATGCTAAATAAGAAATTCGTTTATTCACTTTTGTAGTCGGTTATTGTGATTTAACGTTAATAATTATAATAAAAAGTAATATATTGAATAGAAATGAATAAAGAATAAATAAAAGGTTTAATGACTATGATTTTCGATTCTACCTCGTTTACACGGTACATATAATTATAACAATGGTTCGTCCATATTTTATGGATGAAACCCTTGTTCTACAAATTTAAAAGTGGAGTCAGGGGGTAACAGGTTGGATAAAATTTATGTGTTAGATACGAATGTACTTTTGCAGGATCCTTTATCTATTTTTTCATTTGAAACCAATGAAGTAGTGATTCCAGCAGTTGTATTAGAAGAGGTTGATTCGAAAAAACGTTATATGGATGAAGTAGGAAGAAACGCTCGTTATGTATCTAAGTTAATAGATAAATTTCGTGAAATAGGAAAGCTGCATGAAAGTATCCCGCTAGAAAACGGCGGAACATTTCGTATTGAATTGAACCATCGTTCATTTGTGCAACTACAAGATATTTTTGTAGAAAAAACAAATGATAATCGAATTTTAGCTGTAGCAAAAAATCTATCTTTAGAAGAACAGGAAAAAGAGGACGGGAAGTCTGTTATTTTAGTAAGTAAAGATGTACTCGTAAGGGTAAAAGCTGATGCAATTGGTTTGAAGGCTGAAGATTATTTAAGTGATCGCGTAATTGAAGTAGAAAATATATATTCTGGTTTTCTAGAAGGATATATATCAAAAGAACAATTGGATTATTTTTATGAGAAAGGTGAATTGCCTCTATCTGAAATTGCGAATCATCCTTTTTACCCAAATCAATTTGTAGTAATGAAAGATGCATTAGGGGGCTCTAGTTCTGCGCTTGGCATTGTGGATCACTTAGGGAAGAAGGTAAAGAAACTTATTTTTCACAATGAACAAGTGTGGGGGATACGACCACGAAACGTGCAGCAAATTATGGGATTAGAATTGTTGCTTCGTGAAGATATTCCGCTTGTAACGTTAACGGGGAAAGCCGGCACAGGAAAAACGTTACTTGCGTTAGCTTCGGGACTTATGCAAACAGAAGACTTAGGGTTATATAAAAAATTACTTGTGGCAAGACCAATTGTTCCAGTCGGAAAAGATATCGGTTATTTACCAGGAGAAAAAGAAGAAAAATTAAGACCATGGATGCAGCCAATTTTTGATAACCTAGAGTATTTATTTAATACGAAAAAGCCAGGAGAGTTAGATGCTATTTTAGCTGGAATGGGTTCGATTGAAGTAGAAGCCCTTACTTATATACGCGGGAGAAGTATTCCAGATCAGTTCATTATCATTGACGAAGCACAAAATTTAACAAAGCATGAAGTGAAGACGATATTAACTAGGGTAGGGGAAAAGAGTAAGATTGTATTGATGGGAGATCCTCAGCAAATTGATCACCCATATTTAGATGAATATAATAATGGCTTAACGTATGTTGTAGAGAAGTTTAAAGAACAGCGTATTAGTGGTCATGTGAAGTTTGTTAAAGGGGAGCGATCTAATTTAGCTCAACTAGCAGCAGATTTATTGTAAAAAGGAGTGAGCTTAAGCTCACTCCTTTTCTTTAAATAATTGTAAATTTACGGATGTTACGGATTGGATTTTGTTGATTAGATCCATCGTTGAAATAGAGATGAACAGGCCCGTCTTCTTTTAATGGTTTTCCTTCTTTTGAAAAGCCTAGTATAGCATTTTTGACAGTTTCTAATGGAAGTGTCATTGTATGATCTACCGTTTCAATTTCAACTTGCGTAGCGTCCTCTAAAATTTCAGCGTTAGCAAGGAATGGATGAAATGGTATACCAAATGTTCCAGTAATCAGCTGTTCTTTTTTATATTTCTTCACACTTTGTTGTATTGGAGGAAAAGCGGCACCATCACGGATTTCGCGATCCCAATGTTCTGAAGTGTTTTTTAAATAAGTTTCTAGTTCAGACGTGTTTTCTCTAGTTTCATCAAAGTAAGTTGTCAAATCTACTTTTCGATCATCAAAGATCCAAACAGTTGGATCAATAGTGATTGGAAAACGTACTTTTCCGTTAATAAATAAAATTTCGCTCATTGTTGTTCCCCCATTTGTGTTATACTCCCACTTTTCAGTATAATAGTATTAGACACTGTTGTCACAAAAAATGTTTCTATTGCAATTTATTAAAACTATCGCTAATATTAATAGATAGGATAGAGGAGAGTAGGACGGAAACGGAGGGAATCAATTTGGCGTCTGAGACAGTAGCAAATCATCAGGAAAAGGCACTAGCCCTTCTACAAGCGGATGCAGAGAAGATTTTAAGACTTATTAAGGTGCAAATGGACCATCTTACAATGCCGCAATGTCCATTATATGAAGAAGTGTTAGACACACAAATGTTTGGACTATCCCGCGAGGTCGATTTTGCAGTTCGCCTTGGTCTTATTGCAGAAGAACAAGGGAAAGCAATGTTAGGTGAGCTCGAACGTGAGTTATCTGCACTTCATGAAGCATTTACAAACAAACAACAATAACGGGTTCAAATAAGGGGGCTCAAACTAAATTAGTTTGAGCTTTTTATTTGTATAATAAAGCAGGAAGAATCAATGTACATATGGAATACAACAATAATTAAATTGAAACAGAAAGAGGAAATGAAATGAAAAAAGTATGGAAATCAATGGATTATTCATTATTACTTCCTCTTGTTATCTTATGTGTGCTGGGAGTAATAATGGTATATAGTTCTAGTTCCATTGTTGCGATTTCGAGGCATAACTGGCCGGCAAATTACTTTTTTAAAAAACAATTAATAACTTTAGCTATTGGAACGGTATTGTTAGTAATTGTAGCTTCGTTACCTTATAAGTTTTGGAGGAAACGAATAATTTTATCCGCGATGGGGCTAGGGAGTATTGCTTTACTAGCAGCAGCCTTGATTTTTGGTAAGGAAATAAATGGTGCAAAAGGTTGGATATTAGGTATACAGCCTGCTGAATTTGTTAAACTATCGATTATTATTATATTAGCTCGCTTTTTTGCAAGGAGACAAGAAACAAATACACCTGTTTTTAAAGGGTCGGGACTTACACTTGGATTTGTTGGAATGGCAATGTTTTTAATTTTAAAGCAAAATGATTTAGGTACCGATTTGTTAATTGCAGGAACAGTAGGGATTATGTTTCTTTGTTCAGGAGTAAGGATTAATTTATGGATTAAACGAATTGTTTTAACTTCTATAGTATGGATTCCAGCTCTATATTTTTTGGCTAATTATAAATTAAGTGGATATCAAAAGGCACGTTTTTCAGTTTTTCTTGATCCATTCAATGATCCTCAGAATGATGGATTCCAATTAGTAAATTCTTTTATTGGAATTGCTTCAGGAGGGCTAAATGGTCGAGGATTAGGAAATAGTGTGCAAAAATATGGATATTTACCAGAACCGCAAACAGATTTTATTATGGCTATTATATCTGAAGAATTAGGTTTTATTGGTGTAGCTATTATTTTAATTTGCTTGCTACTTATTATTATTCGTTCATTCAGGATTGCTCAAAAATGTAACGATCCTTTTGGAAGTTTAATTGCAATCGGAATTGCAAGTTTAATAGGAGTACAAACTTTTGTTAATGTTGGTGGTATGTCTGGATTAATACCGCTTACGGGAGTGCCTTTACCGTTTATTAGTTATGGTGGAAGTTCCTTAATAGCTAATCTACTTGCGATGGGGATACTACTCAATATTGCTAGTCACGTGAAACGACAAGAGAAACAACAGAATGGATTAATGAAAGAAAAAGAACAAAATGGACCACATCTTGTAGTTGTAAAATAAAAACACATTGTGCTTTAGAGCATGATGTGTTTTTATTTTTAAGTAGTTTTAAATGTGATGTATTAATATATCTTTAGGTTAAACAATATATCACATTTAGTTTAATGTGATATACAATTAAGTTGTTAGAAAAGGAAGAGGTATGCTATACTATTTTTGTGAAACAAATTGCACAGAAAACTTATCATTTGTTAAAAAATAAGGTATGATGGATAAAAATAAAGTGAAGCTTTCTAAGTATAATATAATGTGGAAAGTGAAGAACTTCACGCTTTTTAAGGTGTGTATATATTTTATCTCTAGAGTGGTAGGAAAGTAGAGGGGGAAAATCATGACAAAGCTGCAACGTATTCAAAAAGTATTGGTAGCTAACCGTGGAGAGATTGCAATTCGTGTGTTTCGAGCTTGTTCGGAACTTGGATTAAAAACAGTTGCAATCTATTCTAAAGAGGATAGTGGTTCTTATCATCGCTATAAAGCCGATGAGTCCTATTTAGTTGGGGAAGGAAAAAAACCAATTGATGCTTATCTAGATATTGAAGGCATTATTGAGATTGCAAAAAGTAATCATGTAGATGCAATCCACCCTGGATATGGTTTCTTGTCAGAAAATATTCAATTCGCTAAACGTTGTGAAGAAGAAGGAATTATCTTTATCGGTCCGAAAAGTAAGCATTTAGATATGTTTGGAGATAAAGTGAAAGCAAGAACACAAGCGCAGCTAGCACAAATTCCAGTTATACCTGGTAGTGATGGTCCAGTAAATTCATTAGAAGAAGTCGAAAAATTTGCTGAAAAGTATGATTACCCGATTATTATTAAAGCATCCCTTGGGGGTGGCGGTCGTGGTATGCGTATTGTGCGTACTAGTGAGGAATTAGGAGAATCATATAATCGAGCGAAATCAGAAGCGAAAGCAGCCTTTGGTAATGATGAAGTTTACGTCGAAAAATTCGTTGAAAAACCTAAACATATAGAAGTACAAATTTTAGCAGATGAAGAAGGCAATGTTGTTCATTTATACGAGCGTGACTGTTCTGTACAACGTCGTCATCAAAAAGTTGTAGAAATTGCACCGAGTGTATCACTTTCAGATGATCTGCGTCAGCGTATTTGTGATGCTGCTGTGAAGTTAACGAAAAATGTAAATTATTTAAATGCAGGAACAGTAGAATTCCTTGTAAAAGATGATGAGTTTTACTTTATTGAAGTAAATCCACGTGTTCAAGTAGAACATACGATTACAGAAATGATTACGGGAGTAGATATTGTTCAATCACAAATTTTAATAGCTGATGGACATTCATTACATAGCAAAATGGTAGGTGTTCCGAAGCAAGAGGAAGTAGTTGTACATGGATTTGCAATTCAATCTCGTGTAACAACTGAAGATCCGCTAAATAATTTTATGCCGGATACAGGAAAAATTATGGCGTATCGATCAGGCGGTGGTTTTGGTGTACGTCTTGATACAGGAAATAGCTTCCAAGGTGCAGTTATTACACCGTACTACGATTCTTTACTTGTAAAAGTTACAACTTGGGCACTTACTTTTGAGCAAGCTGCTGCAAAAATGGAACGTAACTTAAAAGAATTCCGTATTCGTGGTATTAAAACAAATATTCCATTCCTAGAGAATGTAGTAAAACATAAAAACTTCTTATCAGGAGAATATGATACTTCATTTATCGATGCGTCACCTGAATTGTTCTTGTTCCCGAAACGTAAAGACCGTGGAACGAAAATGTTAAATTACATTGGTACAGTAACAGTAAATGGTTTCCCAGGAGTAGGTAAAAAAGAAAAACCAATATTCCCAGATGCTCGTATTCCATGTTTAAAACATTCAGAGCCAATCCAAAATGGAACGAAACAAATTTTGGACGAGCGTGGAGCAGACGGATTAGTAAAATGGGTACAGGATCAAAAACGTGTACTTTTAACGGATACAACATTCCGTGATGCACACCAGTCATTACTTGCAACTCGTATTCGTACAAAAGATTTACATCAAATTGCGGAGCCAACAGCGAGAATGTTACCGAACCTATTCTCAGCGGAAATGTGGGGCGGTGCAACGTTTGATGTTGCGTATCGTTTCTTAAAAGAAGATCCATGGGAACGATTACTAGATCTTCGTGAAAAAATGCCGAACGTTTTATTCCAAATGTTACTTCGTTCTTCAAACGCAGTTGGATACAAAAACTATCCAGATAATTTAATTCAAAAATTTGTGGAATGTTCTGCTCAAGCAGGCATTGATGTATTCCGTATTTTTGATAGCTTAAACTGGGTGGAAGGCATGAGAGTTGCAATTGACGCTGTACGAGACACTGGTAAAATTGCAGAAGCAACAATGTGCTACACAGGGGATATCCATGATCCACTGCGTAGTAAATATGATTTAAATTACTATAAAAATTTAGCAAAAGAGTTAGAAGCATCAGGAGCTCACATTTTAGGTATTAAAGATATGGCGGGCTTATTAAAACCAAATGCAGCATATGATTTAGTTTCTGCATTAAAAGAGACAGTGTCGATTCCGATTCACCTGCATACGCACGATACGAGTGGAAATGGTATATTAACGTATACGAAGGCAATTGAAGCGGGTGTTGATATCGTCGATGTAGCAGTGAGTTCTATGGCTGGTCAAACGTCACAACCAAGTGCGAACACGCTATACTATGCATTAGGTGGAAACGAAAGACAACCAGATGTTAATATAGATTCTTTAGAAAAACTATCTCATTATTGGGAAGATGTACGCAAATACTATGCACCGTTTGAAAGTGGTATGAATGCGCCTCATACAGAGGTATATATGCATGAAATGCCGGGTGGGCAGTATAGTAATCTTCAGCAACAAGCGAAGGCGGTTGGTTTAGGAGATCGCTTCGATGAAGTGAAAGTAATGTACCGCCGTGTGAATGACATGTTTGGAGATATTGTAAAAGTAACGCCATCATCAAAAGTTGTTGGTGATATGGCATTATTTATGGTTCAAAACCATCTGACAGAACAAGATGTTTTAGAGCGTGGACATGCTATGGACTTCCCAGGATCTGTTGTTGAAATGTTCTCTGGTGATTTAGGTCAACCGTACGGTGGTTTCCCGAAAGAATTACAAAAGATTATTTTAAAAGGGAAAGAGCCATTAACAGTAAGACCAGGTGAATTACTAGAGCCAGTAGATTTCGAAGCGTTAAAAGAAGAATTATTCCATAAACTTGGACGCGAAGTAACGATTTTTGATGTAGTTGCATATGCTTTATATCCAAAAGTATTTATGGATTATGAAAAAGTTGCTGAGCTTTATGGAAATGTATCTGTACTTGATACACCGACGTTCTTCTATGGTATGAGACTAGGTGAAGAAATTGATGTAGAAATTGAACAGGGTAAAACATTGATGGTTAAACTAGTATCAATTGGAGAACCTCAGCCGGATGGAAATCGTGTCCTTTACTTGGAATTTAACGGTCAACCACGTGAAATTATCGTGAAAGACGAGAGTGTAAAAGCAACAGTTGCACAACGTGTGAAAGGAAACCGTGAGAATCCAAATCATATTAGTGCAACGATGCCAGGAACGGTAATTAAAGTAGTTGTAAAAGAAGGCGATGAAGTGAAAAAAGGCGATTCTATGGCAATTACAGAAGCGATGAAAATGGAAACGACAGTTCAAGCGCCGTTCAATGGTAAAGTGAAGAAAGTATATGTTAACGATGGTGATGCGATTCAAACGGGTGATTTACTTATTGAATTAGATCACTAAAATAAAAAAAGAGCTGTGTAAAATACAGCTCTTTTTTTATTGCAAAAAATCCCTTGCCGAATTGGCAAGGGATTTTAGTTTTAAATTATTTTGTTTGTTTAGAAGTTAATTCGGCTTCTTTTGCATTCACTTTACTTCTTGTTCCTAACATAACTAAATAGCATAGTACGGAAAACAAGCAAGAAATGAATAGAGAATGTAACAATGCCATTGCTAAACTAGCGTTTGTAAATACAACTAAAACTCCTACTACAGCTTGAAGTGTAACAAGGATAAATGAAATGATCCATCCCCAATATACGACAGGTTGCTGTTTGTAATGGCGAATAGCGAGAATCATCGCGTATAGTATCCAAGCGAAAATTAACATCGCTGCAACTCTATGGCCCATTTGAACCCATTCATGTAGTTGAGTTGGCATAGGTCTGTTTTTGCTACATAAAGGAAAGTCTGGACAGGCTAAGCTAGCTCGTTCGTGACGTACTAAAGCACCTGTGTAGACGACGATATAACTGTAAATTGTTACACCATAAATATGAAATTTCATTTTTTTGTCCATAATAAGTGAACGTGCATCAAATTTTTGGTCAATTTCAAAGATAAGACACGTTAATAAAATGACAGAAGCAAATGAAATTAAGGAAATACCGAAGTGGATAGCAAGTACAGCTGGCATTTGGCCCCAAACAACTGCTGCTGCTCCCATTAATGCTTGTGCAACTAAAAATACGAAGGATAAAATTGCTAACGTTTTTGTTTCACGCACATGTTTATAATATTTCCAGGACAAAATACAAAGGAGAGTGACAAGAATTCCAGCTGATCCGGATGTTAATCGGTGGCTAAGTTCAATAATAGTTTCCATTGATAAATTAGATGGAACAAATTCACCGTTACAAAGTGGCCATGATTTACCACAACCTTGACCAGAACCTGTTTTTGTAACTAAAGCGCCTCCTAATAAAACTATTAATAAATCAAGGCTTGTAATGACTGCTAACCATTTAATAAAGCGTTGCAATCTCTTTCACCATCTTTCTGCTATGAAGTTATTGCGAAATATTTTCATTCCATTATGTATAGAATAAAACGCGCTAGTTCCTATGATATATAAAAAATAATAAAATAGCAAAGAAATGGAGGGGGAAGGAAAGGGGGAGAAAATAGGTGTAAAAACAGGGTTCATAAGGAAAATTTTAGGTGAAAAATAGGCTATTTTGAAAAGAAATGGGGAGAATACGTGTTAAATAAGACAAAATAGTTTATTATAGAAGGTAACATCATGTTATGATAAGGACAAGTCAGAATGAAGTTTTTTATATTCGACACAAAAAGTTCATGTTTTCTTCACAAAATGTTCGGGAAATATGATTTAATATATTGGAGTATGGGCGTAGATTAGTAGTAGAATGGGTTAACAATGTTTCTACTGTAATAATATTGCTATATAGAAGCGAATTATTTCATTTGAAATATGCGCAAAAAGAAAGATGAAAGTTTTAAGAGGGGGTTAGAGTGATGAACCATGCAACAAGTGAGCTGCATGATGAGTCCGCTGTTACAAGTGTACCGGAAACAACTCGGTTACAAGATTTAAAAGCACTCGTTAAAATGGGGATTGTAAACTCAAATACACTTACTGTATTTACAGGATTTTGGTTGGCATTACACTTTAATGGATTAAGTGTAATGGACAATCTGGATAAGTTATTCTTTACAATCGTTGGTTCTGGATTAGTTATGGCAGGGGTATGTTGTTTAAACAACTACATTGATCGAGACATCGATCCATTAATGGAAAGAACAAAGACCCGTCCAACGGTTACTGGAAAGTATAAACCAGGATTTGCACTTACATTTGGACTAGTCATATTACTTCTTGGTTTTGTATTTTTATTATTAACAACACCAATGGCAGTCTTAATGGGATTTATTGGTGCTTTCACATATGTTGTTCTATATAGTTTATGGACAAAGAGAAAGTATACACTAAATACTGTTGTAGGTAGTATATCTGGTGCAGTTCCTCCTTTAATTGGATGGGCAGCAATCGATCCATCTTTAGGCCATCCAATTGCTTGGATGTTATTTTTAATTATGTTTATTTGGCAA
Organism: Bacillus cereus group sp. BfR-BA-01330; assembly: GCF_022663885.1. Taxonomy (NCBI): domain Bacteria; kingdom Bacillati; phylum Bacillota; class Bacilli; order Caryophanales; family Bacillaceae; genus Bacillus; species Bacillus cereus group sp. BfR-BA-01330. The sequence continues at coordinate 413,812 of NZ_JAKUGK010000002.1, forward strand.
ATCCCACATTTCCTTGCATTAGCAATGAAACGTGTTGATGAATATCGAAATGCAGGAATTCCAATGCTTCCTGTAGTTCATGGATTTGAAATTACGAAACGCCAAATTATGATTTGGACAGTATGTTTATTACCACTACCATTTTATATGAGTGGACTAGGGATAACATTTATGGTAATTGCAACACTGCTTAACATCGGATGGATCGTTTTAGGATTTTATGGCTTCCGTAAGAAAGATGACATCAAATGGTCCGTGCAAATGTTTGTTTATTCCCTAAATTATTTAACAATCTTATTTGTATCAATGATTGTAGTTACATTCTTCTAAGACAACGACATAATTGGATTTCTTTACGTTGAGATTTACTTTACTTAACTATAAAGTACAATCTAATTCACAAGGAAAGTGGGGGTTGTTTGTATGAAGAAACAGTGGCGACTGCTTTCGTTCGTTTCACTGCTGGCTTTACTGTTAGGGGGATGCGGTAAAGCCTTTCAATCTACTTTAATTCCGCAAGGAGAAGTAGCAAAAATGCAATATGATTTACTTCTACTGGCGAGTGCAATCATGGTAGGAGTAGTACTAGTAGTTACTATTATTTTCTTATATGTAATTGTGCGTTTCCGACAAAAGAAAGGTCAGGAAGATTATATTCCAGAGCAAGTTGAAGGGAATCACAAGCTAGAAATTATATGGACAGTTATTCCGATTATTCTTTTACTAATCTTAGCTGTTCCAACAGTTACATATACATTCAAACTTGCTGATGTAAGTGCGATGGAGAAAAAGAATATTGATAAAGATACTATCGTTGTTGATGTAACAGCGAATCTTTATTGGTGGGAATTTTCTTATAAATCAGAAAAGATAGTAACTTCGCAAGATTTAGTCATCCCCACAGGTAAGAAAGTGTATTTAAATTTGAAGGGTGCCGATATTAAACACTCATTTTGGGTTCCATCTTTAGCAGGGAAAATGGATACAAATACAGACAATGTGAACAAAATGTGGTTAAAGGCAGATAAATCGGGCACTTATAATGGTTTTTGTACAGAATTTTGCGGCCCATCACATTCTTTAATGCAATTTAAAGTGAAAGCTTTAGATGAAAGCGAGTACAAAAAATGGCTTGCTGATATGAAGAAGATTGATGGGAAGAAAGAAGTAGCTTCAACAAAGGCGCAAGAGGGCCAAGAAATATTTAATAAAAGCTGTATTGGTTGTCATGCAGTTGGATCTAATGATAGTAGACCACCTTCCGCTCGTATCGCACCAAACTTAGCAAACTTTGCGGATCGCGATATGGTTGCCGGTATTGCCGAAAACAATGAAGAAAACTTAAAAAAATGGCTGAAAGATCCTGAAAATATGAAGCCAGGAAACAAAATGACTGGCAAATATGGCAACTTAACGGATGATCAAATTGATGCATTAAATGCATACTTACAAACGTTAAAAGTTGAAAAGTAAAGAGGGATTATTCGCGAAGGGGAGGTTGAAAACGTGAGTTCTGTAGCAAAAAAACAGGGGATGGGTGCTGTCATATGGGATTATTTAACGACAGTAGACCATAAAAAGATTGCCATTCTCTATTTAATTGCAGGTGGATTGTTTTTTGTAATAGGCGGAATAGAAGCTCTATTTATTCGCCTTCAATTAGCGATTCCTAACAACGCTTTTCTTGTTGGGGATGCTTATAATCAAGTATTAACGATGCACGGTACAACAATGATTTTCCTCGCAGCTATGCCACTCGTGTTTGCATTTATGAACGCCGCTGTACCACTTCAAATTGGTGCACGTGATGTAGCGTTCCCGTTTTTGAATTCACTCGGATTTTGGTTATTTTTCTTTGGTGGAGTATTTTTAAATTTAAGTTGGTTTTTAGGTGGAGCACCTGATGCAGGATGGACATCTTATGCATCTTTAGCTTTAGCCTCTAAAGGTCATGGTGTTGATTTCTATGTACTCGGCTTGCAAATCTCAGGTATTGGTACATTAATTGGAGGTATTAACTTCCTTGTAACCATTATTAATATGCGGGCGCCAGGAATGACGTACATGCGTATGCCGATGTTTACATGGACGACATTTGTAACATCTTCGCTTATATTATTCGCTTTTCCGCCGTTAACTGTAGGATTAGGACTTTTAATGTTAGATCGTTTATTTGGAACAAGTTTCTTTAATCCGGCATTGGGCGGGAATACAATTATATGGGAGCATTTATTCTGGATTTTCGGTCATCCAGAAGTATACATTCTTATACTCCCAGCTTTCGGAATATTCTCAGAAATCTTCGCGACATTTTCGAAAAAACGATTGTTTGGTTATTCATCGATGGTGTTTGCGACTGTATTAATTGGATTTTTAGGATTTATGGTATGGGCGCACCATATGTTTACTGTTGGACTTGGTCCAGTTGCTAATGCTATTTTCTCGGTCGCAACAATGGCGATTGCGGTTCCAACTGGTATCAAAATATTCAACTGGCTCTTTACAATGTGGGGCGGAAGTATTCGTTTTACGACACCAATGATGTGGGCAGTAGCTTTCATTCCATCATTCGTAATGGGTGGAGTTACAGGGGTTATGCTAGCATCTGCACCAGCTGATTATCAATTTCATGATAACTATTTCGTAGTAGCGCATTTTCATTATGTAATCGTTGGCGGTGTTGTATTTGGTTTACTTGCAGGAGCTCATTATTATTGGCCACTGATGTTTAATAAAGTATTAAATGAAACATTAGGAAAGATAACGTTCTGGCTATTCTTTATCGGCTTCCATTTAACGTTCTTTATTCAGCATTTCCTTGGCTTGATTGGTATGCCACGCCGTTACTACACATATCTTGAAGGGCAAGGGTTGGAAATGGGGAATATGATTAGTTCCATCGGAGCGGTGTTTATGGCTCTTGGAACGATTGTTCTTCTATTCAATGTAATTAAAACGACAGTATCAAAAGAAAAAGCTGGTCGTGATCCGTGGGATGCACGTACATTAGAATGGACAATGCCAGCACCGACACCAGAATATAACTTTAAACAATTACCATTTGTTCGCGGATTAGATCCGTTTTGGATTGAAAAACGTGAAGGTAATAAAGAGATGACAGCAGCGGAACCAGTTGGTGATATTCATATGCCAAATCCTTCGTTTTCACCATTTGTCATTTCTTTCGGATTGTTTATAGCGGCATTTGGTGCGATGTATATGCAGGGCGGAAAAGATAAGTTCTGGTTATTAGTAGCAATTATTGGTTTAATCATTACATTTGGCGCAATGTTCCTACGTTCAGTAATTGATGATCATGGGTATCATATTCATAAAGAAGATTTAGAGGATAAGGGGGGCAAGGCATAATGCATGTAGATGAAAAATTAACGAATGAAACATTTCCAGCAGAGCCTGAAAAAGCAACCCTTGAAGGGAAAAATAAGTTTGTCGGTTTTTGGTTATTTCTTGGAGGCGAAACAGTGTTGTTCGCTTCCTTATTCGGAACATATTTAGCGTTAAAGAATTCTACAAATGGTGGACCAACATCTCAAGAGATGTTCCAAATGCCACTCGTTTTCATTATGACGATGCTTTTATTAACGAGTAGCTTAACGAGTGTATATGCGATGTATCACATGAAAAACTTTAACTTTAAGAAAATGCAGCTTTGGTTACTAGTAACAGTATTGCTAGGTTTAGGGTTTTTAGGGTTTGAGATATATGAGTTTTATCATTATACACATGAATTTAAGCATACTATGAGAAGTAGTGCGTTTGGCTCTGCGTTTTATGCTCTTGTTGGTACACATGGACTCCACGTATTGTTTGGGTTATGTTGGATTCTAACATTAATCTTTAGAAATGCGAAGAGAGGTCTAAATTTATACAATGCACCGAAGTTTTATGTTGCATCGATTTATTGGCACTTTATTGACGTAGTTTGGGTGTTTATTTTCACTGTAGTATATTTAATGGGAATGGTGGGATAAACAATGGCGATAAAGCAAACGAATAATCCTAAAGTTGATCTTGTTTATCGGAAGAGAAAAAGTGCGGAGGAAATGAGGCATCAAGTTATTACGTTTGCATTAATGATTTTTTTAACATTAGTTGCATTTGTAGCGGTGGCGTATCCAAAAACTTTTAGTCCGATTTTCTCTGTACCGTTTATTTTACTATTAGCAGTGGTACAAGTAATTTTTCAATTGTATTATTTTATGCATATGAGTCATAAAGGACATGAAGCAGCAAGTTTCTTTCTTTACTCTGGTCTGCTAATAGGGTTAATTACAATTTTAGCTTTTATGACAATCGTGTGGATTTGAAAAGTGAAAAATAAGGGAGCTTGTGTTGTCACAGCTCCCTCTTCATATTATGAGATAACCTTACGAAGGTAGGTGTGAAAATGAGTAACTTGTGGATATTTGGTTTTCAGGCTTTATGGAGTCCAATCTTTTTATTATTTATGCTTTCGATTCTTATTGGGTACTTCTTAATTATTGGACCATATAGAATGCGATTTGAAAATGCGACGAAGGTAAGTAAGAAGCAAATTTTTTATTTTACGACTGGTATTGTTCTTTTGTATTTTGTAAAGGGAGGGCCTATTGATTTAATTGGCCATATTATATTTAGTGCTCATATGTTTGAAATGGCAGTCATGTATATTGCAGTTCCACCGTTACTGTTGCTTGGTATACCAATTTGGTTATATCGTTACATTACTTCTTTTAAGTTTGTTCAAATTATATTAAAGGCATTTGCTAAACCGCTTATTGCGTTATTTGTATTTAACGGCCTGTTTTCTTTTTATCATTTACCAGTTGTTTTTGATACGGTAAAACAAAGTCAAATAGCTCATCCTATTTGTCTCGCTATATTGTTTTTTACAGCAATCATGATGTGGTGGCCGATGTTAAATCCATTACCAGAATATCAAACATTAAGTGATATAAAGAAACTTGGTTATATGTTTGCTAATGGCATATTATTAACGCCTGCTTGTGCGTTAATCATTTTTGCGACAGCCCCGTTATTTGCAACGTATACGGATCCGGCTGCTTGGATGAAAGCGATGGAATTATGTGTACCAGCGGGCACTTTATCAGATTTAAATATAACGGGACCAGAATTTTTGCACTGGATGCCAGTCGTACAAGACCAGCAAACTGGTGGTATCATAATGAAAATTGTCCAGGAAATAGTGTACGGTACAATTATAGGCTATGTATTCTTTAGATGGGCACGTAGAGAACGTGAAAAGGATAAGGAGCAGTTGCAACAATTGCCGCCGTATTTACAGACTAAGTAAAAAAAGTGTATGGGATTCCATGCGCTTTTTTTACTTAGTTTTAGCCACCTTAAAAAGATTGAATTTTCTAATTTTTTATGTTAAGTTAGTGTAGGCGTGTACTAAAAGTGGAGATAAAATTTACTACTAGCTTTCATGCGTAATAATTCCATATGTAGTGCAAGTTTTTTAGAGAGTTACAAATATATATTGTTATCTTTAATAAACACGAACTATTTTAAGGGGGAGTTTAAATGGGTAGTAGTGGAAGTATGGTAAAGCCGATTAGTGGTTTTTTGACAGCACTAATTCAATATCCAGTACCAGTAGTAGAATCGCGTGCAGACATTGATAAACAAATTCAACAAATCATAAAAACAATTCATTCGACCAAATCAGGTTACCCTGGTTTAGAATTGATAGTATTTCCTGAATATAGTACACAAGGGCTCAATACAAAAAAATGGACTACAGAAGAATTTTTATGCACAGTGCCTGGGCCAGAAACAGACTTATTTGCTGAGGCATGTAAAGAATCTAAAGTATATGGTGTTTTTTCAATAATGGAGAAAAATCCTGATGGTGGAGAGCCATATAATACAGCAGTTATTATTGATCCACAAGGTGAAATGATTTTGAAGTATCGTAAGCTAAATCCTTGGGTGCCAGTCGAGCCTTGGAAAGCTGGAGATTTAGGCTTACCTGTTTGTGATGGACCTGGAGGAAGTAAATTAGCTGTTTGTATTTGTCATGATGGCATGTTCCCTGAAGTAGCTCGTGAAGCGGCCTATAAAGGTGCAAATGTCTTAATTCGTATTTCTGGATATAGTACACAAGTTAGTGAACAATGGATGCTAACCAATCGTTCAAATGCATGGCAGAATTTAATGTATACATTGTCGGTAAACTTAGCGGGTTATGATGGCGTATTTTATTACTTTGGTGAAGGACAAGTATGTAATTTTGATGGGACTACTTTAGTACAGGGACATCGAAATCCTTGGGAGATTGTTACTGCTGAAGTATATCCAGAACTAGCAGATCAGGCTAGATTAGGATGGGGATTGGAAAATAATATATATAATCTAGGTTCAAGAGGATATGTAGCAACTCCTGGTGGGGTGAAAGAAAATCCATATACGTTTGTAAAAGATTTAGCTGAAGGTAAATATAAGGTTCCTTGGGAAGATGAGATTAAAGTAAAAGATGGATCTATTTATGGATATCCAGTAAAAAAAACGATTCATTCTTAGGGAAGGGAAATAAAACAAGCGCATCATATTGATGCGCTTGTTTTTGTTAATCAATAATTTGAAATTCTTTTAACTCTTTTTCGACATTTTGTAGGAGTTGTTCGCTTTTTTGAAGTACATTCGTTGGGAAAGTCTCATCATCACCATATTCAACGCCGTGAGGATAATAATGTTTTCCTAATAAGGGGGGAAGTAGTTTTACTTCAGCGTGTCTACTGCCAATGTCACCTTCAACAGCAACTCCTTGCACTCGTAAATAATAAACATCCTTTAATATTTCAAATTTATAATCGTATGTAACTCGCTCATAATCCCACTGTCCGGCAAGTACGAAGTGGTTGTTTTCCATGATTTCAGTTAAAAGAGTTAATTCAACGACGGCTCCATTAAATTGCGTATTTGTAAATTGCATATAATACCTCCTTTTTTAATGTTACACCATTATTTTTATAATAGTATGAATAATAAGAAAGTGCAATTCATATTGAGAGAAAAGGGATAATCCAGACTTTTTTCACAAAAATATGATATAGTGAAAAGAGTACGGTACACACAAAAAGAAAGAAAAGGATTTGTGTATATCTCAATTTTATGTTTTGTTCAGGAGGTATATCGTTTGAAGAAATTATTGCGTATCGTAATGATTACATTTTTAATTTTAGCTGTTGATTTATACGGGAAATTACTCGTTTCACAATATATATTAACCCCATCTCAATCAAAGCAAGAAAATAAAATTGTGAAAAAGAAAAAGCAAATTAAGGAAGACTCCTCAGACACTGTTTTAAATATGATTGGTGAAGACTCTGAAAACTTATTAGCGAAGTGGGGAGAACCCTCTCGAATAGAGCCATCTGCATACGGATATGAATGGTGGGTATACAACCAGGATTTAACTCAGTATGTTCAATTTGGAGTTTCTGAACGTAAAGTTGTAACGGCATACGCAGCTGGTGAACAAGTTAAGGTTCCACCTTATTATATAAATGAAAAATATGAAGAAGTATATAAAAAAAGTCCGCTTTCGCATGAAATTTCATTAAAAAGAGGGAAAAATAGTTATCAATTTGAGCTATCTGATACCGAAGTCATGGAACAACCGTTAATACCTGTAGAAGATGGATGGGCGCAATTGTATTTTGATCAATTTACACATGAGCTTATTGGTGTTCGTTATATGGATGATGAAACTTTATTACGCCAAAGACCGTATCAGCTCGTTTATTCAGGTGAATTAATAGCAGAACAACCATTGACTCCAGAAAAAATAAAACAAGTAGAAAATGGGAATATGCAACAAATTTTTGATTTAACAAATATCATTCGAAGTCGTCATAAATTACCATTATTAACATGGGATCAGGAAACAGCAGATGTTGCTGTTGGTCACAGTAAAGATATGAAAGACAATAATTATTTTTCTCATGACTCACCTACATTAGGTACACTAGGAGATCGTTTGCAGCGCGGGAAAGTAGGATTTCAACTTGCTGGTGAGAACATAGCGGCGCAACATAGTGATGGAATTGCGGCAGTGCAAGGTTGGTTAAATAGTGAGGGGCATAGAAAGAATTTATTAAATGAACAATTTACAGGATTAGGTGTTGGTGTATACGATAAATTTTATACACAAAACTTTATTCGAAAATAAAGTGAAATTGTAAGCGGTGGGGTGTTAACATCACCAAATTAGTTACTTCGTATTCACTGAATTGTAGGTGGGAATCTGACCGTATGCAAATAGCAGAAAAAAAGGTGCATGAATCGTCTAAAAATAGGCGAACCATGCGCCTTTTTTTTCTTACTATATAGTAGATATACATGGAGAGGTGAGGATTATGCCAACAACAAAAGGACCGTTACATCCATCGGTTCAACAGTTTAAAGAATTTGTAAACCATCACCCTAAAATGGTTCATGAGGTTAGAAGTGGTCATAAAACATGGCAACAATTTTATGAAGAATGGTACTTACTTGGTGAAGAAGATCCAATATGGGCAACTTATAGACCGGATGGAGCGCCTGCGTTTTCTTCGGTAAAAGAAAATAAAAAAGAAAAAGATAATCGAACTGAAGAGGAAAAAACTGCTGATGTGATGGGGCAAATGCTTTCTTTTTTTAAAAAGTTGGACGTGGAACAAATGCAGAACCATTTAGCCAATGTGACGAGTGCAATCGGGAGCGTGCAACAAGTTATTCAGCAATTTCAAGGTAACCGTACGCAGCAAGAGCAAAGTACTTCAGAAAATAACCCATTTTTCTTTCAAAAGGATTAGGGGGAAAGATGATGAGAGCAGAAATTATGGAGTTTATAAAGGCTGATGAGGATTTATCTCGCTATATTAGAGAGCAACCGTACTGGTATAGAAAATTAACACGAAATCCTGAAGAAAAAGAGGCTTTTGAGTTAGCGGCGATGCAACATTTCAAAAAAACAATACCAGATAAAGTGGAAAAGTTTCAAAATCAATTGGCCGTTGCTTCGATCATGATTGATATGTTTCAGTATATGAAGCAACAAAATGCAACCTAATTGGAAGTGAAAAATATGTCCGTCATGCAGAACTTTTGTTACAATAGAGGTTGATTATTTAAAAAGGAGTTGCAGCATGACGGAAATTTGTTTAGTACGACATGGACAAACTGATTGGAATTTTCAAGAAATTATTCAGGGGCGAGAAGATATTCCGCTTAATGAAGTTGGTAAGAAGCAAGCGAGTCAGAGTGCAGCTGCTTTACAAGAAGAAACGTGGGATATCATTATAAGTAGCCCGTTAATTAGAGCGCAAGAAACGGCTAATGAAATTGCAAAGACAGTTGGATTACAATCGATTTTATTAGATGAGCGATTTGTTGAACGGAATTTTGGAGAAGCTTCAGGGAAGCCGGTTGCGGCTGTTAGAGAGTTGATTGCTGAAGGTAAAGTAGAAGGTATGGAGCGAGATGAAGAGATTGTAGCTCGTTGCTTTGCTGCTTTAGAAGATGTTGCGACAACTCATTTTGGCAAACGTATTATTATTGTTGCTCACTCACACGCGATAAAAGCGATTTTACATGCCATTGAACCAGATGAAATTACATTTAAGACACCATTAAAAAATGCGTGTATTAGTTATGTGAAACAAAATAGTGGAAAGTGGGATGTTCTTAAATATAATATAGCGGAACATATTAATGTATAAGTGTGTACGGATATAGTGTAAAAATAGTTTCATTATATCTTTCTTTTGAGTAAGTCACTTCAATTAGTAGTTCTAATCTAAATGTGGTATGATGGATACTCGGAGGTGTCTCTCATGATTGTAGCGACGCTAGAAAGCGTATTAATATTAGATAAGGCAGAGCAGCTTGCAAAAGCGATTATCTGTTCAGATATAGCAGAAGATTATCGTAAGTATTATAGAGAATTACATGAAGATATGGAACTTCAGACGCTCATTCAGCAATTTACAGCGATGAAAGAACGGTATGAGGAAGTACAGCGTTTTGGAAAATACCATCCTGACTATACTACCGTGTCAATGAAAATGAGAGAATTAAAGCGTTCTGTGGACTTACATGATAAGGTTGCAGCTTTTAAAAGAGCAGAAACTGCTTTGCAGAAGTTATTAGACGAAGTTAGTGTAGCAATCGGTTCGGAAGTGTCTTCTTCCATTAAAGTGCCAACAGGAAATCCATTCTTTGATGCTGGTGGCTGTGGTGGAGGTTGTGGTACTGGCGGAGGTTGTGGTTGTAAAAAAACGGGGTGATGTACCCCGTTTTTTAGAAGTTGGAAGAAAACGTATACAGAGTTTGTCCTGTAATGTTATAAATTTCTGATTGGTTTTCATAGAATATAAAATATATGTTTTTAAAAGGAGAAGATGGAGAAGATTATGTTCGGGCAACGACAAAGTATGATTGTTTATTTACATTCATTGAAACATGCCAAGATTTTAAGGAAATATGGTAACATACATTACATATCAAAACGATTAAAATATGCTGTAGTATATTGTGATATGGAACAAATTGAGCATATGATGCATAAGTTGAACAAACTTCCTTTTGTGAAAAAGATAGAACAGTCGTATCGCCCGTATTTAAAAACGGAATTTGAAAATTCGCGTCCTGATCGAGCAAAAGAATACGATTATAGCTAATAGAAAAAATCCCCGGCTAAATTTAGCCGGGGATTTTTCACTTGAAATAACGTGTTATTTCATCGGAGGAATGAAATTGTTCATTCGTAAAATACCAATTAAATGATTAAAAAATAGTTCTTTTTCTGGGAAAGTTGTAGATGGTTTTACAGTAAAGGTAGCCACTTTTTTTCCGAGTTGTTCTGCCGTTTCTTCAAATAAAATGACACGTTTACTTTTTTTATTTTCAAATACAGGAATGCCTTCACGACATATGTATAATGGTTGGAAATCACCAGTAGTAGTTGGTTTTAATATTACAACAAGCGAACATACTTTTTTATCGTTTTTTATCGTTTCAAATTGTAACATATGTGCTATACGTTCTTGATTTGTTTTGGCAATTTCAAGTAATTCATATAAATCAGAGTAGCCTTCTCCAAGTTCTATAAAGCGTTGAATCATATCTTTTCCTCCTCTTTCTTTTACTGTACCATTTCACTTTTTAAATGAAAAGCACACAAAGAAAAAAAACCCTGCATAGCAGGGCCCTTCTTATACTAGCATGTACTAGTAAGAAGGCAAAGGGAGAGGAGAAACCGGAGGAAGAACTTATGGGGAAACGTAAGTCTTCTCCGCGGTTGGCAACAACATCGAAGGTGATGTTGTTATAATTATTTATGTCCAATCTAAATGAAGATATACATAATGAAATTAAATTTTATGTTGGGCTTTTTATTTTTCTTTTTTTTATTTTGTGATAGGATAAAAAAGATAAAGTGGAACTAATATACATATTGGGTTCATATTAGTGAATGATGAGATGAATACATAAAAATAACGAGAGGTTATTTGAGGCCGAGTTTTCCTATAGTTAGGTGAATGTGGTTTGTTAACGGTTACCGAAGTGGGAATGGCTTTCTATAATCGCTCGATAGATTGAAATAAAGGTAGTGACAACAGATGAGAGTAGTTTCAGGAAAATGTAAAGGACACCCACTTAAAGCGGTTCCTGGTAATACAACACGTCCAACGACAGATAAAGTAAAAGAATCTATTTTTAATATGATAGGTCCTTATTTTGATGGTGGTATCGCCCTTGATTTATTTGGTGGTAGTGGTGGTCTTGGAATTGAGGCTTTGAGCAGAGGGATTGATAAAGCAATTTTTGTTGATCGGGATAGTAAAGCGATAAAAGTAATTCATCAAAATTTAGAAAGTTGTAGAGTACAGGAACAAGCTGAAGTATATCGAAATGATGCTGAACGTGCAGTAAAGGCGCTAATAAAACGTGAAATGTCATTCGATCTTATATTGATAGATCCTCCATATAAAGAGCAAAAAATTGTATCTTTAATTAGTATAATGGATCAACATGGATTGCTACATAGTGATGGATTAATTATGGCAGAGCATGGTAATGATGTAGTTTTACCTAATTCAATAGGAAGGCTTGTAAAAGTACGAGCTGAGAATTATGGGATTACTGCAATATCGATTTATAAGTATGAAGGTGAGGGGACAGAATGACAAGTATAGCTATTTCTTCAGGAAGTTTTGATCCAATTACCCTTGGGCATCTGGATATTATTAAAAGGGGAGCAAAAGTATTTGATGAGGTGTACGTAGTCGTTTTAAACAATTCATCAAAAAAACCATTCTTTTCAGTTGAAGAGCGATTAGAATTAATTCGAGAAGCGACAAAGGATATCCCGAATGTAAAAGTAGATTCACATAGTGGGCTATTAGTAGAGTATGCAAAAATGCGTAATGCAAATGCAATATTACGTGGTTTACGAGCAGTTTCTGATTTTGAATATGAGATGCAAATTACTTCTATGAATCGAAAATTAGATGAAAATATTGAAACATTTTTTATTATGACAAACAATCAATATTCATTTTTAAGCTCGAGTATTGTAAAAGAAGTTGCGAGGTATGGAGGAAGTGTAGTAGATCTTGTACCTCCTATTGTAGAACGTGCTTTAAAAGAAAAGTTTCAAACCCCGTTAAAGTGAACGGGGTTTTTCTTTATATGTGCGCAAAAATAATAAAATAACATATAAGTATAGACAAAATAATGTGAAAATTGGTCCATAATGTATAAAAGATGTCCAAATTTCATGTAGTATAGAAGGATGTTCGGATAAAAATACAGGAATATCTTTTGGCATAGGCGAGAAAGAACTCACTTTCTCATAAAATGGTGTCCAAAATACAAATGTAAAAATAGGGGCAAGAATACTTTGAATAATTCGTGCGAAAAAATAGGGTTTAAATCGGATATCTGTTTCAGCTAATATGCTAGCAACTTGTGCCTGAATAGAAAGACCACTAAATGCTAAAATGAAGCTTGTTACCATAGCTTGTTGTAAGAGCGGTGTTTCATTTATTTGACTAATCATTTGGCTTCCGAGTGTCATTTCGAAAATACCTGATAATATAGGTATACTAAAATCTGTACTTAGTTGGAAGAATGATAAAATATGTTGCATAATAAAAGAAAGAGCTGCTGTAATGTGAAATACAGTAATCATTTTATTTAACACAGAGAATAAAATAATAAATCCGCCAATCATAAGTAATGTTTGAATAGAAGAAACAATGGCATCCCCAAGTAATTTACCAATTGGTCTTTTTTCTTGTAAGCGTGTCTCGTGAAGGATTAAAAAAGGGTTTTGAAAGCGACGTTTTTTTGTAGTGTGTGTGTTAATTTTGTAAGCGGTATTATCGCCGTGAAAACGCATAATTAATCCGACAGCAAAGTTACTGAAATAATGGGCAGCGGCTAATATAATTCCTAATTTCGGATTATTAAAAAAACCGATAGACACAGCACCGAAAATAAAAAGTGGATTAGAAGAATTTGTGAAAGAAACGAGGCGCTCTGCTTCAATCTGAGTTAAAAGATTGCTTTTTCGTAGTCTAGCGCTTAATTTGGCGCCTGCAGGGAAACCAGAAGCCATTCCCATCGCCCAAACAAATCCGCCTATCCCTGGAACGCGAAAAAGTGGGCGCATGAGTGGTTCTAATATAACGCCAATAAATTTTACAACACCGATACTAATTAGAAGTTCCGCAATGATGAAAAACGGTAGTAGTGAAGGGAATACAACTTCCCACCATATATTTAACCCGCGAATAGAAGCTTGCAAAGCGGCTTGGGGGTGGAGTACAAGAGAAAAGGTTAAAAATAGCGTTGATATGGTAAGGAAAGCGGTTTTCCATTTTTCATACATGTAAGTAAATCCCCCTTTGTCCCAAAAAACGTTCATTTCAGTATACGTGGATACGTAGTGAATTTAGACCATAAGTATGAAAAAGGAATGAAAAAAATTAAAGGGTGAGAAAAATGAAAGAACCAAAGATTGGTTTAGCACTTGGGTCTGGAGGAGCGAAAGGGTTTGCTCATATTGGTGTAATAAAGGTTTTAAGGGAAGCGGGTATCCCTATTCACATGATTGCAGGAAGTAGTATGGGGGCGCTAATAGGTACGTTTTATGCGGCAAGTAGTAACGTTGAAAGATTGTATAAATTAGCATCTGTTTTTAAGCGGAAGTATTATTTAGATTTCACGGTACCGAAAATGGGATTTATTGCTGGAAAACGTGTCAAAGATATGATTAAAATGTTTACATATAATAAAAATTTAGAAGAGTTAGATATCCCGACGGCTGTTGTGGCTACTGACATATTGAAGGGGGAAAAAGTGGTTTTTACAAGTGGGCCAGTTGCAGATGCGGTGAGGGCTAGCATATCTGTTCCTGGAGTGTTTGTACCAGAAAAAATAGATGGAAGATTATTAGTGGATGGTGGAGTCATTGATCGCATCCCAGTATCGGTTGTGAAAGAGTTAGGGGCCGATATTGTTATCGCTGTTGATGTATCTCCAATTAAGGTAAATGGCGATGTTACGTCCATTTATGACGTAATCATGCAAAGTATTGAAATTATGCAGCATGAGCTTGTAATGAATCGGCAAATTGCATCGGATTTAATGATGCGACCAGCTGTAGAGCAATTTAGTTCACGTGCTTTTACAAACATTGAAGACATTATTCGAGTTGGAGAAGTAGAAGCAGAAAAACATATTTCAAATATTTATTTATTAATTGAGCAGTGGAAGGAGAAACATAATGTTTAAGCGTTTTCGGTTTATATATGCAATCTTAATAGGGGTTATATTGGCGATGTTACTTGTTTACGTACGTTTACCGTATTATATAACAAAACCAGGAATGGCTGCCAAATTAGAGCCTTATGTTCAAGTTGAGGGTGGAACGAAAGAATCTGGTGATTTTATGCTTGTTACGGTTTCAATGGGACCAGCAAATGTGGTGAATTTAATAGCGGCACAGTTTAATAAATATACACATATTTCGAAAGCGGAAGAAATATTGCAAAAAGGTGAGAGTGATGAAGAATATCAATTTCGCCAAAATTATGCGATGAAAGATTCACAAAATGCAGCGATTTATAATGCATATAAACGTGCAAATCGCTCAGTATCTTTTGAAAATAAAGGTGTATTAGTTGCTGGTGTGGCAAAAGGAATGCCGTCAGAAGGAAAGCTTAAGCTTGGTGATGTTATTATAGCTGTTGACGGAAAAACATTTGAAAAGACGGAGCAATTTATTGAATATATGACAGGGAAAAAAGAAAATGATGCTGTAAGTATTGAGTACATGAGAAATGGAAAACAATTGAAAGAGAATTTAAATGTAAAGACGATTCCTAATGGGAATGGACGTGTCGGTATAGGTGTTTCTATCGTTACGGAAAGAGAACTAGTGGTCGATCCGAAAGTGAAAATTAATTCTAATGAAATTGGTGGACCATCCGCAGGTTTAATGTTCACATTAGAAATATATAATCAACTTGTGGAAGAAGACTTAACGAAAGGACATGAAATAGCTGGAACAGGTACAATTAATGAAAAAGGAGAAGTGGGCCCGATTGGTGGTATAAATCAAAAAGTGGTGGCTGCTAGCGATGCTGGGGCTGAAGTGTTCTTTGCGCCAAATGAAAAAGGTGCGGAGAAATCGAACTATAAAGATGCACTTGAGACTGCAAAGGATATTAAAACAAAAATGAAAATTGTACCAGTGGATACGCTGGATGATGCGTTAACATATTTAGAAAAGATGGATAAGGAAAAAACCTCTCTGAAATAGAGAGGTTTTTTATAGGAATTTTGTAGTTGTTTCATCATAGCGAATAGGATGGTGTGTTATATCCTGTTTTAATAGTTGTGTGCGTAACGGTTCGTGCATGATGGAGAAATATACAGAGTTTGCTTTTTTCTCTATATCTAAAGCGGCATGGTCGAATGTTTTTGTATGAGTAAGGATTGGAAGTTCGATTTTTTTCTTATTTTTTGAAAGGTAAGTTTGTCCTTTTTGTGACATGCCTAGCAGGCGAATATATGGTGCGTGTTGTTCTATATTTGCGCTACGTATATCCTCTTTTGTTGTGTTTGTTAAAATGTGTGTACAAGCTCTTTGTAATCTAGTCCATGTATAACGTTTTGTTTTTAATGCTTCCATGAATGAATAGAAGGAGGAACTGTTTTGTATTTTTGATAAAATACGATGCTCTAAACCTTCTTCTATTTCATATATATGTCGTAAGTCCCCTGGAGACATCGTCATGAGTCTATATTTAAAAAATGAAAAGTATTGTTCCCAATTATGTAATATCCCGTAGTTTTGTTTGTAATTTGCTAAAAGCGAAGTGGTTGCCTGTGGGAGAAAAGGTTCAATTGTTGTAAATGATCCTTCTTCGCTAAAGAGTTGTTTTCGGATGCTTGTCGCGCTTGCAATATGTTGGTCATTAAATGTTTCATCATGATAATGAGAGGCAAATCTTTTTATAGTTTGAGCTTGTATAGAGCTATTTTGTGACAGAATTGCTTTCATATATTGGAAGCCTAAAATATTATTTGGTTGTGACATATCTATGTTTTTTTCAGATGTTAAAATGTGTGAGAAAGCATCCGATGTTGCTTTTGCATAACTATTACCAGCGTCCATGAATTGTTTTACAAGGCAGTTAAAAGTCTCTTCTTCGTTTTTTTGTATGGAGATGGTATTATAAAAATTTTCGATTTGTCCATCCTCACTACCGAAACAAATTTCGGAAACACGTAGGGCATTTAAAATGGAAATAGCACCATTTGCGAAGGTTTCAGCCTTTTGTGTTGCAAAGACGTATGGAAGCTCTACAACAAGGTCTACGCCGTTTGCTAAGGCCATTTTAGTGCGATACCATTTGGAAATGAGTGCGGGCTCACCACGCTGTAAAAAAGGACCACTCATAACGGCAATTATTATATCGGATTGTGTTAACTTTTTTGTCTGTTGCACATGATAAAGATGACCGTTATGAAAAGGGTTATATTCAACAACAATACCACCAGCTTTTATGGTAATCTCTCCTTTCGATGTAGCATCTTTTTGAAAAACGTGATACTCTATATATTATTTACTATGATGACTTCATTATAGTGTAAAGAAAAAACATTGACAAATATAAAATGGCTAGCTATAATTTTGTTTGTTGCCTTGAGGTGATATGATATGAAATGGTCCATCCATCAATTGAATAAATTGAGAAATAAAGGATTGACATTGGATGAGATGGTAGATGTAAGTGAGCTAAAAGAGGTCGAGAAAGATATTCGTGAAATTAATCCTGTTCATGTAACGGGAAGAGTTGATTTTGGCTCCGGTAAGTTTACGTTTCATCTACATATAACTGGAAGCATGGTTTTACCATGTTCTCGCTCTTTAGTAGATGTGACATTACCATTTGACATTAAAACAACTGAGGTGTTCCAAACTTCACAAGAAGAATTTGAAACTGAAGCTGAAATTCATTCTTTAGAAGGAGAAGTACTTGACTTACTGCCCGTAATCAAGGAAAATATACTTTTGGAGATTCCAATGCAAATTTTCAGTGATGATGTTTCTGGTGGAGCACCGACGCAAGGTCAAGACTGGCAAGTGATTTCGGAAGAAGACAAAGAAAAGACTGTTGATCCAAGATTGGCAGGACTTGCAAAGTTTTTTGACAAATAATCGGAAGACTGGTTCAGGCCTTCATATGAAAATAACTATTTCTTTTAAGGAGGTGGGAAGAATGGCTGTACCTTTTAGAAGAACTTCTAAAACAGTAAAAAGAAAGCGTCGTACGCATTTCAAATTATCAGTACCTGGTATGGTAGAGTGCCCAAGCTGTGGTGAAGCGAAATTAGCTCACCGTGTATGTAAAGCATGCGGTACTTACAAAGGTAAAGAAGTAATCAGCAAGTAATTGCGGGAAAATAAACGCAGAAGATATCTTCTGCGTTTATTTTTTTTTGTCTTAATCTTTAGTTGTTGTATTCTATCTTTTCTAGTAACTGCATATGCTTAATAAAAAATGCATAGGGAGGACTAGAGAGATGGCGACAACAAGACAAGATGCTTGGACTGATGATGAAGATTTGCTTCTGGCAGAAGTAGTACTCCGGCATATTCGAGAAGGTGGAACACAACTTTCTGCCTTTAAGGAAGTGGGAAAAAATTTATCTCGTACACCAGCAGCATGTGGGTTTAGATGGAATTCTTACGTAAGAAAGCAATATAAAGAACGTATTGAGGAAGCAAAGCAACTTCGTAAAGTAGAACATTATGAAGTGAAAGAGACAAAGGTGTTAGAACCTACGTCAATTACGTTGAATGATGTTATTGATTTCTTGCAAAATTATAAAGATGAAAACTCTTTAACGGTGTTGCAACAACAAGTTGAATCATTACAAACAGAAAGAGAGCGCCTTCTGGAGCGATTATCAGTATATGAAGAAGAGTATAGAACATTACTTGATTATATCGATCAAAAAAGAAGTGTAATGGTAGCGGAAAGAAACAATGCTCGCTCGAATGAGAAGTTAGAGAAGCTTAAGAAATAAAAAACAGCTGTTATACAGCTGTTTTTTATTTTTTAAGCCGATTCTTCGTTTGTAACCGCATTCAAATTTGTTTCTGGATGCCAAATATAAAAATCACCATCAGTTACTGATACGGGGGTGAAATTTAATTTATCCCAAAAACCAGCTGAATGAATACGTGCTATTGTTTTAATGGGAAATTGCATTTGTTTCGCATGATTTACAAGCATTTGCCCGAATCCTTGTTTTTGAAAAGTTGGTAATACTTCAAGTTTATAAAGTTCTAGGTAAGGACCTGTAATTTCGAATGGTTCTCCGCCGTTTCTTTTCATATATAGACTCATACGTGCGATTAGTGATCCACCATAATAAATGCCATAAAATGGAGATTCACTGTCGTTTTCAATAATGTTTGCTTGCAATTCTTCCAGCATAGATAGTTCTTGGGCTCCGCACCCTTTAAATTTTTTGAATTCATCTAACGTTTTATAATTGATGAGCAAGCGCTCAACTTTTGGGAATCCCATTACATCACATCCTTTTGTTATCTTGTTGAATGCAGAAAAGTAAAAATATTTACAATAATATTATAACTCATTTTTTTATTTTTATGAAGAAGATAGTATATTTCTTTTATTATTTTTTTGAGGATTTGCTAAACTAAGAGTATAAGTGTATTAATAGGCAGTATTATACATAGCGAAAAAAGAGAGTGTATTTGTTTGACAGAGGACAACGAAATTATAGGGCGTGCTCATGTACTTTAAAAAGATATAAAAAGGAGGGAAGGCAAGGGCGCTTAATGTGAATCCCTTGTGTGAAAATGAAAATTGGAATTGTCGGACCAGGTGCTATTGGTCTATTGTATACATTTTATTTACAAAAAAGTAACCAAGATGTTACGTTGTTTACAAGAACGGCTAAGCAGGCTGAAGAGTTGAATGAAACAGGTGTAACTTGTATTAGAGATGGAAGATGTGAAACAGTATATCCATCTGTTTTACCGATAGAAAGTATGGTAGCACAAAATTTAGATTATATATTTATTTCTGTGAAGCAATATCATATAGATGACGTACTACCGTTTGTGGAAGGGGCATCATCATTAATCTTTTTGCAAAACGGAATGTCGCATCTTCAAAAGATGCTGAAAATAGGGAGTGAAAATATAGCTGTTGGTATTGTAGAACATGGTGCGAAAAAAGAGGGAGGGCATATCGTTCATCATACTGGGATAGGGGTAACAAAATTTGGAGTGGTTTGTGGTCAATCTATACATTTCAAGAAAATATTCCGTTATTTTCCTGTTACTTATTTTCCAGTTCAAATAGAAACGGATTGGGAAGAGATTATGCACAAAAAATTAGTAGTAAATGTATGTATCAATCCATTGACAGCACTATTGGGAGTTAAGAATGGTGAATTAATCACGAATCGTTTTTTTTATCAAATGATGGAGCAAGTGTTTCAGGAGGTCGCATTTCTTATTAGAGGAGAAAAAGAAATGGTATGGCAAATGGTACGAAATGTGTGTGAAGGAACGTCTCGTAATACATCCTCTATGTTAGCGGATGTAAGAGCGAATAGACAGACGGAAATTAATGCGATTGTTGGATATGTATTAGAAGAAGCTAAGAAACAGCAACTACCAGTTCCGACACTTCAATTTTTGTTCGATGCAATAAAAGGGTTAGAAACAAGAGTATAAGTGTTATTCTTTGCTTTTACGTGAAACATTGACTACAATGTGGATTGGTGAGAGAACTGGATACGAAAGGAAGAATTATATGGAGATAAAAGAAATCTCTGTTCCGCAACAAGGTGTTGTAGCGGACTATATGAACGGTAAAAAAGAGATACAGTCATGTTTTGATTATATGTTAACAGAAGATGCTTTTAAACAACGTTTACATGATTTGCGTGAAAGGGAGTTTTTCCGCCAAGATTTAGTAGCGCATTTATTAGAATATAATACAAAATTACAAGCGGGAGAATCTACACTTCAAAATGTAAAAGCGCTTGGAGATGAAAATACATATGTTGTTATAGCTGGACAACAAGCAGGGTTATTAACTGGACCGCTTTATACAATTCATAAAGTTATTTCAATTTTACAGCTTGCAAAGGAAAAGGAAGAAAGTTTAGGAGTTAAAGTTGTCCCTGTCTTCTGGATTGCGGGTGAAGACCATGATATGGATGAGATTAACCATACTTTTGTAGCGAAAAATAAAAAGATGAAAAAAACTATTTTTTATGACCGTAATCCGAAAAAGGCGAGTGCTTCTGAGTCTGAACTTTCTGTTGAAGATTGTAGAAATTGGATTGAAGAGATTTTTAAAACATACCCAGAAACAAATTTTACAAAGGATGTATTAAAATTTGTTGATGATGCTTTGAAAAAATCGAATACGTATGTAGATTTCTTTGCTCATCTTATTACGAAAATCTTTGCTAATTCTGGTTTAATCCTTGTTGATTCACATCACCCTGAATTAAGAAAGTTAGAAATTCCATTTTTCAAGCGAATTATAAGTAAGTATAAAGAGGTACAAGAGGGGCTTCGTAATCAGCAAGAAGTAATTAAAGAACTAGGATACAAACCGATTATTGAAACGAAGTCTCATGCAGTGCATATATTCATGGAAATAGATGATGAACGAGTATTGCTTGAAGATCAACAAGGTAAGTTTGTTGGAAAGGATGGGGCGCATTCCTTTTCATACGAAGAGTTGATTGAAGAGATGGAGAGAAATCCGGCACGTTTTAGTAATAATGTTGTAACACGTCCTCTTATGCAAGAGTATGTATTTCCTACGCTCGCATTTATTGGAGGTCCAGGAGAATTAGCTTATTGGAGTGAATTACAACAAGTATTCCATACTGTCGGTTTTCAAATGCCACCTGTCGTTCCTCGTCTTACAATTACTTATGTGGAGAGAGATATAGCGACGGATTTATTTGATTTGCAATTGAGAGAAAGTGATCCGTTTTTAAATGATGTCGATAAATTGCGTGAAAACTGGTTGTCTAATCAAATAGAGGAACCGATTGATGATCATTTTGAAAAGGCGAAAAAAGAAATTGCCGATATTCATACATCTTTACAGCAATTTGTAAAGAAAATAGAGCCAGGGTTAGGTGCGTTTGCAGGGAAAAACGAATTGAAAATTAATGAACAAATTGAACTGCTGGAAAGAATGTTGAAAAGAAATGTTGAGAAAAAGTATGAGGTTCAGCTAAATAAATTCCGCCGTATACAATTCGCACTTCGTCCATTAGGTGCACCGCAAGAACGTGTGTGGAATGTATGTTATTATTTAAATCAGTTTGGTTTGGATTTCGTTGATCGTGTAATGGAAAACCCTTTTTCTTGGGACGGAAAACATCATGTTATAAAACTATAAAATCTTGCTCTTTGGAGCAGGATTTTATTTTTATTCCGTTGAATTTACTGTGAAGTGATTTTTTTCTGAATTATCAATCAAAAAAGTGTTAAATATGGCAATTGTGTTGGATACTTAAACATATGACAAAATAGCACAAAATGTAAACGTATTATTCGCTTTTTCGACAGTTTTTTATTTAAATTCCCGCAAAAGATGATAAAATTTAGTATATAATAAAAGAAAATAGCGATTTGTATAGTATGTTGCCTTTGTTGGTAAGTTAAATGAGTCGTTCTTTCGTATTATTTCATTCTCTAAGCGTGAAATATGTGTTTAGAGGAAGGGATACATTCAACATAATTAATTGGAAAAAGAGTAGGTGCAACAATGTTTAAACACGTAACAGTGCTTTTAAAGGAAACAGTAGACGGCTTAGATATAAAGCCAGATGGTACATATGTAGATTGTACACTGGGGGGAGGAGGACATAGTTCTTATTTATTATCCCAATTAACTGAAGGTGGAAAATTAATAGCGTTTGATCAAGATGAGATAGCGATTCAAAACGCGAAAGAAAAGTTCTCTTCATACGGTGAACAGTTTATAACAGTAAAGAGTAACTTCCGTTATTTAGCTGAAAAACTGCAGGAAATAGGTATAACAGAAGTAGACGGTATTTTATTTGATTTAGGTGTTTCATCCCCACAATTAGATACACCAGAACGAGGCTTTAGTTATCATCATGATGCACCGCTAGATATGCGGATGGATCAAGATGCCCCATTAACAGCGTACGATGTTGTAAATAGCTGGTCATATGAACAACTTGTAAGGATTTTCTTCCAATACGGTGAAGAGAAATTTTCAAAACAAATTGCAAGAAAAATTGAAGCTTATCGTGAGAATAAAGCTATTGAAACGACAGGAGAATTAGTAGAGCTAATTAAAGAAGGTATTCCGGCTCCTGCTCGTAGAACGGGTGGGCATCCTGCTAAGCGAGTGTTTCAGGCAATTCGTATAGCTGTAAACGATGAATTAAAAGTATTTGAAGAAGCATTGGAATCTGCTATTGAGATGGTTAAGCCAGGTGGAAGGGTTAGTGTTATAACATTCCATTCATTAGAAGATCGTATTTGTAAAACAACGTTTAAGCGAAATAGTACAACGCCACAATTGCCGCCAGGATTACCGATTATTCCTGATGAATTTAAGCCGAAATTAAAGCTTATTACAAGAAAACCGATTTTACCTTCTGATATAGAGCTAGAAGAAAATAATCGTGCGCGTTCTGCGAAGTTGAGAATCGCTGAAAAACGATAAAAGGGAGAGAGAGGTATGACTAATTTAGCTGTAAAGTACAAACAACAAGCGCAAGAAGAGGTGCAAATTCAAACGCCCCCACAGCAGATGGCTAAGCCGAAGGTTAAAGCGAAAATTACAAGAATCGAAAAACTGTTGTATGTAGCGTTTATTGGCTTTTTATTGTATGCCTGTGTCGCGTTTATTGGAAATAAAGCAGGCCTTTATCAAGTTAATGTAGAAGCAGCGACGATAGAAGAAAAAATTGTACAGCAGCAAAAAGAAAATCAAGAATTACAAGCTGAAGTAGAGAAGTTAAGTCGCTATGAACGAATCGCTGAAGTTGCAAAAAAACATGGGCTAGAAATTAATGCGAATAATGTGAAAGGCCTCAAATAAGGCAATAGGTGTGAAGGAACGATGAAGAAGAATATGACTAAATTTCATACCAATAAGGGAGCAGGTTATTTTATGATATTTTTCCTCCTGCTCTTTTTGCTGTTATTAGCCCGATTTTTTTACATACAATCAACAGGAACCGTTCATAATCAGGATTTAGATGCACTTGCTAAACAAAAGCATAGTAAAAAAGGAGTTCTTGAAGCGAACCGAGGAACCATTTATGATCAAAACGGTCATGTGTTAGCGCAAGACGCAAACTCTTACAAAATGGTAGCTGCACTAAAAGGTGCTAACTCAGTTGAGAATAAAGAAGATACTGCAAAGAAAATTGCAGGAGTACTTGGAAAAGGCGAAGAGGATATTTTAGCTTCTTTAAACAAGGAAGGTAGAAGTCAAGTCGAATTTGGAACGTTAGGCAAGGATTTGACGAAAGAAAAGAAGGAACAAATAGAAGCGTTGAAGTTGCCGGGAATATCTTTTATTACAGAAAATGCAAGGGTGTATCCAAACGGTGATTTTGCATCTTACGTTATAGGTCATGCAAAACCAAATGAGAATGGAACCTCGGTAGGTCAATTTGGCATAGAGAAAAGCTTGGATAAATACTTAAGTGCTTCGAATGGAGAAGTAGCATATACAGGTGATCGTAAAGGTGTGTCCCTTGATGGGGGAAAAGTTAATGTAAAGGCACCTAAAAATGGAGATAATGCTTATTTAACAATTGATCAACGTGTCCAAAGTTATTTAGAAGACGCGATGAAAGCAGCAAGTAAGCAATATGAGCCAGAAAGTTTAATAGGGATTGTTGCAGATCCGAAAACTGGGAAAATATTAGCGATGTCTACTAAACCTAGTTATGACCCTAATGATCGCCAAATTAAATATTTCTTCAATGACGCGATTGCCAATGCATTTGAACCTGGATCAACAATGAAAATTTTTACGTTAGCGGCAGCTATTAATGAAGGTGTGTACAAAGGACAAGATTATTATCAATCCGGGACATATCAAGTCGGAAATAGGAAAATAAAAGATCATAATGGCGGTGCTGGTTGGGGCTCTATCACGTTTGATGAAGGGGTAGAGCGTTCTTCAAACGTAGCGTTTGCAATTTTAGGAGATCAAAAACTTGGTCCAGAACGTTTCCGAAAATATATTCATAGTTTTGGATTAGATGAAAAAACGAACATTGATTTATCAGGTGAAGGATCGAATACAATTTTATTTGATCAGCAAATACAACAAGTGACAACAGCTTTTGGACAAGGTTCCACTGTAACACCAATTCAGCTTGTACAAGCTGCAACGGCCATTGCAAATGATGGGAAAATGATGAAACCTTATGCAATTGATAAAATTGTAGATCCGATAACAGACAAAGTAAAATTAGAACATAAGCCAGAAGAAGTAGGAAAACCTGTTACAAAGGAAACAGCAGCGCAAGTAAGACAGTTATTAGAACGTGTTGTTACATCTCCGAAAGGTACAGGGACAGCTTATAAAATTGATGGATATTCAGTTGGTGGTAAAACAGGTACAGCGCAAATTCCGGATGGAAAAGGCGGCTATATGACAGGAAGACAGAATTATATATTCTCATTCTTAGGTATGGCACCAATGGACGATCCACAACTTGTCGTGTATGTAGCTGTTAAACAGCCGAAATTAAAAGATGATGAGAACGGCGCACAACCTTTAGCTGATATTTTTAAATATGTAACAAAAAATAGTTTAGAGTATTTAAAGATTAAGCCAAATGAAGTGAAAGATCCGAAAAAGCATCTGAAAGAACAACAAACTACTGTTCCAGATGTAACTGGTAAAACGATGGCTGAAGCGGGGAAAGCGATTGATAAAGCAAAACTTCGTCCAATCGTACTAGGTGAAGGGAAAGTACAGCAACAAGTACCAAAAGCGACTGAACAAACATTAAAAGGCGACCGAGTCTTCTTGGTAGGAGATAAGCCTACAATGCCAAATATACAAGGATGGGCACTGCGTGATGTTATGAATTTAGCGAAGACATTACAGCTTAACTTGAAACCTTCTGGTACAGGATACGTAACAGAACAAAGTGTGGCGGAAGGAACATTATTACAACCTGGTACAGAATTAGGTGTCACACTCGTACCGCCACTCGAACCACAGCAAGAAGCAGAAAAGCCGTAATGGTAAAAGAGAATAAGTTCTAATTAAATAAGTACAAGCATATATTGGAACAAGCTAGGCGTAAGGGAGGCTTGTTCCGATATGCGTGTATCAAATGTAACAGTTAGAAAACGACTTATTTTTATACTTATATCAGGTATACTTATTTTCACTATTATCGATATTCGTCTTGGATATGTGCAATTTTTTCTTGGGAATATGTTAACGGATCGTGCGAAAGATTCATGGAGTCGTAATATTACTTTTGAACCCGAACGTGGGAAAATTTTAGACCGAAATGGTGTGGAACTTGCCACGAATAAAAGTGCTCCAACTGTCTTTGTTGTACCGAGGCAAATTGAAAAACCAGCAGAGACTGCAGAGAAGTTAGCTGCAGTATTAGGTGTGGAAAAAGATGAGATTTATAAAAGGATTACAAAAAAAGAATCGATTGTAAGGTTAGATAAAGGCGGAAGGAAAATATCACATGACAAAGCGAAAGAAGTACGAGGATTAAGTTTGAAGGGCGTGTATATCGCAGAGGATTCTATCCGGTACTATCCATTTGGAAACTTTTTATCACATGTATTAGGTTTTGCAGGTAGCGATAACCAAGGTCTTATGGGACTAGAAAAATATTATGATAAAGAGCTAAATGGGGACAAAGGTCATGTGCGTTTTTTTGCAGATGCGAAAGGACAAAGGATGCCTAATGTTGGTGATGATTTCAAAAAGCCAGAAGCTGGTTTAAATTTAGGATTAACAATCGATGCGCGTATTACAAGGATTATGGAAAGAGAAATGAATATTGCTGAGTCAACTTATAATCCTGACGGTATGATTGCGATTGCAATGAATCCTAAAAATGGTGAAATTTTAGGTATGTCTAGTCGACCGAGTTTTGACCCAGCGGATTTTCAAAGTGTCTCTCCAGAAGTGTATAACAGAAATCTACCTGTATGGAGTACGTATGAGCCTGGTTCAACATTTAAGATCATTACATTAGCTGCAGCATTGAATGAAAATTTAGTAGACTTAGAGAAGGATACGTTTTATGATGATGGAGCAGCTGAAGTAGGTGGAGCTAGATTGAAATGCTGGAAAGCAGGAGGTCATGGCAGTCAAACGTTTTTAGAAGTCGTTCAAAACTCATGTAACCCGGGATTTATTGAACTTGGTGATCGCCTTGGTAAAGACCGATTATTTAAATACATTCGTAATTTTGGTTTTGGGCAGAAGACTGGAATTGACTTGCAAGGTGAAGGCAGTGGGATTTTATTTAATTTAGATAAAGTTGGTCCAGTAGAGCAAGCAACAACTTCATTCGGCCAAGGGGTTTCTGTTACACCGATTCAACAAGTAGCAGCTGTAGCGGCGGCTGTAAATGGTGGAACATTGTATCAGCCGTATATAGCTAAGGAGTTTATTGATCCGAAAAATAATCAAGTTGTTAGTAAAAAGACACCTGTTGAGAAAAGAAAAGTTATTTCCAAGGAAACTTCAGAAAAAGTTCGTTATGCATTAGAGAATGTTGTAGCGAAAGGTTCTGGTAAAGGTGCTTATATTGATGGATATCGTGTAGGTGGAAAAACGGGTACTGCTCAAAAGGTGAAAGATGGTAAATATTTAGAGAATAATTATATAGTATCTTTTATCGGATTTGCTCCAGCGGATGATCCAGAGATTGTTGTGTATGTTGCTGTTGATAATCCAAAAGGGGTTACACAGTTTGGTGGAGTGGTAGCAGCTCCGATTGTCGGGAATATCCTTCGAGATGCGCTTCCTGTTATGGGAGTGAAACCGAGAAAAGAACAAGTTGAGAAAGAATATAAATGGGGCGATACACCAACTGTGGAAGTTCCGAATTTAATTGGAATGAAAAAGAAAGACTTACAAACACAACTCGTCGATTTGAAGCTTGATATAAGTGGAGATGGAGAGAAAGTAATTAAACAATCACCAGAAGCGGGAGCTAAAGTAAAAGAAGGCTCAAAAATTAGAATTTACTTCGGGAATTAAAGGTAACATAGTACGTTTTATGGTACAATTGGTGGAAGTGAGTTCTTTATAGAACAGTTACTTAATTTGAGACAGTAAGTGTCTCATTCATAAATAGGTCAGTAGCACTTACCTCCTTATATAGGAGGTAATGTGTTGCTTACTGAAAAAAGATAAATAAACAATGTAGAGAGGGTTTAGTGAAATGAAGTTGCATACACTTGTATCATGTTTGCATGATTTTCCAGTTGTTCCAAAAGAAAATCCAGAAATCACATCTATAGAAGCTGATTCACGTAAAGTGAAAGAGGGAAGCTTATTTGTATGTATGAAAGGATATACGGTTGATAGCCATGATTTTGCTAAGCAAGCAGCGGCACAAGGAGCGGCTGCTATTGTTGCGGAAAGACCAATTGATGTTGACGTTCCAGTTGTACTTGTGAAAAATACTTTTCGTTCGTTAGCGGTTTTAGCTGATTATTTTTATGGTCAACCGACACACAAGTTACATTTAATCGGAATTACAGGTACAAATGGAAAGACAACAACATCGCATATTATGGATGAGATTATGCGAGCACATGGTCATAAAACAGGGCTAATTGGAACGATTAATATGAAAATCGGTGATGAAACATTTGAGGTGAAAAATACAACACCAGATGCACTAACACTTCAACAGACGTTTTCAAAAATGGTTGAACAAGGTGTGGACAGCACGGTAATGGAAGTTTCGTCACATGCGTTAAATCTTGGTCGTGTACACGGATGTGATTACGATGTAGCGGTGTTTACGAATTTAACACAAGATCATTTAGACTATCATAAAACGATGGAAGAATATAAACATGCAAAAGGGTTACTATTTGCACAGCTTGGCAATAGTTATAATCATAATCGTGAAAAGTACGCTGTGCTGAATAGCGATGATAATGTAACAGAAGAGTATATGAGAAGTACTGCAGCAACAGTTGTAACATATGGTATTGATACAACAAGTGATATTATGGCAAAAAATATCGTTATGACGAGTGGCGGGACTACATTTACGCTTGTCACACCATATGAAAGTGTAAATGTCACGATGAAATTAATAGGTAAATTTAATGTATATAACGTACTTGCAGCAACAGCAGCAGGACTTGTTTCGGGTGTGAAATTAGAAACAATCATTGCTGTTATAAAGGATTTAGCTGGGGTTCCAGGACGTTTTGAAGTTGTTGATGGAGGGCAAAATTATACAGTTATTGTTGATTACGCACATACGCCAGATAGTTTAGAAAATGTATTAAAAACTGCAAAACAATTTGCAAAAGGTGATGTGTATTGTATCGTTGGTTGTGGTGGCGATAGGGACCGAACGAAGAGACCGATAATGGCAAGTGTTGCAACAAAATATGCAACTCATGCAATTTATACATCAGATAATCCAAGAAGTGAAGATCCAGCGGCTATTTTAGATGATATGGTACATGGTGCAAGCGGGAAAAATTATGAAATGATCATTGATAGAAAAGAAGCAATACACCATGCAATCGCTAAAGCGAAAGCAGATGATATCATTATTATTGCTGGTAAGGGGCATGAAACGTATCAAATTATTGGTAAAGAAGTTCATCATTTCGATGATCGTGAAGTTGCTAAAGAAGCAATTACAGGGCGTTTAAACAACGAAGAGTAACAACGTGAGAGGAGGACTACATGTGCTTGAGCAAGGTTTATTAGTAACGGCTGGGGTAGCATTCTTAATTTCTGTTGCCCTTTCGCCATTGTTTATTCCATTTTTAAGAAAATTAAAGTTCGGACAGAGTATTCGTGATGAGGGACCAAAGTCACATCAAAAAAAATCAGGGACACCGACAATGGGTGGTATCGTCATATACGTATCTATGATGGTAACTTCACTTATTATGGCGATTAAGTTTAATTATTTAGGTGCAGAGGTTTCGTTATTACTATTAGTGACGTTTGGTTACGGATTGATTGGATTTTTAGATGACTACATAAAGGTAGTTAAGAAGAGAAATCTTGGTTTAACATCAAAGCAAAAATTAGTAGGTCAGCTTGTTATTGCTATTGCATTCTTTTTAATTGGAAAAGGGCAAGCGTTCCACACATACATCATGATTCCGGGAACGGATGTTAAGTTTGAATTAGGTTGGGCGTATTTCGTACTTGTACTATTTATGCTTATTGGTGGATCAAATGCAGTTAACTTAACTGACGGTTTAGATGGTTTATTATCAGGAACAGCTGCTATTGCATTTGGAGCATTTAGTATTATTGCTGTGGCACAAGAGCAATTTGGAGTAGCGATATTCTGTATGGCAGTTGTAGGAGCTGTACTTGGATTTTTAGTATTCAATGCGAATCCAGCAAAAGTGTTTATGGGAGATACAGGTTCATTAGCTTTAGGTGGAGCCATTGCAGCTGTAGCGATTTTATTAAAACAAGAATTGCTACTTGTAATTATTGGCGGAGTATTCGTAATGGAAACTTTATCGGTTATCATTCAGGTCATTTCATTTAAAACAACAGGAAAACGTGTCTTTAAAATGAGTCCATTACACCATCACTATGAATTATGTGGTTGGTCAGAGTGGCGTGTTGTTGTGACGTTTTGGTCTGCAGGATTTTTATTAGCTGTGTTAGGAATTTATATCGGGGTGTGGATGTAATTGAAAACTGTAACTGAATTTCAAAATAAGAATATTCTTGTATTGGGCATTGCAAAAAGTGGTTATGCAGCAGCTACATTGTTACAAAAGTTAGGGGCAAATGTTATTGTAAATGACGGAAAGCCTTTAGCAGAGAATGTACTTGCTGCAGAATTACAAGCAAAAGGAATGGACGTTGTATGCGGTGGTCATCCTTTAGAATTATTAGAGAGAAATATTTCTCTTGTAGTAAAAAATCCAGGAATCCCGTATTCTAATCCAATATTAGTTGCTGCGATAGAAAAGCAAATTCCGATTGTTACGGAAGTTGAATTAGCATATCGTATTTCAGAAGCACCATTTGTTGGGATTACGGGGTCTAACGGTAAAACGACGACGACAATGCTGACATTTGAAATGCTAAAAGAAGGACAAAAGCATCCTGTAATTGCAGGGAACATTGGAACTGTAGCGTGTGAAGTAGCACAGGATGCAAAAGAAAATGAAGTTGTAGTTACAGAACTTTCATCGTTTCAATTGATGGGAGTAGAATTGTTCCAACCTAAAATTGCTGCGTTTTTAAATTTATTTGAGGCCCACTTAGACTATCATGGGACGAAGAAAGAATATGGTTTAGCAAAAGCAAATATTTTTAAAAACCAAACAGAAAATGATTATAGTGTAATAAATGCGGATGATGCAGATGTGATGGCTTTGTCTGCGTATTCTAAAGGTCAAAAAATCCTGTTTTCGACAACGAAAGAAATTGAAGATGGTGCGTGTATAAAAGATAACGCTCTTTATTTCAAAGGTGAAAAAGTTATTGAAGTAAGCGATATCGTTTTACCTGGTCAACATAATCTAGAAAATATTTTAGCTGCGATGAGTATTGCGAAATTATTAGGTACTTCTAATGAAGCAATTACGGTCGTGTTAAAACGTTTTACGGGTGTAAAACATCGTTTAGAATATGTAACAACGATTAACAACCGTAAGTTTTATAATGATTCAAAAGCAACGAATATGTTAGCGACTGAGAAAGCACTATCTGCGTTTACACAACCGATTGTGTTACTAGCAGGTGGGCTTGATCGCGGAAATGAATTCGATGATTTAATTCCGTATTTCAAAAATGTAAAAGCGATTGTAACATTTGGACAAACAGCTCCTAAACTAGTAAGAGCGGCAGAAAAAGCGGGATTAGATATAATTGAAAGTGTCGATACTTTAGATGAAGCAGTGGTGAAAGCTTATGCTCATTCTAAAGATGGTGATGTCGTTCTTCTTTCTCCAGCGTGTGCAAGCTGGGATCAATTTAAAACATTTGAAGAAAGAGGAGACATTTTTATACAAGCTGTGCATAAACTTATATAAAGTAAATCAAAACATCAGTAGGCTAACACCTACTGATGTTTTGTTACATAGGGCAAAAGGTTCTGCCTAAAGAGGTGGTGTTTGTGGGTAATGAAGAAAACGCCTGATTTTATTCTCATCATCGTAACACTTTCATTGTTGACAATCGGAATGATTATGGTTTATAGTGCGAGTGCAGTTTGGGCCTCTTATAAAATGGGGGACTCATTCTTTTTTGCAAAAAGACAATTACTGTTTGCGGGTCTTGGTGTAGTAGCTATGTTTTTTATTATGAAAATTGATTATTGGGTGTGGCGCACGTATTCAAAAGTGATTTTGCTAGTTTGCTTCATTCTTCTTATTCTCGTTCTTATTCCTGGAGTAGGTCTTGTTCGAGGAGGAGCACGAAGTTGGATTGGAATCGGGGCATTTTCGATTCAGCCGTCAGAATTTATGAAGTTTGCGATGATTATTTTCTTGGCAAAGTTTTTAGCAGAACGGCAAAAATTGATTACATCTTTTAAACGTGGTTTATTACCGGCTCTTAGTTTTGTGTTTCTTGCTTTTGGGATGATTATGTTACAGCCAGACCTTGGGACAGGAACGGTAATGGTTGGGACATGTATCATTATGATATTCATTTCGGGAGCGAGAGTTTTTCACTTTGCAATGTTTGGTTTGATTGGTGTAGCAGGATTTGTAGGGTTAATTGCATCAGCACCGTATCGAATGAAACGCATTACATCATATTTAGATCCGTGGTCAGATCCGCTCGGGAGTGGATTTCAAATTATCCAATCATTACTTGCAATTGGACCTGGTGGATTATTTGGGCTTGGACTTGGACAAAGTAGACAAAAATTTCTTTATTTACCTGAACCACAAACTGACTTTATATTTGCGATCTTATCCGAGGAATTAGGTTTTATTGGTGGTTCATTTGTGTTATTATTATTTAGTCTATTATTATGGCGCGGGATTCGTATCGCATTAGGAGCGCCAGATTTATATGGTACGTTTTTAGCAGTAGGTATTGTGGCGATGATTGCGATTCAAGTAATGATTAATGTTGGTGTTGTAACAGGACTAATGCCTGTTACGGGTATTACCTTGCCGTTTTTAAGTTATGGTGGATCAAGTTTGACATTAATGTTAATGGCAGTAGGTGTATTATTAAATATAAGTCGCCATTCTCGCTACTAAACCCTGTTTATAAGACAGGGTTTTTCGTATGTGTGTAAAAATGCAATATGTATATAGAAATAAATATAATGGAAATAAGAAAAGAGAAGCGGAGGAGTTAGTAGTGCGTGTATTAGTGAGTGGTGGGGGTACTGGTGGTCATATTTATCCAGCTCTTGCTTTAATTAGAGAAATAAAAAAGTTAAATCCAGAAGCAAGATTTTTATATATTGGTACGGAAAATGGACTAGAGAGTACAATCGTTCCAAAAGCAGGTATACCATTTCAATCTATTGTTATAAGTGGATTTAAACGAAAAATATCATTAGATAATGTGAAAACAGTAATGCGTTTTCTAAAAGGTGTACAGGATAGTAAACGATATATTCGTCGTTTTAATCCGGATATCGTAATTGGAACGGGTGGATATGTATGTGGACCAGTTGTATACGCTGCAGCCAAATTAGGTATTCCAACTATTGTACATGAACAAAATAGTGTACCAGGTGTAACGAACAAGTTTTTAAGCCGTTATGTTGATAAAGTTGCTGTTTGTTTTGAAGCAGCTATAGAGCATTTTCCGGAGTCAAAAGTGGTAATGACAGGTAATCCACGAGCATCAGAGGTAATGGAACAAAATGGAATGAAGGGGAAACGTTCAGTTGGGCTTTCTCTTCCTAAAAAGTCTGTACTTATATTTGGTGGAAGTCGTGGGGCTAGACCGATTAACGATGCCTTCGTTGAAGCAATTGAACAGTTTGGGAACAAAAGCTACGAAATACTATATGTAACAGGTGAAGTACATTATGACAAAGTGATGGAAGCCGTGAAGCAAAAAGGGAACCCAAGCAATGTTATTATTAAGCCGTTCATTCATAATATGCCAGAGGTACTAACTGGTGTAGACCTTGTTGTTTCAAGGGCTGGGGCAACAACACTTGCAGAATTAACAGCGTTAGGAAAACCAAGTGTGTTAATACCGAGTCCGTATGTAACAAATAATCATCAGGAAAAGAATGCACGTTCAGTTGTTGATAAAGGAGCGGCAAAAATGTTACTTGAAAAAGATTTAACAGCTGAAACGCTTATTCGTGATATTGATGAGATTTTATTAGATGCACAAACATTACAAAATATGAAGCTAGCTGCTAAGCAACTAGGTATTCCAGATGCAGCAAATAAGCTGTATGAAGTAATGAATAAACTTGTAAAAAAATAAAGTGAGGCTTTAATCAGTGGGGAGTGATTCTCTCTCTTTGATTATTACCTTTCACTAATCGGATGTTTACTGGTATCCTCATTCCGCCTAATTTCTTTGTTATCACCTAATTTTGATTTAGGAGCTGTACTGCCCGTAAATAGAGGGATAACGTTAGGTGAACGCCCTGCATATTATTGTCATAAGGAGACTTAATATGGGGGAGATTGTCTATGGAACAATTAGTAAATGAGCTTATAGAAGCAGACGTTGGTCGTGTTTTGGCTAACGAGCCGTTAGCACGTTATACAACTATGAAAATAGGTGGCCCAGCGGATATTTTAATTGTGCCAAAGCATGTAGCCGGTATTGAAAAAACATTACAGTTAGTAAAGCAATACAAAACGAAGTGGACTGTAATTGGTCGCGGTTCAAACCTTCTTGTATCTGATCAAGGCATAGAAGGTGTTGTTATTCGTTTAGGAGAAGGATTAGATCACTTAGAGGTCGAAAAACATAAGGTAAGAGTTGGTAGTGGATATCCTCTTATTAAATTGTCAACTTTACTTAG
Source organism: Bacillus cereus group sp. BfR-BA-01330 (assembly GCF_022663885.1). Taxonomy (NCBI): domain Bacteria; kingdom Bacillati; phylum Bacillota; class Bacilli; order Caryophanales; family Bacillaceae; genus Bacillus; species Bacillus cereus group sp. BfR-BA-01330. The sequence continues at coordinate 448,603 of NZ_JAKUGK010000002.1, forward strand.
TCGTCAAGGGTTAGCTGGATTGGAGTTTGCAAGCGGTATTCCAGGAAGTGTCGGTGGTGCAGTATATATGAATGCAGGTGCACATAAATCGGATATATCGAGTGTATTATCGAAGGCTCTCATTCTGTTTGAAGACGGTGCAATTGACTGGTTAACGAATAAAGAATTGGAGTTTTCTTATCGGGCATCTGTATTGCAAACGAAACGTCCTGGTATTGTTTTAGAGGCGGTGTTTCAATTACAGGCGGGGAAACGTGAAGAAATTGTACGTAGCATGCAAAATAATAAAGATTACCGCCGTGAAACGCAACCATGGAATCACCCGTGTGCAGGAAGTGTATTTCGGAATCCAATCCCACATTTTGCAGGAGATTTAGTAGAAAAAGCAGGGCTTCGTGGCTATAGGATTGGTGGAGCTCAAATTTCTGAAATGCATGGCAATTTTATTGTTAATACTGGGGGAGCTTCAGCGCAAGATGTATTGTCTTTAATTGAATTAATAAAACATACAATTAAGGATAAATTTGATGTAGATATGCACACAGAAGTAGAAATCATTGGAAGATAACGGTTATTCGTTCCGCTCATTATCATTTATGTTATAATAAGAAGATAAGAACGGCATGAGGAACATGCCGTTCTTTATGTTACATAGGGGGATCGTACATGAATAATAGTAAAGTGATTAAACTACAAGATCGTGTACCAAAATTGAAAAATCAAAAGAAAAAAAACAAAAAAAATGTTAATCATCGATTGATTTTATACATATCAATTTTATTTTTATTAGTGCTCTTTTTAATTTATTTTCGGTCTCCGCTTAGTAATATAAAAAAGATTAGTGTGTTTGGAAATCACTATATGACGGATGAACAAGTAATGAAGGATTCAGGCGTGACATATGATACAAGTTATTTCCGAGTGACAGCACATAAAGCTGAAGAAAACTTAACGAAGCGAAAAGAAATTAAAGCAGTAAATGTAAAAAAACGTTTTCCAAACAATATTGATATTCATATCGAAGAATATTTAACGATTGGTTATATAAATAAAGAGGGAAAATTACAACCGTTATTAGAGAATGGAAAAACGCTTGATGTACTACCTAATGGAAAACTTCCTGTTGCAGCACCGATTTTCGAACCTTTTAAAGAAGAGAAAATGAAGGAGTTAATCGCTGAACTAGAAAAATTAACACCAGCTATTTTAAAATCTATTTCGGAGATTCGCTATTCACCAACGAATGCGAATGAAGATCATCTTACTTTATATATGAATGAAGGTTATGAAGTGAGCACTACAATTCAAAATTTCGCAAAACGTATGGAAGCCTATCCGCTTATTTTAAAAACAATTGAGCCAGGTAAGAAGGTATTAATTGACTTAGAAGTAGGTGCATATACGAAAGAATTAGGTGCGGAAGAAAAAAAAGAATAGAATGGTAGTTTTCGTTACTTATAGCAGAAAAAACGAAACGAATGTTCTATTATGTGTATACGAATTTAGAAGAATGGTTCATTTGATGAAAAATATGTAAAAATTCTTAGATTCATACTAGTATTGGTACAAGTTTCACTTTTCTATGAGTACATCTTAGTGTAGACTTATACTTGGCGGTAAACTTTACACTCGAAATAGAATTATTTCAAGATAAGCAGTTATTCATAGTTTACTGCGATATTCTTAATTGAATGCTAAATAAAAATAAGAAAAATATAGGGTTAAAAAAGGGAAACGTATAAAGACGTTGAATATTTTTCTTATAAATAGTAAAGTTGCGATTGTTGTTCCATATATTGAGTTGTATGGTATAAATAAAGAAGGAGGTGCCAAAGAATGAACAGCAATGAAATATATGTTAGTCTTGACATCGGTACATCCAATGTTAAAGTCATCATTGGTGAAATGGTTAATGACAGCTTAAACATTATTGGTGTTGGAAATGTAAAATCAAATGGTTTAAAGAAGGGATCGATAGTTGATATAGACGAGACTGTTCGATCAATTAAAAAAGCAATTGAACAAGCTGAGCGCATGGTGGGAATCCACATTGAGCAAGTTGTAGTAGGTGTCAATGCAAACCAGGTACAGCTACTTCCTTGTCACGGAGTAGTCGCTGTTTCAAATGAAGATCGTGAAATCGGGAATGAAGATGTCTTACGCGTTCTAGATGCAGCACAAGTTGTGTCAATTGCTCCAGAACGTGAGTTTATTGATGTGGTACCTCGACAGTTCATCGTAGACGGTCTTGACGAGATTAACGATCCACGCGGGATGATCGGTGTAAGATTAGAAATGGAAGGTACACTTATTACAGGCTCGAGAACTTTACTACATAACCTACTTCGTTGTGTAGAAAAAGCAGGTCTTGAAATTGTTGATATTTGTCTTCAACCTTTAGCGGCTGCAACAGTTGCAATATCTTCAGATGAAAAAAATAGAGGAGTAGCCCTTGTTGATATGGGGGGAGGATCTACAACTTTATCTATTTTTAAAGATGGAGAGTTACAAGCGACAAGCGTATTACCATTAGGTGGAGACCATATAACGAAAGATATTGCGATTGGGTTGAAAACTTCAACAGAAAATGCAGATCAAATTAAGTTGAAATATGGACATGCTTTTTATGATACAGCATCTGAAGAAGAGATGTTTACGGTTCCTATTATGGGAAGTGATCAAACAGAACAATATTCTCAGTTGGAATTATCGGATATAATAGAGGCTCGTGTAGAGGAAATTTTAATGTTTGTTCAAGATGAAGTGCGTAAGTTAGGAGTAAAGCAAGTGGCTTCTGGTTATGTACTAACTGGCGGAATTGCTTCTATGCCAGGTGTTCTTGATCTTGCATATGATATTTTACATGAAAATGTTCGTGTAGCAACTCCTGATTATATTGGTGTGCGTGAGCCCCAATATACAAGTGGAGTTGGATTAATTAAACATTCTTATCAAAAAGCTAAATTACGTGGGAAAAATGTGCAGGAAAAGCAAGAGCATTTTGAACCAGTACCAGCACCAGCACCAACGCCGGTACAACAGCAACCCACGAAACAAAAAACTCGTAATCAAAACAATAATAATCAAAATGATGACCGCATGATGTCAAAAGTAAAACGTGTATTCCGTTATTTATGGGATTAAAATTGGACACGAAAAATGAGGTTCTAGGGGGATTTCGACATGTTAGAGTTTGATACTACTCAAGATCAATTAGCGAATATAAAAGTTATCGGTGTCGGCGGTGGCGGAAACAATGCTGTAAACCGTATGATTGAACACGGTGTACAAGGTGTAGACTTTATCGCTGTGAACACTGATGCACAAGCATTAAATCTATCAAAAGCTGAAACAAAAATGCAAATTGGTGGAAAATTAACGCGTGGACTTGGTGCAGGCGCAAACCCTGAAGTAGGGAAAAAAGCTGCAGAAGAAAGTAAAGAACAGATCCAAGAAGCACTTCGTGGTGCGGATATGGTCTTCGTAACTGCCGGTATGGGCGGTGGAACTGGAACTGGTGCAGCTCCAGTTGTTGCTCAAGTTGCAAAAGAATTAGGTGCTTTAACAGTAGGTGTTGTAACACGTCCATTTACTTTTGAAGGACGTAAGCGTGCGACGCAAGCAGCATCTGGTATTGCAGCATTTAAAGAAAATGTAGATACTCTTATTGTAATTCCAAACGATCGCTTATTAGAGATTGTTGATAAAAATACGCCAATGTTAGAAGCATTCCGTGAAGCTGATAACGTATTACGTCAAGGTGTTCAAGGTATTTCGGATTTAATTGCAACGCCAGGTTTAATTAACTTAGACTTTGCAGACGTAAAGACAATTATGTCTAATAGAGGTTCTGCTTTAATGGGTATTGGTTCTGGTAATGGGGAAAATCGTGCTGCAGAAGCTGCGAAAAAAGCGATTTCTAGCCCATTACTAGAAACATCTATTGATGGAGCTCAAGGTGTTATCATGAACATTACGGGTGGCGCTAACTTAAGCTTATATGAAGTACAAGAAGCGGCAGACATCGTAGCTTCAGCTTCAGATCCAGAAGTAAATATGATCTTCGGTTCTGTTATTAACGAAGGATTAAAAGATGATATCGTTGTAACTGTAATTGCAACTGGTTTTGATGATAGCATTGCAACTCAACCACCAAAACCAATTATTCGTCCGAATGCGAACCACACGCAACAACAGCAACAACCAGTAGCTCAACCTTCAAAACAGCGTGAAGTAAAACGTGAAATGAAGCGTGAAGAGCCAGTTGTACATGAGCGTCATTCAGATTCAGATGATATCGATATTCCAGCATTTTTACGTAACCGTCGTAGACGATAAAAAAAGGAGCTTTCATGCTCCTTTTTATTTTTTATGGAAAAGACCTGCTAAGCAGGTCTTTTTTTATTTCGTATATTTCAATATATTTTGTTTGTGAAAATAAGAGTATATCATTCTATGAATTTGTACTTTTATTTTTTACCGACAGATTATGTCTAGAAATCACAAAATAACAAAAAAACACCTCCGCAAATTGACACACTTTCCTATTGGATATGCATTATACTAGTCTCAACTTGAAAAAAGAGGTGAATTGTTTGGTTGTTTACGCCGACGTTGTTTGGTTGTTAAACGCCTGCATTGATTTTCTTTTGCTTTTATTAACAGCTACCGTGTTAAAAAAGAAAATCAAAAGATGGAGGCTTGTGTTAGGGGCATTTATAGGTTCAACTATTGTTATTTTTGCCTTTACTCCTTTTGCTTCTATGATGACACATCCAATTATGAAACTACTGTACTCGTTACTTATTGTGTATACAGCATTTGGGTTTACGACATTTAGAAATTATGCACAAACTGTTTTTACTTTTTACTTTGTAACCTTTATGGTTGGCGGAGGATTAATTGGAACTCATTTCTTTTTGCAAACGAATGAAATGGTAAATGGATTGGTTCAATCTCAGTCAATTTCTTACGGTGATCCAATTAGTTGGTTATTTGTTATTTTTGGTTTTCCAGTAATTTATTATTTTTCTAAAAAGCGTATTGAAAGCGTAGAGGTCACGAAAATACACTATGATCAAATTGTGAAAGTAAAAATTCAATTAGCCGAAGAAGAACTAGAACTCGCAGGTCTTATTGACAGTGGGAACCAACTTTATGACCCATTAACAAAAACACCTGTTATGATTATGCATGTTTCATCATTAGAACATTGCTTACCATCTTGGTTAACAGAACAAATTTATTCCAAAACAGAAATTCCTCAAATACCAGAAAATGATTCTGGTTGGGCGACCAAATTACGCTTAATTCCTTTCCGTGCAGTAGGAGTAGAGAGTCAATTTTTGTGGGCAATTAAGCCTGACAGTGTGCAAGTTGACCATGAAGGTAGTTCTATTGTTGTAAACAAAGTATTAATTGGATTAAATACACAACAGCTGTCTACTAATGGGGAGTATCAATGTATTGTGCATCCAAAAATGTTGATTTCGCAAAAAATGGTGATCGCTTAATAAATGAGAGGCGGGATAATATGATGAAATTAAAATTTTATTTAGTATACCTTTGGTATAAAGTATTGCTGAAATTAGGAATTAAGACCGATGAAATTTATTATATTGGTGGAAGTGAAGCGTTGCCACCACCGTTAACAAAAGAAGAAGAGGAAGTTCTTTTGAATAAATTGCCAAAAGGAGATCAGGCAGCAAGGTCATTACTTATTGAACGTAACTTAAGGCTCGTTGTATATATAGCAAGAAAGTTTGAAAATACAGGGATAAATATTGAAGATTTGATTAGTATAGGAACAATCGGCCTTATTAAAGCGGTAAATACATTTAATCCAGAAAAGAAAATAAAATTAGCAACATATGCATCGCGTTGTATAGAAAATGAAATTTTAATGCATTTACGTCGAAATAACAAAAATCGTTCGGAAGTTTCTTTTGATGAACCACTAAACATTGATTGGGATGGGAATGAACTGTTATTGTCTGACGTGTTAGGTACAGATGATGATATTATTACAAAAGATTTAGAAGCTACTGTAGATCGTCACCTTTTAATGAAAGCATTACACCAATTAAATGATCGTGAAAAACAAATTATGGAACTTCGGTTTGGGCTTGCTGGAGGAGAGGAAAAGACGCAAAAAGATGTGGCTGATATGCTTGGGATTTCACAGTCATACATTTCGCGTTTAGAAAAAAGAATTATAAAAAGATTACGAAAAGAATTTAATAAAATGGTGTAAAGAATAAGACCAGCCGTTATGTAGGCTGGTCTTATTCTATTTAGTTGTATTAGGAAAGATAATTTAAATAATAAATCGTGAAAAAACCACATGCATAAAATCCCCTTCAAAGGAAATACTTTACACTGTACAGCAACTCCCGATAGGAGGGAACACTTTGACGAGAAACAAAGTAGAAATTTGCGGTGTTGATACAGCTAAACTTCCAGTATTAAAAAATGAAGAGATGCGTAAATTATTTCGTGAAATGCAAAGTGGAGAGATAAGCGCAAGAGAAAAATTAGTGAATGGAAACTTACGTCTTGTACTGAGCGTCATCCAAAGATTTAATAACAGAGGAGAATATGTTGACGATTTATTTCAAGTTGGTTGCATCGGACTTATGAAATCAATTGATAATTTTGATTTAGGCCAAAATGTAAAATTTTCAACGTATGCTGTGCCGATGATTATTGGGGAAATACGCAGATATTTGCGTGATAATAATCCGATTCGCGTATCGCGCTCATTGCGAGATATTGCGTATAAAGCTTTGCAAGTAAGAGAAAAATTGATTGCAGAAAATTCAAAAGAACCAACAGCAATGGATATTGCAAAAGTGCTAGAAGTAACTCATGAAGAGATAGTATTTGCTTTAGATGCGATTCAAGATCCAGTTTCATTATTTGAACCGATTTATAATGATGGGGGAGATCCTATCTTTGTTATGGATCAGTTAAGTGATGAAAAACAAAAGGACGAGCAGTGGGTTGAAGAATTAGCATTGAAAGAAGGAATGAAGCGTTTAAATGATAGAGAGAAAATGATTATTAGAAAACGTTTCTTCCAAGGAAAGACACAGATGGAAGTTGCAGAAGAAATTGGGATTTCCCAAGCGCAAGTATCACGTTTAGAGAAGTCAGCCATTAAACAAATGAATAAAACGATTCAAGGATAAGGTCTCACCAATTATGGTGAGACCTTTTTATATGTAATATGGTTTGTGCTCATAGTAGGGGATTAGTGTTCATATAATGAAACTAGCATGGTGTTTCGTATAGGTGGCTTCCTGTAAATATGAGAAACAGTTTCCAATTTGTCATATAAGGGAGAGGATAAAAATGGTGATACGAATTTCAGAGTTACAGATGAAGGATGTTATAAATATTTCAGATGGAAAAAGGATTGGGAATATTGGAGATATTGAAATTGATATGAACACAGGGAAAATTTGTTCTGTTATTATTTCCAAACAGACACGTATGCTAGGTATTTTTGGAAAAGATGTTGAGATTGTAATTCCTTGGAAGGAAATTGTGAAAATTGGGGAAGATGTCATACTTGTAAGAGTAAATCCTGTTAATTCTGTAACAGAATCAATACAAACACCGACAATTTCATAAAGAATATTACAAATTCCTCTTTTTTTTCTGTTAGGATTATGAAAAAATAAAAGTATGGTAAAATAGACAGGAAGTACCATGCTTTTTTCTGTTATTTTAATTAAAAGGAGCCGCTTTATTATGAGAGAACCATTTAAATATGTGGACGGTATACTGTATTTACAAGCGTGGAAAGAACTTGGAAACATTACTGCTGGATTTACGACAAAAGATGGTGGGATAAGTACGGGCTCCTTTCATGCGATGAATTTAGGATTACATGTGAATGATATCGTGGAGAACGTTCATGAAAACAGACGCATTTTAGCAAATAAGTTACAAAAACCATTAGAAAACTGGATTTGCTCTGAACAAGTTCATGCTCATCATGTTGAAAAAGTAGGGCAACAGGAAAAGGGAAGTGGTGTCTATTCATATGAGGACGGCATTTCAAAAACAGATGGCATTTATACGAGTAATGAAGATGTTCTGTTAACGTCTTGTTACGCGGATTGTGTTCCGCTCTATTTTTATGCACCATCACATGGTATGATAGGACTTGCGCATGCTGGATGGAAAGGCACTGTACAAGAGATTGCAAAGGAAATGATTCAAAAGTGGAATGCAGAAGGTATTTCAAGTGATGAAATTCATGTTGCAATTGGGCCGTCGATCGGATCTTGTTGTTATGTTGTGGATGATCGTGTATTAACAGCAGCACAGGAAGTAGTTAGCGGTGCTGTTCCTCATCAAAAAATTTCTGACGGGCAGTACGCAATTAATTTAAAAGAAATTAATCGTATATTATGTGTACAAGCAGGCATAAAAGAAGAGCATATTGTAATGTCATCTCTTTGTACAAGCTGTGAAGAGCAACTATTTTTCTCTCATCGTCGTGATCAAGGTAAGACAGGAAGAATGTTGAGTTTCATAGGTTTTAAGGAGGAAGGAAGCAAGTGACAGTACAAGAAAATTTAGTAATTGTAAATGAAGCTATTAAAGAATCTTGCGCTCGAGCTGGACGTTCGTTGCAAGATATTAAACTTGTTGCAGTTACAAAAACTGTAGGGATTGAAAAAACAAACGAAGTAATTGAAGCTGGAATTATCGATTTAGGTGAAAATAGAAATGAAGGTTTCTTACAGAAATACGAGCATTTCGGTTCAAAAGTTAATTGGCACTTTATTGGCTCATTACAAACGAGAAAAGTAAAAGAAATCATTAATGAAATTGATTATTTACATTCGTTAGATCGTCTTTCGCTGGCGAAAGAAATTCAGAAACGTGCTGATAAGAAAGTGAAATGCTTTATTCAAGTGAAAACCTCATCTGAAGAATCGAAGCAAGGATTGGCAATAGAAGAGGTTGTTTCTTTTATTCAAAGTTTGCAAGAATTCGATAAAATTGAAGTGGTTGGACTAATGACGATGGCTCCATTTACAGAAGAAGAGGAAGAAATCAGACGCTGTTTTAAGGAATTACGTATGCTGCAAACAGAGGTGCAGGAGCTAGAGTTATTACATGCGCCATGTAAAGAATTATCAATGGGAATGTCCAACGATTACACAATTGCAATTGAAGAAGGGGCTACATATATTCGTTTGGGAACGATTTTAGTAGGAAAAGCGTAAAAGGAAGGAGAATCTTATTATGAGTTGGTCAAAAGTAAAATACTTCTTTTTTGATACACCGGAAGAAAAAGAAGCAGCTCAATATGGTTATGAAAAGGAGCAAACAGACATGAAAAAGCAGCAAGATCCACCAGAACAACAAGACGTTACGTTTCCGAAAGCGCAACCGAAGCAAAATGTTGTGAGTATTGAAACAGCAAAACAATCTTCAAAAGTTGTTTTATTAGAACCACGCACATATTCGGAAGCACAAGGGATTGCGGACCACTTAAAAGGTAGACGAGCTGTTGTAATTAATTTGCAGAGAATGTCTACTGATCAAGCGGTACGTATCGTTGACTTTTTAAGTGGTACTGTATACGCTATAGGCGGGGACATTCAAAAAATAGGGCCGAAAACATTTATGTGTACACCTGAAAATGTAGATATTGTTGGTGCGATTTCAGAGTTATTCGGTGAAGAAGAAGAAACAAATATAAAGAGGTGGTAATACGCCATGACAACAGTTTTTATAGTGTTAAGTTATGCTATCGAGATTTACTCGTGGGCACTTATTATTTACATTCTCCTATCATGGTTTCCTGGTGCAAAGGAATCATCTTTTGGAGAGTTCCTGGCACGTATTTGTGAACCGTATTTAGAACCATTCCGCCGCTTTATTCCGCCGCTTGGAATGATTGATATTTCTCCAATCGTTGCGATCTTTGCGTTGAAACTTGCTAAAACTGGTTTGTTCAGTTTATTAAGCTATTTCTTATAGTAAGAAGGTAAATACATGAGCATCTACGAACATTTTAGGCCTGATGAGGAGGTCTTTGTGGATAAAGTGCTAGAGTGGAAGCGAGCGGCGGAGTACCATCAAGTGAAGTTAACGGATTTTCTGGATCCTAGGCAACAACAAATTGTTTCTATGGTAATAGGACAAGGTGATGTTGCTGTACAATTTGGTGGTGCAACGCCTAATGCAGAGCGTAAAAGAGCACTTATTTATCCAGACTATCTAGAATTAAATGAAGAAGAATTTCAAGTAGAAGTATTAGAAATTGACTATCCTTCCAAGTTTTATACGCTAGAACATAGGCAAATATTAGGTACATTTATGTCTCTTGGTTTAACAAGAGAAAAATGTGGTGATATTTTGCTGCAAGAAAATCGTGCCCAAATTGTAGTTGCGAAAGAAATTGTATCGTATATTGAGATGAACTTACAATCAATAGGGAAAGTAAAAGTCTCTTTAGCGTCAGTGCAAGGAGAACAAATTCTACAGATAGATGAAACGTGGGGAGAGAAATCTGGAACGGTTTCTTCACTTCGTTTAGATGTTATGTTAGCTGAAATGTTACATTTATCTAGACAGAAAGTACAACCTTTCATAAAAAATGGTTTAGTAAAAGTCAATTGGAAAACAGTGGAGCAAACTTCTTATGAATGCTATCCAGGAGATGTTTTTTCTGTTAGAGGATATGGCCGAAGTAAATTATTTTCTGTAGAAGGTAGAACAAAACGCGACAAATGGAGAATTTTGTATGGTATACTAAAATGATTGGTTTTTTAGAAGGAAATCCTCCTATTTTGTCGAAGAAAAGATATAATTGAAAGAGGAAATTTAGATAACTACTTGGAGGTGGCGTTGTGCCGTTAACACCATTAGATATTCATAACAAAGAATTTGGTCGCGGATTCCGTGGCTATGATGAAGATCAAGTAAATGAGTTTCTTGATCAAATTATCAAAGATTATGAATTGGTCATTCGTGAGAAAAAAGCTTTAGAAGAAAAAGTTGCGCAGTTAGAAGGGAAGTTAGATCATTTCTCTAATATTGAAGATACGTTAAACAAATCTATCGTCGTTGCACAAGAAGCAGCGGAAGAAGTAAAACGTAATGCGCAAAAAGAAGCGAAATTAATTGTGCGTGAAGCTGAAAAGAATGCTGATCGTATTATTAACGAAGCATTAGTAAAATCAAGAAAAGTTGCTTTTGATATTGAAGAGCTAAAGAAACAAGCGAAAGTATTCCGAACTCGTTTCCGTATGTTATTAGAAACACAGCTTGAGATGTTAAACAACGATGATTGGGATAAACTAATTGAATTAGAAGACGAAGTAGATGAACTGTTGAAAAAAGAAGAAACAGTGTAAGCTTGACGTTTTTCTCATTATTACATATAATTTTAAACAACATATTTATTAAGAAAAACGAAGATAGGGATAAGTACCTTTTCAAACCTTATATAGCGAACTGAGGATGGTGTAAGCTCAGGATAAGGAGATAGTGGGAATATCACCCTGGAGTTCCGCGCTGAACAAATAGAGTAAGCGTAGGCGTGTATTCGCGTTAAGAATATAAAGAGGATTCTATACATATGTATATGATCTACTAGGGTGGTACCGCGGGAGACTTTCTCGTCCCTTTTTGGGATGAGAAGGTCTCTTTTTTATTCCGTTTTTTAAGTGTTTCTTTTATACATGTAAGGAGGAATTGAGCATGGAGTACAAAAATACATTACTGATGCCAAAAACAGAGTTCCCAATGCGTGGGAATTTACCAAAACGTGAGCCTGCAATGCAAGAAAAATGGGCTGAAATGAATATTTACGAAAAAGTACAAGAACATACAAAAGGACGTCCTTTATTTGTATTGCATGATGGACCTCCATATGCGAATGGTGACATTCATATGGGACATGCATTAAATAAAGTATTAAAAGACTTTATTGTTCGTTATAAATCAATGACTGGTTTTAGTGCGCCATATGTTCCAGGATGGGATACGCACGGTTTACCAATTGAACAAGCTTTAACAAATAAAGGTGTAAAACGTAAAGAAATGACAGTTGCTGAGTTCCGTAAGTTATGTGCAGAGTATGCATATGAACAAGTAGAACGTCAACGTGAACAATTTAAGCGTCTAGGTGTACGTGCAGATTGGGATAATCCATATATTACTTTAGAGCCAGCTTATGAAGCACAACAAATCAAAGTGTTTGGTGACATGGCGAAAAAAGGTTATATCTATAAAGGTCAAAAACCAGTTTACTGGTCTCCAACGAGTGAATCTGCTTTAGCGGAAGCTGAAATTGAATATCAAGATAAAAAATCAGCATCTATTTACGTAGCATTCCCTGTAAAAGATGGAAAGAACGTATTAGAAGGTGATGAAAAGTACATCATTTGGACAACGACACCTTGGACATTACCTGCAAACTTAGGTATTTCTGTTCACCCAGAGCTTGAATATAGCATTGTAAAAGTAAACGATGAGAAATATATCATTGCTTCTGAGCTGTTTGAGACAGTTGCAAAAACGTTAGAGTGGGAAAATGCTGAAGTTGTGAAAACAGTAAAAGGTAGCGAACTTGAGTACACAGTTGCAAAACATCCATTCTACGATCGTGATTCATTAGTTATGCTAGGAGACCACGTAACAACAGATGCAGGTACAGGTTGTGTTCATACAGCACCAGGACACGGGGAAGATGACTTCGTTGTTGGTAAAAAGTATGGATTAGAAGTACTTTGCCCAGTCGATGATAAAGGTGTATTAACAAATGAGGCACCTGGATTTGAAGGCTTATTCTATGATAAAGCTAATAAACCAATTACAGAAAAATTAGAAGAAGTAGGCGCGTTACTGAAACTAACATTCATTACACATTCATACCCACATGATTGGAGAACGAAAAAACCAATTATTTTCCGTGCGACAGCACAGTGGTTTGCATCTATTGAAGCATTCCGTAAAGAATTAATAGAAGCTGTAGCAGAAACAAAATGGGTACCAGCATGGGGAGAAACTCGTCTTCATAATATGGTTCGTGACCGTGGTGACTGGTGTATTTCTCGTCAGCGTGCATGGGGTGTGCCAATTCCGGTATTCTATGCTGAGAATGGTGATCCAATTATTACGGATGAAACAATTAACCATGTAGCAGATTTATTCCGTGAACACGGTTCTAACGTATGGTTCGAGCGTGAAGCGAAAGATCTATTACCAGAAGGATTTACACATCCAGGTAGCCCAAATGGCGAATTCCGTAAAGAAACAGACATCATGGATGTATGGTTCGATTCAGGTTCTTCTCACCAAGCGGTATTAGAAGAGCGCGAAGATTTACAGCGTCCAGCTGATTTATATTTAGAAGGATCTGACCAGTATCGTGGTTGGTTTAACTCTTCATTATCAACAGCAGTTGCTGTAACAGGTAAAGCTCCATATAAAGGCGTACTAAGTCACGGTTTCGTACTAGATGGTGAAGGACGTAAGATGAGTAAGTCGATTGGAAACATTGTCGTACCGAAGAAAATTATGGATCAATTAGGCGGAGACATTTTACGCTTATGGGTATCTTCTGTTGACTATCAATCTGACGTACGTATTTCAGATGATATTTTAAAACAAGTAGCAGAAGTGTATCGTAAAATCCGTAACACATTCCGTTTCTTATTAGGAAACTTAGACGACTTTAAGCCAAGTGAAAATGCAGTAGCTGTAGCTGAACTTCGTGAAGTAGATCGTTACATGTTAGTGAAATTAAATGACTTAATTACAAAAGTTAAAGAAGCATATGAGACATACGACTTCGCTGCTGTGTATCATGCAATTCATAACTTCTGTACAATTGATTTAAGTTCATTCTATTTAGACTTTGCAAAAGACATTTTATATATTGAAGGTGCAAACCACGAAGATCGTCGTGCGATTCAAACTGTATTATATGATGTTCTTGTTGCGTTAACGAAACTTGTAACACCAATCTTACCGCATACAGCTGATGAAGTATGGCCATACATTCCAGGCGTAACAGAAGAAAGTGTACAATTAACTGATATGCCAGAAGCTGTACAATTAGATGACGCGGAAGCGTTAAAAACAAAATGGGATGCATTTATGACATTACGTGATGACGTGTTAAAAGCACTAGAAGTAGCTCGTAATGAAAAAGTAATCGGTAAGTCATTAAATGCAAGCATTACGCTATATCCAACTGCAGAAATGAAAGCTATGTTAGAGTCTATTAGCGAAGACTTAAAGCAATTATTCATCGTTTCTGAGTATAAACTTGGTGGTATGATGGATGAAGCGCCAGCAGATGCACCGAAGTATGAACATACAGCGGTTGTTGTTGCTCAAGCAACTGGTGAAACATGTGAACGTTGTTGGGTAGTTTCAGAAACAATTGGTAAAGATGCTGAACATGAAACATTATGTGAGCGTTGTGCAACAGTTGTTAAAGAAAACTATGTAAAATAATAAAAAAAGCTGACTGCTATTGATGCAGTCAGTTTTTTTGTTGATGGCATATCAAAATCACTTTCAGACTCTTTCCTGTGAAGGAAAAATGTGTGTGAGGTAAGCAAATAAATTTCGGACACACTAACTGTACATTACAGCTAGGAGGAATGTACACGTGAATGAAATTTACATGGAAATAAAAGAAGAATTGCAATTGATGAGAAAAGAGTTGCAAGAGAGACTAGCTAAAGAAGTAATGCACAAATATGATGTCGAGTTCAGCCAAGAGCTTGGATATGAAATTAAGGAAGAGATAAAGAAAAAATTGCTATTACATGATATAAAAGAGGATTTAAAGGATGTAGAACGCGCATTATTTAAAATGGAAATAGACATGTATGGTATTTGTGAAGAGACGGGGAGATTAATTTCGACAAAGCAAATGAAGACAATGCCGACTGCCCGTACGATTCATGAATTCTTTTATGAAAAGGTAAATGTATGAATACGCACAACGATATTATATTACCTTTTTTTAATTTATTTTATTCTTCTATAAAGGTTCATTGTGAAAAGGTAGCAGCTATGCTAAAATTTTGAGGTACACTGTCTTTGTGGGGGAAATGAAAATGATATATTATGTAATAGCGTTATTCGTCATTGCTATCGATCAAATATCGAAGTGGTTAATTGTAAAGAACATGGAATTGGGTACGAGTATTCCGATTATCGACAATGTATTATACATAACATCACATCGAAATAGAGGCGCTGCTTGGGGTATTTTAGAAAATAAAATGTGGTTCTTCTACATTATTACAGTTGTTTTTGTAGTGTTTATTGTATTTTATATGAAAAAGTATGCGAAAACAGACAAGCTTCTAGGTATTTCGTTAGGCCTAATTTTGGGCGGGGCAATTGGTAACTTTATTGATCGTGTATTTAGACAAGAAGTAGTGGATTTCATTCACGTGTATATTTTCTCGTACAACTATCCAGTATTCAATATAGCTGATTCAGCATTATGTATTGGTGTTGTATTAATTATTATTCAAACATTATTAGAAGGCAAGAAAGCGAAGGAGTAATTGAATGAGTGAAGTAGTACAAGTAACAGTTGCAGCAGAGCAAAAAAATGAGCGAATTGATAAATTCGTTGCAGGGATAAATAACGAATGGTCACGTACGCAAGTGCAGCAATGGATTAAAGATGACGTTGTGACAGTAAACGGGAAAGCGGTAAAAGGGAATTATAAAGTAAAAGAAGAAGATGAAATTACAGTAACAATTCCTGAACCAGAAGAGTTAGATATTCAACCAGAGGATTTAAATTTAGAAATTTATTATGAAGATGCAGATGTGCTTGTTGTAAATAAGCCACGTGGTATGGTTGTACATCCAGCACCAGGGCATACAAGTGGTACACTTGTAAATGGCCTTATGCATCA
The DNA here is from genome assembly GCF_022663885.1 of Bacillus cereus group sp. BfR-BA-01330. NCBI lineage: Bacteria > Bacillati > Bacillota > Bacilli > Caryophanales > Bacillaceae > Bacillus > Bacillus cereus group sp. BfR-BA-01330. The sequence continues at coordinate 464,529 of NZ_JAKUGK010000002.1, forward strand.
TTGTACAGACTTATCAGGCATTAACGGTGTAATGCGTCCAGGTATCGTGCATCGTATTGATAAAGATACATCTGGACTATTAATGGTTGCTAAAAATGATATGGCACATGAATCGCTTGTGAATCAGCTTGTAGCAAAAACAGTAACGAGACGTTACAAAGCGATTGTACACGGTGTGATTCCGCATGATAAGGGAACGATTGATGCTCCGATTGCTCGTGATAAGAAAGAGCGTCAAAGTATGACAGTTGATGAAAATGGTAAGAACGCTGTTACGCACTTCCAAGTGTTAGAACGCTTTAAAGACTTTACACTTGTAGAATGTCGCTTAGAAACGGGACGTACGCACCAAATTCGTGTTCATATGAAATATATTGGCTATCCACTTGCAGGAGATCCGAAGTATGGTCCGAAGAAAACGTTAGATATGAATGGACAAGCACTTCATGCGGGTATTTTAGGCTTTGATCATCCTCGTACGGGTGAATATATTCAGTTTGAGGCACCGATTCCAGAAGTGTTTGAAGACGCATTAAATATTTTACGAAAATAGTATTGACAAATCATAAGAAAACTGAGATACTGACAACAGTTAAATAATGATCCTTTAACACAGCCCCGTGAGGTTGAGAAGGTAACGGTTTGAAATACTTAGGGTATGTTGTACCCTTTTTTCAAAAGTCCTCTCGCACACGCTGAGAGGACTTTTTTTATACCATTACTCTCACGCAAGAAAAAGCTTGGAGGTGTAGAGCATGCAAGAGAAAGCTGTCGTTTTAGATGACCAAATGATTCGCCGCGCTTTAACACGAATTAGTCATGAAATCGTGGAACGAAATAAAGGTGTCGATAATTGTGTTCTTGTCGGAATTAAAACTCGTGGAATTTTTATTGCACAACGTTTAGCAGAACGAATTGGTCAAATTGAAGGAAAAGAAATGGAAGTTGGAGAGTTAGACATTACGTTATATCGTGATGATTTAACACTACAAACGAAAAATAAAGAACCACTTGTAAAAGGTTCTGATATCCCTGTAGATATTACGAAGAAAAAAGTTATCCTTGTGGATGACGTATTATATACAGGAAGAACAGTTCGAGCAGCAATGGATGCTCTTATGGATTTAGGTAGACCATCTCAAATCCAATTGGCGGTTCTTGTTGATAGAGGTCATCGCGAATTACCAATTCGCGCTGATTATGTAGGGAAGAATATTCCAACATCAAGTGAAGAGCGTATCGAAGTTGATTTGCAAGAGACAGATCAACAAGATCGAGTAAGCATATACGATAAGTAAAGCCCTTTTAAATGTAGTCCTGTGAGGCTGCCAAAGGGTCTTGGCTTTCATATGTCAAATTTGGCATACGAAAGTGTAGGACTCTTTGTGCACAGGCACAAAGAGTTTTTTTATTGCAAAGATTTAAACTGAAGGAGGATGTAACAATGGAACAAAAGCCAGTGTTAGACGTTAATGAAGTACCGAAACCGGGAAAATGGTTATTTTTAAGTATACAACATTTGTTCGCGATGTTTGGATCAACAGTGCTTGTTCCGTTTTTAACAGGATTGAATCCATCAGTAGCATTAATATCAAGTGGATTAGGAACGTTAGCGTTCCTTCTTATAACGAAAGGTCAAGTACCTGCTTATCTAGGATCATCATTCGCCTTTATCGCACCGATTATAACAGCGAAAACGGCAGGTGGACCGGGAGCGGCAATGCTTGGTGGTTTGCTAGCAGGACTTGTGTACATCTTAATCTCACTCGGAATTAAGAAATCAGGATCAGAGTGGATTATGAAATTACTACCACCAATCGTAGTTGGTCCAGTAGTAATGGTAATCGGTCTAGCTTTAGCACATACAGCAGTTAACATGGCGATGAACGGTGCGGATGGCAAATATAGCTTTACACACTTTTCAGTAGCGTTAGTAACATTAGCAATTACAATTATATGCTCGATATTTGGAAGAGGATTTTTCAGTATCATACCAGTGTTACTTGGCATTATCGGCGGATATATCTTCGCTTACTTCCAAGGGCTAGTAGACTTAAAGCCGGTAGCTGAGGCAAAATGGTTTGTTGTACCAGATTTCACAGTACCATTTGTAACATACACACCAGAGTTTTCATGGAAGATTGTACTCTTGATGGTACCAGTTGCACTAGTAACAATATCAGAACATATCGGACATCAAATTGTTCTTGGAAATGTTATTAAAAGAGATTTAATTGAAAAACCAGGTTTACACCGTTCAATCTTCGGTGACGGAGTAGCAACATTAATCGCGTCACTAATCGGTGGGCCACCGAATACAACGTATGGTGAAAACATCGGTGTGCTAGCAATTACGAGAGCATACAGTGTATACTTATTCATCGGTTCAGCAGTATTCGCAATCATGTTTGGATTTATCGGTAAGATTTCTGCACTGATTCATTCGATCCCAACACCAGTTATGGGTGGTGTATCAATCTTACTATTCGGTGTAATCGCATCAAGCGGATTACGCATGATGGTAGATGATAAAACAGATTTAAGTGACAAACGAAACTTAATGATTGCATCAGTAATATTAGTAATTGGTATTGGTGGAGCGGTACTTCACGTAGGAGAATCATTCCAAGTAGAAGGAATGGCACTAGCAGCAATTGTAGGTGTACTGTTAAATCTACTACTACCGGAAACGAAACAAATAAAACAATCTAAGCAGATTGCTTCATAATAATAACCTTTTAATTCAGTCCTGTGAGACCGGAAAGGGTGGCTTCTTTCTTGCACCCTAGTCTCACACGATTAGGGTATTTTTATGCAAAGGTTGTTATAAAAATTCAAAAGTGGTAACATAAAAATCAGAAAGATGAGGGATGACGATGAGCCATTTGTTAACGATGAGTGAATTATCGGAAGTAGAAATTTCAGAAATCCTAAAAGATGCAGAAGATTTTGCGAATGGAAAAGAGAGCAAAACGACAGAGCAAACTTTTGTTGCGAACTTGTTCTTTGAGAATAGTACGAGAACGAGATTTAGCTTTGAAGTTGCTGAGAAGAGATTAGGACTTGATGTTTTAAACTTTTCAGCTGATGCATCTAGCGTACAAAAAGGAGAAACTCTATACGATACGATAAGAACACTAGAATCAATCGGAACAAAAGCAGTGGTCATCCGCCACGAGCAAGATCGCTACTTCGATGAACTAAAAGATCAGGTGAATATTCCAATCTTAAATGCTGGAGATGGATGCGGAAACCACCCAACACAGTGCCTACTGGACCTTCTTACAATTAAACAAGAGTTTGGAAGATTTGAAGGTTTGAAGATTGCAATAGTAGGAGATGTTCGTCATAGCCGAGTAGCACGTTCTAATGCAGAAGCATTAACGAAGCTTGGTGCAACAATTTACTTTGCAAGTCCAGAAGAGTGGAAAGATGAAGACAACACATTTGGAACATACAAACCATTAGATGAACTTGTTCCAGAAGTTGATGTAATGATGTTACTCCGTGTACAACATGAGCGTCATGATCATTATGAAACAGACATTATGAAAGAATATCATGAGAAACACGGATTAACAGTAGAAAGAGAAAAGCGTATGAAAGAAGGAAGCATTATTATGCATCCAGCTCCTGTAAACCGTGATGTTGAAATTGCAAGTGAACTTGTTGAGTGTGAGCGTTCACGTATATTTAAACAAATGGAAAATGGAGTTTACGTAAGAATGGCTGTACTAAAACGCGCCTTACCAAATGTATTAGGAGGAATGAAACATGAATTATTTGTTTAAAAATGGTCGTTATATGAATGAAGAAGGAAAAATCGTAGCAACGGATCTTCTCGTACAAGACGGTAAAATCGCTAAGGTAGCAGAAAATATTACGGCAGATAATGCTGAAGTAATCGATGTGAACGGAAAGTTAATCGCACCTGGATTAGTAGATGTACACGTACATCTTCGTGAACCAGGTGGTGAACATAAAGAAACAATTGAAACAGGTACACTAGCAGCGGCAAAAGGTGGATTCACTACAATTTGCGCAATGCCAAATACACGCCCGGTACCAGATTGCAGAGAACATATGGAAGACTTGCAAAAACGTATTGAAGAAAAAGCTCATGTTAACGTACTACCATACGGAGCAATTACAGTACGTCAAGCTGGTTCTGAAATGACAGATTTCGAAACATTAAAAGAACTTGGAGCATTTGCTTTCACAGATGACGGCGTAGGCGTACAAGATGCGAGCATGATGTTAGCGGCTATGAAACGTGCAGCAAAATTAGATATGGCAGTAGTTGCGCACTGTGAAGAGAATACGCTTATTAATAAAGGTTGTGTACATGAAGGGAAGTTTTCTGAGAAACACGGATTAAACGGTATCCCATCAGTATGTGAATCTGTACATATTGCAAGGGATATACTGCTTGCTGAAGCAGCAGATTGCCACTATCACGTATGTCATGTAAGTACGAAAGGTTCTGTACGTGTAATCCGTGATGCGAAACGCGCTGGAATTAAAGTAACAGCAGAAGTAACACCGCATCACCTAGTGTTATGTGAAGATGATATCCCATCAGCTGATCCTAACTTTAAAATGAACCCACCGCTTCGTGGAAAAGAAGACCATGCAGCATTAATTGAAGGTTTATTAGATGGAACGATCGATATGATCGCAACTGACCATGCACCGCATACAGCGGAAGAGAAAGCACAAGGAATTGAAAGAGCACCGTTTGGAATTACTGGTTTTGAAACAGCATTCCCGCTTCTATACACAAACCTTGTGAAAAAGGGAGTTATTACGCTAGAACAGTTAATTCAATTCTTAACAGAAAAGCCAGCTGATACATTCGGCTTAGAAGCAGGTCGCCTAAAAGAAGGTAGAGCAGCTGATATTACAATCATTGATTTAGAACAAGAAGAAGAGATTGACCCAACAACATTCTTATCAAAAGGAAAAAATACACCATTCGCAGGTTGGAAATGCCAAGGATGGCCGGTAATGACAATCGTTGGTGGTAAGATCGCATGGCAAAAGGAGAGTGCATTAGTATGAAAAGACAACTTATCTTAGAAGATGGAACAGTATTAATTGGAACAGGTTTCGGAGGCGAAATCGAAAAGTCAGGTGAGGTTGTATTTACAACAGGAATGACTGGATATCAAGAAACATTATCTGATCCATCATATTGCGGTCAAATCGTAACATTCACGTACCCATTAATCGGAAACTACGGCATTAACCGTGACGATTTTGAATCCATTCACCCATCTGTAAATGGTTTAATCGTAAACGAAATTTGTGATCACCCATCAAACTTCCGTAATGAAATTTCGTTAAATGATTACTTGAAAGAAAGAAATATCCCAGGATTAGCAGGGATTGATACGAGAAAATTAACGAGAAAAATTCGTCAATACGGTACATTACGTGGACGCCTTTGTAACATGGATGCAGATGTAGAGTACATTGTAAGCCAATTAAAAGCGACAGTATTTACAGATCATGTAAAACGCGTATCAACGAAAGATCCATACCCAAGCCCAGGTCGTGGTCACCGAGTTGTACTAGTAGACTTCGGTATGAAACATGGTATTTTACGAGAATTAAATAAGCGTGACTGTGATGTAATTGTAGTTCCTTACAACACAACAGCGGAAGAAATTTTACGCCTTAGCCCAGATGGAATTATGTTAAGTAATGGACCTGGAGATCCGAAAGATGTACCAGAAGCAATTGAAATGTTAAAAGACATTATCGGTAAAGTTCCTTTATTCGGAATTTGCCTAGGACATCAATTGTTCGCTCTAGCATCAGGTGCAAATACAAGTAAGTTGAAATTTGGTCACCGTGGTTTAAACCATCCAGTAAAAAATCTTGCAACTGGAAAAGTAGCAATTACATCTCAAAACCACGGATACGCAGTAGAAGAAGAATCAGTTGAAAATACAGATCTTGAAATTACACATGTTGCTTTAAACGATGGAACGGTAGAAGGTCTTCGTCATAAGAAGTTCCCGGCATTTACAGTACAATACCATCCAGAAGCTTCAGCGGGACCAGAAGATGCAAATGATTTATTCGAAGATTTCTTAACAATGATTGAAAACTTCAAGAAAGAAGGGGAAGAGTTATGCCAAAACGCCTAGACATTAACACAATTTTAGTAATCGGATCAGGACCAATTGTAATTGGGCAAGCAGCGGAGTTTGACTACTCTGGTACACAAGCTTGTCAATCTCTTAAAGAGGAAGGTTACAAAGTAATCCTTGTTAACTCTAACCCAGCAACAATTATGACGGATACTGCAACAGCAGATAAAGTATACATCGAGCCATTAACATTAGAATTCGTAAGCCGTATTATTCGTAAAGAACGTCCTGATGCAATCCTACCAACATTAGGTGGTCAAACAGGTTTAAACATGGCTGTTGAACTTGCAAAATCAGGCGTACTTGACGAGTGTGGAGTTGAAATTTTAGGAACAAAATTATCAGCAATCGAGCAAGCGGAAGATCGTGATTTATTCCGTACATTAATGCAAGATTTAAATGAACCAACACCACCAAGTGAAATTATTCATAACCTTGATGAAGCATATGGATTTGTAAACGAAATTGGTTACCCAGTAATCGTTCGACCAGCGTTCACATTAGGAGGAACGGGCGGCGGAATTTGTCATAACGAAGAAGAGCTAATTGAAATCGTAACAAGTGGTTTAAAACATAGCCCAGTAACACAATGTTTATTAGAGAAAAGTATTGCTGGCTGTAAAGAAATTGAATACGAAGTAATGCGTGATTCAAATGATAACGCGATTGTAGTGTGTAACATGGAAAATATCGATCCAGTTGGTGTTCATACAGGTGATTCAATCGTTGTAGCACCGAGCCAAACGCTAAGCGACCGTGAATACCAAATGTTACGTAACACGTCATTACGAATTATTCGTGCACTAGGAATTGAAGGTGGATGTAACGTTCAGCTTGCACTAGATCCATATAGCTTCCAATACTATGTAATCGAAGTAAATCCACGTGTAAGTCGTTCATCTGCACTAGCATCTAAAGCAACTGGATATCCAATTGCGAAATTAGCAGCAAAAATTGCAGTCGGCTTAACGTTAGATGAAATCGTAAACCCAGTAACACAAAAAACTTACGCTTGCTTCGAGCCAGCGTTAGACTATGTTGTTTCAAAAATTCCACGTTGGCCGTTTGATAAGTTTGAATCAGCGAACAGAACGCTTGGAACACAAATGAAAGCAACTGGTGAAGTTATGTCAATCGGACGTAACTTAGAAGAATCATTACTAAAAGCAGTTCGTTCTTTAGAGCTTGGCATTTATCACTTAGAATTAGACCACTTAAAAGAACTTGATAAAGAAACGATGAAAAAACGTATCATTAAAGCGGATGATGAACGACTGTTTATTGTAGCAGAAGCAATTCGCCAAGGTGTAACGAAAGAAGAAATCAATGAATGGTGTGAAATGGACTTCTTCTTCTTACAAAAAGTTGAAAACATCGTAAATATGGAACGTGAAGTAAAAGCGAATGTAGGAAATATGGAAGTACTACAAACTGCAAAAGAAATGGGCTTCAGCGATCACTACATTGCAGCAGCTTGGAACAAAACGGAGCGCGAAATTTACGATATGCGTAAAGAAAATAATATGATGCCAGTATTCAAAATGGTAGATACTTGTGCGGCAGAGTTTGAATCTGCAACGCCATATTACTACAGCACATATGCGGACGAAAATGAATCGATTGTAACAGATCGTAAGAGTGTAGTAGTTCTAGGATCTGGTCCGATCCGTATTGGTCAAGGTGTTGAGTTTGATTACGCAACAGTTCACTCAGTATGGGCAATTAAAGAAGCTGGATATGAAGCAATTATCATTAACAACAACCCAGAAACAGTTTCAACAGACTTCAGTATTTCTGACAAATTATACTTTGAACCATTAACGATTGAAGATGTAATGCATATTATCGATTTAGAAAAACCAGAAGGTGTTATCGTTCAGTTCGGTGGACAAACGGCAATTAACTTAGCAGCGAAACTAGAAGAACACGGTGTGAAAATTTTAGGAACATCACTTGAAGACTTAGACCGTGCAGAAGATCGTGATAAATTTGAAGCTGCTTTAACAAAACTTGGCATCCCGCAACCAGTTGGTAAAACAGCAACGACTGTAGAACAAGCGGTAGCAATCGCAGAAGAAATTGGTTACCCAGTATTAGTAAGACCATCTTACGTACTAGGTGGACGTGCGATGGAAATCGTATATCGTCAAGAAGAACTACTGCACTACATGAAAAATGCAGTTAAAGTTCATGCAGATCACCCAGTATTAATCGACCGTTACATGGTTGGTAAAGAAATTGAAGTAGATGCAATTTCCGATGGTGAGAATGTATTCATTCCAGGTATTATGGAACATATTGAACGCGCTGGAGTTCACTCTGGTGACTCAATTGGAGTATATCCACCACAAAGTTTATCTGAAAAACTAAAAGAACAAATCATTGAACATACAATTGCACTTGGAAAAGGATTAAACATTGTTGGATTACTAAATATCCAGTTTGTAGTATTCAAAGATCAAGTGTACGTAATTGAAGTAAATCCACGTGCAAGCCGTACAGTACCGTTCTTAAGTAAAATTACAGGCGTACCGATGGCGAATGTTGCAACGAAAGTTATTTTAGGGCAAGACCTAGTAGAGCAAGGATACGGAACTGGCTATCACCCAGAAGAGAAAGAAGTATATGTAAAAGCTCCGGTATTCTCATTCGCGAAACTACGCTCAGTTGATACAACATTAGGACCTGAAATGAAATCAACAGGGGAAGTAATGGGTAAAGACTTAACGCTTGAAAAAGCATTATATAAAGGATTAGTTGCTTCTGGAATTAACATCCCAACGCACGGCTCAGTAATCATTACTGTAGCGGATAAAGATAAAGAAGAGGCGATGGAAATTGCAAAACGTTTCCACGAAATCGGCTATAACTTATTAGCAACAGCTGGAACAGCACAATCATTAGAAGAGCAAAATATCCCAGTACAAGTTGTAAACAAAATTGATTCTGAAGACTACAACTTACTAGATATTATCCGTCAAGGAAAAGCACAGTTTGTAATTAACACATTAACAAAAGGTAAACAACCAGCGCGTGATGGTTTCCGCATTCGCCGTGAATCAGTAGAAAATGGTGTGGCTTGCTTAACATCACTTGATACAACAAGAGCAATCTTACGAGTATTAGAATCTATGACATTCTCAGCTCATTCAATGAAAGAAATTACGCAAACAAAGCGTCACGAGGTGGTACATGCATGATGCAAAAGCAAAATATGATCGTCGTTAACCAAAAAGAAATCGCAAAAAATATTTACGAATTAGTGCTTCAAGGAACGTTAGTACAGCAAATGAACGAACCAGGGCAGTTTGTACACATTAAGGTAGCAGAGGGCATTGCGCCCCTTCTGCGCCGCCCAATTAGTATTTGTAATGTAGATCGAGAGAAGAACGAATTTACAATGCTATATCGTGCCGAAGGACAAGGGACAAAAACATTAGCAACTAGAAAACAAGGTGAAATGGTAGATGTACTAGGACCATTAGGACACGGTTTTCCTGTAGAAGAAGCAGAAGCTGGTCAAACAGCTTTACTAGTAGGTGGGGGAATTGGTGTACCACCACTTTATGAATTATCACAGCGCCTGGTTGCAAAAGGTGTACGTGTTATTCACATCTTAGGCTTTCAAACGAAAGATGTAGTTTTCTATGAAGAAAAATTTGCAGAACTTGGTGATACGTACGTTGCGACAGTAGACGGTACACACGGTACAAAAGGATTTGTCACAGATGTAATTGATAATTACGGAATTGACTTTGATATTCTTTATTCATGTGGTCCGCTAGCGATGCTTCGTGCATTAGAAGGACGTTACAAAGAGAAAAAAGCCTATATTTCATTAGAAGAACGTATGGGCTGTGGTATTGGAGCTTGTTTCGCATGTGTATGCCACTTACAAGAAGATCCAAGTGGACATTCTTACAAGAAGGTGTGTAGCGACGGACCAGTATTTCCAATCGGGGAGGTTGTACTATGAACAGATTGCAAGTTGAATTACCAGGATTATCATTAAAAAATCCAATTATACCGGCATCTGGATGCTTTGGGTTTGGTCGTGAATATGCACAGTTTTACGATTTAAGTGTACTAGGATCAATCATGATTAAAGCGACGACAGAACAACCACGTTATGGAAATCCAACGCCTCGTGTTGCTGAAACACCAGGCGGCATGCTAAATGCAATCGGACTTCAAAACCCGGGATTAGACAAAGTAATGAATTCGGAATTACCATGGTTAGAACAATTTGACCTTCCAATTATTGCAAACGTTGCAGGCTCACAAGCTGAGGATTACGTAGCGGTTGCGAAGGAAATTTCTAAAGCGCCTAATGTCCATGCACTAGAATTAAACATTTCTTGTCCGAACGTAAAAACAGGTGGTATCGCCTTTGGTACAAATCCTGAAATTGCTGCTGATTTAACGAAGCGAGTAAAAGAGGTTTCTGAAGTACCTGTATACGTGAAATTGTCACCGAACGTGGCAAACATAGTAGAAATTGCAAAAGCGATTGAAAATGCAGGTGCAGATGGTTTAACGATGATTAATACATTGCTTGGTATGCGTCTAGATTTAAAAACAGCTAAACCAATTTTAGCAAACCGTACAGGCGGATTATCAGGTCCTGCGATTAAGCCAGTAGCAATTCGCATGGTACATGAAGTAAGCCAAGCGGTTAACATTCCAATTATCGGAATGGGTGGTATTGAAACAGCTGAAGATGTAATTGAATTCTTCTATGCTGGCGCAAGCGCAGTTGCAGTAGGTACAGCGAACTTTATCGATCCGTTCGTATGTCCGACAATTATTGAAGAGTTACCAGCATTATTAGATGAATTAGGGTTTGATCACATTTCGGAATGTCAAGGAAGGAGCTGGAAGCAAACATGTCACAGTCGTTAATCGTTGCACTAGATTTTCCAGGGAAACAAGAAGTAGAACAATTCTTACACCACTTTGAAGGGGAAGAGTTATTTGTCAAAGTAGGTATGGAGTTATTTTACAAAGAAGGCCCTGCGATTATTACGTACTTAAAAGAAAAGGGACATAAGATCTTCTTAGATTTAAAACTTCATGATATTCCGAATACAGTAAAAAGCGCTATGCGTAGCCTAGCTAGTCTAGATGTTGATATGGTAAATGTTCATGCTGCTGGGGGAAGCAGCATGATGAAAGCTGCGATTGAGGGATTAGAGGAAGGTAAGCAAGAAGGAAAAGAGAGACCGATTTGTATTGCAGTTACACAACTAACAAGCACTTCGGAAGCTATGATGAAAAAAGAGATCGGCATTGAGAAAACGTTAGAAGAAGCGGTTGCTCATTATGCAAAATTAACGAAAGAAAGTGGACTTGATGGCGTTGTTTGTTCAACACTTGAAGTTCCAAAATTACGTGAAGTATGCGGAAATGAATTTGTAACAGTAACACCGGGGATTCGTCTTGCAAGCGATGATGTAAATGACCAAGTGCGCGTAGCAACACCGAAACGTGCGAGGGAACTTGGCTCAAGCTACATCGTAGTTGGACGTAGTATTACAAAAGCAGAAAATCCGCTTGAAGCGTATAAAACAGTAAAACAACAGTGGGAAGGTGTAACAGTATGAAAAAAGAAATCGCATCGCATTTATTAGAAATTGGAGCAGTATTTTTACAACCGAATGATCCATTCACTTGGTCTTCAGGTATGAAATCACCAATTTATTGTGATAACCGTTTAACTTTATCTTATCCAAAAGTACGTCAAGCGATTGCAGCTGGATTAGAAGAGTTAATTAAAGAGCACTTCCCAACTGTAGAAATTATTGCAGGAACAGCAACTGCTGGTATTGCGCACGCTGCATGGGTAAGCGATCGTATGGATTTACCAATGTGCTACGTACGTAGTAAAGCAAAAGGTCACGGTAAAGGGAACCAAATCGAAGGGAAAGCTGAAAAAGGTCAAAAAGTCGTAGTAGTAGAAGACTTAATTTCAACTGGCGGTAGTGCAATTACATGTGTAGAAGCACTTCGCGAAGCTGGATGTGAAGTATTAGGAATCGTATCAATCTTCACATATGAGTTAGAAGCAGGAAAAGAAAAACTAGAAGCAGCTAACGTAGCATCATACTCTTTAAGCGACTACAGTGCATTAACTGAAGTAGCAGCAGAAAAAGGTATGATCGGACAAGCTGAAACGAAAAAATTACAAGAGTGGCGTAAAAATCCAGCTAACGAAGCTTGGATCACAGCGTAACACGAAAAAAACGACTGCGGGGGAACGCGGTCGTTTTTTTATATCATTGTTATAATTTCATGTAACGAACAGATAGTAGGAATATCGTACTTGAGTTGTGAGTTATCCCGATTCAACCATATCCCTTGCATCCCAGCTGCTGTACTACTAATCGCATCAGTCTCTAATCGATCGCCAATATAATAGCAGTCTTTCATTTCAAGATTCGATTGTAATACACTACTGTGAAAAATTTCAGGATCTGGTTTCGATATCCCAAGTTCACTAGAAGTAAATATATATTTGAAATATTGTAGAATGTTTAGAGTAGTTAACTTTTCGACTTGTTGCTCATATTCACCATTACTAATGATACCTAATGAGTACCCTTTTTCCTGCAAGGTCTGTAATGTATAGTTTACATCTTCAAACGCGGTCCAGTTGTTCTTATATAGTTCTATATATTGATTGAATTTATGCTGAGATTCCTCGGGGGATAAGTTTACTCCATATGCTTTAAATAAATGATACATTCGCATCCTTTGTTGTTCCTGAAAAGATAATTCTTTGGACAAAAATTTGTTGAAATATTCTTCTGATAATTCATGCCAGACTTTCGTGGCCTCTAATTCATTGCCTGAAAAAATAGTATTATATATTTGAAAAAAATCTATAATACCATTTCTTTCAGCAGCCTCATATTCAAGTAAAGTTCCATCAATATCAAAGAAAATCATATTACAATCTCCTTAACTACTTAGTGCTTTCTGCAAGCTTATATCCTTTTACAAACAATAGAGTCACATAAGAAACAATAAATGAGAAAATGCTATACATGCCGACCCAAAAGAAAAATTTTGGAGTAAAGGCGATAACACCTATTATTAAAAAACTAGCAAACGTTACAATCGGCATTACGTAATACGTTTTCGTCTTGCGCGTTCCAATAACAGAAACGATAAAGATAAGTAACGGACAAATTAATAAGACGAAAATCAATTCATTCATAGTTATGTCCCCTTTTCTAATTGCAGTAATCTGTTTCTCGTAAACGTTTTGAAAAAATTACTCTCCTAATATAATTTCGCTAAGGGATAACGAATCCCTGTTGAAAACCAGTAATTCATGATGAATTTTACAAGAAAAAACGTAAGCAAGAGAACACTTGCTTACGTTATAAAATAAACATCGCAAAGATAGTGGTGACAATTAAACCGATAACAACCGGTAAAAAGTTTCGGCGTGCCAGTTCAAATGGATCTACCTTGCAAATTGCAGCAGCAGGAATAAGCGCCCAAGGAATTAACGTCCCGCCCCCGGTCCATATAGCCGCAATTTGTCCGAGTGCTGTTAATGTAGCTGTTCCATGACCTAAAGCTGTTCCGAAAAGGTTTGCAATGGAACCAGCAAGCGATATACCGGAAAAACCAGATCCATCTAAGCCTGTTATGACACCAACGATAGTTAATGTTCCCGCTGATACGTATTGGTTTAAAGGAACAGTTTGAGATAAAGCGATGCCTAAGTCGTTAATGATTCCGTGTGAACCTTTCGGTAAATAGTCTCCGATAATTTTCACAAAGCCACTATCTCCTAAATAAAAGAGTGCAGCGATAGGAATAACTGGTCCGAAAATTTTAAAGCCAAATTGGAGCCCTTCTATGAAATAATCGGTCGTTTTATTCAGTCCATTACCTTTGTAGGCGATGAGAGAAATGATGATAATCATAATAACAGTCGTTCCGCCGATAAGTGCAGTTGCGTCGCTTCCTTGTAGTTTAAATTGAATCATGCAAAGGATATCAATGATATATATGATAGGAATACATATAGCGAGCCATTTTTTTATGCGAGGAGATAATGAAGAGAGCGTTTTAGAAGAATCAGTTGATGGCATAGATTCTTGTATAGATAAGCCTGTATGAAACTCTTTTCGTAAGAAGAAAAAAGCGACGGAAGTTGTCACAATGCCCATAACGATAACGAGTGGAACACTTGCAGATACGACGCTGGAAACAGGGAGACCAGCCGCGTCTGCAGTTAATTTCGGTGCACCTTGAATAACGAAGTCGCCAGATAAGGCGATGCCGTGCCCAAATAAGTTCATAGCAATTGCAACCCCAATTGGAGGAAGGCCGACACGTACAGCAACCGGTAATAAAATAGCTCCCATTAAGGCGACAGCTGGAGAAGGCCAAAAGAAGAAAGAAATGGTCATCATTAAAAGGCCGATAATCCAGTAGGCGAGTGTAGGTGTACGAATCATTTTTGTAAATGGTGAAATCATCGTATCATTTATGCCAGTATGAACGAGTAAATTGCTCATTGATACGATAATGGAGATGATTAATATAGTTGGTAATAGCTCAGTAATGGCGTAAATGAAACTTTGAAAAATCCCGCTAATGGCAAGAGGGATAGAACTTGTTGCAGTTAATGCTAATAAAAAGATAAAAACGATACAAATGATAGTCGTATCTTTCCGGAGAATAAAAAAGGTAATAATAGTGAGTAAACAAATAATGTAGAGAGCGTGTAATAGCGTTAATTCAACTCCCATAACATTCACATCCTTTAGGCATTCGTGTAGTTTATTGTATGAAAGCAGTGAAAGTATGTGAGTATAGGAAAAAGAAAAAAGTAAAATTTCATGTACTGTAATGATGAGAACGATAAATGGATGTTACAATACAGTTAATCCTAAAAAATGAATAAAAGAAAGTGCCACCTTATCTGGTGGCACTTTCTTATTTTACTGCATGAGCTTTTTGCATCTTCCTAATTAAGCGAATTTGTCCGCGATGATTGATTTCATCTTCAAATACGTGAAACCATTTAAAGTAGTTGTTAGCTGGTTTGTCATACCAAAAGTCTGTCGTTTTAAATAGCCATTCATCAGGTAAAGATTGAAATGTTTCAATTGTTTTAGAGCGTACTTCTTGTAATGTATTAATGTAAAATTCTAAAGAGTTTCCTTTTATTTTTTCTCGTCCAAGATTCCCTAACTCAATAGCTGGCAACCAATGTTCTAATTCAGCTTCCGTCGGTTCACGATCCTCAAAGGTATGGATTTGGTAGTAAAATTCAATAGCAGCCATGTGATATAACAGCATGCCAATTGAATTGGCTTCTTTATCATATAAATAATCAAGTTCTTCAATTGTTAAACTTTCCACTGCTTGCATTGTTGTATAACGAGCGTAATTCATCATGGAAACAAGTTTTGAAAACTCAACTTGTAAACCATCTATTTTATCAATTACAAAATTCAATTTAAATTCCCCCTCTTTAAATGAACACTCCAGAGAAGGAATTCTATGTGTAGAAAAAAACTCCTTTTAAAAAGGCCATGATTTTAACAAGGGATTACAATTAGTTCTCTATTTGATTTTGTAATAACTTCATATCCGTCTTTTGTAATGACGATATCATCTTCAATTCTACAACCACCCCAGTTCGGTATGTAAATGCCCGGCTCAACTGTAACAACCATACCTTCTTGTAAAGTTACCTTACTTTCTTGGGATAGGCGAAGCGGTTCATGTATTTCTAACCCAAGACCGTGCCCAGTAGAGTGGCCAAAGTATTGACCGTATCCATGTTCTGTAATGTAATCCCTCGTTACATCATCGATACTTTTCGCAGTTTCTCCAGGCTTAATCGCTTCAGTCCCACGTTTTAACGCTTCTCGTACAACATTGTATATTTTTTTGAATTCTTCCGATGGTTCCCCTATTGCTACGGTACGTGTTATATCGGAACAATATCCGTCGTAAAGTGCACCAAAGTCTAATGTAACGATGTCGCCTCGTTCAATTATTTTATTTGATGCAACTCCATGTGGAAGAGAAGAACGAACACCAGAAGCTACAATAATTTGAAATGATGAAGATGTAGCACCTTTTTTTCGCATGAAAAATTCTAATTCATCTCGTACAGCATTTTCACTTATTCCTGGTTTTAGAAACGTAAGGATATGATGAAATGCTTCGTCCGCGATATTAGCTGCAATTTTCATTGTTTCTATTTCAGGCGTGTCTTTAATGATACGAATATTTTCGATAATTTCGCACACTTGAATCATTTCCGCCTGTACGTATTTTTGCAAGTTTTTATATTGTTGCAATGTCATGTTGTTTTCTTCAATTCCAAGTTTTTGAATGTTTAATTTCGATACTTGATGTGCAATTTCTTTTTCTAAATTTCCTTTATGCATAATAATTTCAGCATCTTTTATTTGTGATTTCGCTTGATCTACATAGCGGAAATCAGTGATGAAAACAGCTTGATCGGCAGAGATTAAGACGACGCCAGCACTACCTGTAAAGCCTGTTGCATATTGGCGGTTTTCTTTTTTTGTAATAAGTAACCCGTCAATTTTATAGTTTTGTAGTTGATTTTGGATTTTATTAATTTTTAAAGTCATGTTAATTCCTCCTATTCATAGTATTGAATAAAGCAAATAGCGTGCCAAAATGTATATTTGAAGAAAGGATAGTAGGGACAACATATATTTTAGGGGAGATAAAAAAATAGCCCGTAATTTGTGGGAGACGGTTTGTTCATAAAATCTAGATTGCTTCAATGAATAGCAGGGGGATGGGGGAAAATGATTGGAGTTACACTTGTACTTTATTTACATGCTGTAAAAAAATTTATACAAATGTGAAATGATACTGTCAATTTTTTTGACAATATTGAATGGATATAGCAACGAAATTGAAAACATATAAAAAATGCGCTGCATACAAGCAACGCATTTTTTTATTTACGCTTTTAATTTCATTACAATATCAGCATCTGGTGTTACATATACGGTTTGCTGATTGTCGTACGTAACAAAACCAAGTTTTGCACCACTCGGTTTTTTGACATGGCGTATTTTGGTGAAATCAACAGGTACAGAGCTAGACTCTTTCGCTTTACTGTAATAGGCAGCAATTTTGGCAGCTTCTAGTAAAGTTTCTTCAGCAGGCTCTAAAGAACGAATGACAACGTGAGAGCCAGGTATGTCTTTCGTATGTAACCAAATTTCATCACGGCGGGCAAACTTCGTTGTTAAATAATCATTTTGTTTATTGTTTTTACCAACGAAAATCTCTGTGCCATCACTTGCTACATATTTATCTAATACTGGTTTAGTAGGCTTTTTCTTTGCGTTTTTCGTTTTGCGATTGCGCACATAACCTTCTTCAGCTAATTCCTCACGAATTTCTTCAATATCTTTTGAAGAAGCAGCTTCCATTTGTTGAAGTAAGCTATCAAAATAAAGAATTTCTTCATTTGTTTTTTCGATTTGTTCTTCTACAACAGCAACCGAATTTTTTGCTTTTTGATACTTTTGGAAATAGCGTTGTGCATTTTCAGATGGTGTTTTTAAAGGATCTAATGTGATTTTTACAGTTCCACCATCCTCATCGTAATAATTAACGACCTCAATATCTTTATCGCCCTTTTTTAAAGCGTACATATTGGCTGTAAGTAGCTCTCCAAATAGTTGATATTTATCTGCTTTTCCAGCATCTTGCAGTGTTTTTTCGAGTTTAATGAGTTTTTTCTCGTTTTTATTTTTTTCGTTTTGCATAAAGCGTTCTAAATCATGAGCTTGTTGTTTTACACGATCACGTTCTGCTTTGCCAAAGAAGAAACGATCTAACAATTCGCTCACTGATGAGAATGTTTTTTCTTCTCCTTGCAAGTGTGTAAGAGGGAAAAGATAAAAGAATTCTTTTCCATTTGCAGTAATCATTGTAGGTGTATATGCATGAGATAGTAATGGTGTTTGTATAGAGAAAAATGCTTCTGATAATGCTTTCTCGTTTACCATACCGGCTTTCTTTACTACTTCTTTTGCAAATAATGGGGATATTCCCATGAAAGCACCAACGAGTTGTTTATCCATATTTCCAGATAGAAAGTCTAGCGGTCTAATAAAATCATCTGCGGTTTCAATTTGCAGAGGATTGATTTTATGTTGGACTGGTGGCGCGACGTACTCAGCACCAGCATATACAGTTCGGTGACGGTTTACGGCTAATGAAACGTGTTTTAAGCTATCTAAAATCACGTTTGTTTTCGTATCTAATAAGATAATGTTACTATGTCGTCCCATTATTTCAATTACTAATGTTTTTAATGATTCGTCTCCGATTTCATTGCGACTGCGAACTGTAATTTGAATAATGCGTTCTAAGTCGATTTGTTCAATTTTTTCAATAAATCCACCTTCTAAATGTTTGCGAAGAAGCATACAGAACATCGGCGGTATTGCTGGCGAATCGTAGTTTTGATTCGTTAAGTGCATACGCGCATATGTAGGATGAGATGAAAGAATTAGTTTTTGGTTCTTTCCATTCGCTCGAATATGTAATAAAATCTCGTATTTTGAAGGTTGATATATTTTGGAAATTCTTCCTGTGTAAAGAGAATTTTCAATTTCATGTGTAATCGCTCTTGTAAATAATCCATCGAATGCCATAAATGAACACTCCTTTCTAACTAAATGTTAATTATAGCATTTTTTTGGACGAGGCTGAATAAGCTTTCAATAGAGTATGTCTGGAATCAGGAGGTCGATAGCAGGATGAACTGGTATGGAATGCGAGCACATGAAGTGGAAGAAAGAACGAATACGAATGTAAAGGTTGGACTTACAGAGAAAGAAGCAGAAGGGCGAGTAAAGAAATTTGGTACTAATGAATTAGAAGAAGCAAAAAGGCCTTCTGCACTAATGGTATTTTTAGCACAGTTTAAAGATTTCATGGTACTCGTTTTGTTTGGAGCAACAATTGTTTCTGCGTTTTTAGGTGAATACATTGATTCTATTGCTATTGTTGCCATTGTTATTATCAATGGTATTCTCGGCTTTTTTCAAGAAAGAAAAGCTGAAAAATCATTGGAAGCTTTAAAGGAACTAGCCGCCCCGCAAGTTACTGTAATGCGGAATGGAAAGTGGGTAAAAGCACCATCTAAAGCACTTGTTTTAGGTGATATTATTAAGTTTTCCAGTGGTGATCGTATTGGGGCTGATGTGCGTCTTGTTGAGGCATCAAGTTTATATATTGAAGAGTCTGCTTTGACAGGGGAGTCCGTACCTGTACAAAAGAAGGTAGAAGCATTGCAAGGGCAAGATGTTGCAATTGGTGATCAAAAAAATATGGCTTTTATGGGGACAATGATTACGCGAGGATCTGGTACAGGAGTCGTTGTAGCAACTGGTATGAATACAGCGATGGGGCAAATTGCAAATATGTTGCAAAATGCAGAGCAAATGGAAACGCCACTGCAAAGAAGGTTAGAACAGCTCGGAAAAATATTAATTATTGTAGCTCTTATTTTGACAGCGCTCGTTGTATTGGCTGGTGTGTATCAAGGGAATGAAGTATATCATATGTTTTTAGCTGGGGTATCGCTAGCTGTTGCGGCTATTCCAGAAGGATTGCCAGCAATTGTTACAGTAGCTTTATCACTTGGTGTACAGCGTATGATAAAAAAGAGAGCAATTGTAAGGAAGTTACCGGCCGTAGAAACGTTAGGCTGCGCTTCTGTTATATGCTCTGATAAAACGGGAACAATGACGCAAAACAAAATGATGGTAACACATATGTGGTCAGGCGGAGAATTGTGGAAAGTGACAGGGCAAGGATATGAACCTAATGGCTCTTTTATGAAAGGTGAAAAAGAAGTGAATCCAGCTAAGACAAAATCACTTTATCAGCTACTTACATTTGGTTCACTATGTAACAATGCAAATATTATGCAAAAGAAAAAGGCGTACGTATTAGATGGAGATCCAACAGAGGGAGCGCTTGTAGCTGCAGCAATGAAAGCTGGGATAACACGTGAGGCATTGAAAGGGAAATTTGAAATTATTCGTGAATTTCCATTTGATTCAACTCGAAAAATGATGAGTGTTATTGTACGAGATCGAGAGGGGAAAAAGTTTATTGTTACGAAAGGAGCACCGGATGTTCTTTTGCAAATGAGCCAAACAATCTTATGGGGGGATAAGCAGCAGCCGTTAAGTGAGCTATATAGAAAAGAAGTACAGGCGGCTATTCATAGCTTAGGTAGTCAAGCGCTTCGAACAATTGCAGTTGCGTTTAAACCTTTAAAAGTCACGGATTCTATTGAACATGAAAGAGACGTTGAAAAAGATTTTATGTTGGTTGGGATACAAGGTATGATTGACCCGCCAAGGCCAGAAGTCGCGCAGGCGGTAAAAGAGTGTAAAGAAGCTGGTATTCGAACAGTAATGATTACAGGTGATCATAAAGTGACAGCAATGGCGATTGCTGAACAATTAGGAGTTTTACCACCAGATGGACGCGTTGTTGAAGGAGTAGAACTCGCGAATATGGATGTGGAGGAATTAGAAAATGTTGTAGAAGATACGTATGTATTCGCTCGTGTATCACCTGAGCATAAATTGAAAATTGTTAAGGCACTGCAAAATCAAGGACATATAGTAGCGATGACAGGTGATGGAGTGAACGATGCTCCAGCGATAAAAACAGCGGATATTGGGATAGCGATGGGAATTACAGGGACAGATGTTGCGAAAGAAGCCTCTTCACTTGTTTTACTAGACGATAATTTTGCTACAATTAAATCAGCAATTAAAGAAGGAAGAAATATATATGAGAACATACGTAAGTTCATTCGCTACTTATTGGCGTCAAATGTTGGAGAAATTTTAGTTATGTTATTTGCGATGTTACTTGCATTACCACTGCCGATGGTTCCTATTCAAATTTTATGGGTGAACTTAGTTACTGATGGTTTACCAGCGATGGCATTAGGTTTGGATAAGGCTGAAGGAGATGTGATGAAGAGAACACCGCGTCACCCGAAAGAAGGGGTATTCGCTAGAGGGCTTGCGTGGAAAATAATAAGTCGAGGGTTTTTAATTGGAGCAGTGACGTTAGTGGCTTTTATTATTGCATATAACCAACATCCAAATGAACTGAAATATGCACAAACTGTAGCGTTCGCGACGTTGGTACTTGCTCAGCTTATTCATGTATTTGATTGTCGTAGTGAGCATTCTGTCTTTCACCGTAATCCATTTGGGAACGTGTATTTAGTAGGGGCGGTTATTATTTCGTTACTACTCATGCTAGTGGTTATATATTATCCACCGTTACAACCAATTTTTAGCACAATGCCGATACAAGCAAGAGATTGGTTATTAATTGGAGGTTTGTCATCAATTCCGACTTTCTTACTAGTAGGTTCTTTATTAACAGGGAAAAAGGCTAAGAAGAAAAAGCCGATATTATATAAGAAGGGATTAAACTTGAAATAGTCAATGTTATGAAAATGTGATATAATTTACAGAAGGTAGTAGAGCCTTGTCTCTATTACCTTTTTCATTGAGTTATTTTATGGCTTGGATGTGATAAAAATGATTTCTAGTATGACAGGGTTTGGAAGATCGAAAGTAGAAAGTGATACTTTTCAAATTACAGTAGAAATGAAATCGGTGAACCACCGTTTTTTAGAGATGAGTATTCGACTTCCTAAGCAAATGATGGTATTTGAGGACAAAATTCGTAAAATAATTGCACAGCAAGTTCGACGTGGACGCATTGAAGTGTCTATTAGTATAGCGGGTGAAGGACTTGTTGAAAGAAAATTAAGTGTGAATTGGTCACTTCTTGAGCAGTACCAATCGATGATGGAAGATATAAAAGGGAAATTTCAATTACAAGATTCTATTACACTTCAGCAATTAATGGCAATGCCAGAAGTAACAGCAATTGAAGAAATAGAAAATGTAAATGAACATTTTGAGAACAGTTTATATGAGGCTGTTCGTCAAGCTGCTCATATGTTGAAAACGATGAGAGATGGCGAAGGAGAACGATTACATAAAGATATAGCGTATCGTTTACAAGAGATTAGCAATTGTGTAAATGCAATTATTCCACATGCACCAATTGTTACACAAAAATATCGTGAACGATTAGAAAATCGCTTAAAAGAATTACATAATCAAGATCTAGATGAACAAAGATTGCTAACAGAAGTCGCAATCTTTGCAGAGCGTTGTGATATTCATGAAGAGTTAGTTCGTTTGCAAAGTCATTTAGAGCAATTTCGTGAAACATTGCAGATTGAAGAGCCTGTTGGAAGGAAAATGGATTTCATCGTGCAAGAGATGCATAGAGAAATTAATACGATTGGTTCTAAGGCAAATGACTTAACAATTTCAAAATATGTTGTAGAAATGAAAAATAACCTTGAAAAAATTCGTGAACAAGTACAAAATATTGAGTAGCTTTCAAAAAATATATAAAGTTATACGTGGTGGAGAAATCGGATAGACTTACTAGGAGGCGCAAACTATGGCCATGCGGTTTTTAAATATTGGATACGGAAATATTGTATCTGCTCATCGAATTATTGCTATTGTAAGTCCGGAGTCAGCTCCTATTAAACGAACAGTACAAGAAGCACGCGAACATAATGCTTTGCTTGATGCTACGTATGGGAGAAAAACAAGGGCGGTTATTGTTATGGATGATGGGCATGTTGTATTAAGTCCAATTCAACCAGAGACGATTGCACATCGTTTGAATAATAAAGAAGATTTAAGTGAGGAAGGGTAGGTTTTACATATTTATGAGAAGTAGAAGAGGATTGCTCATCGTTCTTTCAGGGCCTTCTGGGGTTGGAAAAGGGACGGTTCGTAAAGAGCTGTTTAGCCATGAGGATACACGTTTTCAGTACTCTATTTCAGTAACGACACGTAAGCCGCGTGAAGGTGAAGTAGATGGTGTGGATTATTTCTTTAAAGAAAGAGAAGAATTCGAGGAAATGATTCGTAATGAAAAATTACTTGAGTGGGCTGAGTTCGTAGGTAATTATTACGGAACACCGATTGACTATGTTGAAAAAACATTACAAGAAGGAAAAGATGTATTCTTAGAAATTGAAGTGCAAGGAGCAATTCAAGTTAAGAAAGCTTTCCCAGAAGGTGTATTTATTTTCTTAGCACCTCCAAGTTTATCTGAACTAAAGAGCCGTATTGTCGGACGTGGTACAGAGACTGAAGATGTTATTGAAAATCGTTTAACTGTAGCGAAAGAAGAAATCGAGATGATGGACGCTTACGACTATGTAGTAGAAAACGATCAAGTTGAATTAGCTTGTGATAGAATTAAAGCAATTGTGGTTGGCGAACATTGCCGCCGCGAAAGGGTAGCAAAATATTATAAAGAAATGACGGAGGGTCTATAATTATGTTAAATCCATCAATTGACTCATTACTACAAAAAATCGATTCTAAGTACACTTTAGTAACAGTGGCTGCAAAACGCGCACGTGAAATGCAACTTGCTAATAACTGTGTTGTAGAAAAACCTGTTTCTCATAAATGTGTAGGTAAAGCATTAGAAGAAATCGATGCAGAAGCATTAAGCTACGTACCAAGTGAAGATAAAGTAGCTGAATAAGCCTTTGCCTTCGACAAAATAAAACATAGACTTTATAATTTTCTATGTAACGGTAACAACCTATTTACAAGTAGGTTGTTATTTTTTTACGAAAGGAATGAAATATCGGTACTGACGAGCTGAGAATTCTATTTCAGTATTATAAGTTTGAAAAAGAAAGAGGACGAGTCATATGCTAAAAGGGAAAAAGATACTTTTATGTGTAACAGGAGGCATTGCGGTTTTTAAAGCAGCTGCGTTAACGAGTAAATTGACACAATCTGGCGCGATTGTCAAAGTAATGATGAGTGAGTCGGCAATGAAGTTTGTTACGCCTCTTACATTCCAAGCGCTTTCTCGCCATGATGTATATACGGATACATTCGATGAGAAAGACTCAGCTGTTATTGCTCATATTGATTTAGCAGATTGGGCGGATGTTGTACTTGTCGCACCTGCTACTGCCAATTGTATTGGAAAGTTAGCTGGTGGTATTGCAGATGATATGATTACAACTACTTTGTTAGCTACTACAGCTCCGGTATGGATTGCGCCTGCTATGAATGTGCATATGTATGAAAATAAAATAGTTCAAAAAAATATGATGACATTGAAAACGCTAGGATATACATTTATTGAGCCTGGGGAAGGCTTTTTAGCATGTGGATATGTAGCGAAGGGACGACTAGAAGAACCTGAAGCAATTATTGCACGGTTAGAGGAAGCTTTCTCAGAACACAAACCATTGCAGGGAAAAAGAATATTAATAACTGCTGGCCCAACACGTGAAAAGGTTGATCCAGTTCGTTTTATGACGAATTTTTCTTCTGGGAAAATGGGGTATGCGATTGCGGAAGTGGCAGCGAATTTAGGCGCTGATGTTATACTCGTTTCAGGACCGACAGCATTAAATCCACCGTTACATGTAACGACAGTGCAAGTGGAATCTGCACAAGATATGTTAGAAGCAGTTCTTCAACATTATCAAAACGTAGACGTTGTCATTAAAACAGCAGCAGTTGCAGATTATCGTCCGAAATATGTGCATGAGAATAAAATGAAAAAGCAAAATGGTGATGCTGTCATTGAACTTGAAAGAACGGTGGATATTTTAAAAACGTTAGGTCAGAAAAAGGATAAACAGTTACTTATCGGTTTTGCTGCTGAAACGACAAATGTAGAGGAATATGCAACGAAAAAACTACGTGAGAAAAATGCAGATATGATTGTCGCGAATGATGTAAAAGCGCAAGGAGCTGGATTTGGCACGGATACGAATATTGTAACAATGTATAGAAAAGATGGAAAAGTTATTGAGTTGCCACTTTTAATGAAAAAAGAGGTAGCTCGTGAAATATTGAAGCAAATTGAAATGATGTTAGAAGATGATCGTTTATGAAATTTGCAAGTGTAATTGTTGATGTACCTGCCCGTCAGACAGATCGACCATTTGATTATATTATTCCTGAAAAATGGGAAGATATTGTACAGACAGGAATGCGTGTAGTAGTTCCGTTTGGGCCAAGAAAATTGCAAGGTTTTATTATTGGGATTAAAGATTCGGTGGATGTAGAAAGTAAGAAGTTAAAGACAATCCATGAAATATTAGATGTAACACCGGTTTTAAATGATGAATTATTAAAGCTTGGATATTGGCTTACAAGTGAAACGTTATGCTACATGATTTCAGCTTTTCAAGTGATGCTTCCAACTGCGATAAAAGCAACGTATAAAAAACGTCTACAACTTTGTAAACAGGAAGAAATAGCACCTGAAATACTATATTTATTTCAGGATAAAGAAGCAATTGATTTTGAAGTAATCGAGCAACAGCCACATTTATACCGAACTATTCAACAAGAAATTAAAAATGGTACGGTTGAAGTCGTTTATCAGGTGAAAGATAAAGTACAAAAGAAGAAGCAAAGAGTGGTTCAGCCGAAGTTGCCAGAAGATAAATTGGAATTAGCGGCATTTGAACTGAAAAGTAAAAAACAACAAGATGTACTTTATTATTTTGTGGAAAATTATAAAAGTACACCGTTGAAAGTAATTACAGAAGAGTTACAAATAACAGATGCTCCAATAAAAGCACTTGTTAAAAAGGGATTCATTTCAGAAAAGTATGTGGAAGTATACCGAAATCCGTATGACGATGATGATTTTGAACAAACAAAACCATTTCCACTTACGGAGGAACAAAAACAAGTTATTACACCGATTTTATCATCAATTACAAATGAAACTTATAATCCATTTTTACTATATGGTGTTACAGGAAGTGGAAAGACAGAAGTATATTTACAATCTATAGCAGCAGTGCTCAAGAAAGGAAAAGAAGCTATCGTTCTTGTTCCTGAAATTGCACTAACGCCCCAAATGGTGGATCGTTTTAAAGGTAGGTTTGGCTCGCAAGTTGCAGTTCTTCATAGTGCGTTGTCTGTTGGAGAAAAGTATGACGAGTGGCGTAAGATTTTAAGAAAAGAAGTGAAAGTTGTAGTTGGTGCGCGTTCAGCTGTTTTTGCGCCTTTTGAGAATTTAGGGATTATTATTATTGATGAAGAGCATGAATCAAGTTACAAACAAGAAGATAATCCGAGGTATCATGCAAGAGATGTAGCTGTCTGGAGAGGACAATATCATAAATGTCCTATCGTTCTTGGTAGTGCGACACCAACACTTGAATCGTTTGCAAGGGCGAAAAAAGGTGTTTATGAACTATTAACAATGGAAAAACGTATGAATGAACAAGCTTTACCAACGGTAGAGATTGTTGACATGCGAGAAGAACTTCGTGACGGGAATCGATCAATGTTTTCTAAGGCGCTGCATGAAAAAATAGCAGATCGATTAGAAAAGAAAGAACAAATGGTACTCTTTTTAAATAGAAGAGGTCATTCTACATTTGTTATGTGTCGTGATTGTGGGTATGTTGTCCAATGTCCGCATTGTGATATTTCATTGACATATCATAAAATGAATCATCGTTTAAAATGTCATTATTGTAGTTACGAAGAGAATATGCCAACTGAGTGTCCAGCTTGTCAAAGTACATACATTCGTTTCTTTGGTACAGGTACACAAAAGGTAGAAGAAGAAATTACAAAACTATTTCCAGAGGCGCGAGTCATTCGAATGGATGTAGATACGACAAGTCGAAAAGGAATGCATGAAAAATTATTAAAGGCGTTTGGGGAAGAAAAAGCAGATATATTACTTGGAACACAAATGATTGCTAAAGGATTAGATTTTCCGAAAGTAACGCTCGTTGGGGTTTTAACTGCAGATACGATGCTTCACTTACCTGATTTTCGGGCGAGTGAAAAGACATATCAGTTATTGACGCAAGTAAGTGGACGAGCGGGTAGACATGAATTGCCAGGGGAAGTTGTGATTCAAACGTATACGCCAGAACATTACAGTATAGAGTTAGCGAAGAACCAACAATATGATGTGTTTTTTGACCAAGAAATGCAAATGAGACGAACAAGACAATATCCCCCATATTACTATGTTGTACTCGTAACTGTATCTCATCCAGAATTATTAAAAGCGGTACAAGTGACGGAAAAAATTGCCTCGTATTTACGAACGCATTGCTCACAGCAAACAATGGTGCTAGGACCAGTTGCTTCAGCGATTCCAAGGATAAAAGATAGATATCGTTATCAATGCATGATAAAATACAAACGGGAACCAAACTTAAAGAACGTGCTCAAAATGGTAAATGAACATTATCAAGCAGAAATGCAAAAAGAGCTACAAATCTCAATTGATTTTAATCCAACAATGTTAATGTAGCGGAGGGAAATATGGCAGTTTTAGAAATAATAAAGCATCCAAATGAAGTGTTAGAAACACCATGCGAAAGAGTAATTAACTTTGATAAAAAGTTAGTGAAATTGTTGAAAGATATGCATGAAACAATGTTAATTGCGGACGGAGTCGGTTTAGCTGCGCCTCAAGTAGGTGTAAGCTTGCAAGTAGCGGTTGTTGATGTCGATGATGATACTGGGAAAATCGAGTTAATCAATCCATCAATATTAGAAAAACGTGGTGAACAAGTAGGTCCCGAAGGCTGTTTAAGCTTCCCGGGACTTTATGGTGAAGTAGAACGTGCCGATTATATTAAAGTAAGAGCGCAAAATCGCCGTGGGAAAGTATTCTTATTAGAAGCGGAAGGATTTTTAGCGCGTGCAATTCAACATGAAATTGATCATTTACACGGTGTTTTATTTACATCGAAAGTGACAAGATATTATGAAGAAAACGAACTAGAATAGGTGTTAAAAGGAGCGGTTTTTAAATGATAAAAGTAGTGTTTATGGGAACACCGGACTTTTCAGTGCCGGTGCTTCGTCGTCTTATTGAAGATGGCTATGAGGTAGTAGGTGTTGTGACGCAACCTGATCGTCCAGTAGGTAGAAAAAAAGTATTAACACCTACACCTGTTAAAGTTGAAGCGGAAAAACATGGTATCCCTGTGTTACAGCCGTTAAAAATTCGTGAAAAAGATGAATATGAAAAAGTATTGGCATTAGAGCCAGATTTAATTGTAACAGCTGCATTTGGGCAGATTGTACCAAATGAAATTTTAGAAGCACCAAAGTATGGGTGTATTAATGTTCACGCTTCTTTACTTCCTGAACTTCGTGGTGGTGCACCAATTCATTATGCAATTATGGAAGGTAAAGAAAAAACAGGTATTACAATTATGTATATGGTAGAAAAATTGGATGCTGGTGATATCTTAACGCAAGTGGAAGTTGAAATTGAAGAGCGTGAAACGACAGGCTCATTATTTGATAAATTAAGTGAAGCAGGAGCACACCTTCTATCTAAAACAGTGCCTTTATTAATTCAAGGTAAGTTAGAACCGATTAAACAAAACGAAGAAGAAGTAACGTTTGCGTACAATATAAAACGTGAGCAAGAGAAAATTGATTGGACAAAAACAGGTGAAGAAGTATACAATCACATTCGCGGATTGAATCCATGGCCAGTTGCTTATACAACTTTAGCAGGACAAGTTGTTAAAGTATGGTGGGGGGAAAAAGTGCCTATAACTGAACCGGCTGAAGCAGGTACGATTGTTGCAATCGAAGAAGATGGTTTTGTTGTAGCAACGAGTAATGAAACAGGTGTTAAAATTACTGAATTGCAACCTTCTGGTAAAAAGCGTATGAGTTGTTCACAATTTTTACGTGGAACAAAACCTGAAATTGGAACGAAGTTAGGAGAAAATGCATGAGACAAAATGTTCGTGAATTAGCTCTTGATGGTTTAATTCAAGTGGAAAAAAGTGGTGCATATAGCAACTTACTTTTAAATAATCTAATTGAAAAAAGTGCAATTGATAGAAAAGATATTGGTTTATTAACTGAAATTGTATATGGAACGATTCAACGTCGTGACACATTAGATTATTATTTACAGCCTTTTTTAAAAAAGAAGGTTGAGGCGTGGGTAAGAGTATTGCTTCGCTTATCTTTATATCAAATGATTTATTTAGACCGAGTGCCAGAAAGAGCGGCTATTCATGAAGCGGTTGAGATTGCAAAGCGTCGCGGGCATAAAGGAATTGCTGGTATGGTGAACGGTGTATTACGTTCGATTCAGAGAGAAGGTGTACCTTCTGTAGATGAAATCAAGGATCCAGTAGAACGTCTTGCAATTACAACAAGTCATCCAGTTTGGCTTGTCCAAGAGTGGACTTCAGAATACGGTTTAGAAACTGCAGAAAAAATGTGCGAAGTAAACATGTTACCCCCTGTACCAACAGCGCGTGTGAATGTTGATAAGGTAACTGTAGAAGAAGCGATTGAGTTGTTAGCAAGTGAAGGTATAGAAGCAAAACGTGGTGACTTATCAGATGATGCTATTCAGATTGAAAGAGGAAATGTAGCGCATACAGAAGCGTTTAAAAAAGGATTTCTTTCTATTCAAGATGAAAGTTCTATGCTTGTAGCACGCGCTTTAGAACCGAATACGGGAGATGCAGTTCTTGATAGTTGTGCTGCTCCAGGCGGAAAAACAACGCATATCGCGGAACGATTAAAGGGAACTGGTAAGGTCATGTCCCTTGATTTACATGCACACAAAGTACGTTTAATTAAACAGCAAGCAGAGCGACTTGGTCTAGAAAATGTCGAAACTAAAGCGCTAGATGCTAGAAAAGTGCAAGAGCACTTTGCAAATGAAACGTTTGATAAAATATTGGTAGATGCACCGTGTTCTGGATTTGGTGTAATTAGACGTAAACCTGATATTAAGTTAGGAAAAGATAAAGGCGATAGTGAAAGATTATCGACGATTCAAATTGCAATACTAGAAAAAATAGCACCATTATTAAAACAAGGCGGTCGTCTTGTTTATAGTACGTGCACAATTGAGAAAATAGAAAATGAACAAGTAATAGAGAAATTTTTACAAGAACATCCTGAATTTGAATGGGATACTACGCTTAAAGAGCGTATGCCAGAAAAATTAACTCCGTATATTGATGAAGGTCAAGTGCAAATTTTACCGCATTATTTTGCGACGGATGGCTTTTATATTGCTTG
Source organism: Bacillus cereus group sp. BfR-BA-01330 (assembly GCF_022663885.1). Classification (NCBI taxonomy): domain Bacteria; kingdom Bacillati; phylum Bacillota; class Bacilli; order Caryophanales; family Bacillaceae; genus Bacillus; species Bacillus cereus group sp. BfR-BA-01330. The sequence goes on from NZ_JAKUGK010000002.1 coordinate 494,899, forward strand.
TTTAAGGAAGAAGGTGTAGCATCATGGAAACGACTGTAAGAAAACAAAAGAAAAATTTAGAAACGAAGAAACCATCAATTTACTCTTTACAACTTCATGAAATGCAAGATTGGTTAAAGGAACAAGGAGAACCGAAGTTCCGTGCTGGACAAATTTTTGATTGGTTATATAAAAAACGTGTAAAAAATTATGAGGATATGTCAAACCTTTCTAAAGGATTGCGTGATAAATTGTCGAATTCCTTTGATATTACTACTTTAAAAACGTTAGTAAAACAAACGTCTTCGGATGGAACAATTAAATTCTTATTCCAATTATATGACGGATATTCTATTGAAACGGTATTAATGCGACACGAATATGGAAATTCCATTTGTGTAACAACGCAAGTTGGTTGTCGTATTGGGTGTACGTTCTGTGCTTCGACACTTGGTGGATTAAAGCGAAACCTAGAAGCTGGAGAAATCGTAGCGCAAGTAGTAGAAGTTCAGCGTGCGCTTGATGAAACAGAAGAACGTGTAAGTTCTCTTGTTGTTATGGGGATTGGAGAACCATTTGATAACTATGATAATTTAATGGGATTCTTACGCATCATTAACCATGAAAAAGGACTTCATATTGGTGCGAGACATATGACTGTTTCGACGAGTGGAATTATCCCGAAAATTTATAAGTTTGCTGAAGAAGATCTACAAATTAATTTTGCGATTTCATTGCATGCTCCAAACTCAGAATTACGTTCAAAATTAATGCCGATTAACCGTGCTTATAAATTACCAGATTTAATGGAAGCTATTAAATACTATGTAAATAGAACAGGGCGTCGTATTACTTTTGAATATGGATTATTTGGAGGAGAAAATGACCAAGTAGAGCATGCTGAAGAGCTTGCTGCGCTCTTAAAAGGTGTAAAATGTCATGTGAACTTGATTCCGGTAAACTACGTACCTGAACGTGATTATGTACGTACGCCACGTGAACAAATTTTCTTGTTCGAAAAAACGTTAAAAGATCGTGGAGTGAATGTAACGATTCGCCGTGAACAAGGTCATGATATTGATGCAGCCTGCGGTCAGTTGCGTGCGAAGGAGCGCAAAGAAGAGACGAGGTGACGAGATGAAAGCCGTATTTCTATCGGATAAAGGAAAAGTTCGTCAACATAATGAAGATAGTGCAGGAGTTTTTCACAATTTAGATGGAAATGTATTAGCGGTAGTAGCAGATGGAATGGGAGGTCATCGAGCTGGTGATGTAGCTAGCTCGATGGCCATTCAATTATTCCATGATTATTGGAAGCAAACACATAATATGAATGAGCCGAAAAAAGTAGAACAATGGTTACATACTAGTGTTGGGATTATTAATGAGCGTATATATGAATATGCTCAGCAAAATGCAGAATGTAATGGTATGGGAACAACGCTTATAATAGCTGTTTGTACACCAAGCTTTGTGACAATAGGGCATATAGGAGATAGTCGTTGCTATATGGTATCAGAAGGAGAAATGACGCTAGTAACGGAAGATCATTCGCTTGTAAATGAGCTTGTGAAACATGGTGAAATTTCAAAGGAAGACGCAGAGTATCATCCGAAAAAGAATGTGTTATTAAGAGCATTAGGAACAGAAGAAAAAGTTGGGTTAGATGTTAAAACGTTGGTGATTGAGGAAGATGATCAATTACTTCTTTGCTCTGATGGGTTATCAAACAAAGTTTCTATTGATGATATGCGACAAATTTTACAGTTAAATGAACAGCTTGAAGGTAAAGGGCAGTGTCTCATTCAATTGGCAAATGATCGCGGTGGAGAAGATAATATCACACTTGTTCTTATTGATTATGCGGGTTCGACAAACGAAAGTAGGTGAAGTGCAACGTGCTGATTGGAAAACGCTTAAATGACCGTTATAAGCTGCTGAAAATGATTGGTGGTGGCGGAATGGCCAATGTATATTTAGCTCATGATGATATACTTGGCCGAGATGTAGCGGTAAAAATATTAAGACTCGACTACTCAAATAACGAAGAGTTTATTAAACGTTTCCATCGAGAAGCGCAGTCTGTTACAACGTTGTCGCATCCAAATATTGTGAATATGTATGATGTCGGAGAAGAAGATGGTATATACTATCTTGTCATGGAATATGTACCAGGACAAACATTGAAGCAATACATAATTGAGCGAGGGATGTTACCTATAGGAGAAGCTCTTGATATTATGGAGCAGTTAACATCCGCTATGGCACACGCCCATCATTTTGAAATTGTGCATCGTGATATAAAGCCGCACAATATTTTAATTCGAGCTGATGGAATAATAAAAGTAACAGATTTTGGAATTGCGACAGCTACAAGTGCAACAACAATTACACATACAAATTCAGTGCTCGGTTCAGTCCATTATTTATCACCAGAACAGGCACGTGGCGGAATAGCAAATAAACAATCAGATATCTATTCTCTTGGGATAGTTATGTTTGAATTGTTAACAGGAAGACAACCGTTTTCTGGCGAATCTGCTGTTGCTATAGCTTTAAAACATTTACAAAGTGAAATCCCATCACCAAAAAGATGGAATGAAAATATTCCGCAAAGTGTTGAAAATATTATATTAAAAGCAACTGCAAAAGATCCGTTCCATCGATATCAATCTGCCAATGCGATGAAGCGAGATATTGAAACTGCGCTATATCCAGAGAGGATAAATGAGCAACCGTTTTACATACCAGAAGATATGGAAGCGACGAAAGCGATTCCGATTATTCAACAAGAACAATTATTTGAAAATGTAAGTGATGAAACGATTGTTTTAAAAGGGAGTAAGGTGGAAGAACCGATAAGAGCAGAAGCAGCTGAGTTAGATAAGAAGAAAAAACGGAGTAACAAGTGGCTTAAAGTTTTAATTTCAACATTTTTATTTTTAGCAATAGGAATAACATTAGCGCTTACGGTTATTCCAGGATTATTTATTCCGAAAGATGTGAAAGTTCCTGATGTGGCTGGTATGAAATACACGACAGCTGTAAATACATTAGTAGAAAAGGGCTTTGAGGTGACGGAGCCTAATATTGTATATACAGATGATGTTGAAGTTGGGGATGTAATAAAAACGGACCCTGTAGCAGGAAGAGTCGTAAAAGAAAACGCTAAAATTACTATCTATCAATCAGGTGGGAAAAAGAAAAGTAAGATGGCAAATTTCACAGGGCAAAACTTTGAGAGTGTAAAAGCTGAGTTAGAAGAAAAATATAAACAAGTTACAGTAAATTATATTGAAAATGATAAGCCGAAAGGTGAAATTGTAGAGCAAATTCCGACGCCTGATCAAATGGTTATAGAAGCGGAGCAAGAACTGAAAATCTGGGTAAGTAAAGGTCCTTATCAAATTAGACCAGGTGACTTTTCGGGGTGGACTGAAAATAGTGTAACTGGTTATTTGAATGAGAGAAAACTAACGTCAGATATAAAACGAGAGTATTCAGATACAGTCGAAAAAGGACTTGTAATTTCGCAATTTCCAAAACCAGGTACACCATTAAAAGAGGGAGATAAAGTAACTATTATTATCTCTGATGGTCAAAAGCCTAAAGTGACTAAAACGGTAAAATTGGACAATATCTCTATCCCATATGAGCCTGCTGTAACAGGTGAAAAAAAGCCGCAAACAATAGAAATTTATAAAGAAGACATGCAGCAAAAAATGGATAGACCGGTTGAAACGAGAACAATTACTGAATCAGCGACTATTTCTTTAGAATTTGTAATTCAAGAAGGTTCAAAGGGACACTATAAAATTGTACGAGATGGAGTAACGATTATTGATAAAGAAGTACCATATCCAACTCAATAATAGTGAAAGTCTACTTAATTATTATTGCCTGTTATGCTGTCTACAAAGTGGACGGTATAGCAGGCAAAAATATATGATTCAAAAAGCTAGTAAAGTGATGCAGCTGTAAATATTTTTTTGCATTTAATGGGAAATTTAATGTATATTAGCAAAAGTATATATGGTAGGTTTTGAAATCGTTATTTAGAAAATTTAAATCCATTCATTTTTAAATTCAGCATCACCTTATACAAAAAAGGAGAATTCTATGCCAGAAGGAAAAATTATAAAAGCTTTAAGTGGGTTTTATTACGTGCAGCATGAAGAAGGGGTTACGCAATGTCGTGGACGAGGTGTATTTAGAAAAAATAAAATTACACCACTTGTAGGAGACCAAGTTGTTTTTCAGGCAGATAATCCAACTGAAGGTTATGTGCTTGAAGTGTTTGATCGAAAAAATGAACTTGTTAGACCTCCTATTGCTAATGTCGATCAAGCGATCCTTGTGTTCTCTGCAGTAGAACCAGATTTTAATCCTGGACTGTTAGATCGATTTTTAGTGCTGATTGAATATCATAACATTAAGCCAATTATTTGTATTAGCAAGATGGATTTAGTAGATGAAAAGATGAAAGCAACTGTTGAAGCTTATGCGAATGATTATCGTGAGATGGGTTATGATGTTTTATTTACTTCTATTAATACGTCAGAAAGTATTGATATATTAAAACCATACTTAGAAAATTGTGTTTCTGTCGTTGCGGGTCAATCTGGTGTGGGGAAATCTTCAATGCTTAATGTGCTACGTCCAGAATTAGAGCTGAAAACAAATGATATTTCCTCCCATTTAGGACGCGGGAAGCATACGACAAGACACGTAGAATTAATTGCAATTGGGAGTGGACTAGTAGCAGATACACCGGGTTTTAGTTCACTAGATTTCATTGATATAGAAGTAGAAGATCTTACATATTGTTTTCCAGAGTTGAAAGAAGCGAGCCAATACTGTAAATTTAGAGGGTGTACACATCTTTCTGAACCGAAATGTGCGGTGAAAGCTGCGGTTGAAGAAGGGAAGATTACAGAATATCGCTATAAGAACTATAAACAATTCGTAGAAGAAATTAGAGAGAGAAAGCCGAGGTATTAGTTATGATTAAAATTGCACCATCGATTTTATCAGCAGATTTTTCAAAATTAGGGGAAGAGATTAAAGATGTAGAAAAGGGCGGAGCGGATTACATTCACGTTGACGTAATGGATGGACATTTCGTACCAAATATTACGATTGGACCGTTAATTGTAGAAGCTATCCGTCCAATTACATCATTACCATTAGATGTACATTTAATGATTGAAAATCCTGATAACTATATCCCGACTTTCGCACAAGCGGGAGCGGATATTATTACTGTTCACGTAGAGGCGTGTCCACATCTACATCGTACAATTCAGTTAATTAAATCTCATGGTATTAAAGCGGGCGTTGTATTAAATCCACATACGCCAGTTTCAGTAATTGAGCATGTATTAGAAGATATAGATATGGTATTACTTATGACAGTAAACCCTGGATTTGGTGGACAGAAGTTTATCCATTCTGTATTACCGAAAATTAAACAAGTTGCAGACATGGTGAAAGAGCGCAATCTAGAAGTAGAAATTGAAGTTGATGGTGGTGTAAATGCTGAAACAGCAAGACTTTGTGTGGAAGCAGGAGCAAATGTACTTGTAGCTGGATCAGCAGTATACAATCAAAAAGACCGCGGTGAAGCAATTCGCGTAATTCGTGGGTAGTGATGAACTTTATCCTAGTAAGGTATTCATAGGATAGCGTAAAAATATGTAAAAAGGCAATCTACCGAATGGCAGATTGCCTTTTTACAATGGAAGGGGAAGAAAAAATGATTATTCATATTTTGGCAGGAGGACCTTCGGAATATTGTGCAGATTTTGCTCGATATGAGGATGAGGAAGTAGTGTGGGCAGCGGTTGATAGGGGAGTATACCGTCTATTAAAGAAAGGGATTACACCGGCTGTTGCGTTTGGAGATTACGATTCAGTTACCGAAGAAGAATTAGTATGGATGGGACAGCAAACGAACGAATTACATATTGTTCCGCGAGAAAAAGATCAAACGGATTTAGAAATTGCAATTAACTGGGCATTAGGACAGAAGCCGGCACTAATTCGTATTTTTGGTGCTACCGGTGGAAGGCTTGATCACGGTTTGGCAAATATACAGATGCTTTTAAAAGGGTTAGAAGTAGAGATAGAAATGTGTATTGTGGACAATAAAAATGAAATAACAGTTAAAAAAGTGGGTACACATATAATTGAAGAAAATAAAAATTTTCCTTATGTATCTTTTGTACCAGTTACTGAAATAGTGGAAGGGATTACATTGTTTGGTTTTAAGTACCCGCTTACTAATAAAACAATAGAGTGGGGATCAACACTTTGTATTAGTAACGAACTCGTTGAGGAAAAAGGTACTTTTTCATTTACTTCTGGCATATTAATGTTGATAAGAAGCACTGATTGAAGAAACAATTTTGCTCCTTACATCATATAGTGACCAAGTGGAGTAATGGGGATTAGGAGGGAAACCATGAGATTTTATACAATTAAGTTACCTAAATTTCTTGGTGGAATTGTTCGTGCAATGTTAAATACCTTCAAAAAAGATTAAAAAAAGCACCTATCACCGGTGCTTTTTCCATTGTTATAGTAAAAAAAGAGCCTATCGGCTCTTTTTTTTATTATTAAACACGTTCGATTTTGCCAGATTTTAATGCTCTAGCAGAAACGTAAACACGTTGAACTTTTCCGTCGATGCGTACGCGAACTTTTTGAAGGTTAGCGCCCCACTTACGTTTTGTAGCGTTCATTGCGTGAGAACGAGAGTTACCAGAACGAGCTTTTCTTCCAGTAATAGCACAAACACGAGCCATTTATATTTCCCTCCCTTGATACCTTACCATACGTAATTTTTCAATGTTAGTCTTTTATGCGATGCTAAAAACACTACTATAATTTAACACAACTAAAAAGAGAATGCAACACCGTAGAAAAAAGAAATCAAGAAAATTTACTTGACACTATATGTCAATGAAGAAAAGTTGAAATCCATAAAAATTGCTTGACATATTATAGTGGTACATGTTGTATAATAACAATGGACTATTTTGCTCATCATAAAAAAGTGTAATTTAAAACATAAAATATGAGAGTGAAAAGAAAGAACGATGGAATTTTCTTTAAAAAGATTATATGATAGTAACTAAAGTAGTCTAGCTCACTTTCACCATTTATGAAGGGGGAAACGAGATGTCAATTGAAATTAAAACGAAGTACGGTCAAATTGATATTAGTACAGATGTAATTGCAACAATTGCTGGAGGTGCCGCGGTAGATTGCTACGGTATCGTAGGTATGGCATCAAAAAATCAGTTAAAAGATGGATTAACAGACATTTTACGAAAAGAAAATTTCACTAGAGGTGTTATTGTTCGTAAAGATGAAGATGAAGTACATATTGATATGTATATTATTGTGAGCTATGGTACGAAAATTTCAGAAGTGGCACATAATGTGCAGACGAAAGTGAAATATACATTAGATCAAACTGTAGGACTAGCAGTAGATTCTGTAAACATCTACGTACAAGGAGTTAAAGTAATAAACTTGTAATGTGCATTAAGGAGGAAAATCTGTGTCAATTCAAAAAATTGATGGAAAACGTTTATCACAAATGATCATGCAAGGAGCGAATAATTTAACAAATAATGTTCAGCTTGTTGATGCATTAAACGTATTTCCAGTTCCAGATGGCGATACCGGTACAAACATGAACTTATCTATGACTTCAGGTGCGCGTGAAGTGAAAGCAAATCCTTCACAGCATGCTGGTAAAGTCGGCGTAAGTTTAGCCAAAGGATTATTAATGGGAGCTCGTGGTAACTCTGGAGTTATTTTATCTCAGTTGTTCCGTGGTTTCTCTAAATCCATTGAACAAAAAGAAGAATTAACAACAGTTGATTTTGCTGCAGCACTAGAAGCTGGAGTAGAGGCGGCTTATAAAGCGGTTATGAAACCGATTGAAGGAACGATTTTAACGGTTGCAAGAGAAACGGGTAAATATGCAGTAACAGTTGCGAAAAAACAGCGCGACTTTGTTTTGTTTATGGAAGACGTTGTGAAAGAAGCAAACGCATCGTTAAATCGTACGCCAGATTTATTACCTGTATTAAAACAAGTTGGCGTTGTAGATAGCGGTGGTAAAGGTCTTGTAGTGGTATACGAAGGGTTTTTAGCTGACTTAAAAGGAGAAACGATTTCTTCTGATGCACCGACGCAACCATCTATGAATGAAATGGTACGCGCAGAACATCACCGTAGTGTACAAAGCCAATTGAGTACAGAAGATATTAAGTATGGATATTGTACAGAGTTCATGGTGAAATTAGAGGCTGAAAAGGTGAAAGAGCATAATTTCTCTGAACAAAAATTCCGTGAAGATATTAGTGTATATGGTGATTCTCTACTAGTTGTGTCTGATGATGAAATTGTAAAAGTTCATATCCATGCAGAACATCCTGGAGACGCTATGAACTACGGGCAAAAATACGGTAGTTTAATTAAGATTAAAGTAGAAAATATGCGTGAACAGCATACTGCTTTGTTAGATGAACCTACTATGGTTCCTGAGCAACCAGCTCAATCGAAAGAAAAACAACCATATGGTATCGTAACTGTAGCTATGGGATCTGGTATTAAAACTTTATTTGAGAGCATCGGCGCAACGAAAGTTATCGAAGGTGGTCAAACGATGAATCCAAGTACGGAGGATATCGTAAAGGCAATTGAAGAAGCAAATGCTGAAAAAATCATTATTTTACCGAATAACGGAAATATTGTAATGGCAGCAGAACAAGCGGCATCAGTTGTAGATCAAGAAGTTATTGTTGTTCGTTCGAAAACAGTTCCTCAAGGTATGGCAGCAATGTTAGCATTTAACCCAGTTGGAACGTTAGAAGAGAATGAAGAAAACATGCAAGAAGCTTTATCTCATGTGAAAACAGGTCAAATTACGTATGCTGTACGTGATACGGAAATTGATGGTGTAGCAATTCAAAAAGATGATTTCATGTGTATTGCAGATGGGAAAATTGTATCTACAAATGCTGAAAAAGTAGGAGCTGCGAAGCAATTACTAGAAGCGCTTATTGATGAAGATTCTGAAATCGTAACGATTCTACAAGGGGAAGATGCAACTGATGAAGAAGTAGCGGAGTTAGTTGAATTTGTAGAAGAGAAATTTGAAGATGCAGAAGTAGAAGTACATGCTGGAAACCAACCAGTGTATTCTTTCATCTTCTCTGTAGAATAAGATAAGATTCGTTTTGAAAATAAATGGATTACTTACTTGCTAATGGATAAGAAGTAGTAATATGAAGTTTATTACTAGTTTTTATTCAAAAGGCTAGCATATTGAAGAGAGAAAAGAGCCTTGCTGCTAATAGTGAGGCTCTTTTTTACTTGTTTTATATAAGGGATTTGAGTAGTTTCTCTTAGAATGCCTATGATAGAATATATAAGGTGAAAGAGAGCGATTACAGATGCTAATTGGTACTCAAATAAAATGCAATAAAGAAAATAATGTGACGGGGTGTGAGAATCTTGAATGATGTTGTACAAGTTCCTGTTACGGATGTAAAGGGGATCGGAGGAGAAACATCTGAGTTACTACATGAGATGGGTATTTATACAGTTTCTCATCTATTAGAACATTTTCCGTACCGTTATGAAGATTATGCGATGAAAGATCTTGCTGAAGTAAAGCATGATGAACGTGTAACGGTTGAAGGGAAGGTTCATAGTGCTCCTTTGCTGCAATATTATGGTAAGAAGAAATCGCGTTTAACAGTTCGTGTTCTCGTCGGTCGTTATTTAATTACGGCGGTATGTTTTAATAGGCCTTACTATAAGCAAAAATTAAAGTTAGATGAAACGATAACGATTACTGGTAAATGGGATCAACATCGTCAAACAATTGCTGTATCAGAACTTCATTTTGGACCGGTTGTACGTCAACAAGAAGTGGAACCTGTTTATTCAGTAAAGGGGAAACTTACAGTAAAACAGATGCGTCGTTTTATTGCTCAAGCGTTAAAGGAATATGGAGATTCTATAGTCGAAGTGTTACCGGATGGTTTGTTAGGGCGATATAAATTATTACCAAGATATGAAGCGCTCAGGGCATTGCATTTTCCGGTAGGACAGGAAGATTTGAAGCAAGCGCGTCGCCGTTTTGTATATGAAGAATTTTTCTTATTTCAGCTGAAAATGCAAACGCTCCGGAAAATGGAGAGGGAAAATTCAAAAGGGACGAAGAAAGAGATTCCGTCAGCAGAATTACAAGAATTTATCGATGCACTGCCGTTTCCATTAACGGGTGCGCAGCGCCGAGTTGTAGATGAAATTTTGAAAGATATGACATCTCCTTATCGGATGAACCGACTATTGCAAGGTGACGTTGGTTCTGGGAAAACAGTTGTTGCTGCGATTGGTCTTTATGCATCGAAATTAGCTCATTATCAAGGTGCTTTAATGGTTCCTACAGAAATTTTAGCTGAGCAACATTATCAGTCGCTTGCTGAAACGTTTTCGCATTTTGGTATGAAGGTGGAACTGTTAACAAGTTCTGTTAAAGGGGCGAGACGTCGAGAAATTTTAGCGAAGTTAGAACAAGGAGAAATAGATATTCTTGTTGGAACGCATGCCTTAATTCAAGATGAAGTTATATTTCATAGGTTGGGTCTCGTTATTACAGATGAACAGCATCGATTTGGTGTAGCGCAGCGCCGAGTTTTACGGGAGAAAGGTGAAAGTCCAGATGTATTATTTATGACAGCGACACCAATTCCGCGTACGCTTGCAATTACTGCATTTGGAGAGATGGATGTTTCGATAATCGATGAGATGCCAGCAGGTAGAAAGGTGATTGAAACATACTGGGCAAAACATGATATGTTAGATCGCGTTCTCGGTTTCGTTGAAAAGGAGATAAAAAAAGGAAGACAGGCATACGTTATTTGTCCTCTAATTGAAGAATCTGAGAAACTTGATGTGCAAAATGCTATCGACTTACATAGTATGCTGACGCATCATTACCAAGGGAAATGCCAAGTTGGATTGATGCATGGGAGATTATCGTCTCAGGAAAAAGAAGAGATAATGGGACAGTTTAGTGAAAATAAAGTACAAATTCTTGTATCGACAACAGTTGTTGAAGTAGGTGTGAACGTACCGAATGCGACTGTAATGGTTATTTATGATGCAGAACGTTTCGGTTTATCGCAGCTTCATCAGCTTAGAGGGCGTGTCGGCCGTGGTAGTGAACAATCATATTGTTTATTAATAGCAGACCCTAAATCAGAAACAGGGAAAGAAAGAATGCGCATAATGACTGAAACAAATGATGGATTTGTATTGTCAGAAAAAGATTTAGAATTACGAGGTCCTGGAGATTTCTTTGGGAGTAAGCAAAGTGGCTTACCAGAATTTAAGGTTGCTGACATGGTACATGATTATCGAGCGTTAGAAACGGCAAGGCAAGATGCGGCGATACTAGTAGATTCAGAAGCGTTTTGGCACAATGATCAGTATGCTGCCTTGCGTACGTATCTTGATGGGACAGGTGTGTTCCAAGGAGAGAAGCTCGATTAAAGGGAGTCAACAAAAGTTTTTGTTGCATTCTACTTTTAATGATTATATACTACTGTTAGTACCTAGTCATAAAAATGGATGGTGCGGTATGAAAAAAAGAAGAAGTAAAAAAGAAAGACAAGAGTTATTACAACAAACAATCGAATCAAATCCTTTTATTACGGATGAAGATTTAGCGGAAAAATTTCAAGTGAGTATACAAACGGTACGACTTGATCGTATGGAATTGTCTATTCCTGAATTAAGAGAGAGAATTAAACATGTAGCTACAAAGCAACATGAAGAAGATGTGAAATCTTTACCGTTAGAAGAGGTTGTTGGAGAAATTATTGATATTGAATTAGATAGACATGCAATCTCTATCTTTGAAGTAAAGATAGAACATGTATTTAAAAGAAATCAAATCGCTCGTGGGCATCATCTGTTTGCGCAAGCAAACTCACTAGCTGTTGCGGTTATTGATGAAGAATTAGCTTTAACTGCAAAGTCTACCATTCGATACATTCGCCCTGTAAAATTAGGAGAGCGTGTTGTTGCAAAAGCGCGCGTTGAAGATGTAGAGAATGATAAAGGACGGACGGTTGTCAAAGTGCGTAGCTTCGTTGGAGAAGAACTTGTTTTTACAGGCACTTTTGAAATGTATCGATCTAGTAATTATAGTGAGGAAGGTAACAACTTATGAAAATCGCAATAGATGCAATGGGCGGAGATCACGCTCCAAAGGCTGTAGTATTAGGGGCAATGAAAGCTATTAAGGAATATTCTGATTTACATATTACGTTAGTAGGGAAAGAAGAGGAAATTCGTCAATACTTAACGAGTGATGAACGAATTACTATTCTTCATACAGACGAAAAAATAGAATCAACGGAGGAACCAGTAAGAGCGGTTCGTCGAAAAAAACAAGCTTCAATGGTGCTTGCGGCACAACAAGTAAAGGATGGAGAAGCAGACGCTTGTATATCCGCAGGTAGTACAGGAGCTTTAATGGCAGCTGGATTATTTGTAGTCGGTCGTATGGAAGGAATTGAGAGACCAGCTTTATCGCCTACAATGCCAACTGTAGATGGAAAAGGTTTTGTTATGTTAGATGTTGGAGCAAATGTTGATGCAAAACCAATTCATTTATATCAATATGCAGTAATGGGATCTGTTTATGCTGAGAAGGTAAGAGGAATTGAAAATCCTCGCGTTGGACTATTAAACGTTGGAACAGAGGATGGAAAAGGAAACGAGCTTTCAAAGCAAGTATTTGCAATGCTTAAAGATGCGCCAATTAATTTCGTGGGGAACGTTGAATCAAGAGATTTATTGCAAGGTGTAGCAGATGTTGTTGTATGTGATGGTTTTACAGGGAATGTAGCGTTGAAATCATTAGAGGGAACAGCACTTGCGCTATTCTCTATGTTGAAAGAACAGTTAATGAGTTCATTTACGAGCAAATTAGCAGCGGCGGTATTAAAGCCAAAACTTATGGTATTAAAAGATAAAATGGATTATTCGGAGTATGGAGGAGCTGCATTATTTGGATTGAAAGCACCTGTCATTAAGGCTCACGGTTCTTCTAATGATCAGTCGATATTTAGTGCGATTCGTCAAACGAGAGAAATGGTAGCGAAAGAAGTAATTCCTACGATTTCAAGCGTAATGGAGAAAGAGTCACTCCAATAAGAGGAGGATTTGAAATGGGAAAAATAGCATTTCTTTTTCCGGGCCAAGGTTCACAGGCAGTTGGAATGGGTAAACAATTAGCAGAGAATAATAAAGAGGTTGCAAAAGTGTTTGCAAAAGCAGATGAGGTGTTGGAAGATTCACTTTCAGAAGTGATTTTTGAAGGACCGCAGGAAAAGCTTACATTAACAACAAATGCGCAGCCTGCATTATTAACAACGAGTTTTGCTATTTTGACAGCTTTGAAAGAGTATGACATTACACCTGACTTTGTCGCTGGTCATAGTTTAGGTGAATATAGTGCTCTTGTAGCAGCTGGTGCATTAACTTTTGAAGATGCTGTATATGCTGTAAGGAAACGTGGCGAATATATGGAAGAAGCTGTTCCGGGCGGGGAAGGCGCAATGGCAGCTATATTAGGTGCTGACCCACATATGCTGAAACAAGTTACAGAAGAAGTAACAAGTGAAGGATATGCAGTGCAAATCGCTAATATGAATAGTACGAAGCAAATTGTGATTTCTGGAACGAAGCAAGGCGTAGAGGTTGCTTCTCAAAGAGCGAAAGAAAATGGTGCAAAGAGAGCGATTCCACTAAAAGTAAGTGGGCCATTCCATTCTTCACTTATGAAGCCGGCAGCTGAGAAGTTCCAAAGTGTTTTAAATGAAATTACAATTCATGACACGAATATTCCTGTTATTGCAAATGTTACGGCGGAAGTTATTACACGTGGTGCAGACATTCAAGAAAAGTTAATCGAACAGCTTTATTCGCCTGTATTATGGTACCCGTCTATTGAATATATGGTGAACCAGGGAGTAGATACATTTATTGAAATTGGACCTGGAAAAGTACTTGCTGGACTTATGAAGTCAATTGATTCATCAGTAAAAGCATATGCGATATACGATGAAGAGACATTAAAAGATACCATTTCAAATTTGAGAGGAGAAAACTGATGTTAAAAGGGAAGGTAGCATTAGTAACTGGCGCTTCACGTGGAATTGGTCGCGCGATTGCGATTGATTTAGCGAAACAAGGGGCAAATGTAGTAGTAAATTATGCTGGTAATGAACAAAAAGCAAATGAAGTAGTAGATGAAATTAAAAAATTAGGTTCTGATGCAATTGCGGTAAGAGCAGATGTTGCAAATGCTGATGATGTTACAAATATGGTGAAACAAACAGTAGATACATTTGGACAAGTTGATATTCTTGTAAATAATGCTGGTGTAACTAAAGATAATTTATTAATGCGTATGAAAGAAGAAGAATGGGATACAGTTATTAATACAAACTTAAAAGGTGTATTCTTATGTACAAAAGCAGTATCTCGTTATATGATGCGTCAACGTCACGGTAGAATTATAAACATCGCTTCGGTTGTTGGTGTTATAGGAAACCCAGGACAAGCTAACTATGTTGCTGCTAAAGCGGGTGTTATTGGATTAACAAAAACATCTGCAAAAGAGTTAGCAAGTCGAAATATTACAGTGAATGCAATTGCGCCGGGCTTTATTGCGACTGATATGACGGATGTACTAGATGAGAATATTAAAGCCGAAATGTTAAAAGTTATTCCAGCTGCTCAATTTGGTGAAGCGAAAGATATCGCGAATGCTGTAACGTTTTTTGCTTCTGATCAAAGCAAATATGTTACAGGTCAAACGTTAAATGTTGATGGCGGTATGGTAATGTAATAAAAGAATCGATTTCACCTAGTTTTTTTGGTCAATATTTAATATAATATTTGAGGGGAGGTGAATGGAATGGCAGATGTTTTAGAGCGCGTAACAAAAATCATCGTTGATCGTTTAGGAGTAGAAGAGACTGAGGTAGTACCAGCTGCAAGCTTCAAGGAAGATTTAGGAGCAGACTCCCTAGATGTAGTAGAACTTGTAATGCAATTAGAAGATGAATTCGAAATGGAAATTTCTGATGAAGATGCTGAAAAGATTGCTACTGTTGGCGATGCTGTGACTTACATAGAGAGTCATCTATAATGCTTAAGTGAAGTCCCGTTTTTTAGCGGGGCTTTCTGGCTTATATCTGGAGGGACCTATGCCGTACCGAAAATATAGAGAAAAAAAATACGAAACAAAATATCGTGAAGCATTTAAAGTGTTTCAAGAAAAGATAGGTATTACGTTTACAGATGAAAAATTATTGATTCAAGCATTTACGCATTCATCGTATGTGAATGAGCATCGAAAAAAACCGCATGAAGATAATGAGCGTCTTGAATTTCTTGGAGATGCAGTATTGGAACTGACTGTATCGCAGTATCTGTTTCAAAAATATCCGACAATGAGCGAAGGAGAGTTAACAAAACTACGTGCAGCTATTGTATGTGAGCCATCTCTTGTTCGTTTTGCGAACGAATTGTCATTTGGTAGCCTTGTTTTATTAGGAAAAGGTGAAGAAATGACAGGTGGACGTGAACGACCAGCTTTATTAGCGGATGTCTTTGAAGCGTTTATTGGTGCCCTTTATCTTGATCAAGGGCTAGAAACAGTTTGGGAATTCTTAAAAGAAATTGTATATCCGAAAATTAATGAGGGTGCTTTTTCTCATGTGATGGATTATAAGAGTCAGTTGCAAGAATTGATTCAGCGTGATGGCAGTGGCAATGTTGAGTATCAAATTTTGCAAGAAAAAGGACCAGCTCACAATCGAGAATTTGTGTCACGTGTTACGTTAAATAACGTAGCTTTAGGTCTTGGTAGTGGTAAGTCGAAAAAAGAAGCAGAGCAACAAGCTGCTGCAGAAGCATTGAAAAAATTAAAAGAACAACTATAAGGAATCCCCCTTTGAATGAGGGGGATTCCTTGTGCATAGAATGAAACTTTCTTTTTGTTTATAATGAAAAAGAAGGTAAATCCGTATAATACTTGTTTTTGTATAGAGAACATTTATAACGACGGAGAATAGGAGGAAGGCCTTTCGTGTTTTTAAAAAGATTAGAAATAGCAGGGTTTAAGTCTTTTGCTGAGCGTGTATCTGTTGATTTTGTCCCAGGTGTAACTTCTGTAGTAGGACCTAATGGAAGCGGGAAAAGTAATATTACTGATGCAATTCGCTGGGTACTTGGTGAACAATCTGCAAAATCATTACGTGGTGCAAAGATGGAGGATATTATTTTTGCAGGCAGTGATACGAGGAGAGCGGTTAATGTTGCTGAAGTAACAATAACTTTAAATAATGAAGATCAACGTTTACCAATTGAATACAATGAGGTGTGTGTAACACGTCGTGTATCTCGTTCAGGTGATAGTGATTTTTATATTAATAAACAATCATGTAGATTGAAAGATATTATCGATTTATTTATGGACTCTGGTATGGGAAGAGAAGCTTTTTCAATTATTAGCCAGGGGAAAGTGGAAGAGATTTTAAGTAGTAAGTCAGAAGAGCGTCGAGGTGTATTTGAAGAAGCGGCAGGCGTACTAAAATACAAACTTCGCAAAAAGAAAGCTGAAGGGAAATTAGCAGAAACACAAGAAAACTTAAATCGTGTACAAGATATAATTCATGAATTAAGTAGTCAAGTAGAACCTTTAGAAAGACAAGCTTCTATTGCGAAAGATTATCTTGAGAATAAAGAAGAATTAGAGAAAGTAGAAGCTGCGCTTATTGTCCATGAAATTGAAGAATTGCACGAGAAATGGGAAGCGCTTCGAAATCAGTTTGGGCATAATAAAAACGAAGAAGCTAAAATGTCAACGAATTTACAAAAAAGTGAAGAAGAGCTTGAGGAATTACGAGGACAATTACAAGCGGTAGATGAGTCTGTAGACTCGTTGCAAGAAGTACTTCTTCTTTCTAGTAAAGAGCTAGAAAAACTTGAAGGGCAGCGCGAGTTGTTAAAAGAGAGAAAGCAAAATGCTACGACGCATTGTGCGCAACTTGAGCAGTTAATTGTTGAATTAACAGAGAAAACTAAAAGTTACGATGGTGAGATTGAGTCAAGTACAGAAGCTTTAATGCAATTTGTGAATGAAGTAAAAGAGTTGGAGCAAAAATTGCATGATAATGAGCAACTGCTTGCTACTTTTGCTGACAATTTAGAGGAACAGATTGAGAATTTAAAAGGTGACTATATTGAGCTTTTAAATCAACAAGCTAGTCATCGTAATGAATTATCTATGATTGAAGAACAATCTAAACAGCAAACGTCTAAAAACGAGCGTCTAGATGAAGAGAATGCGAAATATGTAGAAATGCGTATGGAAATTACAGCGAAAAAGACGAAACTTGTAGAAAGTTACGAACAAGCGAAAGAAAAAGTAGCTGGCATTCTCTCAAACATACAGAAGACAGAGGCGGCGCTTGGGAAATGTAAGACGCAGTATAGTGAAAATGAAACAAAACTGTATCAAGCATATCAATTTGTGCAACAGGCACGTTCTCGAAAAGAAATGCTTGAAGAGATGCAAGAAGATTATTCTGGATTCTATCAAGGTGTACGTGAAGTATTGAAAGCTAGAGAAAATAGGTTGCAAGGTATCGAGGGTGCTGTTGCGGAACTGTTAACGGTACCGAAAGAATACGAAGTTGCAATGGAAATTGCTCTAGGTGCAGCGATGCAGCATATTGTTGTACAAACAGAGGAGCATGCTCGTAATGCGATAGCATTTTTAAAGCAAAATAAACATGGACGTGCAACGTTTTTACCGCAAGCTGTTATTAAAAGCAGGTCTTTATCATTTGAGCAATTACGCATTGCAAATCAACACCCATCGTTTGTAGGTGTGGCGGCAGAACTTGTGCAGTACAACAATAAATATGAAAATGTAGTTTCAAATTTATTAGGTACGGTTATTGTTGCGAAAGATTTACGCGGAGCAAATGAGTTGGCGAAACAACTGCAATACCGTTATCGCATTGTAACAATCGAAGGTGATGTAGTGAATCCTGGCGGTTCTATGACTGGTGGGGCGGTAAAGCAAGCGAAATCTTCTTTATTAGGACGCCAACGTGAACTGGAAGAGTGGACTCGCAAGTTAACTGATATGGAAGAAAAAACAATGAAGTTAGAAAACTTTGTTAAAGCAGTAAAACAAGAGATTCAAGAAAAAGAAGTGAAAATACGCGAACTAAGGCAAACTGTAGAAGTAGATCGTGTAGATGAGCAGAAATTAAGAGAAGAGATTAATCGTCTAGAATTAGAAGAACATCGTATTAATGATCGATTGTCTATTTATGATTTAGAGATTGAAGGGTTTTTACAAGATCGAGTAAAAATGCAAGGGCGTAAAGAGGAGTTAGAAGGGATTTTAACGAATCTTCAAGCTGATATCACTAAGTTAGATAGTAAAATTGTAGCTTTAACAAAACAAAAAAGTGAGCAACATTCTTCGAAAGAAAAAGTTCAAAAAGAAATGACGGAGTTAAAAGTGCTGGTAGCTGAAAAGCAACAACGCTTATTTAATCAAAAAGAAAAAGTTGAACGATTGACGAAGGAAAAAGAAGAAACGGATGCGACACTTGTAAAAACGAAAGAGGATTTAGCGTTCTTAAAACAAGAAATGACATCTAATTCAAGTGGTGAAGAGCAAATTACGAATATGATTGAGAAGAAAGCATATGATCGTAATCAAACTTCAGAATTAATTCGCTCTCGTCGTGAACAACGTGTATCGTTGCAAGAGAGGGTAGAACATTTAGAGCGCAATTTGAAAGAAACGACAGGTAAACATAAATATATTCTTGAAATGTTGAAAGATCAAGAAGTGAGAATAAATCGACTTGATGTAGAGTTGGAAAATAGATTACAACATTTACGTGAAACATATACGATTTCATTTGAAGCGGCAAAACTAAAATATACAATGACAATGCCTGCAGAAGATGCGCGTAAGAAAGTAAAATTAATCAAATTATCTATAGAAGAGTTAGGTACAGTGAACCTAGGGGCAATTGATGAATATGAACGTGTAGCGGAGCGTCATACATTCTTACTAGAGCAGAGAGACGACCTAGAAGAAGCGAAAGCGACATTGCACCAGCTTATTACCGAAATGGATGAAGAAATGAAAAAACGCTTTTCTACTACGTTTGAAGGCATTAGAATGGAGTTTCAATCGGTATTCTCTGAATTATTTGGAGGCGGTAGAGCGGATTTAGTAATGACTAATCCAGAGGATTTACTAAATACGGGTATTGATATTGTAGCACAACCGCCAGGGAAGAAACTGCAGAACTTAGGTTTACTTTCAGGTGGAGAGCGTGCTTTAACAGCAATTGCGCTTTTATTTGGTATTTTAAAAGTACGCCCGGTACCATTCTGTGTACTAGATGAGGTAGAGGCAGCCCTTGATGAGGCGAATGTAGCTCGTTTTGCACAGTATTTAAAGAAATTCAGTAATGAGACGCAGTTTATTGTAATTACACATAGAAAAGGTACAATGGAAGAGTCTGATGTGTTGTACGGTGTAACAATGCAAGAATCAGGGGTATCTAAACTTGTTTCGGTTCGTTTAGACGCCGGAGAAGAACTTATTGCAAGTGAATAGGAAGGATGGGAAAGTATGAGTTTTTTTAAAAAACTAAAAGAAAAAATTTCAAAACAAACGGATACAGTTACAGAGAAATTTAAACAAGGATTAGAAAAAACGAGAAATTCATTTGCGGATAAAGTGAATGATTTAGTTTATCGTTACCGTAAAGTGGACGAAGATTTTTTCGAAGAGTTAGAAGAGATCTTAATCGGTGCAGACGTTGGCGTTGCGACGGTAATGGAATTAATTGACCAATTGAAAGAAGAAGTACAACGTCGTAACATTCAAGATCCAAAAGAAGTACAAGCTGTTATTTCAGAAAAACTAGTAGGAATTTACAAAGGCGACAGCGATTTTAGTAACGAAATTAATATGCAAGAGGACCAATTAACGGTTGTTTTATTTGTTGGTGTTAATGGTGTAGGAAAAACGACGACAATTGGTAAACTGGCGCATAAGTTTAAATCAGAAGGTAAGTCAGTCCTATTAGCGGCAGGAGACACATTCCGTGCTGGAGCGATTGAACAATTAGAAGTATGGGGCGATCGCGTTGGTGTAGAAGTGATTAAACAAGGATCTGGATCTGATCCAGCGGCGGTTATGTATGACGCTGTACAAGCTGCGAAAGCACGTAAGGTAGATGTATTACTATGTGACACAGCAGGACGCTTGCAAAATAAAGTAAATTTAATGAAAGAATTAGAGAAGGTGAAGCGTGTAATTGAGCGTGAAGTACCAGGTGCTCCTCATGAAGTATTACTTGTTATTGATGCAACAACAGGACAAAACGGTTTAAGCCAAGCGAAAACATTCCGTGAAGCAACGAATGTAACTGGTATTGTTTTAACGAAGTTAGATGGAACTGCTAAAGGTGGTATTGTATTAGCGATTCGTAACGAAATGGATGTACCAGTGAAGTTTGTTGGATTAGGAGAGCAAATGGATGACTTGCAACAGTTTGATCCAGAACAATATGTGTATGGTTTATTTGCGAACTTAGTAGAAACAGAAGAAGTATAAGTGAAAGGAGCGGTATTTCCGCTTCTTTTTCTATAAAAAATATATGATGTTAAGAAAAAAACTTGACACTCTTTTGGACTACATGTAAACTAATTCATGTAAAGGGAAATCACTTAACAAAGGATGATCCAACATGCTCGAAAAAACAACGAGAATGAACTATTTATTTGATTTTTATCAATCGTTGTTAACGCAAAAACAAAGAAGTTATATGTCGCTTTATTATCTAGATGATTTATCTCTTGGTGAAATTGCGGAAGAATTTGATGTAAGTCGCCAAGCCGTGTATGATAACATTAAACGGACTGAAGCGATGCTTGAAGAATATGAAGAAAAATTAGTATTACTTCAAAAGTTTCAAGAGCGACAGCGACTTGTTGCAAAGCTAAAACAGCTAATCAGCGAAGAAGAGCATGTAAATGAAGAAATGAAACAAGTTGTTGAAGCTATCGAAAAATTAGATTAGGAGGGCGGCAATATGGCATTTGAAGGATTAGCCGACCGACTTCAACAGACAATGCAAAAAATCCGCGGCAAAGGAAAAGTTTCTGAAGCCGATGTGAAAGAAATGATGAGAGAAGTTCGTCTAGCTCTTTTAGAAGCAGATGTTAACTTTAAAGTAGTAAAAGATTTTGTGAAGCGTGTGTCTGAACGTGCTGTCGGACAAGATGTAATGAAAAGTTTGACACCTGGACAACAAGTAATTAAAGTTGTACAGGAAGAACTTACAGAACTTATGGGCGGAGAGCAAAGCAAAATTGCTGTTGCTAATAAGCCACCGACTGTTATTATGATGGTTGGTCTGCAAGGTGCGGGTAAAACAACGACGACAGGTAAGCTTGCGAATTTGCTTCGTAAAAAGCATAACCGTAAACCGATGCTTGTTGCAGCGGATATTTACCGTCCAGCAGCGATTAAACAGCTTGAAACATTAGGGAAGCAATTGGACATGCCTGTATTCTCTTTAGGAGATCAAGTAAGTCCTGTTGAAATTGCGAAACAAGCGATTGCAAAAGCAAAAGAAGATCATCACGATTATGTTTTAATCGATACAGCGGGTCGCCTGCATATTGATGAAGAACTAATGGATGAATTAGCGAAAGTTAAAGAAGTTGCGAAACCGGATGAAATTTTCCTTGTTGTCGATGCGATGACGGGACAAGACGCGGTAAATGTTGCGCAAAGTTTCCATGAACAGTTAGGTTTAACAGGTGTTGTATTAACGAAATTAGATGGTGATACGCGCGGTGGTGCTGCATTATCTATTAAGGCTGTAACAAACACGCCGATTAAATTTGCTGGTATGGGTGAAAAACTAGATGCAATTGAAGCGTTCCATCCAGAGCGTATGGCATCCCGTATTTTAGGGATGGGCGATGTCTTAACATTGATTGAAAAAGCGCAAGCTACAGTTGATGAAGAGAAAGCGAAAGAACTTGAGCAAAAAATGCGTACGCTTTCGTTTACGCTTGACGATTTCCTAGAACAACTTGGACAAGTGCGTCAACTTGGGCCGCTTGATGAATTGTTAGGAATGCTTCCTGGTGCAAATAAAATTAAAGGGCTGAAAAATGCACAAGTTGATGAAAAACAAATTGGGCATATTGAGGCAATTATTCGTTCTATGACTAAATTAGAACGAGAACAACCGGAAATAATCAATGCTAGTCGCAAAAAGCGCATTGCCAAAGGTAGCGGTACAACTGTACAAGAAATCAATCGTCTAATTAAACAATTCGATGACATGAAAAAAATGATGAAGACGATGACGGGAATGCAAAAAGGTAAGAAAAAAGGACTAGGTGGATTGAAGTTTCCATTCATGTAAGGAAAAAAAGATGGCTCTGTTAAGAAAAAATACTTTACAAAGCAATAGTCTTTTTGCTAATATAATTATCTGTGTGAAATAAATTCGGAGGTGCTTTATAAATGGCAGTTAAAATTCGTTTAAAACGTATGGGAGCTAAAAAAACTCCTTTCTATCGTGTAGTTGTTGCAGATTCTCGTTCTCCTCGTGACGGACGTTTCATTGAGGAAATCGGAACTTACAATCCAGTTGCTCAACCAGCTGAAGTTAAGATCAACGAAGAAGCAGCATTAAAATGGTTAGGAAATGGTGCTAAACCATCTGATACAGTTCGTAACTTATTCTCTAACCAAGGTATCATGGAGAAATTCCACTTATCTAAACAAGGTAAGTAATTGAGGCAATGACTATGAAGAAGTTAGTCGAGACGATTGTCAAGCCTCTTGTCGATTATCCTGAAGATGTAAAAGTTACACAGGAACTTTGCAACGGAGAGATAAAGTATCGATTAACTGTACATCCTGAGGATGTTGGAAAAGTCATTGGAAAGCAAGGGAGAGTTGCGAAAGCGATTCGAATGCTCTTGTATTCAGTGGGACATCATAATGATGAAAAAGTAACACTGGAAATTCAATAAACGTAAAAAAGGGCGAGGAGTTATTCCTCTCCCTTTTTTAACATTTAAATAGAGAGTGCATGTTCCATCTGTGAAATGGAGATGCTTAATTTATATAGAAACCAGGGGTGACATACTATTTATGACAAAATGGTTTAACGTAGGGAAAATTGTAAATACTCATGGCGTAAGAGGAGAAATCCGTGTTATTTCTCGTACTGATTTTCCAGAAGAGCGATATAAAGTAGGAAACACGTTATACATATCGAATGAGAAAGGCACAGACTACCTTCCGGTGAAGGTAACTTCTCATCGCCAACATAAGACATTCGATTTATTAACATTTGAAGGATATAACAATGTAGATGAAGTAGAGAAGTTTAAAGGTTCTTTAATAAAAGTACCGGAAGAGCAGTTAGGTGAACTTGCTGAAGGTGAATACTACTATCATGAAATTATTGGTTGCAGTGTTGTAACGGAAGAAGGAGAAGCGCTAGGGACAATCAAAGAGATTCTATCTCCTGGTGCAAATGATGTTTGGGTAATTAAACGCCCGAAGGGTCAAGATCTCTTAATTCCTTATATCGATGACGTTGTACTTCAAGTTAATATTGAAAATAAATTAGTAACCATTCATGTAATGGAAGGGCTGCTATAATGAAAATTGATATTTTAACGTTGTTCCCAGACATGTTTACCGGTGTATTTGGATCTTCTATATTAAAGAAGGCACAAGAAAAAGAAGCGGTAAACCTTCGTGTTGTTAACTTTCGTGATTATACAACAAGTAAGCATAATAGTGTAGACGATTATCCTTACGGCGGAGGAGCTGGTATGGTGCTTACTCCTCAGCCTATTTTTGATGCTGTAGAAGATTTGACGAAAGAGACAGAGCGTAAGCCTAGAGTTGTCTTAATGTGTCCGCAGGGCGAAAGATTTACGCAGAAGAAAGCGGAAGAGCTTGCAGGGGAAGAACATTTGATCTTCGTATGTGGGCATTATGAAGGGTATGACGAACGAATTCGTGAGCATCTCGTAACGGATGAGATTTCTATTGGTGACTATGTATTAACGGGCGGAGAATTAGCCTCTATGGTTATTACTGATAGTGTTGTACGTCTCTTGCCAGGTGTGCTAGGAAATCATGCTTCACAAGTAGAGGATTCGTTTAGTACAGGTTTATTAGAGCATCCTCATTATACACGTCCGGCTGATTTTCGTGGTATGAAGGTACCGGATGTATTAATGTCAGGGAATCATAAAAACATTGATGAATGGCGACATAAGGAATCTTTGCGTCGAACGTATACGCGTAGACCGGATTTGTTAGATGAGAGAGAGTTATCTAAACAAGAGAAAAAATGGCTTGAGGAAATAAAGCGAGAGCAGTAATAACTTCATATATTTGCTATTGCAACAGGCCTAGTAATATGCTATTATAACATTTGTGCTACTGAAATCAGTAGCCGTATTAACGATGTTCCGCTGTAATTTATTAAGACTTTATAAGAGCATCTGTTTAAAGGAGAGAATTTAATATGCAACAATTAATCGCAGAAATTACAAAAGGCCAATTAAAAACTGACCTTCCTTCATTCCGTCCTGGTGACACTTTACGTGTACACGTAAAAGTTGTTGAGGGAACTCGTGAAAGAATTCAGCTTTTCGAAGGTGTTGTAATTAAACGTCGTGGTGGCGGAATCAGTGAAACATTCACAGTTCGTAAGATTTCTTACGGTGTAGGTGTTGAGCGTACATTCCCAGTTCACACGCCAAGAATCGCGAAAATCGAAGTACTTCGCCGTGGTAAAGTACGTCGTGCTAAGTTATACTACTTACGTAACCTTCGCGGTAAAAAAGCACGTATTAAAGAAATTCGATAAGACATGTATGGGAGCTTGTAAATGCACAAGCTCCCTTTTTCCAATCTATATGAAATTTTGGTATAATACGAGCAGTTTACATAACCGTGGAGGGGAAATGCATGAAAAAAGAGAAGAGTTCACTTTGGGAATGGATTAAGGCAATTTTGATTGCTGTTGTATTAGCTGGTGTTATTAGACAGTTTTTCTTTGCGCCAATTCTCGTAGACGGGGTATCGATGGCACCTACTTTACATGATCGTGATCGAATGATTGTGAATAAAATTGGTTATCACATTGGAGATCCAAAACGCTTTGATATTATCGTATTTCGAGCAACAGAAGATAAAGATTACATTAAGCGCATTATAGGCCTGCCAGGCGATGAAATAGAGTATCGTAATGATAAACTGTATGTTAACGGAAAGGCTTATGAGGAGCCGTATTTAGACAAGCAGAAAAAGCAAATTGCTGACGGACCGCTTACATATGATTTTAATCTTGAAGAAATGACAGGCAAGAAAACCGTTCCAAAAGATCAATTATTTGTTTTAGGTGATAATCGTCGTTTTAGTAAAGATAGCCGTTCAATCGGTACGATTTCAATGGATCAAGTAATTGGTAAAGCTAATATGTTATATTGGCCGTTAGAAGACGCACGTATTGTGAAATAAATGAAAAAGAAGGTGGCAACATGGTAATTCAATGGTTTCCAGGGCATATGGCGAAGGCTAGACGCCAAGTAACGGAGAAATTAAAATTAATTGATGTTGTAATTGAACTTGTAGATGCTCGATTACCATTATCATCTCGAAACCCAATGATTGATGAAATCATTACACATAAGCCAAGGCTTGTTGTTTTAAATAAAGCGGATATGGCGGATGATCGTTTAACAAAACAATGGATCGCATATTTTAAAGAAAAAGGCCATATGGCAATTTCGATTAACGCGCAAGCTGGACAAGGTATGAAGGAAATTGCAGCAGCTTGTAAAGTGCTTGTTAAAGAAAAATTTGATAAAATGGTTGCAAAAGGTATTAGACCGAGAGCGATTCGTGCATTAATTGTAGGTATACCAAATGTTGGTAAATCTACATTGATTAATAAATTGGCAAAGAAAAATATTGCTAAAACAGGAGATCGTCCAGGTGTGACAACAGCTCAACAATGGATTAAAGTTGGGAAGGAAATGGAATTGTTAGATACACCAGGTATTCTGTGGCCTAAATTTGAAGATCAATTAGTGGGTCTTCGTTTAGCGACAACGGGTGCAATTAAAGATTCAATTTTAAATTTACAAGATGTAGCTGTTTACGCATTACGTTTTATGGAGAAACATTATCCAGAACGCTTGAAAGAACGCTATAATTTAAATGAGATTCCAGAAGATATTGTGGAATTATTCGATGCAATTGGAAAAAATAGAGGCTGCTTAATGGGCGGCGGAATGATTGATTATGATAAGACATCTGAGCTTGTGCTTCGTGAGCTTCGTGGTGGCAAACTTGGAAAAATGACGTTTGAAACACCGGAAGAGTTTGGAGAGCAAGTGGAAGATGTGGAAAAAATAGAAGAAGTATAAGACGTGCGTTTGTGCGTCTTTTCTTTTTGGATATGTTTAAAAAGGAGCTTGTATAAATGCAAACTATGACGATAAAAGAAGCGGAAAATGTATTGAAAGAAATTATGAATGAAGAAGATGATCGCTTTCAGCTGTTAATGAAAGATGATCGAAAAGGTGTTCAAAAGCTCGTTTTGAAGTGGTATAAACAAAAAGAGTTAGAACAGAAAGAAAAAGAGAAGTTTTTTGAAATGTCCAAGTATGAAAATGCTTTGCGTGAAAAAGGGGTCACATATATCGCGGGTATTGATGAAGTAGGGCGCGGGCCATTGGCTGGGCCTGTTGTGACGGCAGCTGTCGTTCTTCCTGAGGATTTTTATATTCCAGGGTTAAATGACTCGAAAAAGTTGAGTGAAGCGAAACGTGAGCGTTTTTATGATGAAATAAAAGTACAAGCAATTGCAATTGGAGTAGGAATTGTATCACCGCAAGTTATTGATGACATTAATATTTACCAAGCAACGAAACAAGCGATGTTAGATGCAGTTGCAAATTTATCTTGTACACCTCAACATTTATTAATTGATGCGATGAAGCTTCCTACACCAATTCCGCAAACATCAATTATTAAAGGTGATGCGAAAAGTGTTTCGATTTCAGCAGCATCCATTATAGCAAAAGTAACGAGAGATCGTATGATGAAAGAACTGGGAGAGAAGTATCCTGAATATGGATTTGAGCAACATATGGGATATGGCACAAAGCAACATTTAGAGGCAATTGAAGTGCATGGAGTACTAGATGAACACCGCAAGTCATTCGCACCAATTAAAGATATGATTCAAAAATAAGCTGTAAATATACAGCTTATTTTTTTATTTTGGCATATAAACATTACTATTTTCGAAAAAGAATAAAGCGATTTCAGTTTTCTGACACTTTATTGTAGACAGCGTGCCAATCATCTTATACAATGGCAATGTAATGTTTTTTAAACATTAAAAAACTTTTCGAGTAAAACAGGAAAACAGGGGAGGATGGGACCATGAATATCCATGAGTACCAAGGTAAGGCAGTCCTTAGAAGCTATGGGGTTAGCGTTCCGAACGGGAAGGTTGCGTTTACAGTAGAAGAAGCTGTAGAAGCAGCGAAAGAATTAGGAACAGATGTATGTGTAGTGAAAGCACAAATTCACGCTGGTGGACGCGGCAAAGCTGGCGGAGTAAAAGTTGCGAAAAATTTAGATGAAGTTCGTACATATGCAGAAAGCATTTTAGGAACTACACTTGTGACACATCAAACAGGTCCTGAAGGTAAGGAAGTAAAACGCTTACTTATCGAAGAAGGTTGCGATATTAAAAAAGAATATTATGTAGGTCTAGTTTTAGATCGTGCAACTTCTCAAGTTGTTTTAATGGCGTCTGAAGAAGGCGGAACAGAAATTGAAGAAGTAGCAGAAAAAACACCTGAAAAAATCTTTAAAGAATATATTGATCCAGCAGTAGGCTTGCAAGGTTTCCAAGCGCGCCGAATTGCATTTAACATCAATATTCCAAAAGAGCTTGTAGGACAAGCTGTGAAGTTTATGATGGGCTTATATCGTGCGTTTATTGAAAAAGATTGCTCTATCGCTGAGATTAACCCACTTGTTACAACAGGCGAAGGTAAAGTTATGGCATTAGATGCAAAATTAAACTTTGATTCTAATGCGTTATATCGCCATAAAGACATTTTAGAGCTTCGTGATCTTGATGAAGAGGATTCAAAAGAAATTGAAGCTTCAAAATACGACTTAAACTACATTCCTTTAGATGGAAATATCGGTTGTATGGTTAATGGTGCAGGTTTAGCGATGGCTACAATGGATATCATTAAACATTACCACGGTGACCCAGCTAACTTCTTAGATGTTGGTGGCGGTGCAACTGCAGAAAAAGTTACAGAAGCATTCAAAATTATCCTTTCTGACAAAAATGTAAAAGGTATCTTCGTTAACATTTTTGGTGGCATTATGAAGTGTGATGTTATTGCAGAAGGTGTTATTGAAGCAACGAAACAAGTAGGTCTTGAGTTACCTTTAGTTGTACGTCTTGAAGGCACAAACGTAGAACTAGGTAAGAAAATTTTAAATGAGTCTGGCTTAAATATTGTTGCAGCAGAATCTATGGCAGACGGTGCACAAAAAATTGTTTCACTAGTGGGCTAATAGAAAGCGGGGGAAAAAAATGAGCGTATTAGTTAATAAAGATACAAAAGTTATTGTTCAAGGTATTACAGGTTCTCAAGGTTTATTCCATACAAAACAAATGATTGAATACGGTACGAAAATTGTCGGTGGTGTAACACCAGGTAAGGGCGGCACTGATATTGAAGGTGTACCAGTATTTGATACAGTAGAAGATGCAGTGAAAGCAACAGGCGCAAACGCTTCAGTTGTATACGTTCCACCCGCTTTTGCGGCAGATGCAATTATGGAAGCTGTTGATGCAGAAATTGATTTAGTAGTATGTATTACTGAAGGGATTCCTGTATTAGATATGGTAAACGTAAAGAGATATATGGCGGGTAAACATACACGTTTACTTGGACCAAACTGCCCAGGTGTAATCACACCAGATGAATGTAAGATTGGTATTATGCCAGGATATATTCATAAAAAAGGTCATGTTGGTATCGTATCTCGCTCTGGTACATTAACTTATGAAGCTGTACATCAGTTAACACAAGAAGGTATTGGCCAATCTACTGCTGTAGGTATCGGCGGAGACCCTGTTAACGGTACAGACTTTATTGATGCGTTAAAAGCATTTAATGAAGATGAAGAAACACATGCTGTAATTATGATTGGTGAAATCGGCGGTACAGCAGAAGAAGAGGCAGCTGAATGGGTAAAAGCTAATATGACAAAACCTGTTGTAGGCTTCATTGGTGGTCAAACAGCGCCTGCTGGCAAACGTATGGGCCATGCTGGTGCAATCATTTCTGGCGGTAAAGGAACTGCTGCTGAAAAGATTAAAACAATGGAAGCTTGTGGCATTAAAGTAGCTGAAACTCCAGCAGTTATGGGAGAAACGCTAATCTCTGTTTTAAAAGAAAAAGGTTTATTTGAGACTTGTAAAAACTATTAATCTGTTGAAAGACACCTTCTTACTTGAGGGTGTCTTTTTACACTTTTTTCTGTTTACATAATAAAAATTATGGGTAAGGAGAATCAAGATGAAAAGAGAGAGGTTATTACATGTTCATTACTTGCTAGCAGATTATTGGAAAGCGATGGAGAGGCTACTATATGTCGATCCAGAATTAAAGAACATATATAATTTTAACGAAAAACAAATGGAACACTACACTGGAATATCCTCGAAAAAATCTTCAGAACTAGTAAAATTTCTTCAAAATTCAAATCTTCCGCAATATATATCTTATTTAGAGAGAAATCGTATTTTTTATATAACGATATGGGATGAAGATTATCCGCAATTATTACGTGAAATACAAGACCCTCCCTTCGTTTTATATGGAAAAGGAGAGAAAGATTTCCTGAATAAAGTAAATAAATTAGCAGTTGTTGGAACGAGAGAACCATCATTATATGGTCATGAGAGTTTGAAGTTTATTTTACACCCTTTATTAGAAAGAGAGTGGCTTATTGTCAGTGGGTTTGCAAAAGGGATAGATACAATGTCTCATGAGATTACAGTAAGGCATCATTGCCCGACTATTGCGATATTAGGGCATGGATTGTCTTTTATGTATCCGAAAGAAAATAGACATTTATATGAAATGTGGAAGGAATATATATTGTTATTGACAGAGTATCCGCCGCAATATGCACCGAAAAAATGGTATTTTCCAAAAAGGAACCGGATTATTAGTGGTATAAGTAAAGGTGTTTTAGTTGTAGAAGCGAAATCGAGAAGTGGAACACTTATTACTGCAGACCTTGCGTTAGAGCAAAATAGAGAGGTGTTTGCGCTTCCTGGACCTATATTTGTAGAGGGGGCATCGGGAACGAATCATCTTATTCAGCAAGGAGCAAAACTAGTAAGAAATGCAGAAGATATCTTGGAAGAGATTTTAAATTAACCTTATATTTTTATGTTTTTATTAAACAATTATTGACAAATGGTAGATTGGCACTGTATGGTATATTCATTCTTGATTGACAAAAACAAGAGAAATCAATAAGATTAATGAAGACTTGAATCCACCTCTTAAGGAGGCACTAGCATGTCAGATTACCTCGTAATCGTGGAGTCGCCTTCTAAGGCGAAGACCATTGAGAAATATTTAGGGAAAAAATACAAAGTTGTCGCGTCTATGGGACATGTTCGCGATTTGCCAAAAAGTCAAATGGGGATAGAAGTAAAGAACAACTTCACCCCGAAGTATATTACCATTCGTGGTAAAGGTCCCGTCTTAAAAGATTTAAAATCAGCGGCGAAAAAAGCAAAGAAAGTCTATCTCGCGGCCGATCCAGACCGTGAAGGGGAAGCGATTGCTTGGCATTTAGCGAATACGTTAAATGTGGACGTTGAATCAGATTGTCGGGTTGTGTTTAATGAGATTACGAAAGATGCAATCAAAGAATCATTTAAACATCCTCGTGCAATTAATATGGATTTAGTGGATGCACAACAAGCAAGACGTATACTTGATCGTCTTGTTGGTTACAATATTAGTCCTTTATTATGGAAGAAAGTAAAAAAAGGATTAAGTGCAGGACGTGTACAATCTGTAGCAGTTCGTTTAATCATCGAGCGTGAAAGGGAAATTCAAAACTTTGAACCTGAAGAATTCTGGACAATTAAAACAGAATTTGTAAAAGGAAAAGACACATTTGAAGCAAGCTTTTACGGTGTAGATGGTGAAAAAGTTCAATTAACAAATGAAACGCAAGTGAATGAAATAATTGAACAGATGAAAGACAATGCGTTTTCAGTTGAAAATGTAACGCGCAAAGAGCGAAAACGTAATCCTGCATTACCGTTTACAACATCTTCCTTGCAACAAGAAGCAGCACGTAAGTTAAACATGCGAGCAAAGAAAACAATGATGCTTGCACAGCAATTGTATGAAGGGATAGATCTTGGAAAACAAGGAACTGTAGGTCTTATTACGTATATGAGAACTGATTCAACACGTATCTCAGAAACAGCTCAAACAGAGGCTCGTACTTACATCACTGAAGCGTATGGTACGGAATACATAGGAACAGAAAAGAAGAAAGAAACGAAAAAGTCAAATGCACAAGATGCGCATGAGGCAATTCGTCCTACTTCAGTAATGAGAAAGCCAGAGGAACTAAAAAGTTTCTTAGGTCGTGATCAACTTCGATTATATAAATTGATTTGGGAGCGATTTGTTGCAAGTCAAATGGCGTCTGCTATAATGGATACAGTGACAGCGAGACTCATTAATAACAATGTTCAGTTCCGTGCAAGTGGATCGGTTGTAAAGTTCCCAGGATTTATGAAAGTGTATGTAGAGTCAAAAGATGATGGTGCTGAAGAAAAGGATAAGATGTTGCCACCTTTAGAAGTAGGGGAAACTGTATTTTCAAAGGATTTAGAACCAAAGCAACATTTTACACAACCTCCTCCGCGCTATACAGAGGCTCGCCTAGTAAGAACACTTGAAGAACTTGGAATTGGAAGACCGTCAACATATGTACCTACACTTGAAACAATTCAAAAGCGTGGGTATGTAGGTTTGGATAATAAACGCTTCGTTCCGACTGAACTTGGTGAAATAGTAATTGAACTTATTTTAGAGTTTTTCCCAGAAATTATTAACATTGAATTTACTGCCAATATGGAGCAAAGCCTTGATGAAGTAGAAGAAGGAAATGCGAATTGGGTAAAAATTGTTGATGATTTCTACGTAGGTTTTGAACCGCGTTTAGAAAAAGCGGAAAAAGAAATGCGTGAAGTGGAAATTAAAGATGAACCAGCTGGGGAAGATTGTGAATTATGTAATCACCCAATGGTCTTTAAAATGGGTAAATACGGGAAATTTATGGCTTGCTCGAATTTCCCAGATTGTCGTAATACAAAGCCGATTGTGAAAGAAATCGGTGTTACTTGTCCAAAGTGTGATAAGGGTCAAATTATTGAACGCCGTAGTAATAAAAAGAAACGTCTTTTCTATGGGTGCGGTACGTATCCGGAATGCGACTTTGTATCTTGGGATAAGCCAATTGGTCGTAAGTGTCCGAAGTGCGAAGGCATGCTTGTAGAGAAAAAGTTGAAAAAAGGCGTGCAAGTACAATGTATTTCGTGCGATTATGAAGAAGAACAACAAATGTGAGCGTAACTGCTCACATTTTTTTCGGGAAGAAAAGGAAAGGTGATATAAATGACAACACAAGTAGTAAACGTCATTGGCGCAGGTCTTGCAGGAAGTGAAGCAGCTTACCAAATTGCAAAACGTGGTGTCCAAGTTAGATTATATGAAATGAGACCGGTAAGGCAAACGCCAGCTCATCACACAGATAAATTCGCTGAATTAGTATGTAGTAACTCACTTCGTGCAAACACTTTAACAAATGCAGTTGGAGTTATTAAAGAGGAAATGCGCTTAATGGATTCTGTAATTATTCGTGCGGCGGATGAGTGCTCTGTACCAGCTGGAGGTGCTTTAGCTGTAGATCGTCATGAGTTCGCAGCTAAAGTAACAGAATACGTAAAGAACCATCCAAATGTAACTGTAATGAATGAAGAAATTACAGATATTCCAGAGGGACCGACAATTATTGCTACAGGTCCATTAACATCTCCTGATCTTTCTGCAAAATTGAAAGAATTAACAGGAGAAGATTATTTCTACTTCTATGATGCTGCAGCCCCAATCGTAGAAAAAGACAGCATTGACATGAATAAAGTGTATTTAAAATCGCGTTATGACAAAGGTGAAGCTGCATATTTAAATTGCCCAATGACAGAAGAAGAGTTTGATCGTTTTTATGAGGCTCTAATTGCTGCTGAGACAGTGCCTTTAAAAGAGTTTGAAAAAGAAATTTTCTTTGAAGGTTGTATGCCAGTAGAAGTTATGGCAAGTAGAGGGAGACAGACGTTAGTATTTGGACCTATGAAACCTGTTGGATTGGAAGATCCCAAAACAGGGAAAACGCCATATGCTGTTGTTCAGTTACGTCAAGATGATGCAGCGGGAACTTTATACAATATCGTAGGTTTCCAAACTCATTTAAAGTGGGGACCGCAAAAAGAAGTGCTACAGTTAATTCCGGGATTGGAAAATGCAGAGATTGTACGTTATGGTGTAATGCATCGTAATACGTTTATTAATTCACCTAATTTGCTTCGTCCAACATATCAATATAAACAACGTGATGATTTATTCTTCGCTGGTCAAATGACTGGAGTAGAGGGATATGTTGAATCAGCAGCATCAGGATTATTAGCAGGAATTAATGCTGCGCGTCTTGTGCAAGGTGAAGAGCCAGTTGTATTACCGCCAGTAACTGCGATGGGTAGCATGGCAAATTACATTACGGCAACGAACGCTAAAAACTTCCAGCCGATGAATGCGAACTTCGGTCTATTTGCACCGTTAGAGAAGAAGATTAAAAAGAAAGCAGAACGAAATGAAGCGTACGCAGCACGCGCTTTAGAAACGATTCGAAATTTTGTAAATATTTAGTTAAATTTCTTGCAAAGGCTACTAAGTTGTGATACGATTTAGTAGCCTTTATTGAGGTGAGTTGTGTGAATGTGAAGAAATTGTTACAATTATTCGTTGGATATTTACAAATTGAAAGAAATTATTCAAAATATACAATTGCAAGTTATCAAAATGATTTAGAACATTTTGTGCAATTTATGGAACGAGAAGGCATATCCTCTTTTTTAGACGTTACATACGCGGATGTTCGTTTGTACTTAACGACGTTGCACGATGAAAAGTTAGCCCGTAAATCTGTCGCAAGAAAAGTATCAAGCTTACGAAGTTTATATCGTTTTTTGATGCGTGAAGGTTATCGAAAGGATAATCCGTTTGCACTTGCGTCACTCCCCAAAAAAGAATTGTCAATCCCAAAGTTTTTATATGCTGAAGAGTTAGAGGAATTATTTGAAGTTTCTGACACGGAAACGCCATTAGGTCAAAGGAATCAAGCTTTATTAGAGTTGATGTATGCGACTGGGATCCGTGTGAGTGAATGTGTCAATTTACAACTTACCGATATTGACTTTGCGGTGGGAACAATTTTAGTAATGGGAAAAGGAAAAAAACAAAGGTATATTCCGTTCGGAAGCTATGCGCAAGATTCTTTAATTACTTATATAGAGAATGGGAGAAAACAGTTAGTTAATAAGACTGACGAAGATTCTCATATGGTATTTTTAAATGCGAAAGGTACACCACTAACAAGTCGTGGGGTTCGTTATGTTTTAAATGAACTCATTAAAAAGGCTTCGCTGACAATGCGGATAAGTCCCCATATGTTAAGGCATACATTTGCTACACATATGCTAGATGAAGGGGCGGATTTACGTACTGTACAGGAGCTATTAGGCCATGAAAATTTGTCGACGACACAAATTTATACGCATGTCTCTAAAGAAAGATTGCGTTCTGTTTACATGAAGCATCACCCGCGGGCATAAATTGCTTTAAAAGCTATAAAAACAAATAAAGGAGTTTTTTCTATGGGGAATTTCCACGCTACAACGATATTTGCAGTTCATCATAATGGAGAATGTGCAATGGCTGGAGATGGCCAAGTGACAATGGGAAATGCTGTTGTAATGAAACATACAGCTCGTAAAGTTCGTAAACTTTTCCAAGGTAAAGTTTTAGCTGGTTTCGCAGGATCAGTTGCTGACGCATTTACTCTTTTTGAAATGTTTGAAGGGAAATTAGAAGAGTATAATGGCAACTTGCAGCGTGCTGCTGTTGAAATGGCAAAACAATGGCGTGGCGATAAAATGTTACGTCAGCTAGAAGCGATGCTCATTGTCATGGATAAAACAACTATGCTCCTTGTTTCAGGTACAGGAGAAGTGATTGAACCGGATGATGGTATTTTAGCAATTGGATCTGGTGGGAATTATGCACTTTCTGCCGGTCGTGCTTTAAAGCAATATGCAAGTGAACACTTAACAGCGAAGCAAATTGCGAAAGCGAGTTTAGAGATTGCTGGCGATATTTGTGTTTATACGAATCACAACATAATTGTTGAAGAATTGTAGAATCGTAAGGGAGGCATTTTATATGCATTTACATTTTACTCCGCGCCAAATTGTGGAAAAATTAGATCAATACATCATCGGTCAAAAAGACGCAAAGAAAGCGGTTGCTGTAGCGTTGAGAAATCGATATCGCCGCAGTAAATTAGCTGAAAATTTACGTGACGAAATTGCGCCTAAAAATATTTTAATGATTGGACCGACAGGTGTTGGGAAAACAGAGGTAGCACGACGAATGGCGAAACTCGTTGGAGCACCTTTTATTAAGGTTGAGGCTACAAAATTCACAGAAGTTGGATATGTGGGTAGAGATGTAGAGTCGATGGTACGTGACTTGGTGGAAACATCGGTTCGTATCGTAAAAGAAGAAATGGTAGTGAAAGTTCAAGATAAAGCAGAAGAGCAAGCGAATCAACGTCTTGTTGAAATTTTAGTGCCGAGTCCGGAGAAGCAATCTGGATTCAAAAATCCATTAGAGATGCTTTTTGGAGGCGCTCAAAATTCGAATCAAACGTCTGATACACAAGAAGATGTTGAAATCGAAAAGAAACGTCAAGATGTGGAGAGAAAGCTTGCTGCAGGGCTTCTTGAAGAAGAAATTGTATCGATTGAAGTGACTGAACAACAGTCTTCCATGTTTGATATGTTACAAGGAACTGGCATGGAACAAATGGGAATGAATTTCCAAGATGCGCTAGGAAGTTTTATGCCGAAAAAAACGAAAAAACGTAAACTTTCTGTAAAAGAAGCAAGAAAACTCTTGACAAATGAAGAGGCACAGCGCTTAATTGATATGGATGAAGTTACACAAGAGGCTGTTTATCGTGCTGAACAGCTCGGGATTATTTTTATCGATGAAATTGACAAAATTGCTGGTAAGCAGTCGAATAGCGTAGATGTATCACGTGAAGGTGTGCAACGTGACATTCTGCCAATTGTAGAAGGGTCGAATGTTGCGACAAAATACGGATCAGTAAAAACGGATTATATTTTATTCGTTGCAGCTGGAGCGTTCCATATGTCTAAACCGTCGGATTTAATTCCGGAATTGCAAGGGAGATTTCCGATTCGAGTAGAATTAACAAAATTATCGACAGACGATTTTGTTAAAATATTAATCGAGCCTGACAATGCGTTAATTAAACAATATATGGCATTATTAGCGACTGAAGGTATAGAAATTGAATTTTCAGACGAAGCTATTCGTAAGATTGCTGAGATTGCTTATCAAGTTAATCAGGATACAGATAATATTGGAGCAAGAAGACTTCATACGATTATGGAGAAGCTCCTTGAAGATTTATCGTTTGAAGCATCTGAAATTACGTTAGAGAAAATAACGATAACACCTCAATACGTTGAGGAGAAATTAGCAACAATTGCTAAAAATAAAGATGTGAGCCAGTTTATTTTGTAATAGTGTCATCAGGTGACTCGCCCTAGTTTCCAAGTGATGAAAAAATATGTGAGTAACATGTAGGAGGAACTTTTGAAATGGAATTATTAGCAAAAACGAGAAAATTAAATGCGTTATTACAGAGCGCAGCAGGGAAGCCTGTAAACTTTAGAGAAATGTCTGACACAATGTGTGAAGTAATCGAAGCAAACGTATTCGTAGTTAGCCGTCGTGGTAAATTACTAGGTTATGCAATTCACCAACAAATCGAAAACGAACGCATGAAGCAAATGCTTGCAGAACGTCAATTCCCAGAAGAATATACACAAAGCTTATTCAACATTACAGAAACATCTTCAAACTTAGATGTGAACAGTGCTTACACAGCATTCCCAGTAGAAAACAGAGAATTATTCGGTCAAGGTTTAACTACAATCGTACCAATCGTTGGTGGCGGTGAGCGTCTAGGTACATTAGTATTAGCTCGTCTTGGTCAAGAGTTCTTAGATGATGATTTAATCCTTGCTGAGTACAGCTCAACTGTTGTAGGTATGGAAATCTTACGTGAAAAAGCAGAAGAAATCGAAGAGGAAGCGCGTAGTAAAGCTGTTGTTCAAATGGCAATCAGCTCATTATCTTACAGTGAGTTAGAAGCAATTGAGCATATCTTCGAAGAATTAAATGGAACAGAAGGTTTACTTGTTGCAAGTAAAATTGCTGATCGCGTAGGAATTACTCGCTCTGTAATCGTAAATGC
Organism: Bacillus cereus group sp. BfR-BA-01330; assembly: GCF_022663885.1. Taxonomy (NCBI): domain Bacteria; kingdom Bacillati; phylum Bacillota; class Bacilli; order Caryophanales; family Bacillaceae; genus Bacillus; species Bacillus cereus group sp. BfR-BA-01330. Next base: position 532,862 of record NZ_JAKUGK010000002.1, read on the forward strand.
ACTACGTAAATTAGAAAGTGCTGGTGTTATTGAGTCTCGCTCTTTAGGTATGAAAGGAACATACATTAAAGTGCTAAACGACAAGTTTCTACAAGAACTTGCTAAATTAAAAACAAACTAATTTATAAAAAACTCTCCTCAATTGAGGAGAGTTTTTTTGTGCAATGGATAGAAGATGCTTGTGAAAAGTGTCATAAGCGTGTTTTCTGGGAAAACTATTAATTGTATTTACTTTTTTGCTTAAAAGAAAAGAAGGTTGGTAATACTAGAATTCGAGTATGAACAAAGAAAGTTTTACATTGTTCGCATTTTCGACTTGATTGTAATATTTCAGTATGATATAGTAAGCAGTGGTGTCAGTACAAAGTACACACGTTTACTGATTTAAGTGTTGGTGCTACGTTTGTAGTTTCGCTTAGAGATGAAGTAAACGGAGGATATCAAAAACCATTTAGGAGGAACTATATTATGTCAGTAATTTCTATGAAGCAATTGCTTGAAGCTGGTGTTCATTTCGGACATCAAACTCGTCGTTGGAACCCAAAAATGAAGCGTTACATTTTCACAGAGCGTAACGGTATCTACATCATCGACTTACAAAAAACTGTGAAAAAAGTTGAGGAAGCTTACAGAACGATGCGCGACATCGCTGCTGAAGGCGGAGACATCTTATTCGTAGGTACTAAAAAACAAGCACAAGAAGCTATTAAAGAAGAAGCAACTCGTGCTGGTATGTACTTCGTTAACCAACGTTGGTTAGGTGGAACTTTAACAAACTTCCAAACAATCCAAAAGCGTATCAAGCGTCTTAAAGACATCGAAAGAATGCAAGAAGATGGTACTTTCGAAGTACTTCCTAAGAAAGAAGTTGTTCAACTTAAAAAAGAGTTAGAGCGTCTTGAGAAATTCTTAGGCGGTATTAAAGATATGAAAGGTCTTCCAAGTGCATTATTCGTAGTAGACCCTCGTAAAGAGCGTATTGCAGTTGCTGAAGCACGCAAATTACACATTCCAATCATCGGTATCGTTGATACAAACTGTGATCCAGACGAAATCGATCACGTTATCCCAGCAAACGATGATGCAATTCGTGCTGTAAAACTTCTTACATCTAAAATGGCAGACGCGATCCTTGAAGCAAAACAAGGTGAAGAAACTGTTACTGCGTAACAAAGTTGGAAAGGTGATAAGGGGTTCGGCCTTTTATCACCTTTTTTAAGGTATAAACACCTTTATAAAAGGTATAAATACATATTTTAGGAGGATGAAAAGTATGGCAATCACTGCTCAAATGGTAAAAGAATTACGTGAAAAAACTGGCGCAGGTATGATGGACTGCAAAAAAGCTTTAACAGAAACTAATGGCGACATGGAGAAGGCAATTGACTTCTTACGTGAAAAAGGTATTGCGAAAGCTGCTAAAAAAGCAGACCGCATTGCTGCTGAAGGTTTAACTTTCATCGAAACAAACGGTAACGACGCTTTAATCTTAGAATTAAACTCTGAAACTGATTTCGTTGCGAAAAACGAAGGTTTCCAAACACTAATTAAAGAATTAGCTGCTCACTTATTAACTAACAAACCAGCTAACGTTGAAGAAGCTATGGCTCAAACAATGGAAAACGGTAAAAAAGTTGAAGAGCACATCAACGAAGCAATCGCTAAAATTGGTGAAAAACTTACACTTCGTCGTTTCGAAATCGTATCAAAAACTGATGCAGATGCATTCGGTGCTTACCTACACATGGGTGGACGCATTGGTGTATTAACAGTTCTTGAAGGTTCTACTGATGAAGCTGCTGCTAAAGATGTTGCAATGCACATCGCTGCAGTTAACCCTAAATACATCGACCGCGATGCTGTAACAGCTGAAGAAGTTGAGCATGAGCGTCAAGTATTAACACAACAAGCATTAAACGAAGGCAAGCCTGAGAAAATCGTTGCGAAAATGGTTGAAGGCCGTCTAGGCAAATTCTTCGAAGAGATTTGCTTACTTGACCAAGCATTCGTTAAAAACCCTGATATGAAAGTTCGTCAGTTCGTTGAGTCTAAAGGCGGAACATTAAAAGGATTCGTTCGCTACGCTGTTGGTGAAGGTATCGAAAAACGCGAAGACAACTTTGCTGAAGAAGTAATGAACCAAGTAAAAGGTAGTAACTAATACAGATTAGGGAACACATTGTGTTCCCTTTTTTAAAATAAAGATGTAAGCAATTGGAGGTTCATTATGAGTAAACCGAAATATAATCGTGTCGTTTTAAAGCTAAGTGGAGAAGCTTTAGCTGGAGAGCAAGGATTTGGAATTAACCCAACTGTTATTAAGTCAGTTGCGGAACAAGTAAAAGAAATTGCAGAACTTGATGTAGAGGTTGCTGTTGTTGTTGGTGGCGGTAACATTTGGCGTGGAAAAATTGGAAGTGAAATGGGCATGGATCGTGCAGGGGCAGATTACATGGGCATGTTAGCGACAGTTATGAATTCATTAGCTCTTCAAGATAGCTTGGAGAATATCGGAATTCAAACTCGTGTACAAACTTCAATTGAGATGCGTCAAGTTGCAGAACCTTACATTCGTCGTAAAGCAGTTCGTCACTTAGAGAAAAAACGTGTTGTTATCTTTGCAGCAGGTACAGGTAACCCATACTTCTCTACAGATACAACAGCAGCATTACGTGCGGCAGAAATTGAAGCAGATGTAATTTTAATGGCGAAAAACAATGTAGATGGTGTATATAATGCGGATCCATCTATTGATCCAACAGCTACAAAATACGAAACGCTTACTTACTTAGATGTATTAAAAGAAGGTTTAGGTGTAATGGATTCTACAGCTTCTTCTCTATGTATGGATAATGATATTCCACTAATTGTATTCTCAGTTATGGAAAAAGGTAATATTAAACGTGCCGTTTTAGGCGAAAATATCGGAACAGTGGTAAGGGGGAAATAAATATGGGACAACAAGTATTGAAGTCTTCAAATGAAAAAATGGAAAAAGCAGTTGCTGCTTATTCTCGTGAATTAGCAACAGTTCGTGCTGGTCGTGCAAACGCGTCTGTATTAGATAAGGTACAAGTTGATTACTATGGTGCACCAACACCAGTTGTGCAATTAGCGAACATTACAGTTCCAGAAGCGCGTTTACTAGTAATTCAACCTTATGATAAAACTTCTATCGGTGATATTGAAAAAGCAATTTTAAAAGCAGATTTAGGCTTAAACCCTTCTAATGATGGAACTGTAATTCGTATTGCATTCCCTGCACTAACAGAAGAGCGTCGTCGTGATCTTGTAAAAGTTGTGAAAAAATATGCTGAAGAAGCAAAAGTTGCTGTTCGTAACGTACGTCGTGACGGAAATGATGATCTTAAGAAGCTTGAAAAAGCTGGCGAGATTACAGAAGATGATTTAAGAGGATATACTGAAGATATCCAAAAAGAAACAGATAAATATATTGCAAAAGTTGACGAAATCGCAAAAAACAAAGAAAAAGAAATCATGGAAGTGTAATAGCGATAACTTCGCAAATATGACCCTCTTCTTAAGGGGGTCTTTTTACACTTTTAGGCATACGTCTGCTTGCTGGAGGGTATGAATGATGTTTAAAAACTTTCCTTTTTTTAAAGGTAAAAAGGACACATCGTTTGATCATCTCGTTGAAGAAGTGAAAAAAGGATATATCCCAGAACATATTGCCATCATTATGGATGGGAATGGAAGATGGGCAAAGAGGAGAGCAATGCCTCGTATTGCGGGACATCATGAAGGTATGCAAGTTGTAAAGAAAATTACAAAATTTGCAAGTAAACTTAATGTGAAAGTGTTAACTCTCTATGCTTTTTCAACTGAGAACTGGAAAAGACCGAAAAAGGAAGTTGATTATTTAATGAAGCTTCCAGAAGAATTTCTAGGTACATTTTTACCAGAATTGATTGAAGAAAACGTACAAGTCCGAGTAATAGGGCAAAAAGATCGTCTTCCTACGCATACACGCAGAGCGATGGAGAAAGCCATGGAAGATACGAAAGAGAATACGGGATTAATTCTTAATTTCGCGTTAAACTATGGAAGTCGAGATGAAATCGTTTCTGCTGTGCAACATATGATGAAAGATAATGAGGAAGGAAAAATTCGTTCTGAAGAGGTAAGTGAAGAAATGCTTTCCTCCTACTTAATGACGAGTTCTTTACCTGATCCAGAGTTGTTAATCCGAACAAGCGGAGAGCTACGTATTAGTAATTTCATGTTATGGCAAATTGCATATTCGGAGTTTTGGTTTACAGACGTGTATTGGCCAGACTTCAAAGAAGAACATTTGCTAAATGCGATTACTGACTTTCAACATAGAGGGCGCAGATTCGGAGGCGTGTAGAAAGAGAGGGTTTGATAGTGAAACAGAGAATTATTACTGGAGTGGTTGCTGCCGCGCTATTCATTCCCATCGTAATATACGGTGGCGTGCCTTTTACGGTTTTAGTGTATGCACTTGCTTCTATAGGTTTATATGAATTAATTCGTATGAATAAGCTTACGCTTATTTCAGTACCGACAGTTTTAGCTGCAGTATTATTGTGGATTCTTTTAATTCCAAGTAGTGCATCAGAACTGTTTACATGGATTGGATTAGGTAAATTGGAAATCACATTTGTGATTGTTTTATTACTTTTATCATATACAGTCCTTTCTAAGAATACATTTACTTTTGATAATGCTTCATTTTTACTGATGGCAACGACATATGTGGCAATGGGATTCTTATATTTAAATGAAACGAGAATATTAGGAATTAAATATGTATTTTGCGCATTATTTGTTATATGGGCTACTGATTCAGGCGCATATTTCGTAGGAAAAGCATTGGGCAAGAGAAAATTGTGGCCAGAAATTAGTCCGAATAAAACGATTGAAGGTTCATTAGGCGGTATCGTTTGTGGAATTATTGTGGCACTTGTTTACAACGTGTTCTTCCCAGTCGAATCGAATGTAGTAATTTTAATTGTGCTGACAATTATCATTTCTATTTTTGGACAAATTGGTGATTTAGTACAATCTGCTTTTAAACGTCATTATGGCGTAAAGGATTCAGGTACAATTTTACCTGGGCATGGTGGTATATTAGACCGAACAGATAGTTGGTTATTCGTTTTACCAATTCTCTACTTCTTATTACAATACAATTAATAAATGAACGAGGGGTTGGAGTCATGAAAAACATTAGTTTATTAGGTGCAAGCGGATCAATTGGTACACAAACTTTAGATGTATTACGCTCGCACCCAGACCAATTCCGTCTCGTTGCTTTTTCTGTAGGGAAAAATATTGACTACGCAGTAAAGGTAATTCAAGAATTTTCTCCGCAAATCGTCTCTGTGCAAAGAGAGGAAGATGTTTTAAAATTACAATCTGTTTCTGGTAATACAAAAATTGTATATGGTAGTGAAGGACTTTTAGAAGTAGCATTACATCCAGATGCGGAGATTGTAGTAAATGCTGTTGTAGGTAGCGTAGGGTTGTTACCAACACTTCGTGCAATTGAGGCGAAAAAAACAATTGGAATTGCAAATAAAGAAACGTTAGTAACTGCAGGACATCTTGTAATGGAAGCAGCACGAAAACATAATGTTTCGTTACTTCCAGTAGATAGTGAACATTCGGCTATTTTTCAGTGCTTGAATGGTGAAAATGAAAAAAGAATTTCTCGTCTTATTATAACGGCTTCTGGTGGAAGTTTCCGTGATAAAACGAGGGATGAATTGCATCATGTGACCGTAGAAGATGCGCTTCGACATCCAAACTGGTCAATGGGTTCGAAAATTACAATTGATTCTGCTACAATGATGAATAAGGGACTAGAAGTAATTGAAGCACATTGGCTTTTTGGTATCCCTTATGAGCAAATCGATGTTGTTTTACATAAAGAAAGTATTATCCATTCTATGGTTGAATTTGAAGATCGTAGTGTAATGGCGCAGCTTGGTTCACCTGATATGCGAGTACCAATTCAATACGCACTTACATATCCTGATAGATTGCCTCTTTCAGACACAAAACAGTTAAACTTATGGGAAATAGGGACGTTGCATTTTGAGAAAATGGACCAAGAACGATTCCGTTGTTTACGTTTTGCGTATGAAGCTGGAAAAGCAGGTGGAAGTATGCCAGCTGTAATGAACGCAGCGAATGAAGTAGCTGTTGAAGCCTTTTTACAAAAGAGAATTGGTTTCTTAACAGTGGAAGACCTCATTGAAAAAGCAATGAACCATCACAATGTCATTGCACGACCGAGCTTAGAGGAAATTTTGGAAATTGATGCGGCCACAAGACGGTTTGTGATGGAACAAATTTAGCAAAGGTGGTTATGGAATTGAATACAGCGATTGCCTTTATATTAATTTTCGGTGCACTCGTATTTTTCCATGAGCTAGGGCATCTATATTTCGCAAAAAGAGCAGGTATTTTATGCCGCGAGTTTGCGATTGGTTTTGGTCCGAAAATATTCTCATTTGAAAAGAATGAAACGGTGTATACGATTCGATTACTGCCCCTTGGTGGCTATGTAAGAATGGCCGGCGAGGATGCGGACACAGTTGAGTTAAAGCCTGGGAAAAAGGTTGGCCTTGTATTAAATGAAAAAGACGAAGTTGTGAAATTAGTTTTTGATGGATATGAAAAGTATCCAAATGTTCGTGTTATTGAAGTCGAACAAGCTGATTTGGAGCATAATTTAACAATTTCGGGCTATGAAGAGTACGAGGAAGAGCTTCAAACATTCCGAGTGAATGAAAAGGCTCGTATTATTACTGCGGGGGAAGAAATTCAAATTGCTCCGTATAATAGACAATTTGGCTCGAAAAAACTAGGGCAACGCGCTTTAACAATCTTTGCGGGTCCTGCAATGAACTTCATTTTAGCATTTGTTATTTTTGTGATTCTTGGATTTGTACAAGGGGTTCCTATTGACAAACCAATGGTCGGAAAAGTGATGGATAACAGTGCAGCACAGCAAGCTGGATTGAAAGAGAATGATACAATTCAAGCTATTGATGGGAAAAACACAAGTACATGGAAAGATGTTGTTACTATTGTACGTGAAAACCCAAATAAAGAAATTACGTTACAAGTAAAGCGTGATAATGAACAGTTTAATGTGAAAGTAACGCCAACACTCGATAAAGAAGGAAAAGACGAAGTTGGTAGAATCGGTGTGTATTCTCCTGTAGAGAAAACAGTAATGGGTTCTATTAAATCAGGATTTGAACAAACGTACCAATGGACGAAACTAATTTTTGAATCTCTTGTTAAATTAGTAACTGGTCAATTTTCTATTAATGAGTTATCAGGTCCAGTAGGAATTTATAATCTAACAGATCAAGTTGTAGATTATGGGTTTACGCGTGTACTAAGTTTAGCTGCAGTTCTAAGCATTAATCTTGGTTTATTTAATTTATTACCAGTTCCTGCTTTAGATGGTGGCCGTTTATTCTTCTTCTTAATTGAAGCGTTACGAGGGAAACCAATTGATCGCCAAAAAGAAGGAATGGTTCACTTTATTGGTTTTGCATTATTAATGTTACTTATGTTAGTTGTAACTTGGAATGACATTCGTAAGTTTTTCTTGTAAAATAAAGTGAAACTTATAATGAAATAGAGCTCGTAGAATAAAATCCCTCACCTAACTCGAGGTGAGGGGTTTTACTGCGTGTAAGAGTAAAATGAAGAGGTGCAAATAAATGAAACAAAGTATGGTATTCAGTCCTACATTACGTGAAGTTCCAGCTGATGCTGAAATTAAGAGTCATCAGCTATTACTTCGTGCAGGTTTTATGCGTCAAAATGCTTCTGGTATTTATAGCTTTCTACCATTTGGATTAAAAGTATTACACAAAGTAGAACGTATCGTTCGAGAAGAAATGGAGCGCGCAGGAGCTGTAGAATTATTAATGCCAGCTATGCAAGCTGCGGAATTATGGCAAGAATCAGGTCGTTGGTATTCTTACGGATCTGAATTAATGCGTATGAAAGATCGTAATGCTCGTGAATTCGCATTAGGAGCGACACATGAGGAAGTAATTACGGATCTTGTGCGTGATGAAGTGAAATCATATAAAAAATTACCGTTAACATTATACCAAATTCAAACAAAATTCCGTGATGAGCAAAGACCTCGTTTCGGCTTATTACGTGGAAGAGAGTTTCTAATGAAAGATGCATACTCTTTCCATGCTACACAAGAGAGCTTAGATGAAGTATACGATCGTTTATATAAAGCATACTCTAACATTTTTGCTCGCTGTGGCTTGAATTTCCGTGCAGTTATTGCTGATTCTGGAGCAATGGGCGGAAAAGATACACATGAATTTATGGTATTATCTGATGTTGGTGAAGATACAATTGCATACTCTGACACATCTGATTATGCAGCAAACATCGAAATGGCTCCTGTTGTAGCTACGTATACGAAGAGTGACGAAGCAGAAAAAGCACTTGAAAAAGTAGCAACACCAGACCAAAAAGCAATTGAAGAAGTATCTGCATTCTTAAACATTGCAGCTGACAAGTGCATTAAGTCTATGGTGTTTAAAGTAGATGAGAAATTAGTAGTGGTACTTGTTCGTGGTGATCACGAAGTAAACGATGTGAAAGTGAAAAATGTATACGGCGCTTCAGTTGTTGAGCTTGCTTCTCATGAAGAAGTAAAAGCATTATTAAATTGTGAAGTTGGTTCATTAGGACCGATTAATGTAACAGGTGATATCGAAATTATTGCTGATCATGCTGTAGCATCAATTGTTAACGGATGTTCAGGAGCGAATGAAGAAGGATTCCATTATGTAAATGTAAATCCAGAACGTGACTTTAAAGTAAGTCAATATACAGATTTACGCTTCATCCAAGAAGGAGACCAATCTCCAGATGGAAACGGAACAATTCTTTTTGCACGCGGAATTGAAGTTGGTCATGTATTCAAATTAGGAACTCGTTATAGTGAAGCAATGAACGCAACATTCCTGGATGAAAACGGAAAAACACAACCACTTATTATGGGTTGTTACGGTATCGGGGTATCTCGTACAGTGGCAGCAATTGCAGAGCAGTTTAACGATGAGAACGGCTTAGTTTGGCCAAAAGCTGTAGCACCGTTCCATGTGCATGTAATTCCAGTAAATATGAAATCGGATGCACAACGTGAAATGGGTGAAAATATCTACAACTCATTACAAGAACAAGGCTATGAAGTGTTATTAGACGATCGTGCAGAACGTGCAGGTGTTAAATTTGCAGATGCAGATTTATTTGGTCTTCCAGTTCGTGTTACAGTTGGTAAAAAAGCAGACGAAGGTATTGTAGAAGTGAAAGTACGTGCTACAGGTGAGTCTGAAGAAGTAAAAGTAGAAGAACTTCAAACATATATTGCAAATATTTTAAAATAAGAAGAGGTACCTCGTAATGGGGTACCTTCTCTTTCTTTGTAAACGTATTTTGTAAAAGAAGAGGTGAGAAATCTTTCTTTGTGGTACGTTTCAATTTATAATAGCAAATGGAAGGAGAGTGCTTATGTCTTTAACAAATGAACAACAAGAGCGATTTCAAATTTTGCTCCAGCAGTTGCAAATACCAGACGACCTTATAAATCAATATTTACAAGGCGGTGGTATTGAAAGGCTCGTTATTGATAAAGCGAATAAAAGTTGGCATTTTGATTTACAAGTGCCACGTATTTTGCCTACAGAATTATATGAATTGCTAGAAACAAAGCTTAAGCAATCATTTTCTCATATTGCAAGAACAACATTTGCATTAGAAACAGAGAATAAACAATTTACAGAAGAAGAAGTGAGGGCGTATTGGCCGCTTTGTACGGAACGAATTACATTTTCACCTATGTTCGCATACTTAAAGAAGCAGCTTCCACAGGTGAATGGAGTGAAGTTGCTAATAAATGTGAATAACGAGTTGGAGTCTACTGCTTTAAAGAAAAACGTTGCGAAACCAGTAGGGGATCAATACGAAGTTTTTGGATTCCCGCGTTTTCAGTTAGACACACATATACAGCAAAATACAGAAGAAATGCAAAAGTTTCGTGAACAAACGCAGCAAGAAGACCGCGAGCGTGTTATACAAGCTATGGAAGAAATGGCGAAGAAGCAAGCTGAAGAAAGCAGCGTTGTGTATGAAGGACCGATTACACTCGGGTATCTTATTAAGCCAGATGAAGAGATTACACCGATGCGAGAAATTCAAGATGAAGAAAGAAGAAAAACGGTTCAAGGATATGTCTTCCATGTAGAAACAAAAGAGCTTCGTAGTGGACGTACGTTATTAACTTTAAAAATAACGGATTATACGGATTCTATTATGATCAAAATGTTCTCGCGTGACAAAGAAGATATTCCAATGCTGCAATCCTTGAAAAAAGGAATGTGGGTGAAAGCGCGTGGTTCTGTTCAAAACGATACATTCGTTCGAGATTTAGTAATGATTGCAAATGATATTAATGAAATCACAGGACCGTCTCGTAAAGATAAAGCACCAGAAGGCGAAAAACGAGTAGAGCTGCATCTCCATACTCCGATGAGTCAAATGGACGCTGTCACTCCAGTTTCTAAGCTTGTTGCTCAAGCTGGTAAATGGGGACATGAGGCTATTGCGGTTACAGACCATGCCGTGGCTCAGTCTTTCCCAGAGGCGTATTCTGCGGGGAAGAAGGCTGGAGTTAAAGTTATATATGGTGTAGAAGCAAATTTAGTTAATGATGGTGTACCGATAGCATATAACGAAGCGCATCGTTTACTTGCAGAGGAAACGTATGTTGTTTTCGACGTTGAGACGACAGGTTTATCAGCTGTATACGATACAGTTATTGAGTTGGCTGCTGTAAAAGTAAAGGGTGGCGAAATTATTGACCGCTTTGAATCTTTTGCAAATCCGCATCAACCATTATCGGCGACGATCATTGAATTAACAGGTATTACAGATGATATGTTAACTGATGCACCTGAAGTGGACGAAGTGTTTAAAAAGTTTGAGGAATGGATGGGCGACCATACACTTGTTGCCCATAATGCGAGCTTTGATATGGGCTTTATTAACGTAGGTTTTAAAAAGGCTGGACTAGAAAAAACGAATAACCCCGTTATTGATACGTTAGAACTTGCACGATTCTTATTCCCAGAAATGAAAAATCATCGATTAAATACGATGTGTAAAAAACTTGATATTGAATTAACACAACATCACCGTGCGATTTATGATACAGAAGCGACGGGATATTTACTTGTGAAAATGTTGAAAGACGTAATTGAAAAGGGATTTGAATATCACGATCAATTAAATGATAGCATGGGACAAGGGGATGCGTATAAGCGTGGCCGTCCAAGTCATATGACGTTACTTGCCACATCAGATGTTGGATTGAAAAATTTATATAAACTTGTTTCATATTCTCACCTTAATTACTTTTACCGTGTACCACGTGTGCCGAGGTCACTATTAAAAAAATACCGTGAAGGAATTTTAGTAGGAACGGCTTGTGATAAAGGTGAAGTTTTCGAGGCAATGATGCAAAAGGCACCTGAAGAGGTAGAAGAAATTGCCCAGTTCTATGATTACATTGAAGTAATGCCTCCAGAGGTGTTGCGTCATTTAGTAGAACGTGAACTTGTTCGAGACGAAGGTCAATTAAAAACAATTATTTCTAACTTAGTAAAACTAGGTGAGACGTTAGATAAACCAGTTGTTGCTACAGGAAACGTGCATTATTTAGACCCTGAGGATGCAATGTATCGTAAAATTTTAGTCAGTTCGCAGGGCGGAGCCAATCCGTTAAATCGACATTCATTACCGCCAGTACATTTCCGTACAACTGATGAAATGTTAGAATGTTTTTCATTCTTAGGTGAAGATAAAGCGAAAGAAGTTGTTGTAACAAATACACAAAAGATTGCGTCATTAATTGGTGATGTGCATCCAGTAAAAGACGATCTATACACACCGAAAATTGAAGGTGCTGATGATGAAACGCGTGATATGAGTTATAAAATGGCGCGTAGCATTTATGGTGAAGAGCTACCGGAAATTGTAGAAGCACGTTTAGAAAAAGAATTAAAAAGTATTATTGGGCATGGATTCGCCGTAATTTATTTAATTTCACATAAGCTTGTGAAAAAATCGTTAGTAGACGGATATCTAGTAGGTTCGCGTGGATCGGTAGGATCATCATTTGTTGCAACGATGATGGAAATTACAGAAGTAAACCCATTACCACCACACTATGTATGTCCGAAGTGTAAGCAATCAGAATTCTTTAATGATGGTTCTGTAGGCTCTGGTTTTGACTTACCAGATAAAGAATGTCCTGCTTGTAATATTCCATATGTAAAAGATGGACATGACATTCCGTTCGAAACATTCCTTGGATTTAAAGGAGATAAGGTACCCGATATCGATTTGAACTTCTCCGGGGAATACCAACCACGTGCCCATAACTATACGAAAGTACTGTTCGGTGAAGACTATGTATATCGTGCAGGAACGATTGGTACAGTTGCGGAAAAAACTGCTTACGGATATGTAAAAGGTTATGCAAATGATCATAACTTAACGATTCGAAATGCAGAGATTGATCGCTTAGTAGCAGGGTGTACCGGTGTAAAACGTACAACAGGACAGCATCCAGGCGGTATTATCGTTGTGCCAGATTACATGGATATCTTTGATTTCTCACCAATACAGTATCCAGCTGATTCAATTGGTGCTGAATGGAGAACAACGCATTTTGATTTCCACTCGATTCATGATAATTTATTGAAACTTGATATACTAGGACACGATGATCCGACCGTTATTCGTATGTTACAAGATTTAAGTGGTATTGATCCGAAAACAATCCCAACGGATGATCCAGAAGTAATGAAAATTTTCTCTGGTCCAGAATCGTTAGGGGTAACGGAAGAACAAATTAACTGTAAAACAGGTACACTTGGTATACCAGAGTTTGGTACAAAATTCGTAAGACAGATGTTAGAAGAGACAAAACCGACGACATTCTCAGAGTTAGTCCAAATTTCTGGACTATCACATGGTACCGACGTATGGCTTGGTAATGCAAACGAGTTAATTTATAACGGTACATGTACGCTGAGCGAAGTTATCGGTTGTCGTGATGACATCATGGTATATTTAATCTATCAAGGTCTAGATCCATCATTAGCCTTCAAAATCATGGAGTCGGTTCGTAAAGGTAAAGGTGTACCGGAAGAATGGGAAGAAGACATGAAAAATAATAATGTACCAGGTTGGTATATTGATTCATGTAAGAAGATTAAATACATGTTCCCTAAAGCCCATGCGGCTGCTTACGTACTTATGGCTGTACGTATCGCATACTTTAAAGTACATTTTGCACTGTTATTCTATGCCGCATATTTTACAGTTCGTGCAGATGATTTTGATGTAGAGGCAATGGCGAAAGGTTCAGCATCTATACGTGCAAGAATTGATGAAATTGCTCAAAAGGGACTCGATGCTGCGCCGAAAGAGAAGAGTTTATTAACGGTACTAGAAATGACACTTGAAATGTGTGAGCGTGGATACTCATTCCAAAAGGTGGATTTATACCGCTCACATGCAACAGAATTTATTATTGATGGAGATACATTAATCCCTCCATTTAATGCAGTACCTGGTCTTGGCACAAACGCAGCTTTAAGTATTGTAGAAGCACGTAAAAATGGAGACTTCTTATCAAAAGAAGACTTGCAACAGCGAAGTAAGGTTTCGAAAACAATTATTGAGTATTTAGATAGCCAAGGTTGTTTAGGAGACTTACCAGATCAAAACCAGTTATCACTGTTCTAGTAGGTAGGAAAAGTCTTTGCAAATCAACATTTCCTATGATATACTATTAACCGAGATAACCATGTCATGTATATTGTGTAAAGAAAAGAGTGGGGAAACCCACTCTTTCGTGTTACTATCTATGTTTTATCTACGTAGATAGGTAAAAGATTTCTGTCGTATATACATATTTTGTTACAAGTTTTACTTCTTAAATTTGGTAATACTAAGACAGATAATCCCTGCTGAACAGCAGGGGCTTTTGTTAGCTAACGAGAAAGAATAAGATAGACCGTTTTTAAATTGGCGGGGTCTTCTTCTTTTAAATGGTACATGACGGCAGGAAGGAGGCTGTTTATGGATAAGAAAGTCACAGAAGTTGTAGAAGCATTTGCGCAGCCGATCGTTGAAGAGTTAAATCTTGAACTTGTAGATGTAGAGTATGTGAAAGAAGGACAAGACTGGTTCTTACGCGTATTCATCGATTCTGAAAAGGGAGTCGACATTGAAGAATGCGGTGCGGTAAGTGAACGTTTAAGCGAAGCTTTAGATAAAGAGGACCCAATTCCTCATCTTTACTTTTTGGATGTATCATCTCCTGGAGCGGAACGCCCATTAAAGAAAGAAAAAGACTTCCAGCAAGCGGTAGGAAAACAAGTGGCAATTAAAACATATGAGCCGATTGATGGTGAAAAGATGTTTGAAGGAAAACTGCTTTCTTACGATGGTACAACAATAACATTATTATTAACAATTAAAACACGTAAAAAAGAAATCCAAATTTCGATGGATAAAGTCGCAAATGCGCGACTTGCTGTTACGTTTTAGTTAGAAGGGGGATCTTCATGAGCACTGAGTTATTAGATGCTTTGCTCGTATTAGAATCTGAAAAAGGCATTAGCAAAGACATTATTATTGATGCGATTGAAGCAGCTTTAATCTCTGCTTATAAGCGCAATTTTAATCAAGCACAAAACGTTCGTGTGAGCTTTAACCCAGAAGTGGGAACAATTCAAGTTTTAGCACGTAAAGACGTAGTAGACAATGTGTTTGATCCACGTCTTGAAATTTCTGTAGAGGAAGCAAGACAAATTAATCCAAACTACCAAGATGGTGACGTACTAGAAATTGAAGTAACACCAAAAGACTTTGGTCGTATTGCAGCACAAACTGCAAAACAAGTTGTAACACAACGAGTGCGTGAAGCAGAGCGCGGTGTTATTTACTCTGAGTTTAGTGATCGTGAAGAAGATATTATGGTAGGTATTGTACAACGTCAAGATGCTCGTTTCATCTATGTAAGCTTAGGAAAAGTAGAAGCTTTATTACCTGTAAGTGAGCAAATGCCTAATGAGCAATACAAACCACATGATCGTATTCGCGTATTCATTACGAAAGTAGAAAAAACGACAAAAGGACCACAAATTTACGTATCACGTACACATCCTGGTCTTTTAAAACGTTTATTCGAAATGGAAGTTCCTGAAATCTATGATGGAACTGTAGAAATTCGTTCTGTAGCACGTGAAGCTGGCGATCGCTCTAAGATCTCTGTATATGCAGAGAACACTGATGTTGATCCAGTTGGTTCTTGTGTAGGACCAAAAGGGCAACGTGTACAACGCATTGTAGACGAATTAAAAGGTGAAAAAATTGACATCGTTCGCTGGTCAAATGATCCAGTTGAATATGTTGCAAATGCATTAAGCCCATCACAAGTTGTTAAAGTACTTGTAGATGAAGAAGAAAAAGCGACAACAGTAGTTGTTCCAGACCACCAGCTATCATTAGCTATCGGTAAGCGTGGACAAAATGCACGTCTTGCAGCTAAATTAACAGGCTGGAAAATTGACATTAAGAGTGAGTCTGATGCGAAACAACTTGGTATTGTAACAGAAGAAGATAGCGTAATCGCATTTGGATTCGATTCAGTGGAAGACGAAATCGAATAGAGGTGATGAGTATGAGCAATCGAAAAGTTCCGTTACGAAAATGTGTTGCAACGCAAGAAATGAAATCAAAACGAGAGCTCGTTCGCATTGTTCGTTCCAAAGAGGGAGAAGTGTCCATTGATTTAACTGGGAAAAAATCAGGACGAGGTGCTTACTTGTCGAAGGACAAGGAGAGCATTCTTCAAGCTCAAAAGAAAAATGTTTTGGAACATCATCTAAAAGCGAAAATCGACGGTTCTTTATATGAAGAGCTTCTTGAGCTTGTTGAGAAGGAGTCGAAATAAGTGTCCGATTGGAAATCGTTTTTAGGACTAGCAAACCGGGCTCGGAAAATTATTTCGGGTGAAGAACTCGTTTTAAAAGAAGTACGAAGTGGCAAAGCAAAACTTGTATTGCTATCTGAAGATGCGTCAGTAAATACTACAAAACGCATCACAGATAAAACTACGTACTACAACGTACCAATGAGAAAGGTCGAAAATCGACAACAATTAGGGCATGCGATTGGGAGAGATGAGCGAGTCGTTGTAGCTGTGTTAGATGAAGGCTTTGCGAAAAAGCTGCGTAGCATGCTCGATACAAATTACCGGGGGTGAAGGTATGAGTAAAATTCGAGTGCATGAATATGCAAAAAAACATAATATCTCAAGTAAAGATCTTATGACAAAACTAAAAGAAATGAATATCGAGGTTTCGAATCATATGACAATGTTAGACGATGAAGTAGTAAATAAATTAGATAATGAATATCAAACTGAAAAACCTTCTGTTGCAGATGAGTTTGAAGTAGAAGAAAAAGTTGTTCGCAGTAAAAAGAACAGCAATAAGAAAAAGAAAAAAGGCAAAGGAAACGAAGACAAACGTCAAGAGAACTTTGCTGGTAGACAACAAACTCAAATTGTAGAAACACCAGATAAAATTACTTTCTCTGGAAGCCTTACAGTAGGAGATCTTGCTAAAAAATTAAGCAAAGAGCCATCTGAAATTATTAAGAAGCTCTTCATGCTTGGAATTATGGCAACAATTAACCAAGACTTGGATAAAGATACAATTGAGTTAATTGCTAACGACTACGGTATTGAAGTAGAAGAAGAAGTAATTGTGAGCGAGACTGAGTTTGAAACATTCATTGATGAGCAAGATGATGAAGAGAACTTAAAAGAACGTCCAGCTGTAGTTACAATCATGGGACACGTTGACCACGGTAAAACAACATTACTGGATTCTATTCGTAACTCAAAAGTAACTGCAGGCGAAGCGGGTGGAATTACTCAGCATATCGGTGCATATCAAGTTGAAGTAAACGATAAGAAGATTACATTCTTAGATACACCTGGTCACGCAGCATTTACAACGATGCGTGCTCGTGGTGCACAAGTAACGGATATTACAATCCTTGTTGTTGCAGCGGATGACGGTGTTATGCCACAAACGGTTGAAGCAATTAACCATGCGAAGGCAGCAGGAGTACCAATTATTGTTGCTGTGAATAAAATGGATAAACCAGCTGCAAACCCTGATCGCGTAATGCAAGAACTAACAGAATATGAATTAGTTCCAGAAGCTTGGGGCGGAGATACTATTTTCGTACCAATTTCTGCAATTCAAGGCGAAGGCATTGACAACTTACTAGAAATGATCCTTCTTGTAAGTGAAGTAGAAGAATACAAAGCAAATCCAAACCGCTATGCAACTGGTACAGTAATCGAAGCGCAGCTTGATAAAGGTAAAGGAACTATCGCGACATTACTTGTTCAAAACGGTACGCTTCGAGTTGGAGATCCAATCGTTGTTGGAACTTCATTCGGACGTGTTCGTGCAATGGTAAGTGATATTGGTCGTCGTGTAAAAGTTGCTGGTCCATCAACTCCTGTTGAAATTACTGGTTTAAACGAAGTACCACAGGCTGGAGATCGTTTCATGGCATTCGCTGATGAGAAGAAAGCTCGTCAAATTGGTGAATCACGTGCACAAGAAGCGTTAGTTGCACAACGTGGTGAGAAATCTAAATTAAGCCTTGAAGATTTATTCCAACAAATCCAAGAGGGCGATGTAAAAGAAATTAACTTAATCGTAAAAGCAGACGTACAAGGTTCTGTTGAAGCGATGGCAGCATCACTTCGTAAAATTGATGTTGAAGGCGTAAAAGTTAAAATCATTCACACTGGTGTAGGTGCGATTACAGAATCTGATATCATTTTAGCTTCTGCATCTAATGCAATTGTAATTGGATTTAACGTACGTCCAGATGTGAACGCGAAGCGTACAGCTGAATTAGAGAACGTTGATATTCGTTTACACCGTATTATTTATAAAGTAATCGAAGAGATTGAAGCAGCGATGCAAGGTATGCTTGATCCAGAATTCGAAGAAAAAGTAATCGGTCAAGCAGAAGTTCGTCAAACGTTTAAAGTAACAAAAGTTGGAACAATCGCAGGTTGTTATGTAACAGACGGTAAAATTACGCGTGATAGTGGCGTACGTATTATCCGTGACGGCGTAGTAATTTTCGAAGGACAACTTGATACGTTAAAACGTTTCAAAGACGACGTAAAAGAAGTTGCACAAAACTATGAGTGTGGTATTACAATTGAGAGATATAATGATCTTAAAGAAGGGGACATCATTGAAGCGTATATTATGGAAGAAGTGAAGCGATGATTATCGCTTCACTCTCATTCGAGTGTATGATTTACGATGTGCATTCTTTAAAAGAGAAACGTGCAATTTTACAACGTGTGTTAACTCGTGTGAAACAGCGCTATAATGTAGCTGTTTCTGAAGTTGGGCACCAAGATGTATGGCAACGTACAGAAATTGCAATTGTTTCCGTATCCTCAAATCGTGTTATCTGTGAAAAAGAAATGAATCGTGTACTTGAGTACATCGATTCATTTCCTGAAATTGAACGTACAATAACACATTTGGAATGGTATTGAATGAGGTGAAGAGTTATGAAATTACGTGCGAACCGTGTGGGCGAGCAAATGAAAAAAGAATTAGGCGATATTATCAGTCGTAAAATTAAAGACCCACGTATTGGATTTGTTACAGTAACAGATGTACAAGTGAGTGGTGATTTACAAATTGCTAAAGTATATATTTCTGTTTTAGGTGACGAAGAACAGAAAGAAAATACTTTAAAAGGTTTAGCGAAGGCAAAAGGCTTTATTCGTTCAGAAATTGGCCAACGTATTCGTCTTCGTAAAACACCGGAAATTACCTTTGAGTTTGATGAGTCTATCGGATATGGTCATCGAATTGATACACTTTTACATGAAATTAATAAAGACGGTAAACGTGAAGAATAATGGATAGACATTTGTCTATCCATTTTTTCAATGCAAAATAAGTTTTGGATATTTAATACGAAAGAATTATGATGAGGTGAACATATATGGAAGGTGTAGTATTATTACATAAGCCAAAAGGCATGACATCACATGATTGTGTATTTAAATTAAGAAAGATATTGCGAGAAAAGAGAATTGGTCATACGGGAACATTAGATCCAGATGTAACAGGAGTATTACCAATTTGCGTTGGAAGAGCAACGAAAATTGCACAATTTTTAACAAGTGAAACGAAAACATATGAAGGTGAAGTAACATTAGGGTTTTCAACGACAACTGAAGACGCTTCTGGTGAGGTTGTTGAAACGAAAAATGTAGATCGTACTATTACTCGTATGGAAGTAGAGAAAGTCCTTGCGGAATTAACAGGCACGATTGAACAAATGCCACCAATGTTCTCGGCTGTAAAAGTAAACGGGAAAAAATTATATGAATATGCAAGAGCAGGACAAGAGGTGGAACGTCCAGTTCGTACAATTACAATTCATGAATTCGTATTACTTGATGATCGTGAAGTTTTTGAAGGAGAAAATATTTCATTCCGTTTCCGTGTAACGTGTAGTAAAGGAACATATGTAAGAACGTTAGCTGTAATGATCGGGGAGAAACTTGGTTTCCCATCACATATGTCTCACCTTGTAAGAACGGCATCTGGTGAATTTTTATTAGAAGATTGCATATCATTTGAAGAAATTGAAGAAAACGTGCAAAATGGAACAGTAGAGTCTATCTTCATTTCAATTGATGAAGCATTAAGTAAGTTTCCAAAAATGGTTGTAGATGAAAAGCAAGCAGAGAAAATAAAGAATGGTATGTTCTTAAAGAATGAATTAGAAATAACAGCACCATTTATTACAGTGTTTGATAAAAATGATCGTTGCTTAGCAATTTATGAACATCATCCGAAACATCCTGGCATGTTAAAGCCGATGAAAGTACTTGTGAATAATCAAGAACTAAAGCTATAATGAATTATTGGAAGGATTATTACAGAAAAAGGTGAATTCAAGCGTGAAACTTATTCATTTAACTCATCCACATGAACAAAATAAATTAGAATTACCACCTACTGTAATGGCATTAGGATTTTTTGATGGCATTCATTTAGGACATCAATGTGTAATTCGAACTGCGAAAAAAATAGCGGACGAACGAGGATATAAAAGTGCAGTTATGACATTTCATCCTCATCCATCTGTTGTTTTAGGGAAAAAGGATGCGCATGTGGAGTATATTACACCAATGCGTGATAAAGAAAAAATAGTCGAAAGCTTAGGAATCGATATATTATATGTGATTAAATTTGATGAATCATTTGCAGGGTTATTACCGCAACAATTTGTAGATGATTATATTATTGGTTTAAATGTAAAGCATGTAGTAGCAGGGTTTGATTATTCATATGGACGTTTAGGAAAAGGAAAGATGGAGACTTTACCATTTCATGCAAGAGGGGAGTTTACACAGACTGTGATTGAAAAAGTTGAATTTCAAGAAGAGAAAGTAAGTTCTACAGCATTACGAAAGTTAATTCGAAATGGCGAAATGGAGCAAATTCCATCTATTTTAGGTAGAGCCTATACTGTAGCGGGAACAGTTATACACGGCGACAAACGTGGGCGTCAAATTGGTTTCCCGACAGCTAATGTAGGTTTAAGTGATGAGTATTTATTGCCACCTGTAGGTGTTTATGCAGTGAGATTAAAAGTTCACGATGAATGGTACGATGGTGTATGTAATATTGGATATAAACCGACTTTTAAAGAAGATGAGCGTCAATTATCAATTGAAGTGCACTTATTTGAATTTAACAAAGATATATACGATCAAAATGTTACAGTAGAGTGGCATATGCGTATAAGAGCAGAAAAGAAATTCAACGGTATTGATGAGTTAGTTGAACAAATCGCAAAAGATAAGAAAACAGCACAAGAATATTTTATGAGCGAAAAGAATATACTTGCTTTTTCAAATGAAAAGTAGTATTCTATGTTATGTACTTTATGACAACCATTGCTTGGCATTGCGACTCACCGACGCTTGCTAGGTAATTGGGGGTTTAATTAATAGGAGGTGAAATAGGATGGCTTTAACACAAGAACGTAAAAATGAAATCATTGCACAATTTAGAACTCATGAGACTGATACTGGTTCTCCAGAGGTTCAAATTGCTGTCCTAACGGAGCAAATTAACACTCTAAACGAGCACTTACGTACTCACAAGAAAGATCATCATTCACGTCGTGGTCTATTAAAGATGGTTGGTAAACGTCGTAACTTACTAACTTACCTTCGTAATAGCGATATCACACGTTACCGTGAATTAATCACAAAGCTTGGCTTACGTCGATAGTCAAAGAAGCGGGAATATTCCCGCTTTTTTGTTAGGTAAAAATATATCTTCTACGCTTTATAGCTTACTTAATTTTAGGCAATACTAGAGGTAGAATATTGTGATATACTATCCATTTACATAGAAGAATTGAATACTTTAAATTGAGAGGGGTACTTAAATGAGTCAAGAAAAGCAAGTCTTCTCGATAGATTTAGCTGGTCGCCAGCTAACAGTTGAAACTGGTCAGCTTGCAAAACAAGCGAACGGAGCAGTATTAGTAAGATATGGCGATACAGCGGTTCTATCTACAGCAACTGCATCAAAAGAAGCGAAAAATGTAGATTTCTTCCCACTTACAGTAAACTATGAAGAGCGTTTATATGCAGTCGGAAAAATTCCTGGCGGTTTTATTAAGCGTGAAGGTCGTCCAAGTGAAAAAGCAATTTTGGCAAGTCGTTTAATCGACCGTCCAATTCGTCCGCTATTCGCAGATGGCTTCCGTAACGAAGTGCAAGTTGTCAGCATTGTAATGAGTGTTGATCAAGATTGTTCTTCTGAAATGGCAGCTATGCTTGGTTCTTCATTAGCGTTATCTATTTCAGATATTCCATTTGAAGGTCCAATCGCTGGTGCGACAGTTGGCCGTATTAATGGCGAATTCGTTATTAACCCAACAGTAGAACAGCAAGAACAAAGTGATATCCACTTAGTTGTAGCTGGTACGAAAGATGCGATTAACATGGTTGAAGCAGGAGCAGATCAAGTACCTGAAGAAACAATGTTAGAAGCAATTATGTTTGGTCATGACGAAATTAAACGTCTAATTGCATTCCAAGAAGAGATTGTACAAGCTGTAGGTAAAGAGAAATCAGAAGTGAAACTTTATGAAGTTGACGCTGATCTTAACCAAGCTGTACGTGAAATGGCTGAAGAAGATATGCATTCAGCAATTCAAGTACATGAGAAACATGCACGTGAAGATGCAATTAACGAAGTGAAAAAGCGTGTTATTGAGCATTACGAAGCGCAGGAAGCTGACGCTGATACATTAGGACAAGTAAATGAGATTTTATATAAAATTGTAAAAGAAGAAGTACGTCGTCTTATTACAGTTGAAAAAATCCGTCCAGATGGCCGTAAAGGTGACGAAATCCGTCCATTAGCATCAGAGGTTGGTATTTTATCTCGTACACACGGTTCTGGTTTGTTCACTCGTGGACAAACACAAGCATTAAGTATTTGTACATTAGGTGCATTAGGCGATGTGCAAATTTTAGATGGTCTTGGTGTAGAAGAATCAAAACGCTTTATGCACCATTACAATTTCCCATCATTTAGTGTTGGTGAAACAAGACCAATGCGTGGACCAGGTCGTCGTGAAATCGGTCACGGTGCACTAGGAGAACGCGCACTTGAGCCTGTACTTCCATCTGAAAAAGATTTCCCATACACAGTACGTCTTGTATCTGAAGTTTTAGAATCAAATGGTTCTACTTCACAAGCAAGTATTTGTGGTAGTACTTTAGCAATGATGGATGCTGGTGTTCCACTTAAAGCTCCAGTTGCAGGTATTGCAATGGGTCTAGTTAAAACTGGTGAGCATTACACAATTTTATCTGATATTCAAGGTATGGAAGATCATTTAGGTGATATGGACTTTAAAGTAGCAGGTACAGCACAAGGTGTAACTGCACTACAAATGGACATTAAAATCGATGGTCTATCTCGTGAAATTTTAGAAGAGGCATTACAACAAGCAAAAGTTGGTCGTGTGCACATTCTAAATCATATGTTATCTGTTATTCCAGAGCCACGCACTGAATTATCAGCGTACGCTCCAAAGATTATTACAATGACAATTAATCCAGATAAAATCCGTGACGTTATCGGACCGAGCGGTAAACAAATCAATAAAATTATTGAAGAAACTGGCGTTAAAATTGACATCGAGCAAGATGGCACAGTATTCATTTCTTCAATAAACCAAGAAATGAACGACAAAGCTAAGAAAATTATCGAAGATATCGTTCGCGAAGTACAAGTAGGTGAAATCTACGAAGGAAAAGTGAAACGTGTTGAGAAATTCGGTGCTTTCGTTGAATTATTCAGCGGTAAAGATGGATTAGTTCATATTTCTGAACTTGCACTTGAGCGTGTAGGTAAAGTAGAAGACGTTGTAAAAATCGGTGATGTAATTACAGTTAAAGTTATCGAGATTGACAAGCAAGGTCGCGTAAATCTATCTAGAAAAGTATTGCTAAAAGAAGAGCAAGAAAAAGAAGCTGCTAAAGAAGAAAACAAACAAGAGCAGCAATAAGTAAAAGCCAGTTTAACTGGCTTTTTTTGTTATGTAAAAATATGATTTATATATATTTTTATGTCAGCATAGGTATAGTTTTCATTATAACGCTCAAATTAACAAAGATAAGAAGAAAATGTTTTTATATAGTTAATTTGGGAGGGTTTATATGAAAGTTCGTATATTGGCATACATATGTATATTTTCTTTATATGTCAGTTTAGGCTCTTATTCTGTTTTTGCACAAGATAACTTGCATGAAGAAATTCAAAAGCATGCAAAAAAGTATGAGATTGCACCTCAAAATGCGATGATTGATAAAATATGGAAGGCAACACCTGGATATAATGGAAGACAAGTGGATATTGAAGCATCGTATAATAATATGAAGAAGCTAAAGGAATTTGATCAAAAATATCTTGAATTCAAAGAAGTCTCACCGAGTGTTCATTTAGAAGATTTATCACCCGCTCCAATTTATAGAGGCCATCCAAATAAAAAAATGGTAGGATTAACAATAAATGTGGCATGGGGAAATGAGTATTTGCCTCGCATATTAGAGATATTGAAAAAGCATGATGTGAAGGCCACTTTCTTTTTAGAAGGACGTTGGGTGAAAGAAAATTTACGATTTGCAAAAATGATTGTCGATGCAAATCAAGAAGTCGGAAATCATTCTTATACGCACCCTAATATGAAAACGCTATCGTCTAATGAAATACGAGAGCAGTTACAAAAAACAAATCGAATGATAGAAGTAGTAACGAATCAAAAAGTAAGATGGTTTGCCCCGCCGAGTGGAAGTTTTCGAGATGAAGTCGTGAAAATCGCTGATGATTTCCAAATGGGAACGATTATGTGGACTGTCGATACAATCGATTGGAAGCGACCTGAGCCAGATGTACTATTGCAGAGAGTAATGAGAAAAATACACCCAGGTGCTATCGTATTAATGCATCCTACTTCGTCAACGGCAGAAGCATTAGATACAATGATTAAAAAATTGAAGGAACAAGGATATAAAGTGGGGAATATAACAGAATTACTGGATGAAAAACGTGTGGATTAAATACATTTGCATGACATTCATCCTTAAACTTGTTATCATTAAATAATAGCACTTATTTAGAGAAACTGGCAGTAGGAGGAAAGTTTTTGATTAAAAAATATACTTGTAAAAATGGTGTAAGAATAGTTATGGAGAATATACCAACTGTAAGATCGGTTGCGATTGGTATTTGGATCCATGCGGGATCAAGAAATGAAAATGAAAAAAATAACGGGATTTCTCACTTTTTAGAGCATATGTTCTTTAAAGGGACAGAAACACGTAGTGCACGAGAGATTGCAGAATCATTTGATAGCATTGGTGGTCAAGTGAATGCATTTACTTCAAAAGAATATACATGTTACTATGCAAAAGTATTAGATGAGCATGCTAAATATGCTTTAGATGTTTTAGCAGATATGTTCTTTAATTCAACATTTGATGAGGAAGAACTGAAAAAAGAGAAGAATGTCGTATGTGAAGAAATTAAAATGTACGAAGATGCTCCAGATGATATTGTGCATGATATGTTAACGAAAGCAACATATGAAACGCATCCACTTGGATATCCTATTTTAGGAACAGAAGAAACGCTTAATACGTTTACAGGTGATACGTTACGTCAATATATAAAAGATCATTACACACCTGAAAATGTAGTTGTATCAATCGCAGGAAATATTGATGAAGCATTTTTACAAACAGTGGAGCAATATTTCGGTAGTTATGAAGGAACAACAAACCGTGAACAAGTACATAGCCCAATTTTCCATTTCAATAAGGTAGCCCGTAAAAAAGAAACGGAACAAGCTCATTTATGTCTAGGATATAAAGGCTTACAAATGGGACACGAAGATATTTATAACTTAATTGTATTAAATAATGTTTTAGGCGGTAGCATGAGTAGCCGTTTATTCCAAGAAGTACGTGAGCAACGTGGATTAGCTTACTCAGTATTTTCTTACCACTCTTCTTATGAAGATACAGGCATGTTAACACTTTACGGTGGAACAGGTAGCCAACAATTAGATACATTGTATGAAACAATGCAAGAAACATTAGAGACATTGAAAAATACAGGTATTACAGAAAAAGAGCTTATGAATAGTAAAGAGCAATTAAAAGGAAACTTAATGTTAAGTTTAGAAAGTACAAATAGCCGTATGAGCCGTAACGGTAAAAATGAATTGCTTCTTCGTAAACATCGTTCACTTGATGAGATTATTGAAAGTGTAAACACTGTAACAAAAGAAAATGTGGACGGATTAATTCGCAATATGTTTACTGACGAGTTCTCTGCGGCACTTATTAGTCCAGACGGAAAACTTCCAAAAGGAATAAAACTATAATCAATTTTTACGATGTATAAAAAATAACCTTCTCTCTTTTTAAATGAGAGAAGGTTATTTTTTTTATACATATAGAATAGGTACTAATTATAGACAATGCAAATGAAAAATTCAGTAGGGGAGTGGAGTGTGTATGCGATTAAGTGAATTAAGTGGTAAAGAGGTTGTAGATATAGAAAAAGCGGAAAAAATGGGAGTCTTAGGTTATATGGATTTAGAGATTAATGAGAAAGACGGGCAAATACAAACACTTATAATACCTGTAGGTAAGTGGGGAGGTTTTAAAAAGGAACCACAAGAAGTAAGGGTGGCATGGAGTCAAATAAAGAAAGTCGGACACGATATGCTTCTTTGTGATAGTATAGATCGTTCAAATTCGGAGTGAAGGATGGCCATTTTGGTCATCTTTTTTTGTATCTACATAGAAACCTGATAAATCATATGTGCATTTGGATTTTCAATCACCATAAACTCGTACATTACATATGATGTGGAGGAAAAAGAAAAAGTAGGCACTTTTCTTATAAATGACAGAAAAAGAAGGTGAATTAGGGAATGTTGACTGAGATGCATATTGCTGTCATAGGAGGAGATGCAAGGCAGCTAGAAGTAATTCGTAAGCTAGTTGAATTGGATGCGAAACTTTCTTTGATAGGTTTTGATCAGTTAGATCATGGTTTCACAGGGGCAGCAAAAGAAAGTATACAAAATTTAGATTTCACTTCTGTAGACGCAATTATTTTGCCGGTTGCCGGTACAAATGCCAAAGGAGAAGTAGATACTATTTTTTCAAATGAAAAAGTTTCAATAACGAAAGAACAAATTGAAAATACACCAGAACACTTTACTATATATTCAGGTATTGGTACACCTTACTTGGAAAATCTCGTATCTACTACGAACCGAAAACTTGTTAAATTATTTGATCGTGATGATGTAGCAATATACAATTCTATTCCAACGGTAGAAGGTACATTAATGATGGTAATTCAACATACCGACTATACAATTCATGGGTCCAATGTAATGGTTCTAGGATTTGGTAGAACAGGAATGAGTGTTGCGAGAGCATTTCAATCATTAGGAGCCCATGTCAAAGTTGGAGCAAGACGATCTGAACATATTGCACGTATTACAGAAATGATGTTTTCTCCTTTTCATATGCAAGACATAGAGAAAGAAGTAGGAAATATCGATATTGTAATTAATACGATTCCGCACCTCGTTGTAACAGCGAATGTTATTGCAAAAATGCCAGCTCATACGTTAGTGATTGATTTAGCTTCTAAACCAGGCGGTACTGACTTTAGATATGCGGAAAAAAGAGGAGTCAAAGCATTGCTAGCACCTGGATTACCAGGTATTGTTGCCCCAAAAACGGCTGGGCAAATCTTAGCAAATGTTCTTTCTCAGTTATTAGCAGCAGATGCAATCGCAAAGGAGGAGGAAAAGAAATGAGTTTGAAGGGGAAACGAATTGGTTTCGGATTTACAGGTTCACATTGTACGTATGAGGAAGTTATGCCGCACTTAGAAAAATTAATTGCTGAAGGAGCAGAAGTACGTCCTGTTGTTTCATACACTGTTCAATCAACAAATACTAGATTTGGAGAAGGAGCAGAGTGGATTAAGAAGATTGAAGAAATAACAGGTTTTAAAGCAATTAATTCAATTGTTGGAGCAGAGCCACTTGGACCTAAAATTCCATTAGACTGCATGGTAATCGCTCCTTTAACAGGAAATTCTATGAGTAAATTTGCAAATGCAATGACAGATTCTCCAGTACTAATGGCAGCAAAAGCGACGCTAAGAAATGGCAAGCCTGTCGTATTGGCGGTTTCGACGAATGATGCTTTAGGGTTAAATGGGGTAAATCTCATGCGCCTAATGGCAACAAAAAACATCTACTTCGTCCCATTCGGTCAAGATGCGCCAGAGAAAAAACCGAACTCAATGGTAGCTCGTATGGAGTTACTGGAAGATACAGTATTAGAAGCGCTGCAAGGAAAGCAATTGCAACCGGTGGTCGTAGAAAAATTCAGATATATGAATTAAAAAACGAAAAAAAACGGACAATTTTTGATGAAACCATCATTCTTACTGTAGAATATGATAAAATTAACGTTATTAAGATTAGAAGGGGTATTGTATACTCCTTCTGATTCTAAGTTATAGAAGGATTGGTATCTAGAAAGGGGCATAGTGATGGAAAAGCAAAAAACTTTTCATGTCGCTGTAGTTGGAGCAACCGGCGCAGTTGGTGAACAAATGTTAAATACTTTAGAGAAACGAGAATTTCCAATCGGGAAATTAACGTTACTTTCATCTAAACGATCTGCAGGTAAGAAACTTGTATTTAAAGGCGAAGAATTTACAGTTCAAGAGGCAACTCCTGAAAGCTTTGAAGGAGTAGATATTGCACTATTTAGTGCTGGTGGATCTGTATCGAAACAATTAGCGCCAGAAGCAGCAAAACGCGGTGCGATTGTTGTTGATAATACAAGTGCATTCCGTATGACAGAAAACGTGCCACTTGTTGTACCTGAAGTAAATGAAAACGACTTAAAAGAACATAATGGTATTATTGCAAATCCAAACTGTTCTACAATTCAAATGGTAGTAGCTCTTGAGCCAGTTCGTCAGCAATATGGTTTAAAACGAGTAATCGTTTCCACATATCAAGCTGTATCAGGTGCTGGTGCGGCAGCTATTGAAGAACTGCATGAACAATCACAAGCAATCTTAAATGGCGAAGAAGTTAAGGCAAATGTTCTTCCTGTATCAGGTGATAAGAAGCATTTCCCAATTGCTTTTAATGCGATTCCACAGATTGATAAATTCCAAGATAATGGATTTACGTTTGAAGAAATGAAAATGATTAACGAAACGAAAAAAATTATGCATATGCCTGAATTAGAAGTAGCGGCAACATGTGTACGTTTACCAGTTGTATCAGGACACTCTGAGTCTGTTTACATCGAAGTAGAAAAAGAAGGCGTAACAGTAGCAGAATTAAAGAGCTTACTTGCAAATGCGGAAGGTATTGTTCTACAAGATAATCCAGAAGAGCAGTTATATCCAATGCCAGCTACTGCAGTAGGTAAAAACGAAGTATTCGTTGGAAGAATCCGTAAAGATTT
The DNA here is from genome assembly GCF_022663885.1 of Bacillus cereus group sp. BfR-BA-01330. Lineage (NCBI taxonomy): Bacteria > Bacillati > Bacillota > Bacilli > Caryophanales > Bacillaceae > Bacillus > Bacillus cereus group sp. BfR-BA-01330. Next base: position 562,173 of record NZ_JAKUGK010000002.1, read on the forward strand.
AAATAACGATAAAGGATTCCATCTTTGGGTCGTATCTGATAACTTATTAAAAGGCGCTGCATGGAATTCTGTTCAAATTGCAGAGCGCTTAGTAAAATTACAATTAGTGTAAACGGCTAAGAGAAGGTGCAAAATATGAAAATAATTGTTCAAAAATTTGGTGGCACATCAGTACGTGATGACAATGGACGTAAGCATGCGCTTCATCATATAAAAAAATCATTAGCTGCTGGTTATAAAGTAGTTACTGTCGTATCTGCTATGGGCCGTAAAGGTGAACCATATGCAACGGATACGTTATTAAGTCTTGTAAATCAAGAGGAATCTACTATTTCTAAGCGTGAGCAAGATTTATTATTATCGTGTGGAGAGTTAATCTCTGCAATTGTTTTCTCTAATATGTTGAATGAGAACGGTATAAAAGCAGCAGCATTAAATGGTGCACAAGCTGGTTTTGTAACGAATGATGACTTTACGAATGCAAAGATTATTGAAATGAATTGCGATCGTATACATGAAGAGTTAGAAAATGTAGATGTAATCGTCGTTACAGGATTCCAGGGACAAACGAAAAAAGGTGATACGACAACACTTGGACGCGGAGGTAGTGATACTTCAGCTTCAGCATTAGGTGTTGCACTTCATGCTGAATACATCGATATATTCACTGATGTAGAAGGTGTTATGACTGCGGATCCTCGTATTGTAAAAGATGCACGTCATCTTCAAACTGTAACGTATAACGAAATTTGTAACATGGCTTATCAAGGTGCGAAAGTCGTTCATCCACGTGCAGTTGAAATTGCGATGCATGCAAAAGTGCCACTTCGTGTACGTTCTACGTATTCTGATAGTGAAGGTACGCTTATTTCAGCATATGACGGTGCTACAAGAGGTCGTGATGTAGAAGAACGTCCTGTTACAGGCATTGCCCACGTATCAAACGTAACGCAAATTAAAGTGCTTGCAAAAGAAACGGCATATGATTTGCAACAACATGTGTTTAAAGAGATGGCGAACGAAGGAATAAGTGTTGATTTAATTAATATTTCACCTACTGGCGTAGCATATACAGTGAGTGATAATGTATCAAGTCATGCAGTTAAATTATTACAGAACCTTGGATATGAGCCAATTGTGACAGAACATTGTGCGAAAGTATCTATCGTTGGGGCTGGAATGGCAGGATACCCAGGGGTTACTGCGAAAATCGTTACAGCTTTAGCGGAAAAAGGTATTCAAATCCTGCAATCGGCAGATAGTCATACAACAATTTGGGTTCTTGTAAAAGAAACTGATTTAGTGGAGGCTGTAAATGCATTACATAGTGCGTTTGAGCTTTCAAAAGAAAAGCAACTGGAACAATAAGGAGTGAGACCATGATAGATTTTGGGACAATTGCAACCGCGATGGTAACACCGTTTGATATAAACGGGAATATCGATTTTGCAAAGACAACGAAATTGGTAAATTATTTAATTGATAACGGTACAACAGCAATCGTGGTAGGAGGAACGACAGGAGAATCTCCTACATTAACTTCAGAAGAGAAAGTAGCGTTATATCGCCATGTCGTATCTGTTGTCGATAAAAGAGTGCCCGTAATCGCTGGAACAGGTAGCAATAATACGCATGCTTCTATTGACTTAACTAAAAAGGCAACAGAAGTTGGTGTGGATGCAGTAATGCTAGTAGCACCGTATTATAACAAACCGAGTCAAGAAGGAATGTATCAGCATTTTAAAGCAATTGCTGAAAGCACGCCGCTTCCGGTTATGCTATATAACGTTCCAGGACGATCTATTGTACAAATCTCCGTTGATACAGTTGTTCGTTTATCAGAAATAGAAAACATTGTTGCTATTAAAGATGCCGGCGGCGATGTGTTAACAATGACAGAAATCATTGAAAAAACAGCGGACGACTTTGCGGTATACAGCGGTGATGACGGTTTAACGTTACCAGCTATGGCAGTTGGAGCGAAAGGTATCGTTTCGGTAGCCTCTCATGTTATCGGAAACGAAATGCAAGAAATGATTACAGCATTTCAAGCAGGAGAATTTAAGAAGGCACAAAAATTACATCAATTACTTGTAAGAGTAACTGATTCATTATTTATGGCGCCAAGTCCAACTCCAGTAAAAACAGCGTTACAAATGGTTGGATTAGATGTAGGTTCTGTACGTTTACCACTTCTTCCATTAACAGAAGAAGAAAGAGTAACGTTACAATCTGTAATGCAATCTATCCCTCGTTAATAAAAAATGACCTAGTGTAGAACTAGGTCATTTTTTATTATATGCAAATCTTTTCCTCTTTTTCTTACTTATATGTGTTCTTATAAGAATATTAATCGCTTCTTCATTATGTGTATAAGAAAATAATCGTACCCCTTTAACTGAGTCAAAAAATGATAGATATTATGGCATAAACGTAATAAACTACGGTGTCTGTTTTTAGAGAAATCCCCTCAAATGTGACGTAATTCATAAAAAAACTCCATTTTGTAAGTGTTTTTGTTGGATTCTAGAAAAATAAATCTTGAAACTCCCTATTATGAAATGAATTTAGCGTATGTATGGCTAGTTCTTCAAAATAATATGGAGTATAAAATCGGAGTAAATATAAAGGAAATACGTTCGATACTTTTGTTGTCATTCCGTTCTTTTCCTCTTTCTTTCGCACGATTTAACTTGTGTTCTATTTCTTGTATCAGGTATAATATGGCTAAGTAGCTTAGTACGGGTATGCTTAGCAAAATTGGGAAAAATTATAATTTAATTAAATTTTCATATCATATCGAATAAGATATTTGATTTATATAATGAAAGAGAGGTGAAACCTGGTTTAAAAAATAAACAAGGACATGATATCGCATAACGGTAAGGACATTCGTCTTGGACGGTGAAAATATGGTGGTTGTAGAGTTTCCCCTGGTGTCTCTGCAATTTTAGTGAAATCAGTGTTTGCAAGATTTTTAAACCAGGCAACAACATGAAGAGAAAAGAGAATGAGTCTGTTAAAGTATTTGCTCTTGGTGGAGTAGGTGAAATCGGGAAAAACATGTACTGTGTTGAAATTGATTCTGAAATCTTTATCGTAGATGCAGGGTTAATGTTCCCGGGAGATGAAATGTTTGGAATTGATATCGTTATTCCTGATATTACATATTTAGTGGAAAATCAAGAGCGAGTAAAAGGTTTATTTATTACTCACGGTCATGAAGATCATATTGGTGGAATTGTGTATGTACTTCGTAAATTATCTATTCCAGTCTATGCAACGAAATTAACAGTAGGACTTATACAAGAAAAACTTGGTGAAGCGGGCATGTTAGGCCGTGTAGACCTAAAAACAATCGATTCAAATTCAACAGTAGAATTTAACACTACAACGGTGTCATTCTTCGGAACGACACATAGTATTCCGGATTCTGTTGGCGTTTGTTTCCATACATCAAAAGGTGCAGTCGTATATACGGGAGACTTTAAATTCGATCAAACTCCAATTGGAAATAGTGGAGCAGACCTTGGTAAAATGGCACAAATCGGAAATGAAGGCGTACTTTGCTTATTATCTGATAGTACAAACGCAGAGCGCCCAGGCTATACAGGTTCAGAAAAAGAAGTTGGTGTAGAAATCTCTAAAGTGTTCTACGGCGCAGAAGGTCGCATTATCGTTGCTTCATTTGCATCGAATGTACATCGTATTCAACAAGTATTTGATGCAGCTGCTGAAACAGGGCGAAAAGTAGCAGTAGTAGGACGTAGTATGGTGAAAGTAGTAGACATTGCAAGACGTCTTGGTTATTTAGATGTTCCAGAAGGTATGGTTATTTCATTACAAGAAGTAGACAACTTCCCAGAGAAAAAGGTAGCTATTTTAACGACAGGTAGTCAAGGTGAACCGATGGCTGCTCTATCTAGAATGGCAAAACAAGCGCATAAACAAATTTCAATTCGTAAAGGTGATACTGTTATCATTGCTGCTTCGCCAATTCCGGGTAATGAAATATCTGTATCAAAAATTATTGATTTGTTATTTAGAGCTGGAGCTGAAGTTGTTTATTACGGCGAACGAAAAGTTCACGTGTCAGGTCACGGTAGCCAAGAAGAATTAAAATTAATGTTAAATTTAATGAAACCAAAGTACTTTGTACCCGTACATGGTGAGTTCCGTATGCAAAAAGCACATGCATATTTAGCTGAAGATGTAGGTATTACAAGAGAAAATATCTTTATCGTAGAAAAAGGCGATGTAATTGCTTTTGGTGACGATGAAGCAAACTTAGTCGGTAAAGTACAAGCTGGTAATGTTTTAATTGATGGATTAGGTGTAGGTGACGTTGGTAATATCGTTCTTCGAGATAGAAAGATGTTATCTCAAGATGGAATACTAGTAGTTGTTGTAACGCTTGGTAAAGATGAAAAGAAAATTATCTCTGGCCCAGAAATCATTTCACGTGGTTTCGTATATGTTCGTGAATCAGAAGCGTTAATTGAACGATCTACAGAGATTGTACGTATGATTGTTGAGCAGTCAATTAAAGAATATTCAATTGAATGGTCAATGTTAAAACAAAATATTCGTGAATTATTAGGACAGTTCTTGTACGAAGAGACAAAGAGAAAACCTATGATTTTACCGATTATTATGGAAGTATAAAAAGATCACCCTTATGGGTGATCTTTTTTCTTTTTAACCCTATCGAATGAAATTTATAACTTAAGAAATAATAGTTATATACGAGTGAAAGGGGATGCGAAATGACAGAACGTGATCGATATACAAATGAAGAAAAAGAAGCTGAGCCAAAAGAAGCTGGAAAAGAGGCTTCAATAGTTGAAAAAATTCAACAGCTTGGACAGACAAATGTACCACAGATGAATGAATCACGTATTCATTGTTTAACGATTATCGGACAAGTGGAAGGTCATGTTCAATTACCACCGCAAAATAAAACAACAAAATATGAGCATATCATTCCGCAAATTGTTGCGATTGAACAAAATCCGAAAATTGAAGGTTTGCTTTTAATATTAAATACAGTTGGAGGTGACGTTGAAGCTGGGCTAGCAATTTCTGAAATGGTAGCTTCACTTTCAAAACCAACAGTATCTCTCGTTTTAGGTGGGGGACATTCCATCGGTGTACCGATTGCTGTTTCTACTGACTATTCGTTTATTGCGGAAACTGCGACGATGACAATTCATCCAATTCGTTTAACAGGTCTTGTCATAGGTGTGCCACAAACATTTGAGTATTTGGATAAGATGCAAGAAAGAGTCATTCGTTTTGTGACGAAGCACTCGAAAGTAACAGAAGATCGTTTTAAAGAGCTTATGTTTGCGAAAGGAAATTTAACGCGAGATATTGGGACGAATGTAATTGGTGGGGATGCAGTAAAGTACGGTCTTATAGATGATGTCGGCGGTATTGGAAATGCGATTCGAAAATTAAACGAATTAATAGATGTTCGTGCGGAAGATAGTACAGAAGGGACAATGCTACAATGATTTTATATACAATTATGCCAGAGCAATTTGTGTATCCGGTCGATTATTCACAATGTGAAAGTCAAAAAGTTGTAAATATAAATGGTGTGGAATTAATGGTTTCTGAAGAGGAACATGGATGTTATTCTATTGTACGTGTGCTAAGTACGGACCCACTTCACTATTTAGAGTTTGAGCCCGGTCAGAAAATAACCTTTTAGCAAAAAGAAGGATTTTGTTTAGAAGCTATGGTATAATATAAAAAACAAGACGGTTGAGCAGCCATGAGTAGGCTGCTTTCTTCTGTTTATTTAGCATTTTACAAGAAGTGTAAAAATAGAAGATATAAAGACCAGAAAAATAGAGAAAACAGACATATAAATAGAGCGTTTTGAAGGGAGCTTTACTTATATGTAGAACACGAGGTGAAGAAATGGCAAAACAAAAGCAAAGAGGGACGAAGGCAAAGGCAAGACGTACGATAAAGCCAACTTTGTATTATGAAATCGTCGGTTTAACTCTTTTTGCACTTTCAATCATTACGATTTTACAGCTAGGCGTTGTAGGGAAATCGTTTGTGTTATTTTTTCGCTTCTTCTTTGGTGAGTGGTACATAATTGGTGTGTTAGGTGTAATAGCTTTATCGGTTTCCTTTGTTATAAAACGCGGATGGCCGAACCTTTTAAATAAACGATTAATTGGATTTTATTTAATTGTATTGGCGATATTAATGTTTAGTCATATTACATTATTTAACCTTCTTACAAAAGATGGAGCAGTGCAAAATACTTCTGTTATTGTGAGTACGAAAGATAACTTCTTTCTTGAAATGAAAAAGGGGCCAGATAGCGTTCATTTAGGTGGTGGTATGTTTGGTGCGCTTATGTTCGCAACATGTTACTTCTTATTTGACGAAGTAGGAGCTTATATCATTGGTATTATTCTAGTTATTCTCGGTATACTTTGTATAACAAATAAGCATATTGGAGAAGTGTTAGCTCCAGTTGGTAGAATTCTTAGAAGTCAGTTTCAAGTGATGCAAGGGGATTATAAAGATTGGAGAGCCAAAAGAACGGCTGAACAAACAGAAAAGAAAAAAACAACAAGAAGCACAAGAAGCAAACGTGCTGCAGAACAAGAAGAAATTATTGAGCCGATGGAAGAAATCTCAATTGATCCTCCGATTATTTCGAATTTCACTGAGAATTATCCTGTAAATGAAGAAGAGGATAAACGAATCGAAGTAGAGCAAGAAGAGTTGATCACTTCACCGTTTATTGAAGAGACTCCGCCAATTGAAGAACCAAAGAAAAAGCGTGGAGAAAAAATTGTTGAATCGTTAGAGAGTGAAGCGCAAGCACCTCCTATGCAATTTTCAAATGTAGAAAATAAAGATTACAAGCTTCCTTCACTTGATATATTAAAATTTCCAAAGAATAAGCAAGTTACAAATGAAAATGCGGAAATTTATGAGAATGCTCGTAAATTAGAACGTACATTCCAAAGTTTCGGAGTGAAAGCGAAAGTAACAAAAGTCCATAGAGGTCCTGCAGTTACAAAATATGAAGTGTATCCTGATATGGGGGTAAAGGTAAGCAAAATTGTCAGTTTAAGTGATGATTTAGCCCTTGCTTTAGCTGCAAAGGACATTCGTATTGAAGCGCCAATTCCCGGGAAATCAGCTGTAGGGATCGAAGTTCCAAACTCAGAAGTTTCGATGGTAACGCTGAGGGAAGTTCTTGACTCTAAGGCTAATAATCATCCGGAAGAGAAGTTGTTAATTGGTCTTGGCCGAGATATTACAGGTGAAGCTGTATTAGCCCGGCTAAATAAAATGCCTCATTTACTCGTAGCTGGTGCGACAGGTAGCGGGAAAAGTGTATGTATTAACGGTATTATTGTTAGTATTTTAATGCGTGCAAAACCACATGAAGTAAAATTAATGATGATTGACCCGAAAATGGTAGAGTTAAATGTATATAACGGTGTGCCTCATTTGTTAACACCAGTTGTAACTGATCCGAAAAAAGCATCGCAAGCATTGAAAAAAGTTGTGAGTGAAATGGAACGTCGTTATGAATTGTTTGCTCATAGTGGTACACGTAACATTGAAGGATACAATGATTATATAAAAGAGCATAATAGTCAATCAGAAGCGAAACAACCCGAATTACCTTATATTGTAGTAATTGTGGACGAGTTAGCAGATTTAATGATGGTTGCTTCGTCTGATGTAGAGGATGCGATTATGCGTCTAGCGCAAATGGCTCGTGCTGCTGGTATTCATTTAATTATTGCAACGCAACGTCCGTCAGTTGACGTTATTACGGGTGTTATTAAAGCAAATATTCCATCACGTATTGCATTCGCTGTATCTTCTCAAACAGATTCTCGTACAATTCTTGACGGTGGTGGTGCAGAGAAGCTACTAGGTCGTGGAGACATGCTGTTTATACCAATTGGTGCATCGAAACCTGTACGTGTACAAGGCGCATTTTTATCAGATGATGAAGTTGAGAGAGTTGTAGAATATGTTATTGGACAGCAAAAAGCACAATATCAAGAAGATATGATTCCGCAAGATGTTCCTGATACGAAGCAGGAAGTAGAAGATGAATTATATGATGAAGCGGTTCAACTTGTAGTGGAAATGCAAACAGCATCTGTTTCTATGTTACAACGTAGGTTTAGAGTAGGTTATACGCGAGCTGCTCGCCTAATTGATGCAATGGAAATGAATGGTGTAGTAGGTCCGTATGAAGGGAGTAAACCGAGAGAAGTACTCATTAATGATGTACAAGAAAAAAGTTCTTAAAAAAAGCCTAATTGTTTTTACAATTAGGCTTTTTTATATAGTGTTTTTGTTATATACTATACTCAGCGATAAAGAAAGGGCTTACATTTAGGGGTGCCCTTTAGAATGCGAATACTTTGAGTATGTTTTATGTAAATGTTCGATATTTAATGCAGAAAAATGTTAGATTTTGTTGACACGTATGAGAGCAAGTGGTAAGATTACTTCGAAAAGAATCACTGCCTCATATAATCTTGGAGATAAGGTCCATAAGTTTCTACCTGGCAACCATGAATTGCTAGACTATGAGGGGAAAAGTGTGTAACAAAGGATGTAAAGGATCTTTGTGCCGAACTTTTTCTCGAAATGAGGAATGTTTATGGTGCAAAGTTTTTTTTATGCAATAAAGAGTGAAAATTTTATTTTAAAAAATTATTATTATTTATTCGACAATTACACTTATTTTGGTGTTTAGTCATTTGTACTATGTTGTAAGTTGAAAAAAGAGAAAAGAAGTCTTACATCAGAGGTCGAATAATTGAAATGCGGGGGAGTCTTATGTCAGTAAAATCTGATAGTCGTCACCTATATCTACGGGTGATTGATCACATCAAAGAAAAAATTAAAGATGGCGCTTATAAAGAACGACAAAAGTTACCATCAGAGTTTGATTTAGCGAAAGAACTTGGCGTAAGTAGAGCGACTTTAAGGGAAGCGTTGCGTATTTTAGAAGAAGAAAATGTTGTCATTCGTAGACATGGTGTAGGGACATTTGTAAATGCAAAGCCATTATTTTCTTCTGGAATAGAACAACTTTCTAGTATTACAGATATGATTTCTAGTGTGGGGAAAACACCAGGAACAATCTTTTTATCATCATCTACTACAACTTTAACAGAAGAGGAAAAAGAGAAGTTTAATAGTGAAGATGGTTTTAATGCAGTGATGATTGAACGCGTGCGTACAGCAGATGGGGAACCTGTTGTGTATTGTATCGATAAACTTGCAAAAGAAATATTGCCAGACTTATCGGGTTACAATGAGGAATCATTATTAACGGTGATACATAATAACACGCATAAGCGCATAACATATGCGGTTGCTCACATTGAGCCAATTGGCTATCACCCTAAAATCTCACCAATTTTAGAATGTGAGCCTGAAACAGCACTGCTTGTATTAAAACAAATGCACTATGATCAAAATGATGAGCCAATCTTATATTCTATCAATTACTTTAGAGCTGATAAATTTAGCTTCCACGTATTAAGAAAGCGTATGTAGGTAAATTCCTTTTTAGGGAGGTGACAGCAAGAAGTAAGGAACAGCAGCGTAAGAATAAATAAATATATATCATTTTTGGAGGGGTTTCTAGTATGAAGAAAAAAGCAGGCCTTTTATTATCATTAACTTTAGCAGCAAGTACAGTTTTAGGTGCATGTGGTAACTCGGATAAGGCGAGCAGTGACAAGAAAGACACGAAAGACAATAAAGACTTCAAGGTTGGTCTCGTAACGGATGTTGGGGGCGTTGATGATAAGTCATTTAACCAATCTTCTTGGGAAGGGTTACAAAAGTTTGGTAAAGATAATGGTTTAAAAGAAAAGACAAATTATCGTTACCTTCAGTCTGAAAAAGAAGCTGATTATATTCCGAATTTAAAAAAATTCTCAAAAGATAAATATGATTTAACATTCGGAATTGGTTATAAATTAGAAGGTGCAATTAAAGAAGTAGCAAAAGAATCTTCAAAACAACAATTTGCAATCGTAGATACTGTTGTAGATGCACCGAACGTAACGAGTATTACGTTTAAAGATCATGAAGGATCATTCCTTGTAGGTGCGGTAGCAGCTATGTCAACAAAATCGAATAAAGTAGGATTTGTTGGTGGAATGAAAAGTGATTTAATTAGTAAATTTGAAAATGGATTTAAAGCTGGTGCAAAGGCAGTAAATCCAAACATTGAAATCGTATCTGAATATGCAGAAGCATTCGATAAGCCTGAAAAAGGTACAGTTCTTGCTTCAGCAATGTATGGTCAAGGCGTAGACGTAATTTATCATGCTGCTGGTGGTACAGGTAACGGTGTGTTCACAGAAGCGAAAAACCGTAAGAAAAAAGGTGAAAATGTTTGGGTAATCGGTGTTGACCGTGACCAACATCAAGAAGGTATGCCTGAAAATGTAACATTAACTTCAATGATTAAACGTGTTGATGTAGCAGTAGAAAAAGTAGCTAAAGAAGCAAAAGATGGGAATTTAAAAGGCGGGAAAATTGAAGAGTTTGGCTTAAAAGATGACGGTATTGGTATTTCAAAAACAACTGATAACGTGAAAAAAGTTAACCCTGAAATTTTAACAAAAGTAGAAGAGCTTGAAAAGAAAATTACAGCCGGTGAAATTAAAGTGCCAGCTACAGATAAAGAGTATAAAGAATATGAAGCTTCTCTAAAAAAATAAATAGAGAAATAGCAAAGGTTAGTTCATAGAACTAACCTTTGTATGTATAAAACTTCCGAATTGCTTAATAAGTTAATAGTGTAATAGGGAATGTTCCCTGTTAAAAGGAGGAACACAATGGAATACGTAATTGAGATGAATAACATTACGAAAGTATTCCCAGGCATTGTAGCGAATGATGATATTACGCTGCAAGTAAAGCAGGGTGAGATACATGCTTTACTTGGAGAAAATGGTGCAGGGAAATCCACATTGATGAATGTACTATTTGGTTTGTACCAACCAGAGCAGGGTGAAATTAAAATTAAAGGTAAACCTGTAAAAATCACAAATCCGAATATAGCAAATGACCTTGGTATTGGAATGGTCCATCAACACTTTATGCTTGTTCATAATTTTACAGTTACAGAGAATATTATTCTCGGAAATGAACCGAAGAAAAAAGGGAAAATTGCTGTTGAGGAAGCTGCTAAAGAAATTCAAAAACTGTCTGAACAATACGGTTTATCTGTAGATCCATATGCGAAAATACAGGATATTTCAGTTGGTATGCAGCAGCGTGTTGAGATTTTGAAAACTCTTTACCGCGGTGCAGAAATTTTAATATTTGATGAACCAACAGCTGTGTTAACACCGCAAGAAATTCATGAGCTAATTCAAATTATGAAAAAGCTTGTGCAAGAAGGAAAATCTATTGTTCTTATTACACATAAGTTGAAAGAAATTATGGAAGTTTGCGATCGTTGTACGATTATTCGTAAAGGAAAAGGGATTGGAACGGTTGACGTTGCAAATACGGATGAAAATAAACTTGCAGAATTAATGGTCGGACGTCAAGTGAATTTTAAAACAGAAAAAATAGACGCGAAGCCAAAAGAAGAGGTACTTTCAATTGCAAACCTTGTTGTTCACGATGCACGTCAACTACCTGCTGTAAAAGGCCTTGACTTAACTGTTCGTGCGGGGGAAATTGTTGGGATTGCAGGGATTGATGGAAACGGACAAAGTGAATTAATAGAAGCAATTACTGGTTTACGAAAAGTTGAGTCAGGTTCTATTGCAATTAAAGGAAAAGAAATAACAAATTGGCCTGTTAGAAGAATAACAGAAGAAGGAATTGGTCATATTCCAGAAGATCGTCATAAACACGGACTCGTTCTTGATTTTTCTGTTAGAGATAATATAGTTCTGCAAACGTATTATAAAAATCCATTTTCAAAGAAAGGGATTTTAAATTTCAGCAAAATTACAGAAAAAGCAAAGGCTCTTATTGAACAGTTTGATGTGCGTACACCTGGTGAGCAAACGTTAGCACGCGCTCTATCTGGGGGGAATCAACAAAAAGCAATTATTGCACGTGAAGTAGACCGAAATCCAGATTTATTAATTGCGGCACAGCCAACACGTGGTTTAGATGTAGGAGCAATTGAATTTATTCATAAGAGATTAATAGAGCAAAGGGATAAAGGAAAAGGTGTATTACTTTTATCATTAGAGTTAGATGAAATCTTAAATGTTAGCGATCGAATTGCTGTTATTTATGAAGGGGAAATTGTAGCAATAGTTGATGCGAAAGAAACGAATGAACAACAGCTGGGATTGTTAATGGCTGGAGGAACAAAGAAGGAGCAGGTGGGTACAAATGGCTAAAAAGCTTTTAACAGAACGAACGATAAATATTTTAGTCCCAGTACTATCCGTTATTTTCGGCTTACTTGTAGGAGCGATTGTAATGCTAGTTAGTGGCTATGATCCAATTGTTGGTTATAGTGCACTTTGGACAGGAATGTTCGGCAGCGCAAGTGCGATTGGTGAAACGCTTCGTACAATGATACCGCTTATTCTTGCTGGCTTATCGGTGGCATTTGCATTTCGTACAGGTTTATTTAATATCGGGGTAGAGGGTCAATTGTTAGTTGGTTGGCTTGCAGCGGTTTGGTTCGGTTATGCAGTCTCACTACCAGCTTTCCTTCATATTCCATTATCTATTTTATTTGCAGCATTGGTAGGCGGAATTTGGGGCTTCATTCCGGGATACTTAAAAGGGAAGTTTCAAGTGAATGAAGTTATTGTAACTATTATGATGAACTATATCGCGTTGTATGTAACGTATGACATTATTAAGCGTTTCTTACATGCGGGTAATGACAAAACGTATGATATTAAAGAGAGTGCTTCACTATCTTCAGACTGGCTTGCTTCTATTACTGATGGTTCACGTCTACACTGGGGAATTATTGTAGCAATTTTAATCGCTATTTTAATGTGGTTCTTATTAGATCGAACAACTTTAGGTTACGAATTAAAGTCAGTAGGATTTAATCAGCATGCTTCTCAATATGCAGGTATGAAAGTTTCTCGTAATGTAGTATTCTCCATGACAATTGCTGGTGCATTTGCGGGGATTGGTGGAGCGATGGAAGGATTAGGGACATTCCAGAGTATGACAGCGATGTCTTCGTTTACAGGAGTAGGATTTGATGGGATTGCCGTAGCATTACTTGGAGGGAATAATCCGTTTGGTATAATCCTTTCAGCTTTATTATTTGGTGGTTTGAAAAGTGCTTCCCCTCAAATGAACTTTGAGGCAGATGTACCGTCAGAGCTTATTAATGTAATTATTGCATGTATCATCTTCTTTGTTGCATGTAGTTATGTGTTAAGATGGGCGCTTACACGCATGAGCAAGGAGGGGAAATAAATGAGCTTTTTAGATATATTAGCCATTCTTGTGACGGGTACGTTATATACATCGGCACCTATCATTTTCACAGCACTAGGTGGTGTATTTAGTGAACGATCGGGTGTTGTAAATATCGGATTAGAAGGACTAATGCTATTTGGTGCATTTATTGGAGTCGTTACAAACTTATTAATGGGTGATACTTGGGGAACGATGACTCCGTGGATTGCGTTACTATTTGCGGCAATTGGTAGTGGGTTATTTGCATTACTTCATGCGGTAGCTTCTATTACATTCCGAGCAGATCAAGTTGTAAGTGGTGTAGCCATTAACTTCTTATCTCTTGGTTTAACAGTATTTGCAATTAAGAAGATTTTTGATAAAGGGCAGACTGACTTTATTCAGTATCGTATTGAAAAGATTGATATTCCAGGCCTTTCGGATATTCCGGTTTTAGGGAAAATATTTTTCTCGAACGTACCAATAACGTCATATATTGCCATTATTTTAGCATTCGTTGTTTGGTATGTTATTTATAAAACACCGTTCGGTCTTCGTCTACGTGCTGTTGGTGAACACCCAATGGCAGCGGATACGATGGGGATTAACGTATATAAAATGCGCTATATTGGAGTCTGTATTTCAGGAGTGTTTGCTGGAATTGGTGGAGCGATTTTTGCAATGTCAATTTCTAATAACTTCTCAGGGGCAACTATTACAGGACAAGGTTTCTTAGCTTTAGCTGCTATGATTTTTGGAAAGTGGAATCCACTAGGCGCACTAGGTGCAGCTCTATTCTTTGGTTTTGCGCAATCTCTAAGTGTAACGGGCGGAACAATCCCTGTATTAGATCAAATTCCAAGTGTTTTATTAACGATATTACCATATATATTCACAATATTAGCGCTTGTCGGTTTTGTAGGTCGTTCTGAAGCTCCGAAAGCTTTAGGAACTCCTTATGAAAAAGGAAAACGATAAGTATTTTATAAGTATAAAAAAGCTCGCACATTAGTGTGGGCTTTTTTACATAGAATATATTTAATACGGAATTTTACTATGTTCCTTACATATTAAAGTTTTTAGAAAGAATCATATGTAAGCATAATAAGGGAGAAAAGTTGATTTTTTATTTCTAAAAACTGTATATTGAAGAGGAATATTCCTATATACGTAAAGGAGGGCTATAAATGAAACTAATGGAACAACAACTACATGAGTTAGGTGGTTTGCGCGTACATATTATTCCGACTGATAAATATAAAACGAATACCTTTGTATTTCGTTTTAAAGCGCCTTTAAATGAGGAGACGGTGACAGAGCGTGCCCTATTGCCATACGTATTGCAAAGTGCGACAGAAAAATTACCTTCTGTAATTCGTCTTCGTCAATATTTAGAAGAATTATACGGATCTTCTTTAGCGGTAGATGTAAGTAAAAAAGGGGAAGACCATATTATCTCCATTTATGTAGACATTGCAAATGAAGTTTATTTACATGATGCACCACCGTTATTTGAAAAAGCGCTTTCTATGTTGTCAGATATTGTGTTACATCCAGCAACGGAGGGGAACGGTTTCCTATCTTCTATCGTAGAAAGTGAAAAAAGAGCACTGTTACAGAGAATTGAAGCTACTTATGATGATAAAATGCGTTATGCAAACGAGCGTTTAATTGAAGAAATGTGCAAAGTAGAACCGTATCGTTTAAGTGCAAATGGAAAAAAAGAGAGTGTTATGTCTATTACAAATGAAAGTTTGTATCAATATTATCAAAAGGTGTTAGCGGAAGATGAAATGGATCTATATATTATTGGTGATATTTCAGAAAACGCCGTTGATCTTGTAAGTAAGTATTTTTCTATTTCAACTCGTCCAGTGAGAGAAAGAAATGTACTCCTTCATAGACGAAATAATGAAGAAAAAGAAGTTGTTGAAAAACAAGAATTAAAACAAAGTAAATTACACATCGGTTATCGTACATTTGTCACATATAAAGATGAAGATTATTTTGCATTGCAATTGTTCAATGGATTGTTTGGTGGCTTTTCTCATTCGAAGTTATTCGTAAATGTGCGTGAAAAAAATAGTTTAGCGTACTATGCAGCATCGCGCTTTGAAAGTCATAAAGGTTTATTATTTGTTATGTCAGGAATCGAAGCGAAAAATTATGAAAAAGCAGTTGAGATTATTAAAGAACAAATGCTTGCGATGCAAAACGGAGAGTTTTCTGAAGAAGAAATACATCAAACAAAAAGTGTCATCCAAAATCAAATATTAGAGGCAATTGATACACCACGTGGCTTTGTAGAAATGCTATATCATGGTATTATTTCAGATCGTACACGTCCAGTTGAAGAATGGCTTACAGGTATAGAAAGTGTGACGAAAGAAGAAATTGTAAAAGTTGCTAAAAATATTGAACTAGATACAATTTACTTTTTACAAGGAACGGAGGGAGAGTAAATGGAGAAAATTGTTTATGAGCAATTAAAAGAAACACTCTATTATGAAAAACTTCCTAATGGATTAGATGTATATGTTTTACCGAAACAAGGATTTAATAAAACATTTGCGACGTTTACGACGAAATATGGTTCTGTAGATAATACATTTGTACCATTAGGGAAAGAAGAAATGATTCGTGTGCCTGATGGAATTGCACATTTTCTTGAGCATAAATTATTTGAAAAAGAAGATCATGATGCTTTCCAATTGTTTAGTAAACAAGGAGCATCGGCAAATGCTTTTACATCCTTTACACGAACAGCTTACCTTTTTTCATGTACTTCAAACGTAGAACAAAATTTAAATACATTGCTAAACTTCGTGCAAGAGCCTTATTTCTCTGAAAAAACGGTTGAAAAAGAGAAGGGGATAATTGGGCAAGAAATTCAAATGTATCAAGATAACCCAGATTGGCGTTTGTACTTCGGGTTAATTGATAGCTTGTTTGTAAAACACCCAATTAAAATTGATATTGCAGGGACAATCGAATCTATTAGTAAAATTACGAAAGATTTATTGTATGAATGTTATGAAACATTTTATCATCCGAGCAATATGTTATTATTTGTTGTGGGTGCAATTGATCCAGAGAAAACAATGGATTTAGTACGTGAAAATCAAGCGAAAAAAGATTATAAAAACCAGCCAGAAATTGTGCGTTCATTTGAAGAAGAACCAAATGAGGTAAATGAAAAGAAAAAAATTATTTCAATGCCTGTGCAAACACCGAAATGTTTAGTTGGTATTAAAGCGACTAATTTAAAGGAAAAGGGGCAAGCGCTTTTAAAACAAGAAATTGCGCTTACGTTACTCTTAGATTATTTATTTGGGAAAAGTTCTGTTCATTACGAAACTTTATATAATGAAGGGCTTATTGATGATTCATTCTCGTATGACTATACAGAAGAAAATAACTTCGGTTTTGCAATGGTTGGCGGTGATACGAAACAACCTGATGAATTGGCAAATCGTTTAAAAGATATTTTATTAAAAACAGATTATGATCAATTAGATGCGGCGGCATTAGAACGAGTGAAGAAAAAGAAAATTGGTGGTTTTTTACGCTCGTTGAATTCACCAGAATATATTGCAAATCAATTTACACGATACGCGTTTAATGAATCTAGCCTATTTGACGCATTGACTGTATTAGAAGGACTAACCGTTCAAGACTTACAAGAAGTAGCGAAATTATTGTTATCAGAAGACAAAATGAGTATTTGTCAGGTGTTACCGAAAAAATAAAATTAAAAAGATACCCTCATCTTATCATTGAAAAATTGTAAGATGAGGGTATTATTTAGTTATGTGAAAATTGAACTTGTAGAGATAAGAGAGGGACTTTATGAAAAAGTATGCGTTAGTAACTGGAGGGAGCGGAGGAATTGGCTCTGCTATTTCGAAACAATTAATTCAAGATGGATATACAGTTTATGTTCATTACAATAACAGTGAAGAAAAGGTATTGGAATTGCAGAAGGCATGGGGAGAAGTTATCCCTGTTCAAGCGAATTTAGCTTCTAGTGATGGAGCAGAGCAATTGTGGGGACAAATTGAACATCCTATTGATGTTATTGTATACGCAGCTGGGAAGAGTATTTTTGGACTAGTAACAGATGTAACAAACGATGAATTGGATTATATGGTAGAACTTCAAGTGAAGAACGTATATAAATTACTTTCTATGGCACTTCCGCCTATGATCGGGAGAAGAAGTGGTAATATTGTAATTGTTTCATCTATATGGGGACAAATAGGGGCTTCTTGTGAAGTGCTTTATTCAATGGTAAAAGGGGCACAAAATTCATATGTGAAAGCTTTAGCGAAAGAAGTTTCTTTAAGTGGATTACGTGTGAATGCAGTAGCACCAGGAGCAATTGAAACGGAAATGTTAAGTGTTTTTTCTGAAGAAGATAAAATGGGAATTGCTGAAGATATACCATTAGGTAGAATAGGATTACCAGAAGAAGTAGCGACAACAGTTTCATTCCTCGTATCACCAGGAGCGTCTTACATAACTGGACAAATTATCGGAGTGAATGGCGGTTGGCACTGCTAAAAAATTCTTACATAAAAAATGAATAGTTGCACAAATTAAGGATGATTTTATTACTCAATAGTGAGGTGCTTAATTATGTCAGTATTAGATAATTTTGATCAGTGGAAGAGCTTTTTAGGAGAACGTTTAGAGCAAGCGCAAGACAAAGGTTTAGATGGCGGTGCGGTATCAGATATGGCGTTTCGTGTTGGCGACTATCTTGCTAATGAGGTAGAAGGACGCAATGACCAAGAGAAATTATTAGCTGAGCTTTGGAAAGTTGCTGATGAACAGGAGCAACATACAATTGCAAATTTAATGGTTAAGTTCGTACAACATAAGTAAAAGTAGAGAGGAGATTCTCCTCTCTACTTTTTTTGTATAATAATTACACAGGGTAGATTATACATTTAGCTTCCCTATTAAGGTGAAATCATATAATATAGTACGTAGGTGTAAAGTAAGCAAGGGGAGTGATCTTGGATGATTGAATGGTATTTTGAATATGAAATACATAAAAACCGACCTGGCTTGCTTGGTGACGTTTCTTCGTTAATCGGTATGCTCGGCATTAATATTGTCACAATTAATGGTGTAGATAATGCACGACGTGGGTTACTTCTTATGTGTGATAATCAAGAGCAAATCTCTAGACTTGAATCAATTTTAAATACGATGGATAACATAACGGTAACGAAATATCGTCCGCCCAAGCTAAGAGATAAGCTAGCGGTTAGACATGGTAGGTACATACAACGAGATGCAGATGATAAGAAAACATTTCGATTTGTGCGTGATGAATTAGGCTTACTTGTAGACTTTATGGCAGAAATTATGAAAAAAGAAGGCCATAAACTAATTGGGATACGCGGAATGCCTCGTGTCGGAAAAACAGAATCCATTGTTGCTGCAAGTGTTTGTGCAAATAAAAGGTGGTTATTTGTATCATCTACTCTTATTAAGCAAACTGTTCGTAGTCAATTAATTGAAGATGAGTATAGCGATGACAATATTTTCATCCTAGATGGAATTGTGTCAACGAAGCGTGCTAACGAAAGACATTGGCAGCTCGTTCGTGAAATTATGAGATTGCCTGCAACGAAAGTTGTAGAACATCCTGATGTATTTGTGAGTCAGTCAGAATACACATTGGATGATTTTGATTATATTATCGAGTTGCGTAACGATTATGATGAAGAAATTCAATATAATTTAGTAGATGAAATTGAGCAAGGTACGCAAAATAATTTCTCTATGTTTGACTTTTAAAGAAATATTGAGGTGTTAGTAGTGACGGAATTGGGACAAAAGCTGAAAGAAGCAAGAGAAGCGAAAGGCTTGTCTATTGATCAGCTGCATGAGATTACAAAAATTCAAAAACGCCATTTAGTGGCAATTGAAGAAGGCAATTATGATGTATTGCCAGGAGCTTTTTATGCGCGTGCATTCATTAAACAATACGCAGATGCGGTTGGATTAAATGGAGAGGAACTGCTCGTAGAACATCAGAGTACGATACCACAATCTGAAAAGCGTGAAGTTCCACAAGTATCAACGGGACAAAAAACACAAGAAACAATGCAAAAATCTTCATCATGGCCAATTGCAGATCACATGCCGAAAATCTTAGTTGCGCTGTTAGTAATTGCAGTTGGAGTGGTAATCTGGTTTGTGTTTCAAGCGTTAACTGGAAAAGATGATGAAAAAGTTCCGAGCGCTCAAAGTGAGAAAATTGAAGTTCAAAAAGCGAAAGATTCTCCGTTAGATACGAAGAAAGATGAAGTGAAAGCGGAAGAGCCAAAAAAAGAGGAACCAAAGAAAGAAGGACCAAAGAAAGAGGAGCAACCAGCACAACCAACTGGACAGCAAGAAGTGAAAGTAGTTGGAACAACTGGAAAAGTATCTACTTTGGAAATTCATAATAATAAAACATTAGAACTGGAATTATCGGGTAAAGGTGCGAGTTATGTAGATGTTAAAGATGATGCTGGGAATGTGATTCTAAACGCTACAGTACAAGAGGGCCAAATAGAAAAACGTGATGTATCAACATTAAAAGAAGTGCGACTTAATATTGGAAATGCAACGAATGTTGAAGTTAAACTGAATGGCCAAGTGGTCGCTTATCCATTGGATCCAGAAAAAGAACTTCACCAAAGATTGGTGATAAAAAACCAAGGGATAGAGCAACCTGCACAATAACAGTCATCGCTTCGATGACTTTTTTTCGATGAACAAATGTTTTTGATATGATGGAGGAATAGCTGTGAATTTACCAAATAAAATTACAATATCTAGAATCTTCTTAATTCCAATTTTTATGGTAATTATGTTAGCACCCTTTGATTGGGGTTCATACAAAATTGGTGATGTTGATTTACCGATTCAACATTTAGTGGGGGCACTTATCTTTATCATTGCTTCAGCTACAGATTGGATTGATGGACATTACGCAAGAAAATATAATCTTGTAACGAATTTAGGGAAGTTTCTTGACCCGTTAGCTGATAAATTACTTGTTTCGGCAGCACTTATTACATTGGTAGAGATGCAATATGTACCGGCTTGGATTGTTATTGTAATTATCAGTCGTGAGTTTGCGGTAACTGGTTTACGTCTTGTACTTGCTGGAACAGGGGAAGTAGTTGCAGCAAACCAGCTAGGAAAAATTAAGACATGGACACAAATTATTGCGATTGCAGCATATTTATTACACGATGTACCTTTAAATTTAATCCATATTCCAGTTGCGGATATCTTCATATGGATTGCATTAATCTTTACTGTTATTTCAGGATGGGATTATTTCTGGAAAAATAGAGCTGCTTTTGTAAACTCAAAATAGAAGTTTATGGGGGAATTGGGATGAATGCTGAGATTATTGCGGTTGGAACTGAATTATTACTTGGACAAATTGCAAATACAAATGCCCAGTTTTTATCTGAAAAGTTAGCTTCAATCGGAATTAACGTGTACTATCATACTGTTGTTGGTGATAATAATAAGCGATTGCAAAAGGCGATTGAAGCTGCGGAAGAACGTGCTGATATACTTATTTTTACAGGTGGATTAGGACCGACAAAAGATGATTTAACGAAAGAAACGATAGCTGCTAGTTTAGATGAAGAGCTTGTGTATGATGAAAAGGCATTAGCCTTAATAAGTAATTACTTTAAGCGTACAGGCCGTGAATTTACGGAGAATAATAAAAAGCAAGCGCTCGTTTTAAATGGAGCAACAGTATTTGCAAATGACCACGGTATGGCGCCGGGTATGGGGGTAAATAAGAACGGAAAAGTTTATATTTTATTACCAGGGCCGCCAAAAGAAATGAAACCAATGTATGTAAGTTACGTAGAGCCTTTTTTACGTAATTTTACAACAGGAGAAAACATTTATTCTCGTGTGCTTCGTTTCTTCGGCATTGGGGAGTCCCAATTAGAGGTGAAAGTTCAAGATTTAATTGATGGACAAACAAACCCAACAATTGCCCCGTTAGCAAATGATGGAGAAGTGACATTACGTTTAACCGCTAAGCATCAAAATGTTAGCGAAGCGGAGAAACTAATTCAACATGTGGAAGATTTGATTTTAGAAAGAGTAGGAGAATTTTTCTACGGATATGACCAAGAATTTTTGCATTATAAGGCAATCGAGTTATTGAAGAGAAAAGGGTTAACTTTAGCGTGTGCAGAAAGTTTAACAGGTGGTCTTTTTGGAAATCAAGTAACTGAAAACGCTGGTGTTTCTTCTGTGTTTAAAGGCGGTGTCATTTGTTATCATAATGATGTGAAGCAATATGTTTTACGTGTGCCTGAAGAAGTGTTGCATACTGATGGTGCAGTTAGTAAAGAATGTGCTCGTTATCTTGCTGAAAATGTTAAGGATGTACTAAAAGCGGATATTGGAATTAGTTTCACTGGGGTAGCAGGGCCAGATGCTTCAGAACAGAAAGAACCAGGAACAGTATTTGTTGGGCTTTCGATTAAGGATGAACCAACTGTAGTCTTTCCTCTTAATTTAAGCGGAAGTCGTCAACAAATTAGAGAACGAACAGCAAAATATGGATTTTATCATTTATATAAAAAGCTAGAAGAGATATAAGTTTCTTCTAGTTTTTTTACGGTTAAATTTAGATATTATTTGATAGAAAATAAAAAAATCGAATAAATGTTCGATTTTTGTTGGCAAATTGAATTGAAAATAGGTATAATAAGATTAGCAATTCAGTTAAGGAGGAATTTTGAATGAGTGATCGTCAAGCAGCGTTAGATATGGCGTTAAAACAAATAGAGAAGCAATTCGGTAAAGGTTCAATTATGAAATTAGGAGAACAAGCGGAGCGTAGAGTTTCTACGGTTTCTAGTGGTTCTTTAGCACTTGATGTGGCACTAGGGGTAGGCGGATATCCACGTGGCCGTATTATCGAAATTTACGGACCTGAAAGTTCAGGTAAAACGACAGTTTCATTACATGCAATTGCAGAAGTACAACGTCAAGGTGGACAAGCAGCATTCATCGATGCGGAGCACGCAATGGATCCTGTATATGCACAAAAATTAGGCGTTAACATAGATGAATTACTATTATCACAGCCTGATACAGGGGAGCAAGGATTAGAAATCGCGGAAGCACTTGTACGAAGTGGTGCGGTTGACATTATCGTAATTGACTCTGTAGCAGCTCTTGTACCGAAAGCAGAGATTGAAGGCGACATGGGTGACTCACACGTAGGTTTACAAGCACGTTTAATGTCACAAGCACTTCGTAAGCTTTCAGGAGCAATCAACAAATCAAAAACAATTGCAATCTTTATTAACCAAATTCGTGAAAAAGTTGGGGTTATGTTCGGAAACCCAGAAACAACTCCAGGTGGTCGTGCGTTGAAATTCTATTCAACTGTTCGTCTTGAAGTGCGTCGTGCGGAGCAATTAAAGCAAGGTAACGACATCGTTGGTAATAAAACAAAAGTAAAAGTAGTGAAAAATAAAGTAGCACCACCATTCCGTGTTGCTGAAGTTGATATTATGTACGGAGAAGGTATTTCAAGAGAAGGTGAAATCTTGGATATGGCTTCTGAGCTTGATATCGTTCAAAAGAGCGGTGCTTGGTATTCTTATAATGAAGAACGCCTAGGACAAGGTCGTGAAAATTCGAAGCAGTTCTTAAAAGAAAATACAGATTTAAGAGAAGAAATTGCTTTCTTTATTCGTGAGCATCACGGAATTAGTGAAGATTCTGGTGCTGAGGGCGCAGAAGATTCAACTCTTCTTGATTAAAAAAATAAAAGACACGGCCTCGTGTCTTTTATTTTTTTTATCTACTATTAAGGAGCATAATACTATAGATAAAAAATATTTTTTTACTTCAAATGCGTTGTGTAAAGAGGGATATATAAATATTTTAAGTAAAAGAAATGGGAATTACTAAGGTTTTCCAGTATAGTAGGCTCCTTACTTTTAAAATTTAGGTCACATTCAAGGCTGAAGGCAAAGAAAGTAAAAGTAGACAACGCTTGACAATGAAAATTACGATAGATACAATGAGAATGTATATTTTTTCTTATATACAATATACTCTTCTCAAGAAGAGAAGTAATATTCGGAGTAAGGTTTAAATCTTACCGAAATAATAATATGACATTTTAATTGTGAAATGAAGAAAGTCCCTTAAAAAAGCGGGACGACGGTCTTTGCTGTATGTTGTAATTCAATGTACATGCCGACAGTCTTTTTTCATTCATAGCAAGGGGAGGTGAAATCATGACGAGTACAGTTTGGATACTCATCTCCATTTTGCTTGCAACAGTCGGTGCAGTTGTTGGCTTTTTTGTTCGAAAGTCTATTGCTGAAGCGAAGATTAATGGTGCGGCTAATGAAGCGAGACGTATTTTAGACGAAGCGAATCGTGATGCTGAAGCACTTAAGAAAGAAGCGCTTTTAGAAGCAAAGGATGAAATTCATACACTTCGTACAGAAGCTGAATTAGAAATTCGTGACCGTAGAAGCGAATTACAAAAACAAGAAAATCGTTTAATGCAAAAAGAAGAGAACCTTGATCGTAAAGACGAAACGCTCGATAAACGCGAGCAACAGTTAGAGAAGAAAGAGGAATCTCTTGTAGCGAGACAACAACAGATTGAAGAGTTGGAAAGCAAAGTGGGAGAGTTAGTTCAAAAGCAACAAACAGAATTAGAGCGCATTTCCAATCTGACACGCGAACAAGCGAAAGCAATTATTCTTGGTAAAGTAGAAAGTGAAGTTTCTCATGAAATCGCTGTTATGGTAAAAGAGAGTGAAGTTCGCGCGAAAGAAGAAGCGGATAAGAAAGCAAAAGAGATTTTATCTCTTGCAATGCAAAGATGTGCAGCTGATCATGTTGCTGAAACAACCGTTTCGGTTGTAAATCTTCCAAATGACGAAATGAAGGGACGTATTATCGGGCGTGAAGGTCGTAATATTCGTACGTTAGAAACGTTAACGGGTATTGACTTAATTATCGATGATACACCAGAGGCAGTAATCCTTTCTGGATTCGACCCAATTCGTCGTGAAACAGCTCGTATCGCTCTTGATAAACTAGTACAGGACGGACGTATTCACCCAGCGCGTATTGAAGAGATGGTCGAAAAATCAAGACGTGAAGTGGACGAGTATATTCGCGAAGTCGGAGAGCAAACAACGTTTGAAGTGGGTGTTCATGGATTACATCCAGATTTAATTAAAATTTTAGGTCGTTTAAAATACCGTACAAGTTATGGTCAAAACGTCTTAAAACACTCTATGGAAGTTGCATATTTAACTGGACTTATGGCGGCAGAGCTTGGCGAGGATGAAAAACTAGCAAGACGTGCAGGTCTATTACATGATATCGGAAAAGCGATTGACCATGAAGTAGAAGGAAGCCACGTTGAAATTGGTGTTGAACTTGCAACGAAATATAAAGAGCATCCTGTAGTTATAAACAGTATCGCATCTCACCATGGTGACACAGAACCAACTTCTATCATTGCAGTTTTAGTTGCAGCAGCAGATGCTTTATCAGCTGCAAGACCGGGAGCTCGTAGTGAAACACTTGAAAACTATATTCGTCGTCTTGAAAAGTTAGAAGAGATTTCAGAGTCTTATGAAGGCGTTGAAAAGTCATTTGCAATTCAAGCAGGACGTGAAGTTCGTATTTTGGTAAAACCAGATACAATCGATGACTTAGAAGCTCATCGTTTAGCTCGTGATATCCGAAAACGTATTGAAAATGAACTGGATTACCCAGGACATATTAAAGTAACTGTTATTCGTGAAACACGTGCAGTGGAATACGCAAAATAAAGTGGTGAAACACCACTTTATTTTTTTGTGTTGGAATTGGATAAAATAAAGACAGTTAGTTATATAGTATAAAAGTGAAACAAACTTATAATAAACATATTATAAGGAATTTACTTGATGCTATAGCAATAAAAAATGCAGTACATAGAAAGGGTAAGACATATGAGAATATTATTTGTTGGGGATGTAGTAGGATCTCCTGGTAGAGGTATGATTCAACAATACGTACCGGCATTAAAGAAAAAATATACACCTACAGTAACAATCATTAATGGAGAAAACGCAGCAGGTGGCCGTGGGATTACAGAAAAAATATATCGAAACTTTTTAGAATGTGGGGCGCAAGCAGTTACACTTGGAAACCACGCTTGGGATAATCGTGAAGTATTTGAATTCATCGATGATGCAAAATATCTTGCAAGACCAGCTAACTTCCCAGAAGGAACTCCAGGAAAAGGACTTATCTTTGTGAACTGTAATGGAACAGAAGTTGCAGTTATTAACTTACAAGGACGTACTTTCCTTCCTCCGATTGATTGTCCATTCCGTAAAGTGGATGAATTAATTAATATTGCGAAAAAACGTACGAATATTATCTTTGTTGACTTCCATGCGGAAACTACAAGTGAAAAACAAGCGCTAGGTTGGTATGTAGATGGACGTGCTACAGCAGTAGTAGGTACGCATACGCATGTCCCTACAGCAGATAACCGTATTTTACCAAGCGGAACGGCATACATTACAGATGTTGGAATGACAGGGCCGTATGATGGAATATTAGGTATGGATAGAGAAGCAGTATTGAAGAAGTTTTTAACAAACTTACCAGTACGATTTGAAGTAACAAATGGTAGAACGCAATTAAGTGCAGTGTTAATTGATGTGGATCCAAATACAGGAAAAGCAAAGAAAATTGAACGTATTTTAATTAATGACGATCAACCATTTTTTGAGTAAATTCCCGTTAAATTTTAGATAAGTTATTATATTTTAATTTTTTAGAAAAATTACGAAAATTTAGCAGGAATACGCGCCATTTCTCGTGAATATAAGTTAAAGTGAAATAATTGCTAATACTTTTTAAAGAAACGAGGAGGAAACGCGGAATGGAAATATTAAAAGTTAAAGCAACGTCGGTCCCTAATTCTGTAGCTGGTGCACTTGCAGGTGTTATTCGCGAACGCGGAACAGCAGAAATTCAAGCTATTGGTGCAGGTGCATTGAACCAAGCGGTAAAGGCAGTAGCAATCGCAAGAGGATTTGTAGCGCCTAGTGGTTTGGACCTGATTTGTATCCCAGCGTTTACAGATATTATGATTGATGGCGAAGAGCGTACAGCAATAAAATTAATTGTAGAACCTCGTTAAGTTTTAAACAACCTGTTTGCAGTATGCAAACAGGTTGTTTTTATAATGGAGGAATGAAAATGAAAATTTTTGATGCTCATTGTGACGTGCTTCTTCAGTTATGGAGTGCACAAGGGAAAAGGAATTTTAACGATGATTCACAATTACATATTACATTTGAACAGTTAAAGAGAAGAAAAGGAAGTATACAATGTTTTGCTATATATGTACCAGAAACAGTGGCATATGAAAACCGATTTGAAGCAGCATTACAAATGGTAGATATTTTTTATAATGAAATTTTATCCCTACCAGGTGTAAAGTTTATTCAGACAAAAGATGATATTAACATGTTAAAACAGGACGAGGTTGGAGCGATATTAACACTAGAAGGATGCGAAGTAATTGGAAAAGAAGCAATGAAATTACGGTTGTTGTATCGCCTAGGAGTACGTTCTTTTGGACTAACATGGAATTATGCCAATCTCTTAGCTGATGGTGCGCTAGAGACACGTGGGGCGGGTTTAACGAATTTTGGTAAACAGGTTGTACAAGAACTGAATGCGCTACATGTATGGACTGATGTGTCTCATCTGAATGAAAGAAGTTTTTGGGATGTTATAGAGATTGCAAAAAATCCTATTGCTTCCCACTCAAATTGTATGAAACTTTGCGAGCACCCACGTAATTTAAACGATGAACAACTTAAAGCTCTTATAAAGAAAAATGGCATGATCGGTGTCACTTTTGTACCGCAGTTTCTAACGAATGAAAATGAAGCAAATATAACAGATATAGTAAGACATATCGAATATATTTGTTCATTAGGTGGAGAGTACAATATAGGATTTGGTTCAGATTTTGATGGGATTTTAGAAACAGTTGTAAATGTATCAGTTTATCGAGATTATGAAAATGTAATGAATGAGCTTTGTAAACACTATGCTACATCTACTGTAGAACGATTTTTATATGATAATTTTGTAGAACATATGAGTTTTTAAGTTTCGGTTTAAAATTCAGAAAAATTAAAATTAATTCATTTGATTTTATTGCTTTTTTTAAGACCTAATACTAGAATGAAAAACAAAATAGCTTTATACTAAAGATTCAGGGAAATCAGAAGAGGCATAATTTGCGTCCGTTGTAGTTTATTTGCATAAAAAATGCTAAACTATTACTGTAAAAAAATACACTACAATGAATGCAGCCAAAAGGGGTGTAGGAGATGATTAGTCAACTTTCATGGAAAGTTGGAGGCCAACAAGGTGAAGGAATTGAAAGTACAGGAGAAATCTTCTGTATTGCATTAAACCGATTAGGATATTATCTATACGGTTACCGCCACTTCTCATCACGTATAAAAGGCGGCCATACAAATAATAAAATTCGTGTAAGTACAACAGAAGTACGAGCGATCTCAGATGATTTAGATATTTTAATTGCTTTTGACCAAGAAACAATTGATTTTAATTTCCACGAACTACGTCCAGGTGGAATTGTAGTTGCGGATGCGAAATTTAATCCAACAATACCTGACAATACAGATGTAAATCTATATGTGATACCGTTTACAGATATTGCTTCAGAATTAGGCACATCATTAATGAAAAACATGGTTGCTGTTGGAGCATCAAGTGCAGTATTAGGATTAGATGAAACAGCTTATTTAGATGTTGTTGAAGAAATCTTTGGTCGTAAAGGAGAGCAAGTCGTTCAAAAGAATATGGACGCAATTAAACGTGGCTCTCAATATATGAAAGAATTACTAGGTGAGAAAGTAAACATGATGCAGCTTGAAAAAGCTGATGGTAAAAAACGCATGTTTATGATTGGGAACGATGCAATCGCATTTGGTGCGGTAGCTGGTGGTGCTCGTTTTATGTCAGCATACCCAATCACACCTGCATCAGAAATTATGGAATACTTAATTAAAAAATTACCGAAAGTCGGCGGAACAGTAATCCAAACTGAGGATGAAATCGCAGCTTGTACAATGGCAATCGGTGCAAACTATGCTGGTGTTCGTACATTAACGGCATCTGCTGGTCCAGGTCTTTCATTAATGATGGAAGCAATCGGTTTAGCAGGTATTACAGAAACTCCATTAGTAATTGTTGATACACAACGTGGCGGCCCAAGTACAGGATTACCAACTAAGCAAGAACAGTCTGACTTAATGGCGATGATTTACGGTACGCATGGTGAAATTCCAAAAATCGTAATGGCGCCAAGTACAGTTGAAGAAGCTTTCTATGACATTGTAGAGGCATTTAACTTATCTGAAGAATATCAAGTTCCTGTTATTTTCTTAACAGATTTACAGCTTTCTTTAGGAAAACAAACAGTAGAACCACTTAAATTAGATAAAGTGGAAATTCGTCGTGGTAAGCTTGATTTAGAAGTAGAATTACCAGAACGTGAAAATAAAGCATACTTCAAGCGTTATGAAGTAACAGAAGACGGCGTTTCACCACGTGTTTTACCTGGTATGAAAAATGGTGTTCACCATGTTACAGGTGTAGAACATGATGAAACTGGAAAACCATCGGAATCAGCAATAAACCGTAAAGATCAAATGGACAAACGTTTCCGTAAAATGGAGAACTTGAAGTTTAATACCCCTGTTTATAAAAATGTTAAGCATGAAGAAGCAGACGTATTGCTTGTTGGATTTAACTCAACTCGTGGTGCGATCGAAGAGGCAATGACGCGTTTAGAACAAGAGGGTATGAAAGTAAACCATGCTCATGTGCGTTTAATTCACCCGTTCCCAACAGCTGAAATCGATCCACTTGTGAAAAAGGCGAAGCGTGTTGTAGTAGTAGAAAACAATGCAACAGGTCAGCTTGCTAACATTATGAAAATGAATCTTGGTAATGGTGAGAAAATTTCTAGTCTTTTAAAATATGATGGAAACCCATTCTTGCCGAAAGAGATTTACAACGAATGCAAAAAAGGGGTTGTATTAAATGGCAACATTTAAGGACTTTCGTAACAGTGTAAAGCCAAACTGGTGCCCAGGTTGCGGAGACTTCTCAGTGCAAGCTGCAATTCAACGTGCGGCAGCTAACGTTGGCCTAAATCCAGATGAACTTGCTGTTATTTCTGGTATCGGCTGTTCAGGCCGTATTTCAGGTTATATTAATTCATATGGTGTGCATAGTATTCATGGTCGTGCCCTTCCAATTGCGCAAGGTGTGAAAATGGCAAATCGTGATTTAACAGTTATCGCTTCAGGTGGTGACGGTGATGGATTTGCGATTGGTATGGGTCATACAATCCATTCTATTCGTCGTAATATCGACATTACGTACATCGTAATGGATAACCAAATTTACGGATTAACAAAAGGGCAAACTTCACCACGTAGTGAAGCTGGATTTAAAACGAAAAGCACACCACAAGGTTCAATTGAACCATCACTAAATGTAATGGAAATGGCCTTAACAGCTGGTGCGACATTTGTGGCGCAAAGCTTTTCGAGTGATTTAAAAGAATTAACACAAATTATTGAAGCTGGTATTAACCATAAAGGATTTTCATTAATTAACGTATTTAGCCCATGTGTTACTTACAATAAAGTAAATACTTACGATTGGTTTAAAGAGAATTTAACGAAACTAAGTACAGTAGAGGGATATGATCCATCTAATCGCATGATGGCTATGCAAACTTTAATGGAAAATAACGGTTTAGTAACAGGGTTAATTTATCAAAATACTAAGCAGCCATCATATCAAGAACTTGTTAAAGGCTATAGTGAAGAGCCTTTAGTGAAATCTGATTTAAATATGGATCAGAAAATGTTTGATGAGCTTGTTGCTGAATTTATGTAATGTAAGAAGAGGAGGTTGCCGATTTGGTAACCTTTTTTTATGTACAAAAATATAGGGTAGTCTTATTTACTTAGAAAATTCAGAATGATAAAATAATATATAAATCGTTGTATGAAAATGGCAAGTTCATTGCTTATGAAATGTAAGATAATAAAGGGCCTCTTTATTGTTAAAATTGGCGAAATACATCATACTATGGTAATGTTTATAGGGATAAAGCAATATGCTTTTTGGTAGGACAATAAGAAATGATAAAAAGGGAATGTCTATTTGCGTGGGGAAGACTTCATTCTTATGAATGATTAGATTGATTACTCAAGTTTCAAAGGACAAGTTATCTCTCAAGCTATCTAACCATTTTTGAGGTGAGTCTAGGCGCATTAAAATGGACTATAGAGTATGTATAGTTAAGGGTGAAAGGAGATTACCGATGAACGAGCAACAACGATTAGCAAGTCAACAAGCAAATTCCTCTACGAAAAAAGAAGAGAAAGATTATAGTAAATACTTTGAAAGTGTATATCAACCACCTTCCTTAAAGGATGCGAAAAATCGCGGGAAAGAAGAAGTTAAAATTGAACGGGATTTTGGCTTACCTGAAGAGTTTCGCAATTTTGGTACAGGAAGAAAGTTCTATATTCGTACATATGGTTGTCAAATGAATGAGCATGATACGGAAGTAATGGCAGGCATTTTCACCGCACTTGGATATGAACCAACTTTTTCAACTGAGGATGCAGATGTAGTTTTATTAAACACTTGTGCAATTCGTGAAAATGCTGAAAATAAGGTGTTTGGTGAGCTAGGCCATTTAAAGTCACTCAAACGAAGAAATCCAGACCTTTTAATTGGTGTATGTGGTTGTATGTCTCAAGAGGAATCTGTTGTAAATAAAATTATGCAAAAAAATCAGCATGTAGATATGGTATTTGGAACGCATAATATTCATAGATTACCGTACATTCTAAAAGATGCGATGTTCTCGAAAGAGACGGTAGTTGAAGTATGGTCAAAAGAAGGTGACGTAATTGAAAACCTTCCGAAAGTACGTCGTGGTGATATTAAAGCTTGGGTAAATATTATGTATGGCTGTGATAAATTCTGTACGTATTGTATTGTACCGTATACACGTGGAAAAGAGCGAAGTAGACGTCCAGAAGATATTATCCAAGAGATTCGTCATTTAGCTGCAAATGGTTATAAAGAAATTACTTTACTTGGTCAAAACGTAAATGCATATGGTAAAGACTTTGAAGATATAGAATACGGTCTTGGCGATTTAATGGACGAACTTCGTAAAGTTGATATTGCCCGTATTCGTTTTACAACGAGCCATCCACGTGATTTCGATGATCACTTAATTGAAGTGCTTGGCAAAGGTGGCAACCTAGTAGAACATATCCATTTACCAGTTCAATCTGGAAGTACGGATATGCTGAAAATTATGGCACGTAAATATTCGCGTGAGCATTATTTAGAACTTGTAAGAAAAATTAAAGAAGCAATTCCAGATGCAGTATTAACAACAGATATTATCGTTGGTTTTCCAAATGAAACAGATGAGCAATTTGAAGAAACGATGTCGTTATATCGTGAAGTAGGGTTTGATACTGCCTTTACATTCATTTACTCTCCTCGCGAAGGTACACCAGCTGCAAAAATGAAAGATAATGTACCGATGGAAGTAAAGAAAGAACGTCTTCAACGCTTAAATACACTAGTAAATACGTTGGCAATTGAAAAGAATAGTCGTTACAAAGGTCAAATTGTAGAAGTGTTAGTTGATGGGGAAAGTAAAAATAATCCGGAAGTACTTGCAGGTTATACTCGTACGAATAAACTTGTAAACTTCGTCGCTTCAAAATCTTTAATTGGTCAGCTTGTGAAAGTAAAAATAACGGAAGCAAAAACTTGGTCTCTTAACGGGGAATTAGTTGAAGAGCCGATTGAGGTGAAATAATAGATGAAAGTATATTCGAAAGATGACATTGTTGAACAAGCGAAAGAATTAGCAAAAATGATTTCTGAAACAGAAGAAGTTGATTTTTTTAAGAAAGCAGAGGCGCAAATTCATAAAAATGAAAATGTAAAGCGCGCAATCGATGAAATTAAAGCACTGCAAAAACAAGCAGTAAACTTGCAACATTACGGGAAATGGGAAGCTTTAAAAAAGGTAGAAGCTGAAATTGATGCATTGCAAGATAAGTTAGACAGTATTCCAGTCGTACAACAATTTAAATCTTCACAAACATACGTAAATGACTTATTACAGTTAGTTGCTAGTACAATTTCTAACAACGTAACAGATGAAATATTAATTTCAACTGGTGGCGATGTACTAAAGGGTGAAACTGGCGCAGCAGTAGAAAGTAAAAAAGGAAATTGTGGTTGTTAAAGAGATGTCATATTGACATCTCTTTTTTTGTGGATTAAACGTAAGGTCTTCTCAAAAAAAAGAATGACACATTCCGCTATTGTCACGCATATGATTAAGTGAATAGTGATTGAGGAGGGTTACGAATGTCCGAATTTAGAGAGATTATTACAAAAGCAGTGGTTGGAAAAGGACGTAAGTATACAAAGTCAACGCATACATGTGAATCGAATAATGAGCCAACAAGTATTTTAGGGTGCTGGGTAATTAACCACTCGTACGAAGCAA
The DNA here is from genome assembly GCF_022663885.1 of Bacillus cereus group sp. BfR-BA-01330. Lineage (NCBI taxonomy): Bacteria > Bacillati > Bacillota > Bacilli > Caryophanales > Bacillaceae > Bacillus > Bacillus cereus group sp. BfR-BA-01330. The sequence continues at coordinate 595,321 of NZ_JAKUGK010000002.1, forward strand.
GAAAGAATGGAAAACATGTGGAAATTGAAGGTTTCTATGATGTGAACACTTGGTATTCATTTGATGGAAATACAAAGACTGAAGTTGTAACAGAACGTGTGAACTACACGGACGAAGTAAGTATTGGTTATCGTGATAAAAACTTTTCTGGTGACGATTTAGAAATTATTGCTCGTGTTATTCAGCCGCCAAATTGTTTAGAAGCACTTGTATCACCAAATGGTAATAAAATTGTTGTAACTGTAGAACGTGAATTTGTAACAGAAGTAGTTGGAGAAACGAAAATTTGTGTAAGTGTAAATCCTGAAGGCTGCGTAGAATCAGATGATGATTTCCAAATTGCTGATGATGAATTTGAAGAATTAGATCCGAACTTTATCGTTGATGCAGAAGAAGAGTAATAGAAAGCTAGGGAGAAGTTCTTCCTAGCTTTTTACTTTACATAAGTGGCGCTGAATGAACATGATTCTTTATGAAATATGTTATAATGAAGAAAGACTCCTGAAATAGGAGATAAGAGTGTCCGTGAAATGCGACATATATGAAAATAGATTATCATGTAAGAATTATGGAGGAAAAGTATGACTCAATATACGCCTATGATACAGCAATATTTAAAGGTTAAGGCAGATTATCAAGATGCCTTTTTATTTTTTCGCTTAGGCGATTTTTATGAAATGTTCTTTGAGGATGCTGTTAAAGCAGCCCATGAACTTGAAATTACATTAACGAGCCGAGATGGTGGTAGTAGTGAACGTATACCAATGTGCGGTGTACCATATCATGCGGCTAAAAACTATATTGAACAACTTGTTGAAAAAGGATATAAAGTAGCTGTTTGTGAGCAAGTAGAAGATCCGAAAACAGCTAAAGGTGTAGTACGTCGTGAAGTAGTACAATTAATTACGCCAGGAACGATGATGGAAGGGCGTACAATTGATGAGAAAGAAAACAACTTCTTAGCCGCATTAACACATTTTGAAGATGGATCATATGCATTAGCTTGTAACGACTTAACGACTGGACAAAATACAGTAACGTTACTGACTGGTTCAGTAGAAGATATTTTATTAGAAGTGTATGCAACTGGTTCGAAAGAAATTGTTGTTGATTCTTCATTTTCTAAAGATGAACTAAACAAGTTAACTGAAACATTGAAAATGACGATTTCGTATGAAGATGCAACGGCAATTCCGGAAGGATTAGAACATCTTGTGAAAAATGTTTCACAAGCAAAATTAATTAAAGCAGTTGGACGTTTATTTAACTATGTAATAAGAACGCAAAAACGTTCTTTAGATCATTTGCAACCAGTAGAAATTTATTATACGAATCAATTTATGAAAATTGATGTACATTCAAAGCGAAACTTAGAACTGACAGAAACACTTCGGACGAAAGAAAAAACAGGATCACTATTATGGTTATTGGACAAGACGAAAACAGCTATGGGTGGTCGTATGTTAAAACAGTGGATGGAACGTCCACTTATACAGAAAGAAAGAATTGAAGAGCGTTTAGAAATGGTTGAAACGTTTGTAAATGATTACTTCTTACGTGAAGATTTAAAAGAAAAGTTAAAAGAAGTATATGATTTAGAACGCTTAGCAGGAAAAGTTGCATTTGGTAACGTAAATGCAAGAGACTTATTACAATTAAGACGTTCATTACTTCAAGTGCCAGCTATTTTAGAAGCAATTAGTTTGTTAGATAACGCTTATGCATCGAGATTAATTCAAGGTGCAGATCCATGTGAAAGCTTAACAGAATTACTAGGAAGAAGTATTCAAGAAAACCCACCGCTTTCAATTAAAGATGGAGATATTATTAAAGATGGGTATAATGACAAGCTTGATCAATATCGTTACGTGAGTAAAAACGGGAAAACGTGGATTGCTGAGCTTGAAAAAAGAGAACGTGATATTACTGGAATTAAATCGTTAAAAATCGGATACAACCGTATTTTCGGTTACTACATTGAAGTAACGAAAGCGAATCTTGCAGCACTTCCAGAAGGTCGCTATGAACGTAAACAGACGCTTGCTAATGCTGAACGTTTCATTACAGATGAACTGAAAGAAAAAGAAACGTTAATCTTAGAAGCTGAAGAAAAAATTGTACAGCTAGAATACGATTTATTTACAGCACTTCGTGAAGAAGTAAAAGTATTTATTCCGAAATTACAACATTTAGCGAAAGTAATTAGTGAATTAGACGTACTGCAAAGTTTTGCGACAGTTAGTGAAGAAGAACAGTTTGTAAAACCTGTACTGACAACGAAGCGCGAAATCTTTATTAAAGATGGTCGTCATCCTGTCGTTGAAAAAGTATTGAACGGGAAATTGTATGTACCGAATGATTGTATTATGCCAGAGAATATGGATGTCTTTTTAATTACAGGGCCGAACATGTCTGGTAAAAGTACGTATATGAGACAATTAGCACTTGTAACGGTTATGTCGCAAATCGGTTGTTTCGTACCAGCAACAGAAGCAGTATTACCTGTATTTGATCAAATCTTTACGAGAATTGGTGCAGCGGATGATTTAATATCAGGTCAAAGTACATTTATGGTCGAAATGTTAGAAGCGAAAAATGCAATTGCAAACGCATCAGAAAGAAGTTTAATTTTATTCGATGAAATTGGACGCGGTACATCTACCTATGATGGTATGGCACTTGCACAAGCAATTATTGAACATATTCATGACCAAATTGGTGCAAAAACGTTATTCTCTACGCATTATCACGAATTAACGGTGTTAGAAGAGAGTTTAGATCAACTGAAAAATGTACACGTTTCAGCAATTGAAGAGAATGGAAAAGTAGTATTCCTTCATAAAATTCAAGACGGGGCAGCAGATAAAAGTTACGGAATTCACGTTGCGCAACTTGCAGAGCTTCCAGATAGCTTAATCGCCCGCGCGAAAGAAGTGTTAGCACAGCTAGAAGGACAGGAAGAAATTATTATTCCAAAACGAGTAGAAGTGAAAGTACAAGAAGCTGCTCCAGAACCTGTAGTTGTAAAAGAGGAAATAGCAGAAATACAGGAAACGAAAGTAGAGACTGAAGAAGAATCGCAACTATCTTTCTTTGGAGGAGAACAGTCTTCGAAGAAACAAGACAAACCTCTGCTAGATCAAAAAGAAACAGCAGTATTGGCGCAAATTAAAAAAATCGATTTACTTGATATGACACCTTTAGAAGCGATGAACGAATTGTATCGCTTACAGAAAAAGTTAAAGAAAGGATGAGTAAGTAGATGGGGAAAATTCGCAAACTCGATGACCAACTCTCTAACTTAATTGCGGCAGGGGAAGTAGTAGAGCGCCCTGCTTCAGTCGTAAAAGAACTTGTGGAAAATTCTATCGATGCGAATAGTACATCTATTGAAATCCACTTAGAAGAAGCTGGGTTATCGAAAATTCGTATCATTGATAACGGTGATGGTATTGCAGAAGAAGACTGTATCGTCGCTTTTGAACGCCATGCGACGAGTAAAATTAAAGATGAAAACGATCTGTTTCGCATAAGAACACTCGGTTTCCGCGGTGAGGCATTGCCGAGTATTGCCTCTGTTAGTGAATTAGAATTAATTACTAGCACAGGTGATGCGCCTGGTACACACCTCATAATTAAAGGTGGAGACATTATAAAACAAGAGAAAACTGCGAGCCGAAAAGGAACAGATATTACAGTACAAAACTTATTCTTTAATACACCAGCGCGTCTTAAATATATGAAAACCATTCATACGGAGCTCGGGAATATTACAGATATCGTGTATCGTATTGCAATGTCACATCCAGAAGTATCGTTAAAACTGTTTCATAATGAAAAGAAATTGCTTCATACATCAGGTAACGGTGATGTAAGACAAGTACTTGCATCGATTTACAGTATTCAAGTTGCGAAGAAGCTTGTTCCAATTGAAGCTGAATCTTTAGACTTTACAATTAAAGGCTATGTAACATTACCAGAAGTAACGAGAGCATCTCGTAATTATATGTCAACGATCGTAAATGGTCGTTACGTTCGAAACTTTGTACTAATGAAAGCAATTCAGCAAGGATACCATACATTACTGCCAGTCGGCCGGTATCCAATTGGCTTCTTATCGATTGAAATGGATCCAATGCTAGTTGACGTTAACGTACATCCAGCGAAGTTAGAGGTTCGTTTTAGTAAAGAACAAGAATTGCTAAAGCTGATCGAAGAAACATTGCAAGCTGCATTTAAAAAAATACAGCTCATTCCAGATGCAGGCGTAACAACGAAGAAAAAAGAAAAAGACGAAAGTGTGCAAGAACAGTTCCAGTTTGAGCATGCGAAGCCGAAAGAACCATCTATGCCGGACATTGTTTTACCAACTGGCATGGATGCAAAACAAGAAGAACCGCAGGCTGTGAAACAGCCACCACAACTGTGGCAACCGCCGAAACAAGAATGGCAACCACCACAGTCGCTCATAAGAGAAGAACAAAGTTGGCAACCATCCACTAAACCGATAATCGAAGAACCAATTCAAGAAGAGAAATCGTGGGACAGTAATGAAGAGGATTTTGAACTAGAGGAATTAGAAGAAGAAGTTCGGGAAATAAAAGAGATTGAAATGAACGGGAATGACTTACCACCGCTTTATCCAATTGGACAAATGCATGGAACATATATTTTCGCTCAAAATGATAAAGGCTTATATATGATTGACCAGCATGCCGCGCAGGAACGTATTAATTATGAATACTTCCGTGATAAAGTAGGAAGGGTAGCGCAAGAAGTACAAGAGTTACTTGTACCGTACCGTATTGATCTATCTCTTACTGAATTTTTACGTGTCGAAGAACAGTTAGAAGAACTAAAAAAAGTTGGGCTATTTTTAGAACAATTCGGCCATCAATCCTTTATCGTCCGCTCGCATCCAACATGGTTCCCGAAAGGACAAGAAACAGAAATTATCGATGAAATGATGGAGCAAGTTGTCAAACTAAAAAAAGTGGATATTAAAAAATTACGTGAAGAAGCAGCCATCATGATGAGCTGTAAAGCATCCATTAAAGCGAATCAATATTTAACGAACGATCAAATATTTGCCTTACTGGAAGAATTACGTACAACAACAAACCCATACACATGCCCACACGGAAGACCGATTCTTGTGCATCATTCTACTTATGAGTTGGAGAAGATGTTTAAGAGGGTTATGTAGAGTGAATAAATTATATTTCAAAAGGGAGCAACATTTACTGTTGCTCCCTTTTCATATGTAGATTTAATAGTTAAACGAGAATATGGTGGAGTAATTTTACAGTTTATTTCTTGGTTGTGTTAGCTTAAATTTATCTATGTATAAAAAAGCGCTGTATACAGCACTTTTTAAAATGTGCATGAATTGTATCATTACTAACTAAATAACTATGCATGGTTGAATGTTGCTTCTTATTTAGCTAATTGTCATAAGGATCTATACAATTACTTATTTTTATTATTATTAATTTTTTCAGTGTATAGAACTTGCTCTTTATAGTGCTTCTTAATTGGGAAGTTATGTGTACCTGTGCCGTTCTTGAATTTTTTATCAATGGGGTTCTTTAGAGGAACTGTTGTAGTTTCAGTAAATTCATATGGGTAATTTATTTTAGATTTATCTTCAAACATGAAAATGCCTCCTTTTAGGATCTCCTAAATTCTTTACTATAACATGATATGCATATAGATATTTTTTGGACTAGTTATTTATATAGGTTAATGGAATTTAATTACATAACTACTGAAACATTTTAAAGGAAAACAATTTGAGAAAGAAATGGTATGAATAGCTGTTGGCTCCTATTGTTGTTTTTTTTGTTTGACAGCACAGTTAATTATGTATATAAATTCAATATAGATTGTTTTTATAATATGGTTTATATGGGGTTTTCTTGATAATATAATGTGGAATATTATAGTGTTATTAGGTTATTAGGAACATTTAATGCTGTTTCATAACTGAAAGGTAATTGAAAAAAAACTGAAACTTTTCTCATAAAAATTCAATCTAACTTGAAAAATGAAAGGAAAATGAAATTTTCCAAAAGATATTCTTTGTTAAGATAAAAAGCATACATACAAAAAGTATTGATATATCTTAAAAATGTATTTTCAAGATATAGTGGGGGAAAAGATGAGATTAGAAAAACAATTAATAAAAAAGATGTATTATGAAACATTCCTAATGGAGAATGAAACAAAACCAACTCTTGACGTACTTGGACAAGCTTATGTAAACGAAGAAAAAAATGAGATTTCTGATGGGTCTTATATTCGTTTTGCACAAGGTGAATTTTATTATCGTCATCAAGATTTTGAAGCAGCTATTTTTAAATGGGAGAAGGTTAGTAATGAATTAGCACCATGGGCACAAAAAAATATTGCGGATGCTTATTTCGAACTGAATCAGTTATCATTTGCTGAAAATATTTATACTTCTATTACTACTGATAATAAAATATTGATGACCGAAATTAGACTACAATTACTTTCTCTTTACATTGAGCAAAATAATTTTGACTCAGCTTTCGGTGTTATTAAAGAAGCAGTTTCTTTAAATCCTGATTATCCGAATGTCACAAAAATTGCCCGTTCCTTTTATGAGGAACAGCAAGATTTTGATAGTGCAGTAGAGCTTGCTGTGAATGAGTTAATTCGCATAGAATCGTATCCTTGGTTTGAGGTGTTAAAAGGATATATCGATAAAGGGTTTACTAAACATATTTCACCAGACTATTTTTATGATGCATTAGCTACATTAAATAATGTAGATCAAGTACAATTTACGCAAATGGTTTCATCACTCTGGAACAGTTATAAAAATGAAAAAAATTACTTATTGTGGCTTAACACAATAAATGAATTTTTCTTACATATTGAAATACATTCGTCCGATATATGGAACAAAGTTTCTGCTCTTTACGAAGAAACGTACTTTGCATTAATTCAAGGTCAATATACGCTTAGACAATTAAACGATATCATACCAAATCTGTTAGCAAATTGGTTAAAGGTAGTCAATCCATCTTATGCTGTATTTCCATCTGCAGCTGTATTGGCATGGGATGAGATTTTCCCTTCCAAAATAGATTCAGCAAATATAGAACATGCGGAAAACTTACTGTCACATTCTATTAATCATGTAAATGGCTTAGAGTACAGCTTACACCTTTTTGAATCTATTACACAGTGGGCACAAAAGCAGAATATAGAAATAGGTCACCGATTTAAATGGTTAGTTGACGAGCTCGCAGATTTAAGAACAAATCGTATTTTAGTAACGGGAACTTCAGGGAACGGAAAAACTACATTTATTAACTCTATATTAGGAGAAAATATATTAGAAAAATCAATTTCAAATGTAGTAGTTTTAAAAAATGATGCTCATATAGAAATAAACGCTATAACAGACTCAGCAATTACAACAACGGAAGATGTCTCTGATTACCATAATATGATGTCTCAGCACCATCAAACATATAGAGATAGAGCGTGTGTTGAATTTAAATTACCATGCAGATTTTTAAATGAAAATAAACTTACATTTGTAGTGACACCTGGATTTAATAGGAATAACGACACTAGAGATGAGATATTCGAATATTTAAATTCTGTAGACGAATTACTGTTCGTATTGAATGCGGATTCACCTTTTACTGATAAAGAACGTGACATTCTATTAAGTATTCAAGAACATACGCCAAATTTACAAATTCATTTCTTATTAAATAAAATCGATAACATTTACAGTGAAGCAGAAGTGAAAAGGGTATTACATGATACGGCAACGAGAATAAACACATATTTCCCGTATGCGAGAATTTTCCCTTATTCCTCGTTATATACAAGTAGTCAACAATTAAATGATTTAACTGAGTTTATTCATTTTAACTTTAATCATAAAAATATCGATGCAGAACGTACTGAAAAGTTATTATTTTTCATTCGAAAAACAATTACATATCTTTTGGATAAACGTGTTGAGAAAGAAAATAATCTGGTGGATGCTATTAATTGGAATGAAGATATGCTAGTGAAACTAAACGGTAGCATTAATAACCTTACTACATTTGAGAGGGAAAAAATTCATTTCATTACACAATCATATCGTTCAATGAAGACTGAAATTACAAATGATCTTACTGAAAATATTCCGAAGATATTAAAGAGCTGTTCTAATTTAATTAGTGAAGAAAGTGATTTCGGGCACATGGATACGGAACTAAATAAAGCAATGAATGAAAGAGTGCATAAATATTTAGAACAAACTGTGTTACCTAATCTGGCTCTTTCTATGCAAAATTGGATTGCAACTTCTAATAATGAGCTTCTTCAAAGTCAAACGTATTTAGAAGAACTTAGTGAAGGGCTTAATTCACTATTTGGAGAAAATAGAATACAGTTAGAATGTGACTTTAAAGTGCTTGATGACTGGCGCAGAGATACTGACAGGATGACGACTAGAATACAAATGGATGAAGTAAATATTTTACGTCGATTTACGCCAGCACAATTCTTACTGAAAAGTGCCGGTAAATTATTTGGAGTTCTTCCTAAAAATAAATCTATGCTATATAACAAATACAAACAGTATGTAGAAAATGAAGATTATACTGAAGTAACGGCTTCTATTATGAAGAAATTTTTCTTGCAATTTGAGCTGTTTGAAAACACACAAGAGCGAGATATTAATATATTCTTTAGGAATCCATTTAACTCCTTAAAGCAAGCTGTAGAAAACACGCATTTAGAAATACAAGAAAAACAAGAGATATTACATAAGATGAAATCAAATCCTGAAATCTATCACGATTCTATCATGCTCTTTGAATTGAGATTGCGTCAATGTGAAGTGATTTTAAATATAGGTGATGATAATACTTTTGCGGATGTAGTTTTAGGAACAAGCGTAGAATAAAAAATCTGATGTGTTATAAGAAAGTAAAAAGGAGCAACTGTAATAAGTTGCTCCTTTTTCATATAGATTATTTTTCTGTTTCTTTAATTTTAGTTTGTACTTCGCCAGTTTTAATTTTATTACTTTCTGAGAAACGTAATAAATCGCCTTCAATAATTTTGTCAGACATTCGTAATTCATTTTGTGCACGTTTAATGAGGGTTTGAGCTTCTTTTTTTGGTAAATCTACAATTTCACCTGTTATACGGTCGTAGAAAGTGTTGTTTTTGTATGCATACTTATCTGTAACGAAGCTACCATCACGTAAAACAACAAAGCCAGTATATTCATCTGAAAACATATCATGGCCAAAACGGATATCATTCGTAGAATCAACACCTAATAAATTTAGAATAGTAGGTTTCATATCGATTTGTCCCGTAGGCTTTGAAATAGTTTGACCTTCTGTTTGTCCAGGAATATGAATATATAAAGGTGTACGTTGTAAATTTAAAGTATCAAATTCTGTTATTTGATCTTTTTCTAAAAACTGTGCCATTGCACGATTATGTTTTTCGGAAATGCCATAATGATCACCGTATAACACAATAATAGAATTATCGTAAAGCCCCTCGGCCTTTAGACGTTCAATAAATTTTTTAATGGATTCGTCTAAGTAACGTGCTGTTACGATGTAACGATCAAATACGCCATTACCAGAGTTGTATGGTTCAATGAATTTTGTATCTTCATCATACGTAAATGGATAATGGTTTGTTAAAGTAAGGAAACGGGCATAGAATGGTTGATTAACAGTTTTTAATATATCTACTGATTGATCAAAGTATTCGATATCTTTTAATCCCCAATTTAAATTTGTTTCTGGTGTGATTTTGTAATCAAGCTCATTATAGTAACGGTCATAACCAAGAGCAGAGTACATAATATTACGATTCCAAAATGTTGCGTTATTCGCATGAAATACAGAAGTGAAATAACCTTGCTGACGTAAAATTTCTGGAGTTGCAGTATAATCATTGTTACCGTGTGTAAAGAATACAGCTCCTCGATTTAATGGATACAACGACGTATCGATTAGAAATTCAGAATCAGATGTTTTCCCTTGACCAGTTTGATGGAAAAAGTTATCAAAGTAATAACTTTCATTTATGAATTCATTTAGGAATGGTGTAACTTCTTGCCCGTTTACTGATGCGCCTATTAAGAAGGTCTGCAAGGATTCAAGAGTGACGACAATTACGTTTTTTCCTTTCGCTGCACCAAATATATTAGGGTTTGGCTCGCTTTGATTTGCTTTTACGTAGTTTTCAGTTTCTTGTAATTTACTACTATCAGCAAGTGCTTTTTGTGACCCAGCTTTTACTTGCAGTGTTAAGTCATATACTTGGTGAGTATATAAGCCTAAATTTTTGACAAGCATGACTCGGTCGAATGATCTTGTTAATAATTCAGGGCGCTCTTTTTCTGCAAGATGTAGATTCGCAAAGAATACACCAATCGTTAAAAGAAAGTATAACAAGCGCGTAGAATGATTTACACGTTCTGTTTTAAAGACCAATGATTTCTTTTTTAATAAAATAAAGAAGAAAACAATGTCTATGAATGCGAGTATAATTTTGTAGTTTAATATTTCTATAATACTGCCGCCTAATTGGCCGAAGTTTGAGGTTTGTCCAAGTACTGGTAATGTAACGAAATCACTATAAAAATCATAGAACATTACATTTCCAACAAGCACGATTGTTAATAAGAAATTAATACAGAGCGCTATATAATTTCGCTTTTCACCAGTTGCAAATAATGCTAATCCAACAAATGCTAATGATGCGGCTAGAGGGCTAATAAACAAAATGAGCTCTTGCGTTGAAGACTCGATTTTTAAATCAAAACTGAATCGCGTAATAAGATATGTTTTTAACCATACTGCTAAAGCCATTATTATAACAAAACTTATATTTTGCATTTGTAAATTTATTTTGTTCTTCATTTTTACACCTTCTTTATATAATTTATTTAACTAAAGTTATATATTATGTTTTTATAACTATTAGAGTGTAATGAACCATTTAGACTTTGTTTTCTAAAGGGAATAATTTGAAGTATTCATATATATACAATGGGGATTTTTAAAGCGTAGTAGCATAAATATAACTCTTTTTGAGAAACGGGCAGAACAAGTCATAGTTGTAGTGAAATTGACTTATAGACATCCTACCATATTAAACACTATGATGATGTTACAAAATATCGAACAAATAAAAGTGAAAATGGATAGAGACTTTTAAAACTGTTGACATTCAATTTATTAGAATTGAATGTCAATCGTTTTAAATATACAGTTATATTACATATGTATTTTGTAAAATCCCGATTTTTTGTCGGTTAATTATTAGCAGGGAAGGATAGGGGGTTTATTAATATAATTTTACTATATGTAAGTAAAGTGTTTTGAAATTGAAAATATTTGACTGACATTTTAATGATAGAAATTAAATGTCAGATAAGTACTTTCCAACATACAGACCACTTGCAGCTGCTTGAGATAATGAATGCGTAACGCCTGAACAATCTCCAATTAAAAATAGCCCATGTATACTAGTTTCAAAATGATTATTAATTTTTATCGTAGGAGCATAGAACTTTCCATCAATTCCATATAGTAAAGTATGTTGATCAATAGGTTCTTGTATAAATTGTTCTAAACGTAATAAAAATTCTTTGAGCCCTTCAATATATAATTGAGGAATTTCTTGATTCAAATCTCCATAATCCCCCTGTAGTGTAGGCTGTATACGGCTATGTTCCATGCTGTTTTCCGCCGTAGGTTGTTTCTTTAGTAAGTCCTCTAAGCGCTGTATAACAATCCGATCTCGTCCTTGGTTAATGCCTTTAATAATTGAACTTGCGTATACATTTGCTTCTTTGAGAGTTGGAAAATAGCTAGGAATAAATAAAGTGAAATTTAAATTAGAAGTGCCAGTTCCTTGCTCTCGAAAATTTTGACCGTCAGGCATAACTAAACCTTCTTCGTACTTTCGAATGATGCGTCCTTTTGGATTCATACAGTAAGTAGTTGCTGTGAAATGCTCACCTTGATAAGAAAGTTTTGTTTCAAAAGTATCTTTTAATATAGAACGTAATTGATGTTCTTTCATTTCTACTCTAATTCCTAAATCTACACGTGTTTGCTCCTGAGAAATATTTAGGGAACTGCACATTTCTTTTAACCAATCGGCTCCAGAGCGCCCAGTTGCTAATACTAGTTGCTTAGTTTGAACTGTTCCTTGATTTGTCTCTATTGTAAAATGATCTTCCTGTTTCAGAATATGTTGTACATCTATATGAAATTGGATATTTATTTTCGTCAGTAAAAATTCATAGAGCTGCTGAAAAATGTTACTGGAAAGTGTAGTACCAAGATGTCTTACTTCTGTTGTTAGTATTTGTAAACCACACGCTTCAGCTCTCTTAGTGAGACTTGAATTTTCAGTAGAATATTTTGAAACCGAACTTCCACCAAACTGACATAGAATTTCATCTACTTCAGCCATGAGTTGTATAAAACCCTCTTTACCGACTTTTTTCTCAAGTTCTCCGCCAAATCCATTTGTATAATTAAATTTCCCTTCAGATTTGCCTAAACCACCAAACCCGAAATATTTATCACATGTAGTACAATTACACACTTTTCCTTCGTCTAAAGGACAATGGCGATCTTCTAGCGCTTTACCTTTATCAAGAATTAAAACTTTTTTGTTACTTTTAGCTAGTGAATAAGCCATAAAAATGCTACTTACTCCAGCGCCGATAATCGTAACATCATACATATTCTTCCACCTGCTAACGAATAGTTTGTTTTTTATTTTTCTAGTGTATAACAATTTTATGAAGTTAAGAAATAGCTTTTATTAATAAAGTGGGAGTTTTTGAACTTGATGCTTTATTAATTTCTACGAGTGGTGGAGTAAATACAAAAATTTTTATTTGAAAGAAAAAATAGTTTGAAAAATAACTATGTCATATGATTAATAACATCTTACATAGAAAAAAACAGACCTTTTAAGTGAAGAGGTCTGTTAATGATTTTAAATCTTATTTAGCAAACACATGATTACCAATTACTGCTACTGTTTGACGTGTCGTAATCCACTTGTCCGTTGATGTTTTTGGATTGTAGAAATAAATCCAGTCTGAATCTACTCCATTTGTGGAGATAGCCTCTTCTACAGCCATTTTTGCTTCTGCACTTGCAGGTTGATTAATTCTTCCATCTGTAACAGGAGTAAATGCATATCCGTATTTAATAGGTTCATAAATAACGCCTGTTATTGTATTTGGAAAACCTTTTGCATTTACACGATTTAGTATAACTTTGGCTACTGCTACTTTTCCTTTATAGGATTCGCCACCTGCTTCAGCGGTAACTAAGCGTGCCATTAAGTCTTTTTCTTTTTGTGAAATACTTGAGTTGATTTTTAAATGTTGTCCTGTATAAAGCTTGTTTCCGACTGTATTGTTCATTTGTTTTATAGATTGGACAGTGACATTGTAACGCTTTGCTATCGTTTCTAATGAATCTCCCGGTTGTACTTGATAAATAATTTGTTCAGAAATGTTCGCAGGCTTGGCATTTTGAGGAACAGTGATTTCATTTGATTTCACGGACCCTGGAATATGTAACTGTTCGCCAATAAAGGTTTTATCGTTTCCTTTATTATTAGCCTGTTTAATGGATTGTATTGAAACTCCGTATTGTTTACTAATGCCCCAAAGTGTATCGTTCTTTTTTACTGTATGAATGGTAGAAGCTTCAGCTGTACTTTGACTACATACGAATGTAATTGCGGCCGCAGATAAAGGAATTATATGTTTTAGTTTTAGTAATTTCATTGTAAATCCTCCTAAGAAAAAATTAAGGTGAAACGATTAAGTAATGTAGTTTGAAATGTGTATATGCGTAATATATTAATGTAAGTATATTAGCACATATAAAATAAATAATCACTATAAGTTTCATATTCGTTTAGTGTAGAGTCAGAATATGAAATATTGCATATGAAAATACATTGAAGTTCATATTTCTGATTACTATAATCTATTTAGTAGAAAGGGAATACGTTATAGAATTAATCATTATAGATTAATATAATGATTAATAATTATTAATAGGAGGATTGATGTAATGAAAATATTTCAAAAAATGTGTGCGTCAACTGTAATCATTACAACACTTTTAGGAACAGGAGGCACTATCAATAGTGTATATGCTGATTCTATAGAACAGCAGAGTAAATTAGGGATAGAACAAGAAACAGATAAGCAAATCATTGTAAAATTTAAAGCGGATTTGGATTTGCCATATGAAGATGGTATTGAAAAACAAATACAATCTCAAACGAATGATAAAGTAATAAAAGATCTTTTGACAGAATATCCAGATGTAACATTTACTCGTTTATTCACATCTGTAAGCCCGGAACAAATACAAAACCTTGAAGTGAAAGCACCTAATCATGTATCTACAAGTCTATTAAACTACTATATTCTTCAAAATCAAAATAGTGGGTATGAAGAAGAAATAGTAGATAAGTTAAAGGCATCTTCTTTAATAGAAGATGCGTATATGAAGAAACAAGAGAAAATAATGCCACCTGAAGTGCAATCATCAAGTGTAGCTCTTAATCCTAATAACAATCCTAGATTTAAAAAACAAGGTTATCTTGAAGCAGCCCCATACGGTATTAATGCGCCTTTCGCCTGGGGAATTCAAGGCGGTAATGGAAATGGTATTACTTTTGTTGATATGGAATACGGATGGCTATTAAATCATGAGGATTTATTACATCAAAATATTGAATTAATGTCTGGAAGAAATATAGATCAGCATGTCGGTCATGGGACGTCTGTACTAGGAATTGTATCCTCTGAGGACAATGAAGTCGGGAATATTGGGATTGCGCCAAAAGCGAAAGCAAAGGTTATCTCTCAAATAAGAGATAACGGACAGTATAATACGGCTGATGCAATATTAAGCGCTGTAAATCAGTTAGAAGCTGGGGATGTTTTATTATTAGAGGCGCAAGCATCCTTTGATGGATATGGTGATAAATATTTACCTGTTGAAGTACAACCAGATATTTTTGATGCAATTCGTGCTGGTACAGATAAAGGGATTGTAATTATAGAGGCTGGAGCAAATGGGTGGAATGATTTAGACCAGTTCAAAGATAGAAAAGGTAAGCAAGTCTTAAATCGTAATAGTAAAGATTTTAAAGATTCGGGTGCAATTATGGTAGGCGCTGGCTCTTCATCTTTCCCTCATGAACGTATGTGGTTTTCGAATTATGGAAGCCGTATTGATGTGTACGGATGGGGAGAAAATGTAGATACAACTACAGCTGAACAAAGTAGAAGTGCTGTAAATCTTTATACTTCAAGCTTTAGCGGAACATCTAGTGCTTCGCCAATTATTGCTGGGGCAGCGACTTTAGTACAAAGCATTGCTAAAGAAAATTTAGGACAACCATATAGACCTAGTGAACTAAGAGCAATATTAAGCAACCAGAGCACAGGAACAAAATCTAAAGATCCATATGCAGATAAAATTGGTGTTTTACCAGATTTGAAGTCTATACTAGTAAACTTAGGCTATGAACAAAGAAAACCAAACGGTGGGAATGAATTACAAGTAACAGAAAATGAACCAAATAATGAGCCTAGACAGGCAAATAAAGTTAACTTTCATACACCGGTGAAAGGAACGCTACATAATAGTGATAGAGTAGATGTATTTACTTTCCAAATTGACTCGCCGGAAAATATTAATATTTCTCTACTAAATGAACAAAATATCGGAATGACATGGGTACTTCATCATGAATCAGATTTAAATAACTATGTAGCATATGGTGAAAATGAAGGCAATGTAGTTAAAGGAACTTATAATGCAAAGCCAGGTAAATATTATTTATACGTCTATAAATATGAGAATAAAGATGGTTCATACGTATTGAACATAAAATAAGTAAAAGGAACTTCAGATGAAGTTCCTTTAAATTTTTCTAATTTAGTATATGTGAATGATTTTTTAACTTTACTTCTATGCAATATTTCATATTGATGAAATGTTATTTATTTTTTCTGAACTAGCTTATATTATATTCAATAAGTTTGATATAAAAACAGAAAAAGAGAGGGATAATAATGAGCAATAAGAAGTTAATTTTGAAATTATTCATATGTAGTACAATATTTATCACATTTGTATTTGCTTTACATGATAAGAGAGTAGTTGCAGCTAGCTCTGTTAATGAGCTTGAAAATTGGTCGAAATGGATGCAACCTATACCTGATAATATCCCGTTAGCACGAATTTCAATTCCAGGAACACACGATAGTGGGACGTTCAAGTTGCAAAATCCGATTAAGCAAGTATGGGGAATGACGCAAGAATATGATTTTCGCTATCAAATGGACCATGGAGCTCGCATTTTTGATATAAGAGGACGTTTAACAGATGATAATACGATAGTTCTTCATCATGGGCCATTATATCTTTATGTAACACTGCATGAATTCATAAACGAAGCGAAACAATTTTTAAGAGATAACCCGAGTGAAACGATTATTATGTCTTTAAAAAAAGAGTATGAGGATATGAAAGGGGCAGAAGATTCATTTAGTAGTACGTTTGAAAAAAATTATTTTGTTGATCCTATCTTTTTAAAAACAGAAGGAAATATAAAACTTGGAGATGCTCGTGGGAAAATTGTACTACTAAAAAGATATAGTGGTAGTAATGAATCTGGAGGATATAATAATTTTTATTGGCCAGATAATGAGACGTTTACCACAACTGTAAATCAAAATGTAAATGTAACAGTACAAGATAAATATAAAGTGAGTTATGATGAGAAAGTAAAATCTATTAAAGATACAATGAATGAAACGATGAACAATAGCGAGGATTTAAATCATCTATATATAAATTTTACAAGCTTGTCTTCTGGTGGTACAGCATGGAATAGTCCATATTACTATGCCTCTTATATAAATCCTGAAATTGCAAACCATATAAAACAAAAGAATCCTGCGAGAGTAGGCTGGGTAATTCAAGACTACATAAATGAAAAGTGGTCACCATTATTGTATCAAGAAGTTATAAGAGCGAATAAGTCATTAATAAAAGAATAAAGATGATGAGAGTGAGAAGCGATAAAATATATCGCTTCTTATTTCTTTTCCAATAACCAACAATATAAATTGTACTTTTATAATAGAAAAAAATAAAAACATAAGATATAATCATACATATAAAATTTGTACCTATAAATTTTATATGTATGATTGAATTTGATTTGTTGTAATGAAATGGAGGTATATACTATGAAGTTTCCACATGATTTTTTATTCGGAGCTGCTTCAGCTTCTTATCAAGTAGAAGGTGCATGGAATGAAGATGGAAAAGGTGTTACGAATTGGGACGAGTTTTCAAAAATTCCTGGCAAAACATACAATGGAACAAATGGTGATATAGCTGTTGATCATTATCATCGATATAAGGAAGATGTTCGCTTAATGGCTGAGATGGGATTAGAATCGTATCGTTTTTCTATTTCTTGGGCGAGAATATTGCCGACTGGAGATGGAAAGGTAAATGAAAAAGGGATTGAATTTTATAACAACTTAATTGATGAATGTTTAAAATACGGGATTGTGCCGTTTGTCACTTTATATCATTGGGATTTACCATTACCGTTAGAAAAAGATGGTGGATGGACGAATAAAAGAACAGCAGAGGCTTTCGTAAAATATGCAGAAACTTGTTTTAAGGCATTTGGTGACAGAGTTAAGCATTGGATTACTTTTAATGAGACCGTAATGTTTTGTGGATTAGGTTATTTAAAAGGTGCACATCCACCAGGAATACAAAATGATGTTCCAAAGTATTTTCAAGCGACTCATTATGTATTTTATGCACACGCGAAAACAGTTGCGGTGTACAAGCAGCTGAAACAATATGGTGAGATTGGGATTACACATGTTTTCTTACCAGCTTATAGTGTGGATGATCAAAAAGAAAATATACAAGCAGCAAATCATGCGAATGAATATGAAACGTATTGGTATTATGATCCAATTTTAAAAGGCGAGTATCCGTCTTATGTTGTACAACAATTAAAGGAAAAAGGATGGACTCCTAATTGGACGGTTGAAGAATTAGAAATCATTAAACAAAATGCAGAAGAAAATGATTTTATTGGCTTGAATTATTATCAACCAATACGAGTAGAAAGATACGATATGGATATAAAGAGTGAGGAACATTCTCGAGAAAACTCAACGCTTGCTCCAGGTAACCCTTCTTTTGATGGTTTTTATCGAACAGTTAAAATGGATGATAAAACATATACAAAATGGGGATGGGAAATATCTCCCGAAGGTTTCTTAGAGGGATTGCATATGTTGAAAGCGCGTTACGGTGACATAAAGATGTATGTAACGGAAAATGGACTTGGTGATGAAGATCCAATTATTGACGGAGAAATTGTAGATGTTCCGAGAATTAAATTTATTGAAGCGCATTTAAAAGTAATGAAGCGTGCAATTGAAGAGGGAATTAACTTAAAAGGTTATTATGCATGGTCAGTGATTGATCTTTTAAGTTGGTTAAATGGATATAAAAAGCAATATGGCTTTATTTTTGTCGATCATAATGATAACTTAAAACGTAAGAAGAAACTTTCGTTTCATTGGTATAAACGTGTGATCGAAACGAGAGGGGAAGAGTTATAACAGATAAAAGCGTATTTTAGGAGAAAGTGTATGAGTGCAAAGTATAAACAAATTGCAGATGTGTTAGAGCAAAACATTCGAGATGGGCTTTTTAATGAAACGAAAAAACTACCTACAGAAGAAGCGTTGATGAATCGATTTGAAGTAAGCCGTAATACGATACGTAAAGTAATTAGTCAGCTTGTGAATAGAGGTTATATTTTTCAAGTGCAAGGTAGTGGCATGTTTTTACGCGAAACTTCTGTAACAGATTACATTAATTTAGGAAGTTTACGTGGATTAACGAAAAATCTTGTTTCACAAAATATTGAAACGAAAGTGTTAGAGCTGGAAGTAATAGATGCGGACGAAGAGATAGCAAAGCGGATGCAATGCGAAGCTGGAACTAGGTTGTATTTTTTGAAGCGCTTAAGAATTGTAGATGCTAAACCATTCTCTATTGAAGTAAGTTATTTCAAAAAGGATATTATTCCATATTTGAACGAAGAAATAGCATTAAGCTCTGTATACAGTTATTTCATTGAAGATTTACGATTAAATATTGGTTTTGCTGATAAAGTTATTAGTTGTGAAAAAGTAAATAAAGAAAATGCACAGCTTTTAGAATTAAATGAAGGTGATCCGGCGCTTCTTATTGAAAATACAGTGTATCTTGTAAATGGAACAATTTTTGAGTTATCTCAGTCGATGTTTCATTATGAAAAGGCGAAACTTTTAAATCGAATTAATTTTAAATGAAAAATTATCGTGTGAAAAAAGCAACTGGTCCTAAGTGATCAGTTGCTTTTTATTTTTTAAGTGGATGAGCAAAAAAACATGAAAGTGGTTGGTCCGCTTTTTGCAAACATCTATTATGATAAGAGAAGAAAGGTAGTATGTTATCGACGTTTTAAAGAGGAAGGTTTTTATGTAAGTTCTTTAATTAAAATAGATGGGTCTTAGAGAGGTGAAAAGACAATGAGTTTTGCAATTTCACTAGTCGTTATTATTGTAATTGTATCGCTATTTGGGACTGTACTAGTTGCAAGAAACGTGGAGGAGAATTACGGTAAGTCTACAAAAAGAAATGTGAAAAACTTATCTGCAATCTATATTCTTCTTCTTTTTGTTCTACTGGCCGGGGTAACATGGTACGCGGTAATGATTTAATAGTTTGTAAAAGAACTGAAATGAGAGTATGAAGTTGGAATTTCAGAAGCTATTGAGTAATCAGAAAGAGAACCATTTTGGATATATCCATTTACGGATAAGAAAATGTGACTAATTAATACTATTTTTACGGTGAATACTGTTAGTAAAAAATGAGGATAGTTCGTTTTGAAAGGAGGAAACTAGATGGAATGGAAACCAAATCGTGCAGATAAGATACCTGTATATAAACAAATTGCGGATTATATTGAAAGAGGCATTTCTTCAGGTGAATTTCCTTCTGATAGTAAGTTACCTTCTGAGCGTATGTTAGCAAAGGAATTACAGGTGAACCGGAGTACAATAGTAGCTGCGTATGAAGAATTAAAATCACTTGGAGTAGTAGAACGGCAAAAGGGAAGCGGAACACGGGTCAATACAGACATATGGGGTGTCTCACATAAACGAATACCGAACTGGGGTAGGTACGTGGAGGATGGATCGTTCTTACCTAACGTACCACTCGTTCAACAAATTCGAACGGAAACACAAAAAGATGATTTAATTAATTTAGCAAGCGGTGAACTGTCACCAGAATTAATTCCAAGTGATAGATTTCGAACAATTTTGTCGGAGAAAACATTTATGGAAAACCTCGGTTATGATCATCCACTTGGAAATGAGATGTTGAGAAAAACAATTGCAGCACATGTTCAGCAATATAAACAAATTGAAGCAGATTCAAGCTCTATTCTTATTACGTCAGGAGCACAACAGGCGCTTAATCTTATCGTTCAATGTTTATTAAAACCTGGTGATGCGATCGCGATTGAAGATCCTTCGTATTGTTTTTCGCTTCCAATGTTTAAATCGGCCGGTTTAAACATATTTCATTTACCTGTTGATGAGCATGGAATGAATCCAGATGACTTAATCGATTTGCACAAAAAGCATCGCATTTGTATGGTGTTTTTGAATCCAGATTATCAGAATCCGACGGGGACTGTGCTTTCATTAGCGAGACGTAAAAAAATTTTAGAACTGTCTTCTGAGTTCGGTATACCAATTGTAGAAGATGATCCGTATAGTTTAATCTCTTTTAATGGAGAAGTGAACCCGACATTAAAATCAATGGACCAAAATGGAAATGTTCTTTATATAAGTTCATTATCAAAAATTGTTGCATCAGGATTACGTATTGGATGGATAATTGGTCCTACACGTGTAATTGAGCGTTTAGCAGATGCAAAGCAACAAGTTGATTTTGGCCATAGTGTATTTACGCAGTGGGTAGCAAATCAATTTTTAGAATCAAAGGATTTCCATAAACATATTACGATACTTCGTGGACAATTGAAGCAAAGAAGAGATGTATTAATTGCAGAGCTTGAAGGAACATTGGGAGACCGAGTTGAATGTTTCGTGCCAGAGGGTGGAATACATGTATGGTGTAAAGTGAAAGGAAAGTTTGATGAATATCACTTATTAGGTGAATCTATACAGAATGGTGTCGCATTTGTTCCGGGCAGTGTTTTAGGTTCGAAAAATGAATATATACGATTTACGTTTGGTAGAGCGAATATAGAACAAATTCAACTTGGAATTAAACGGTTTGCCGACACGCTAAATGAGATTTCATAATATGGATGTGTGATAGTGAAATGAGGGAAAGAAATGAAGTACGTGACGCTTTTACTTCAAGTAGGCGTGCTATATGTATTTAGCCTAGTGGGTACGTGGATTCAAGGAGTATTCCATCTATCAATGCCAGGAAGTTTAATAGGGATGTTAATGCTGTTCCTGCTCCTTTCCACTCGCGTTTTACCGTTAAAATGGTTTGAGTTAGGTGCGGAAAAGTTAATCGTATTTTTACCGTTATTTTTAATCCCTTCGACAACAGGGCTCATGGAATACGGGTCTTTTCTTTTCAGTAAGGAGAGTATTATATTCCTTTTAGTAGTTGCAAGTACTGTAGTAACTTTGATTGTTTCAGGGTATATAAGTCAATTATTAATAACAACAAAAAAATAAAATCGACAAGGTGCACGATTCAAATGGTCTTAATTATTATTACTGTAGCAATTTATTTCTTGGCGACAAAGCTATATAAAAAATTTACGTTTGCATTTACGTTACCGGTGTTAACAGTTACGGCAATTATGATTTGTTTATTTTTCATTTTTGGTATTTCTCATCATGAGTATAGGGAAAATGGAGGAGACATTCTTTCAAGCTTATTGAGCCCTGCAATTGTAGCATTAGCCATACCTCTATTTAAAGAGCGAAAGATACTTATGAAAAATTTTTTATCGGTACTTATTGGAGTAGTGATAGGTATAGTGGCTGTAACGAGTATGAATGTAGTGATTGGCGGAATTTTAAATATAGATAAGGAACTTATATTAACTACTTTACCACAGTTAGCAACGATGCCTATTGCCCTATCATTAGCGGATCAAATTGGTGGTATTCCATCTATGACTTCTAGTTTTGTAGTTGTTGCAGGAATAACAGGCGCTATTATCGGACCAACAGTACTTAAGTTTTTCAGTATAACAAGTACGATTGGAAAAGGAGTTGGAATGGGCTGTGCATCACATATTATCGGTGTGAGCCGTCTCGTGAAGGAAGGCGAGAAAGAGGCGACAATCGGTTCGGTAACGATGATTGTAACTGGAATACTCATTAGTATACTAATACCGTATGGAACGAAATTTATTTTTTAAATGTAATGGAGATGATAACAATGACAACATGGTTTATAGTTACATTATTTGTTTTTGGAGCTATTAAAGTATTAGTTTCTAGCATGCCCACTTCTGTTGTGGAATCAATTATTAGTAAATTTGAATTGCATCAAAAGCTTGAGGCGGAAAATACTTCTATATCGATAGATGGAAAAAATATAGAGGGAGAAATGAAACTACAAGTTATTCATGAATTTAATGAGGCTTTGTTTTTAGATAAACATTATTTCCCGCCGCACGGAGAAGGGACACCCATAGTCATTGATACGAAGAAAGGGAATAAAGAGATTAGATTTTCGCTATATAGCTATGAAGAACATGTTGATGTCATTAAGCAATATAAGAAGAAAGTCGTTGCCTATCGTTTACGCTCTAAAAGCCTTCAAACATTGGCACCATTAGCAATAACGGAAGAGTATGCTTAAGAAGGGACCTATAATGGTCTCTTTATTTTTTTATCCAATTATATACGTTCCAAATAAAAGAATGAAAAATCATATAACCAAATAAAGAATATGTATGGTTCCAATTCGCGTTATGTACAAATAAACCTAAACTTTCAGCAATCTGTTCAAAAAGGCTAGCACAAATACCGATTGAAATAATAAATAAAATTCTAGAAACGTTAGATAATTTTTTTGAAATGTGTATAAAGATAACTGTTAAAATCGGCAGTACGAACAATGTAAAAGCTATATTAACCGAAAATGTGGATGAGAAGGGCCTAGCCGGAAAGGAATATATTTGTTTATGAACAAAAAAGGCATCTAAGCAAGTTCCAATAATAGAAGAGAGAAAGATTGTAACTACTAATGCTAGAAACTCATTCTTCTTCTCGGAGGAGGACATTTTTCTTTGCGAGAATGGCGAGTTCAATTTTTTCGAGTGTTTTGCAGTAGTCTTCTGTAATTTGTCCATTTATATTTTCCTCCTTATCAACTAAGTAATTTACAACTTGCCAATCGGTAAACCAATCTTCACTGTCAACTTCTTCATGCTTCATATCTCGCCATGCATAGATGAGTGCAGGGCTGTATATGCGATAAGCGCCATTTCGTAACTGGCATTTCTTTATTCGGCGCTTATAAAACTCACGGGAAAAAGATTCATTTACACTTGAAAATAAATGGGGCCAGTAATCTTTCCTTGATCCTGTATGTGGATGGTGTTGAGCCCAGCTTATTATTTGAGATAAAACATGTGTATCTCGAAATAATAATGAGTACAATCTTTTTCCAATTAATATCCGTTCATGTAAGGAAGTGAAATGTTTCATTGTATCACCAAATAGTAATACTTTTTGTTTCTTATCATTTTCGTAGAATGGGAAAAGAATATGATTAAACTGAAAGAAATCAAAGAGTTTAAATCCAATACTATTTAGTACAGTCTTTTTAAATTGTACATTTTGAATCACTCTTTTTTCTAAGTAGTTTTGTTCATTAATAATAGTGGCAATCGCTAAAGTTTTTTTGTTACCTGTTTTCCAAAAATGGTGCCACATCGTTTCCATAAATGTAGAAACATTTAGGTGAGGGAGAAGGTGAAATAACTTTTGTGATCTCTTTATACTTTGTTCGTAAAGTAAAAATTGAGGGTATACATCTTGGAAAATAAGCCAATTCCCTTTTTCTAAAAAAGAAAAAAATATGAATTGATCTTTCTCTGATAAAATTCTCGTATATAAATCCCCCTTTAAATCAGTCATATTCCAACCGCCGTTACGTGATACCATATGTCCAAGCAGTGCCCAATGTATTTCTGGATATTGAATGTAAAATTGGTAGTATGCGCGTGTTCTTGTAACATTATTTTTATTTAGCTGTTCTGTTTGTATTTTTATTTTGTTGATGATGAGTTGCTCTTCTTTCGTTAATTTATACATGGTATCAGAAGGAATAAGTTTGCTTTTTTGTTTCAATTCATTTTTTACATCGAATAGGGAGAGAGGCAGTGCTTTGGAAGGTCCGTTATATGTATGATATGAATTGTTTCGGTCCATTCCGTTACCTCCCTTTTTCATAAATTTAAACATGATTATTGGCTATGAATCATTCTATTTATTTTATTACGAGTATAAGAAATAAATGAGCGGTGTTTTTTTACAAGGAATTTATTTATCATGCAAACAGTATGGAAAATCTTACTGTTGTGAGGTGAAATGAAAAACAGAAACTAAGTTTAATAGTTTCTGTTTTTTTATTTTGTCAATTAAATGTAACAAACGACGATTATGATTTGAATCAATTGAAAATAATTCAATAAATATTATTTAAATTGAGATGTTTCGTAGGAGGAAAAGGAATGTTAAATAAAATAATTTTAATTACTGGTGGTACAGGTTCGTGGGGGCATGAACTTATAAAACAACTATTAGAAAAATCACCGAAAGAAATTAGAGTTTTTTCAAGAAATGAAACGGTTCAGTTTGAAATGCAGCAACAGTTTATAAATGATGATAGGCTAAAATTTATTATTGGAGATATTCGTGATAAAGATCAACTAGTCTATGCATGCCAAGGTGTACATTATGTATTCCATCTTGCAGCTTTAAAACACGTTCCAGTATGTGAGTATTATCCTTATGAAGCTATAAAAACTAACATACATGGTACGCAAAATGTAATTGAAGCCTCTACACAGATGCAAGTTGAAAAAGTTATATATGTTTCAACGGATAAAGCAGCTGATCCATCAAATACGTATGGGATGACAAAAGCAATTGGTGAAAAATTAATGGTTCATGCGAATATACAAACGAAGAAAACAAAATTCATTTGTGTTCGTGGTGGAAATGTTTTAGGAACGAGTGGAAGTGTAGTACCGCTTTTTAAACAACAAATTAAAAGATCTTCAGAAGTAGGAATTACCGATGCGAATATGACTAGATTTTTCTTAACAGTTGAAGATGCTGTTGGATTGTTATTTAAAGCCGTATCTCAAGGTAGAGGCGGGGAAATCTTTGTTATGAAAATGCCGGCATGTAAAATAACAGATTTAGCGGAAATATTAATTGAAGATTCAAAAAAAGAAAATATTAAGGTGAAAGAGGTAGGGATAAGACCGGGTGAAAAATTAAGTGAAATGCTTCTATCTGAGGTAGAGAGTAAAACAAGTATAAGTTTTGATCAAAATTATTTTGTGGTACTACCGACGATTCCTATCGAAGGACTTCAAGAATATTATTCTAGCTATCCGCTAGTGGATGGGAAGAATTTTAGTTCTCAACAAGATTTACTTGCAAAACATGAGGTGAAACAAATGCTATTAAAAGGAGGGTTTTTGCGATGAAAAAAAATGCGAGCCTTTTAATAACTGGTGCAAATGGTTTCACAGGCCGCCATGCTTGCCACTATTTTTTAGAGCAGGGCTTTCATGTAATTCCTATGTTTCAAAATCGTGCACATAGAGAAAAAATTAGAAATGGTATTACGTGTAATTTAACTAATAAGAGCGAAGTAATGAAGGTAATGAAACAAATAAAGCCAGACTACGTATTGCATTTAGCGGGAAGGAATTCGGTTATAGAATCTTGGACAGCTGCTCTTGAGTATATAGAGATTAATGTAATAGGAACGTTATATTTATTAGAAGCAATTAAGCAAGAAGCCTCGCATTGTAGAACATTAGTTATAGGATCTGCTTTGCAAGCAGATAGTATGAACGAAATGAAAATTTCAAATCCATATAGTTTAAGTAAAACGATGCAAGTCATTATTGCAGAGGCTTGGGGAGGATTAATGGATTCAAATATTATCATTGCAAAGCCCTCAAACTTAATTGGTCCAGGGGTATCGAATGGTATTTGTTCGATTCTCGCAAAGAAAATAATAGATATAGAATCAGGTAGAAGTAAGGCTATTATCGAAGTAAACAGTTTGAAAGATAGTAGAGATTTTCTAGATGTACGTGATGCGGTCAAAGCGTATCATGTGTTATTACGAGATGGAATAAATGGAAAACAATATAATATCGGATCAGGAGTAAAACGATCTTTATTAGATGTACTAGAACAATATAAAGAATTAACACAGCTAAATTTTTTTATAGAGGAAACAGAGAAAAGTGGGAGCGACTCAAATGAGAGTTTAGCAACAGAGGAAATAAAAAATTTAGGTTGGATCCCAGAAATTGAATTTCATCAATCATTAAAAGATGTACTTGAGTATGCGAAGTGTAGTGACATCTGCGTGCAATGAAAAACAAAAAAGGGTGTAAGAAATATATGAATGGTTATGAAGTAATAGATAATCAAAATACGCTATTTCTTTCAATTGTTGATACGCTGGACTGGAGAGATGAAGAAGCGCATGTATTGCTTATTTATGAGGCAATACATAAATATCAAGCGTATGTAGAAGAAAAAAGGGTTAATCGAATAAAGTCAGCATTAGAGACGGAAACTAGATATGTGATTCAAATCTTTGCTCAATACGAGTGTAGTGAGTATGGAAATGATTTTTATGAACTCATTAACGATCTTTTACAAGATATAGAGGTGGAGTTAAAGATTTATATAAAAAATAATAAGTTTATTTACATTTAAAAGGTAAAGAGAAAGCTAGATTTTTAATAATAAAGGTGGGTATAAGTTATGAGCAAAACGATTCTTTTTACTGGGGGCGGTACAGCCGGACACGTTATGATTAATATTGTATTAATTCCTAAATTTATAGAGAAAGGCTGGAGAGTCGAGTATATTGGATCCAAAAATGGAATTGAAAAATCATTAGTGCAAAATGTAAAATACAATAGTGTTTCAACGGGAAAGCTTAGGAGATATTGGGATTGGGAGAATTTTAAAGATCCTTTTAAAATTATACGCGGTTGTTTACAAAGTTATAATTTAATTAAGAAAACAAAGCCTGACGTTATCTTTTCAGCAGGAGGATTTGTTTCAGTTCCTGTAGCTATAGGAGCATGGTTAAATCGTGTGCCTATAATTATACGTGAACCAGATAGCACATTAGGGCTTGCCAATAAAATAGCATTACCTTTTGCTACAAAGCTATGCACAACATTTCCTCAGACAGGAGAAAATGTAAGTAATGAGAAGAAGGTTTATGTAGGACCAATTGTAAGGGAAGAAATTGAGAAGGGTAACGTATTACGAGGAAGAAGATATTGTGAATTTCAGCAAGATAAACCAGTATTATTAATTATGGGTGGGAGTCAAGGTGCTAAGTGGATAAATGATATGGTAAGGGAATGTTTAGATACAATACTATTAAACTTTAATATTATTCATATATGTGGTAAAGGGAAGGTAGACCCATCTATTGGCATGGAGGGATATATGCAATTTGAATATATAGGCGACGAGTTGCCGCATATACTAAATATGGCAAGTGTTGTAGTTTCTAGAGCGGGTTCTACTGCTATTTCTGAATTGTTATTTTTGAAGAAACCGATGTTGCTTATCCCGTTAACTAACAGTTCCAGTAGGGGAGATCAAGTTTTAAATGCTGAATATTTTTCACGGCAAGGATATGCGGAAGTTATACTCCAAGACAGAGTAAGTACGAATACATTTATACATGCAGTAAATAAGTTGTATACAAATAAGGAGAAATATATTCAAAACATGAATGGATATAAGAAAACAAATGATGAGGGAATTCATCAAATAATAGATATAATAAATGAAGTGGTGAAGTAATAGAAATGTAAATAGAAAAACAAAAGGAAAGAAGGTATCTTCTTTCCTTTTTGCTATATTTGTTCTAATTAGTTATGTACTATGGGTGAATGCCGTTTTCTAATAGCTCAGTAAATGCATGAATATGAATAGGTTTACTGTAATAATAACCTTGAATAAACTGACATTTATTTTTTTGAAGGAAATTTACGTGCTCTTTCGTTTCTACACCTTCAGCAATGACAGACATTCCTAATGTATTTGCTAATGTGATGATCGTTTTAATAATTTCCATTCCATCATCACATGTTTCAGACATTGTAATAAATTCTCTCGGGATTTTTAACGTATCAATTGGATACAAAGGTAAGTAGGCTAGCGAAGAATAACCTGTACCAAAATCGTCGATAGAAATGTGAATCCCTAAACTTTTTAGTGTACGCAGTTTTATCAATGTTTCTCGCTCATCCATCATTGCAATTCGCTCTGTTAATTCAAGATCAAGAGAGCTTGCTGGTAAACCTGTATTTGTTAAAGTAGAAGAAATAGATTTTACAAAATCCTCTTGTTCAAATTCCTTAGCAGATAAATTTACACCTATTTTTAAATGTGAATATCCGAGTACGTGCCAACGTTTCATTTGTTTACAAGCCTGCTCTAATGTCCATTTACCTATTGAAATAATTTGTAGTGTTTCTTCTGCAATCGGAATAAACTCGTATGGAGAAATAATACCTAATTCAGGATGATTCCACCTAATTAAAGCTTCTGCACCGATAATTTTATTAGATTCACTATCAACTTGAGGTTGATACAAAAGGAACAATTCTTCATTTTGTAGTGCGTTTGGTAAATCTTTTTCTAATCGCAATCGTCTTTCAATTTTTTTAGCGATTACATCGTCATAAATAGATACAGAGTTAAGTTCTTTTGCTTTTGCATCATACATTGCAACATTAGCGTTTTTCAGAAGTGTAGCGGTATCGATTCCGGAATGTGGATAAATAGCGATGCCGATACTCAGTGATAAAGTTAATTTATGCTCATGTATGATAAATGACTTTTTCATGCATTTAAATAATTGGTTACATAATTGGAATAAGTAATCTTCGTCAGTATAGTTTTCAATTATGATTGTAAATTCATCGCCACCGATTCTTGAAAGATGAGTATGTGATGGAAGACATGATTGGAAGCGCTTTGCTACTTCTTCTAATATGTAGTCTCCTGATGAATGTCCAAGTGTATCGTTAATTGCTTTAAAGCGATCTAAATCTAAATATAATAATGCAAACTCGCTTTCTGTTATTTCAGCATTTTTTATAACTCTCTTTAATTTCTTATGGAAAAAGGCACGGTTACCAATTTTCGTTACAGTGTCATGGAATGCTAAATATTTTATTTCTTCTTGCTGTTTTTTTAGTGCAGTAATATCTTTCACCATAATATAGCTTCCTGAAATTTGTCCGTCTATTATAATAGGAATGATTGTAACGTATAAAAAATAAGTAAAGCCATCTTTATATTGAGAACTAAGTTGTAAGGATGCCGATTCTTGTTGTTTCACTTTCTCTAACGCCAATGCTAGCTTATGCTTATCTTCATCTAAAATAATCGAAAAACAAGTTTCACCGAGTAACTCATCTGTTGGTGCTCCAAGTAGTACACTCCCAGCCTTATTTACATTTAAGAATATTCCATTTAAATCAATGGTGAAAATAGGGTCAGGATGATATTCATATAATGATTTGAATTTTTGTTGTTTTTGAGAAAGAGCCTCTGATTTATGAACTAAATCAGAAGTCCGTAAAGTAACTTTTTCTTCTAGTTGGGCATTAAATGCCTGCAAACGTTTTGTTAAGGAATTGTTTTGCATACGTACGATAGAATGACGAATGAGTACGAAAATAAAAGTAATACAATTTCCTGTAATGAGAGTTGAAGATGATGTTTGTTCTTTTAATGTAAACCCGATTAGTATTGCAACAGCAAGATAGGGAAATACAACTAAAGCTTTTTTTCCTATTATAGGGTTTACAAGGAAATAATTTTTATGGCTATTATGATCTTCTGAAATAGAGCCAGCTATTGCAATAAGTAATATAGGTATTCTATATAAAAGACGTAATAATATTATCGTTTCAGTTGATAAGTGGTTATTTAAGTAAAAATAAATATAGTTAAAAGTTGCAGAACTTATTAATACAAAAATAAAGATATAAATTTTCCGTTTGGAATTAAAAATTGTTGGACGGAAAAAGAGACTAACACCTAGCAGTAGAAATAATAAATCTGCAATTGGGTATAAAAATGAAAGGAAAACATCTCCTAGTGAAAGAGCGAATATATTTAAATTTGGTTGATTAAATAAATACCATTCTAATGTAAATATGGAAGTAAGCACTATGCATATATCACAAATAAAGAACGCTTTTTCCCATTTATTGCATTCCTTTAAGATTTTATAGCAGAAAGCGATAAGACAGAAAAATAGAAAAAACATGTAAAATACATCAGAAACCGTAAAACGATGTATTGGAATTTCGAAGAAGCTATCTTGATATGTATATACTATTTTCCCTAATAAAAAACTACCAATTGCTATTGTAATACATATCCAAAACGGATTTGAACTGACTTTTTTAGAATATATAGAGTAAATCAGTGATACAAATGTAATGGCTTCAACGACAAGTGAAGCGAAGCGTACATCTGAATTTGAAAAATGAGTAGGGAACAGATAGAAAAACATAAAATAGATTGAATAGCATATTAATGTTCCGATTAATATACATAATTGTAAATTTTTATTTAATTTCAATGAAATCACCTTCTTTAATTATGCACTATGTTCGTTATATCTATACATAATAATATTATTTAAGAATTGTATCAGATTTCCTTATAAAAATCATGTTTATAAGGAAAGTGTTAAAGAGTGTAAGTATTCTTAAGGTTGAAAAAATATTGCGGTTGATAGTATAGACTGTATCAAGACTTTAAATAGAAATTGTATATTTAGTCATCCTTTGAATTGTAAAGTTTTTTTAGTGATTTGTAAGTGGAGATGCAAAATTGCATATAAAATGATGAGTATCTTTTTTTGGTGAGCTTTTTATTTTTAATCTGAAGATTAATATTTGTGAAAATGTTGAGAAAAGATATAAAATAAGAACGTGTATTCTTACAGAGTGGAATAGTATTGCCACTAAATAGGGAGGCTTTTTTATGATATATCGAATTAAAGATTCAGAAATATACTATGAAATTGTGGGAGAGGGTAAACCGGTCATTATCATACATGGCTGCGCCCCTGACCATAGGTTAATGATGAAATGTATGGAATCAGTATTTCAGAAATATGAAGGTTATAAGCGAATATATATTGATTTACCTGGAATGGGAAAATCGAATGCTCCAAATTGGATAAATAGTTCAGATCGTATAGTAGAAGTGCTTATCACATTTATTGAGGAAATCATTTCTACTGAAAAATTTTTATTGGTAGGAGAATCATATGGAGGCTATTTAGCCAAAGGTATACTTGCAAAGATGTTTGAGAGAGTTAGCGGATTACTATTAGTATGTCCTGTTGTTGTAGCGGAGCCAGAAAAAAGGATTCTTCCAGATAAACAGGTAATTGTACAAGATGAGGAATTTTTAAATACGCTCACTTCCACAGAAAGAGAGGAGTTTTGTGAGTTAGCTGTAATAGCAAATGAATATACATATAAGCGATTTAAAGAAGAAATTAAGCCTGGGTTAGATGTTGCTAATTATGAATTTATTGAAAGGTTGCAAAAGAATTACTCTCTTACTATGGATTTTCAGCATGAAAAATATGAAAATCCCGTTCTTTTACTGACTGGAAGACAAGATATATCAGTAGGTTATCAAAATATTATAGAAATTATTGAAGAATATCCAAGGGCAACATTAGCAGTGTTAGATATGGCAGGGCATAATTTGCAAATTGAGCAGCCTGAATTATTTGAGAGTTTAGTAGGAGAATGGATTAGACGAACAAATCAGCACAGTTTATAAAGTATTTTAGTATTACCCCTAAGTGTTGAAATGGGATAAATGAACGTGATTTATTAACTTATCTCGCTATTTGCCGGGCAGCCCGATTAGTGAGGGCTGATTAAAGTTTCACTTTATAAAAAATTTTAAGGAGAAATTATGAGCACATATATTTATATGGTTAGACATGGTGAATCACCAAAACTAGAAGGAAATGAAAGAATGCGTGGATTAACTGAGAGGGGACATATGGATGCCCGTAGAGTAACTGACATATTAAAAGCGGAGAGGATTGATACTTTTATTTCCAGTCCTTATAATCGGGCTATGCTAACGATAGAGGAGTCAGCTAATTTCCATGAAAAAGAAATAGTAGTATATGAAAATCTTAAAGAGTGTATGTTTTCAAGTGAGGATCAGGTTATATCAGACAAAGAGGTGTATCCACTTGTACAGAAGATGTTCTCTAATCCGGACTTTGCACGAACGGAAGGAGAGTCATATGCAGATTGCCAGAGAAGAGTAGTGAAAGTATTAAAAGAAATCTTAATGGATTTTCGAGGATGCAAAATTGTAATTGGTACACATGGGCTTGTCATGACATTAATGATGAACTATTTTGATAAACAATATGGTTTTGAATTTTTAATGAATACGTCAAAACCGGATATATATAAGATGGAATTTAAAGAAGAACAATTAATGAATGTAGAGAGATTATGGAAAGCTGAATAAAATTAGTTGCATGGATTTTGTTGTAAAAGTTACTTTTATAGCAAAGTCTTTTTTTGAATAGAAAGCATCTTTATCAACTATTGTTAGAATGTTAAATAAATAAGTAATTATTCAGTCTTTGAATAAATTATGGAGAAATTGGTTTAGGGAAACAATTTTAAATGTGCCAAAATTCCAAACGTTGGATTTATATTCAATAGGAGAAAAAGATGTAGAATTTTGTCTTACAGTCCCCGTTTACTTTTCATTTCATTACATATAGGCTTTGTGGTGTAAGGGAGGACATTGCCTTTACGTAAAATCTATAAGGAGGTCATTGTAATGAAACAGATTAAAAAGTTTGCGGGAGTTGCTTTAGCGGGGACGATTGGATTAAGTGGATTACTGTTTTTAGAACCAAGTGTAAGCGTTGCGGAAGCACAGCAAGTGAAAGTAGAAAATTTCAATACAATTGATGTAACGATGAATCTAAATGAATTGTATGTATTAAGTGGCAGAAGCATTGATATTCTTTCTGGAGATAAAGAAGCAATTCAGTTAAATAAATACACAATTAGTTTTAATAAACCTGGGAAGTATGTGATTAAAGTAAATGGCTGTATTTATGATGATGTATATACTTTTATTGTAAATGAGTAGTATATATTCTTAAATTGCGAGATAAAAACAGAAACACCCTATTTGCGATGAGAGTCGTAAATAGGGTGAATTTATTTGTATTAAGCTGTACTTTAAATATGTTCACTAATATTCTTTTTGTTATGTAAAAGTGTTAACAATGTAAATGAAATATACATCTTCACAGTCAAAAAAGTTAAAATATTTCGTTTTAAGGATTATAATGGAGGGAGGAACATAAAAGGGAGTGAATGAACTTGAAACAAGAACTTATTGAAAGATTTACGAGATATGTAAAAATTGATACGCAATCAAATGAAGAAAGTCATACAGTACCAACAACACCAGGACAAATTGAGTTTGGTAAGTTATTAGTGGAAGAGCTAAAAGAAATTGGTTTAACAGAAGTAACGATGGATGATAATGGCTATGTAATGGCAACACTTCCAGCTAATACGGACAAGGATGTTCCTGTAATCGGATTTTTAGCCCATTTAGATACGGCAACAGACTTTACAGGGAAAAACGTCAAACCACAAATTCATGAAAATTTTGATGGTAATGCAATTACGTTAAATGAAGAGCTAAATGTTGTGTTAACACCAGAGCAGTTCCCGGAATTACCATCATATAAAGGACATACCATTATTACAACTGATGGTACAACACTTCTAGGAGCAGATGATAAAGCTGGTCTTACAGAAATTATGGTTGCAATGAACCATTTAATACATAATCCGCAAATTAAGCACGGGAAAATAAGAGTAGCATTTACACCGGATGAAGAAATTGGTCGTGGGCCAGCGCATTTTGATGTAGAAGCGTTTGGTGCATCATTCGCTTATACGATGGATGGAGGTCCATTAGGTGGTTTAGAGTATGAAAGTTTTAATGCTGCAGGTGCTAAGTTAACGTTTAACGGAACGAATACACATCCTGGAACAGCGAAAAATAAAATGCGCAATGCTACTAAACTGGCTATGGAGTTTAACGGGTATTTACCAGTAGAAGAGGCGCCAGAATATACAGAAGGCTATGAGGGATTCTATCATTTACTTTCTTTAAATGGTGATGTTGAGCAAAGTAAAGCGTATTATATTATTCGAGACTTTGATCGTGAAAATTTTGAGGCACGTAAAAATAACGTTAAAAATATTGTGAAGACTATGCAAGAAAAATATGGCGAAGATGCAGTCGTTTTAGAAATGAATGATCAATACTATAACATGCTTGAAAAAATTGAACCGGTAAGAGAAATTGTTGATATTGCATATGAAGCAATGAAAAGTTTAGACATTGAACCAAATATTCATCCGATTCGCGGAGGCACAGATGGATCACAATTATCATATATGGGATTACCGACGCCGAATATTTTCACTGGTGGTGAAAACTATCACGGTAAATTTGAGTATGTTTCGGTAGATACTATGGAAAAAGCTGTTCAAGTTATTGTGGAAATTGCAAGACGTTTTGAGGAGCAAGCTTAAAAAAGAACCAAGTAGTACGAATGTGCTACTTGGTTCTTTTAATATAGTACTCGCCACAAATAAAAAGTCGCATAAGACTCCCAATTAGCCCAGTTTGCCGCGAAATCTTTTATTTCATTTTTTGTCGGTTTATTTTCGGAACCTGTTATAAATTTAATTGCATTATGCAGACCAACATCATCAATTGGAAAAGCCGAAGGAAATCTTAAACAACGCATTAAAACATAGTTGGCAGTCCATGGCCCTATACCATGGATAGCAGTTAATTGTTTCTCAGCAACCTTTACATCTTGTGTTTGCAGTAAATCCTCTTTTAATAGTTTTCTCTCTGTAATAAGCTTCGCAATACCGATTAAATATTCACATTTTCTAGTCGTCATTTTTAATTGTTGGAGATCTTCTACATGTAGATTTGCAATTGTTTCAGGTGATGGGAATATCCAATGCTTTCTACCGTCCCATTCTACATAACTTCCAAATTGCTCAACTAATCTCCTTTTTAGTGTATAAGCATATGTTAGGTTAATTTGTTGACCGATAATTCCCCAGGAAAGTGCCTCAAATAAGTCTGGAATGCCTAAAGTACGAAGGCCATAATATTGTTCAATTGGTCCTTGAAGGAGTAAATCATGTTTAGCTAATGTATAAAATGGGGCTAAATCAGTAGTTAAATCAAACCATTCTTTTACATAGTTAACTACAGCTTCACGTATCGATTTTTCAGATGTATATGGTTCTTCTAAACAACGTATTTGAATATTCCCATCTGTATTCACACTAATTTCAACTAAAGGATTTACATCTTGAACAGGGATAACTTTATAAATTTTGTTATCTTCAATATGGAACATACATTCATTGTTAGAGCGTAATAGATAACGTAAATTTTCTTGGAAACAAAATTCTTTTGGAACTGCTATAGATAATGCGCTATTATATTCTGCTGTCATATGAATTCCACCTGCAACTTTTCTAATGTAAGCAATTTTTTCTTCATTTCTAATCCACCCCTAAATCCGGTTAGTTTCCCATTCTTCCCAATAACGCGGTGACAAGGAATGGTAATAAGAAGAGGGTTAGCAGCAATAGCAGAAGCAACGGCGCGCACAGCTTTAGGTTTTTGAATTCTTTCAGCAATTTCTGTATAAGAATATGTCTTTCCATAAGGAATTTCACGTACCGTATTCCAAACAGATAATTGAAAATTAGTTCCATAAGCATCGATAGGAAATGTAAAAGTTTCTCGCTTGTTTTCTAAATACTCGATAACTTCTTGCGTATATATTTGCAAGTAATCTGGACTATGGGTCAATATATGTTGGGGCAGTTTTTTTCTAGCCCATATATTTAATTCTTCAAAGTTTTCGTCTTGTGATCCAATGAAACATAGTCCATTTTCAGTTGCAGCAATATGAAATCGCCAATTTTTATGTGTAAGTAGCGTCCAATATATATAATTATTTTTGTAGGAATTCATTATCGTATCCCTCTTTCATTTCGTTCTTTTTTCGATATTCAGTAGGAGTAAATCCGGTTTTCTTTTTAAATAAAGTTGCGAAATACTCTGGGTTTTCTATCCCGACAGCAGTACTAATTTCTTTAATAGATTGATTTGTGTGTAAAAGGTATTCGGTTGCTTTAAGAACCCTGAATTGTTGTATATATTCTATAGGAGTTAACCCTATTATTCTTTTGAAAGTACGTTGTAAATGAAAAGGGCTACCGTGACACATTTCCGCAAGCATGTCGAGAGTTAAGGATTCGTCATAATGCTTTTCGATATAGTCTTTAATTTGTTCTACCCACTCTTCATTAGGTAAAGTGATCCCATTTGGCTTACAACGTTTGCACGGGCGAAAGTTCTCACTTAATGCTTGCTCTGCATGATGAAAAATTCGTACATTGTTTCTATTCGGTATTCTTGATTTGCATGATGGTCTGCAAAAGATTCCAGTTGATTTCACAGCATAAAAGAATTTGCTATCATAGGAAGAATCATTATGAATAATTGCTTGCCAATACTCATTTGTTAATGTAACTCCTTCATTGTGCATAGAACATCACCTCTGAAATTAGTATAACCTGAATAAAGTGCGTATGTATGTATTCATAAATGTAAGAGCAAGATTACAAAGGTGAAAATATGATTGTTTTCTATTTTGTGATAGCATGAAATTTGGAAATAAACATCAAGAGGAGGACTATAAATGAAGTTAATTTCATGGAATGTAAATGGTTTGCGAGCTGTTATCGCAAAAGGTGGATTTTTGGAATATCTTGAGGAATCAAGTGCTGACATATTTTGTCTACAAGAGATTAAATTACAAGAAGGGCAAATTGATTTAAATTTAGAGGGATATTATACATACTGGAATTATGCTGTGAAAAAAGGATATTCAGGAACTGCTATTTTTTCGAAAAAAGAACCGCTTTCAGTTACATATGGTTTAGGCATTGAAGAGCATGATCAAGAAGGGCGACTTATTACTTTAGAATTCGAAGATTTTTACATGATAACGTTATATACACCAAATTCAAAACGTGGATTAGAACGATTAGATTACAGAATGAAATGGGAAGATGATTTCAGGTCCTATATCAAACGATTAGATGAGAAGAAACCAGTTATTTTTTGTGGAGACTTAAATGTTGCTCATAAAGAAATCGATTTGAAAAATCCGAAAAGTAATCGTGAAAATCCTGGATTCTCTGATGAGGAACGAGAGAAATTTTCATGTATTTTAGAAGAAGGATTTATTGATACATATCGTTACCTTTATCCTAATCAAGAAGGTGCATACTCGTGGTGGTCGTATCGTATGGGCGCGAGAGCGAAAAATATCGGATGGCGTTTAGATTATTTTGTTGTTTCGGAAAGAATGAAAGACCAAATAACAGAAGCGAAAATTAATAGTGAAGTAATGGGGTCAGACCATTGTCCAGTTGAATTACATATAAATTTCTAAAAAAAAGAAGTATCTCCCTAATATTAGGGAGATACTTCTTTTTTTAATTCAGTTTGTTAAAATTTTTCAAATCATTCTTGAAATAATTTCATATTAAATATATACTTAGTAACGATAATCATTATCAGTGAAAATGATTATCAAGTGATGAAGGCGTAAAAGAATTATAGTCTAGGGGAAGTGAACGGGAATGAGTTCTGGATAAAATTATTAATCTAATGAAATATATATATGGGACAAGGTTCATATAGTTAAATTTTATTGAGAATATAGTTTGAAAATTCGAGAGGAGACATATAAAGATGAACAAGAAATTATTTACTTTAGGGATGGTTACAGTTTTAAGTGTAGGTTTAGCGGCATGTAATAGTGCGGATAAAACTTCAGGCGAGCAAAAACAACAGACAAAAGCTACGGAAACGAAAAAAGATGAAAAACGAAAAATCACATATTTAGGTAAAGAGTATACAGTGCCAGCAAAAGTAGATAAAATTGCGACAGCTAGTTTAGAGTCAATGGAAGATGCGGCAGTACTTGGAATTAAACCAGTTGGTGCCATTACTGTAGGTGGTAAATTACCAAAATATCTTGAAAAAGAGTTAGAAGGTGCTAAATCTGTTGGTGAGAAAATGCAACCCAATTTCGAAACATTACTACAATTAAAACCAGATGTTATTACATCGAGTACGAAATTCCCAGCAGAAACAGCTGAAAAGTTTACGAAAGTAGCTCCTACATTCCCGGTATCACACGTTTCAACAAATTGGGAAGATAACTTAAAGTTAATGGGAGAATTAACTGGTAAAAAAGATAAAGCAGAAAAAATTATTAAGGATTACAATTCGGACGCTGAAAAAGCAAAAGCAAAACTAGGAGATAAGTTAAAAGATAAAAAAGTACTTGTCATAAGACTAAGAGCAAACGAATTATTCCTATATCCAGAAGGAGTATACTTCAACCCTGTAATTTATAAAGATCTTGGACTAACTGCTCCAGAACAATTGAAAACTGTAAAAGCACAAGAGAAAATTTCATTTGAAAAACTTGCTGAACTTAACCCAGATTATATTTTCTTACAATATGAGGCAAGTGAAAATAAAAACCCGAAAGTGTTAGAAGAAATTGAAAGTAATCCAATTTGGCAAAGTATGAATGCTGCGAAGGAAAAGAAAGTATTTGTAAATGTTGTAGATCCAATGGCACAAGGTGGTACAGCTTGGAGTAAAACAGCATTCTTAAAAGAAGCCGTGAAAAATTTATCTAAATAATACAATAAGTAAGGTGCGTTGAATGATATGCAGAAAACAAATGCAGTACCAGTAACTATATTATGTATAGCACCCATACTCATCTTATTTACAATTATACTTTCGATTTTGTATGGGGCAAAAAGTATTGACGCTGAAACAGTGTGGAACGCATTATTTCATTTTGATTCAAGCGATGTAAATCATAATATTATTATTACTTCACGTTTACCAAGGGTAGTTGCAGCTCTTTTAGTCGGAGCATTTCTAGCCATATCAGGAGCACTTATGCAGGGGATGACAAGAAACTATCTTGCATCCCCTTCTATTATGGGTGTGACGGATGGCGCTGCCTTTGTTATTACACTTAGCATGATTTTTCTTCCGGGAATGTCATCAATTGGTATGGTTGTATGTTCAATGATTGGTTCTGCACTAGGAGCCGGTATCGTGTTTGGTTTTGGTTCGCTCCTTCAAAATGGCTTATCACCAGTTAGGTTAGCGATTATAGGAACAGTTATTGGAACATTTTTAAGTAGTGTATCGGCTGCAATGGCTTCGTATTTCCAAATTTCTCAAAATGTTAGTTTTTGGTTTAATGCAAAGTTAGATCAAGTAGATCTTAATATCATTAAAATCACGATACCGTTTGGGATAATTGGAATAATTTTAGCATTGTTAATATCAAAATCTATTACCATTCTTTCATTAGGCGAAGAGGTTTCTATTAATTTAGGGCAACGTACAAAACTAGTTAAAGCGATGGCAATTTTATCGGTAATTTTCTTAACAGGAACAGCAGTTGCTTTAGTGGGGAAAGTTGGTTTTGTAGGTTTAATTATTCCGCACATTACGCGCTTTATAATTGGGGTAGATTATAAGTGGATTTTGCCATGTGCAGGTGTTATTGGTGGCGTTTTCTTAGCGTTATGTGACGTTTTGAGTAGATTTGTAAACTATCCATTTGAAACACCTATTGGAGTCGTTACCTCTTTAATTGGAATTCCTTTCTTCCTTTATTTAATCCGTACTAGAGGAGGAGAGAGACATGCTTAAAAGTTCAAGTCAACGTTTCGGAATGACGATGGGGATTATTATATTTTTAATACTATGTGCTATTTATATTAGTTTAACAAATGGTACGTTCGACATTACGATTACAGATATATTTAAAACACTGTTTAGAATTGATCCAGTACCAGAACATGATTTAGTTATTTTTGAGTTTCGCCTTCCGCGCATCGTAATTGCTGGATTAGTAGGATTAGGCCTTGGTGTTGCGGGTGCCGTTATTCAAGGGATTACGAGAAATGGGTTGGCGGACCCAGGTATTTTAGGCGTAAATGCCGGAGCAGGAACAGCGATTGTCATTTTTATGTTTTTCTTTCAAGGGCAATTAAAAAGCACAGACTGGGTTTCTATTATGATGATGCCAATGTTTGGTTTAGTAGGCGGATTAGGTGCAGCTATCATCATTTATCTGTTTTCTTGGAAAAACGGTAAATTAGATTCGCAGCGACTTTTATTAACAGGGATTGCAATTGGATCAGGATTTGGAGCCTTTTCTATGTACTTATCACTCAAAATGAAGTCAACTGATTTTGAAATGGCCGCAGTGTGGGTGTCTGGAAGCATATATAGTGCAAACTGGAAGTATATTGTGGCTATGTTACCATGGCTTATTATCTTAATTCCGCTTATACAAAAGAAAGCTTATTTATTAGATTTATTTCAATTGGAAGAAACGAGTATTACAAGTTTAGGTGTTTCAGTAGAAAGAGAGAAATCGATTTTACTATTAAGTAGTATCGGGCTTGTGAGCGCATGTGTTGCTGTTTCAGGGAGTATCGGTTTTATTGGCTTAATGGCACCGCATATAGCGAAAAGGCTTGTCGGTATTCAACATAAGTATATAATTCCTACGTGCGGCGTAATCGGAATGTTTCTTGTAATTGCTTCAGACTTTATTGCGAAAACAGTTTTTACACCTGTAGAGCTACCAGTTGGAATCGTTATTTCTATTGTCGGTGTACCGTATTTCTTATATTTACTTTATAAGGCGAAAGCGTAAGAGGAGGAATAAAAGTGAGTATTTTAAGTGCAAAAAATTTAGAAACAAGTTATGAAAAGCTTACAGTGTTTCGCGATTTAAATGTGGAAATACAAGAAGGAAAAGTAACGACAATTATAGGTCCAAACGGTTGCGGTAAATCGACATTGTTAAAAACAATGGGAAGAATTTTAAAACAAAAAAGCGGTAAAGTATATTTGCAAGGACAGGATTTACATACAATTCCAACGAAAGAAATTGCGAAGCAGTTAGCTTTACTCCCGCAAACTCCAATTGCACCAGGTGAGCTTAAAGTGGAAGAATTAATTTCTTATGGACGCTATCCACATCGAAATAACGTAAATAAGTTAACGACAAAAGATAAAGAAATGATTGATTGGGCATTAGATATAACGAAAACTTCTGAATTTCGAACGAGACAAATTGCAAATTTATCAGGTGGTCAAAGACAAAAGGTATGGCTAGCGATGGCATTAGCACAAGAGACAGAAGTGTTGCTATTAGATGAGCCAACTACATACCTTGATATGTCTCATCAATTAGATGTATTACAAATTGTAGAGAAGTTAAATAAAGAACATAATTGTACGGTTGTTATGGTATTACATGATATTAACCATGCATCAAGGTTTTCAGATGAAATTATTGCAATGAAGGAAGGCGAAATTGTTACAACTGGTAGCCCAGAAGAAATCATTACAAATGAAGTGTTAAAAGAAGTATTTCATATTGATGCGCGTGTCATGATTGATCCGTATAATGGGGCTCCTGTTTGTTTCGGTTATGATAGCGTTGTATCTCAAGAAGAAAAAATCGAAATATATGTAACAAGTTAAAAGGGGGGGATAGGGTGAATACTATAATTGAAAAACAGCAGATTATAACATCTAATACAGAGCAGTGGAAAATGTATTCAAAATTAGAAGGTAAGGAATATCAAATTCATATTTCAAAGCCGAGGCAACCAGCACCGGATTCAGGATATCCCGTTATTTACGTATTAGATGGCAATGCCTTTTTTCAAACATTTCATGAAGCAGTTAAAATACAATCAGTAAGAGCGGAAAAAACTGGTGTTTCACCAGCTGTTATAGTTGGAGTGGGTTATCCGATTGAAGGCGCATTTTCAGGGGAAGAAAGGTGCTATGATTTTACGCCTAGCGTAATTTCAAAAGATGCCCCTTTAAAACCAGACGGTAAACCGTGGCCTAAAACAGGAGGAGCACATAATTTCTTTACTTTTATTGAAGAAGAACTGAAACCACAAATTGAAAAGAATTTTGAGATTGATAAAAGTAAGCAAACGTTATTTGGACATTCTTTAGGTGGACTATTTGCTTTGCATATACTATTTACAAACTTGAATGCTTTTCAAAATTATTTTATTAGTAGTCCATCTATATGGTGGAATAATAAATCCGTTCTTGAAAAAGAAGAGAACCTTATAATTGAATTAAACAATGCTAAGTTTGAAACAGGAGTGTTCCTTACAGTTGGATCACTTGAACGAGAGCATATGGTTGTAGGTGCAAATG
The DNA here is from genome assembly GCF_022663885.1 of Bacillus cereus group sp. BfR-BA-01330. Lineage (NCBI taxonomy): Bacteria > Bacillati > Bacillota > Bacilli > Caryophanales > Bacillaceae > Bacillus > Bacillus cereus group sp. BfR-BA-01330. Next base: position 638,258 of record NZ_JAKUGK010000002.1, read on the forward strand.
AATTATCAGAGCGCCTTCTCCAAGTAAACCACGATAAACTTAAATTTAAGTTTTATGAAGCTGAAGGGGAGAATCATGCATCTGTTGTGCCGACGTCTTTAAGTAAAGGATTGAGGTTTATTAGTTACGTATAGGAAAAAAGGTTATGGATGAAACATTCCATAACCTTTTTTAATGTGTAGAATTGTCCTTTTCGAAAGTTTTGTTTCAACTTTTCGTCTAAAGAGACAAAAAGTTGTCACAATTCGGTCACAATTAGCATAAACATGAAATAGACGAAATGAACTTATTTCCAAAAGGCTTGGTTTATTACAATCAGGATTCGTAGAGCTGAAAAAGCATGGATGAAAAGTTCACTATATTCCCAAGGAGGTAGATCGTATGAAAACAATTCTTGCTATCGCTGGACTTATTTGGGTTCTATCACATGGCATTCCAATTTATGAAGGAGAACAAATTCGCAGTGCTCTAAATAAAAATTTTAATGAATATCATATCATTGATCGGCAAGATAATGTTGTGACAGTTCGAGTAAATGACTGTTTTCATACGGTAACCGTTGAAGGAACTTCAGTAGTGAATGATACAAAAGTATGTGATCAGCAATAATTATATATGGAAAGAAAAAATTCTCAGGTTAAATATCTGAAAATTTAAATTAAAACATTATAGACGAAGAATAAGCGGGGGCGGGTAATCCCCGCTTATTCTTGTTTCACTTTATTGAATTTTGATGAGAGATATAATGATTTTTTGACAAAAAGGAAAGGGTATACTGAAAATTGAGATTAAGAAGCTAATGCGTTGTTAAGAATAATCATAAAGTGTAAATATACTCTTATGGGGTATCATGCGTAGATATTTAATGCTATAATTGGTATACTCATAAAAAACAATTGTTTTATTGGATGAAGAGAAACTTTAAGAAGGTGATAATATGGATCATAAAGAGCATGAAGCAGTAACACATAGATCAGAAAAAGAAAAAGAACAGATTATAAATAGATTAAAGAGAATTGAAGGACAGGTCCGCGGTATTCAAAACATGATTGAAAATGATCGTTATTGCGTAGATATTTTAGTGCAAATTTCAGCGATTAATGCAGCGATGAAAAAAGTAGGAATGGGCGTTCTCAAAAATCATACGAGTCATTGTGTTTCAGGAGCTATTAAAAATGGAAATGGTGACGAAGCAATTGAAGAATTAATGACAGTATTTGAACGTTTTTCAAAAGCGTAAAAACAAGCTAGTATTTAACTGGCTTGTTTTTTTGTTTACCCTCATATTGGATTTGGGTGTATTGTAGTGAAAAAGTGTGTGTAAAATAAACTTTTAGAAAATAATTGAAAAATCATGATACAAAACCATTGATTACCTTAGGGGGGTATGGTAAGATGTAATTGTGATTAACAAACAATGAATAAACAAGAGGAGGATTTTAAATGGAACAGTTAACATTACAGGTTGAAGGTATGTCTTGTGGACATTGTGTAAATGCTATCGAAAGCAGTGTGAAAGAGCTAAACGGTGTTGAACAAGTGAAGGTTCAATTAGCAGAAGGAACTGTTGAAGTTACTATCGACTCGTCTGCTGTAACATTAAAAGATATCGTTGCTGTAATCGAAGATCAAGGATACGATGTTCAATAATTATTTTTAGATATGGAAATAAATCGTACTTTAAATGAAGTACGATTTATTTTGCTAATCATTATACCTCATAAGGGTATATAGAGGTGAGAGACATGAATGAAAAAAAAGAGGCCAATCTTCAAATATTAGGAATGACATGTGCGGCATGTGCAAATAGAATTGAAAAAGGTCTAAAAAAAGTAGAAGGTGTTCATGAGGCAAATGTAAATTTTGCGCTTGAAAAAACAAAAATAATGTACGATCCAACTAAAACAAATCCGCAACAATTTAAAGAAAAAGTTGAATCATTAGGATATGGAATTGTAAGTGATAAAGCTGAATTTACTGTTTCAGGAATGACATGTGCAGCATGTGCAAATAGAGTTGAAAAGCGTTTAAATAAGTTAGATGGTGTGAACAAGGCGACAGTAAATTTTGCTTTAGAATCAGCCACAGTAGACTTTAACCCTGATGAAGTTAATGTAAATGAAATGAAGAGCGCGATTACGAAGCTAGGATATAAATTAGAAGTGAAACCAGATGATCAAGATGCATCAACTGATCATCGATTACAAGAAATTGAAAGACAAAAGAAGAAGTTTATTATTTCGTTTATTTTATCTTTCCCATTATTGTGGGCAATGGTTAGTCATTTCTCATTTACGTCATTTATTTATTTACCGGATATGTTAATGAACCCTTGGGTGCAACTAGCACTTGCAACTCCTGTTCAATTTATCATTGGTGGACAGTTTTATGTTGGGGCTTATAAAGCGTTACGCAATAAAAGTGCTAATATGGATGTTCTCGTGGCGCTTGGAACGTCGGCCGCGTACTTCTATAGTGTATATTTAAGTATTCAATCTATTGGTTCTTCGGAACATATGACAGATTTATATTTTGAAACGAGTGCGGTACTTATTACATTAATTATTTTAGGTAAATTATTTGAAGCGAAAGCAAAAGGGCGCTCATCAGAAGCAATTAAAAAATTGATGGGTTTACAAGCGAAGACAGCTACAGTTGTGCGAGATGGAACAGAAATAAAAATTTTGATTGAAGAAGTAGTAGCTGGTGATATCGTCTATGTAAAGCCTGGTGAAAAAATACCAGTAGATGGTGAGATTGTAGAAGGAAAGTCAGCAATTGATGAATCGATGTTAACGGGTGAAAGTATTCCTGTTGATAAGTCAATTGGGGATGTAGTAATAGGTTCGACAATAAATAAAAATGGATTTTTAAAAGTGAAAGCAACTAAGGTAGGAAGAGATACTGCATTAGCTCAAATTATTAAAGTAGTAGAAGAGGCACAAGGTTCAAAAGCTCCTATTCAAAGGGTAGCAGATCAAATTTCAGGTATTTTCGTACCGGTTGTAGTTATGATTGCGATTATCACATTTGCAGTATGGATGATATTTGTTACACCTGGTGATTTTGGCGGAGCACTTGAGAAAATGATAGCAGTACTTGTTATTGCTTGTCCATGTGCATTAGGTCTTGCAACGCCTACATCTATTATGGCAGGATCAGGAAGATCGGCTGAGTATGGTATTTTATTTAAAGGTGGAGAGCATTTAGAAGCAACGCACCGATTAGATACGGTTATTCTAGATAAAACGGGTACAGTGACAAATGGGAAGCCGGTATTAACAGATGTAATTGTAGCAGATGGATTCAATGAAAATGAACTGCTTAGATTAGTAGGGGCAGCAGAAAGAAATTCTGAACATCCGCTTGCAGAAGCGATTGTAGAAGGAATTAAAGAAAAGAAAATTGATATCCCGAGTTCAGAAACGTTTGAAGCGATTCCGGGATTTGGTATCGAATCAGTTGTAGAAGGAAAACACTTATTAATTGGTACACGTCGATTAATGAAGAAATTCAATATTGATATTGAAGAAGTTTCTAAATCAATGGAAGCGCTAGAACGAGAAGGAAAAACAGCAATGCTTATTGCAATCGATAAAGAATATGCTGGTATAGTTGCCGTTGCAGATACTGTGAAAGATACTTCAAAAGCAGCTATCGCAAGACTGAAAAAAATGGGTCTAGACGTTGTGATGATTACAGGAGATAATACACAAACTGCTCAGGCAATTGCAAAGCAAGTTGGTATTGATCACGTAATTGCAGAAGTATTGCCAGAAGGAAAAGCAGAAGAAGTGAAAAAACTGCAAGCAAATGGTAAGAAAGTAGCGATGGTTGGAGACGGGATAAATGATGCTCCTGCTCTTGCTACAGCGAACATTGGTATGGCAATTGGAACGGGAACGGATGTAGCGATGGAAGCAGCGGATATAACGTTAATCCGCGGTGACTTAAATAGTATTGCTGATGCGATATTTATGAGTAAAATGACGATAAGAAATATTAAACAAAATTTATTCTGGGCATTAGCTTATAACGCGTTAGGAATTCCAATTGCGGCATTAGGTTTCTTAGCCCCTTGGGTTGCTGGAGCAGCGATGGCATTTAGTTCTGTATCCGTTGTATTAAATGCATTACGATTACAAAGAGTTAAATTAAAACCTTAAAAAGCTACATTAAGTAATTGAATAGAATTAAAAAACAATACTTGAATAAGTATTGTTTTTTTGTTCGTATAGAAATTAAAACGATATAATAAAGCAGAAATATAGAATCGTATGTAGTAGAAAAGTTAAGAGGTAGTTTGGTAAGGAGACTTATATATGTTAAAAGATATTATAATTAGAACATTCCAGAAAAAAGATTTAGATCAAGTATTACAATTGTTCTATGAAACAGTTCATACGGTTAATGCAAAAGATTATAATGAGTTACAGCTACAGGCGTGGGCACCGGAGCGACTAGATAGAGAAAATTGGTTACAGTCTTTAGAAAAGAATATTAGCTATGTAGCGGATCATAAAGGTATGATTGTGGGGGTTGGGGATTATAACGATGATCGTTACGTAGATCGTTTATTTACGCATAAAGATTATCAAGGGAAAAGAGTCGCTTCATACATACTACAGAAGTTAGAAAAAGAAGCAGTGAACTTGGGACATAGGGAGATATATACAGAGGCGAGCATTACCGCAAAACCTTTTTTTGAAAGTAAAGATTTTATTTGCATAAAAGAACAAAAGAAACAGCATAATGGTCAGATTTTTATTAATTATGTTATGAAAAAATATCCTTCTCATAAATGAGAAGGATATTTTTCATTATTTTACAGCTTCTTTTAGTTCTTTACCAGCTTTGAAAGCAGGTACTTTAGAAGCTGCGATTTGCATTTCTTCACCAGTTTGTGGGTTACGGCCTGTACGAGCAGCTCTTTCGCGAACTTCGAATGTACCGAATCCGATAAGTTGTACTTTTTCACCAGCAGCTAAAGTGTTAGTGATTGATTCTACTACAGTTTGTACAACTACAGTAGCTTCTTTTTGAGAAATCTCAGCATTTTGTGCTACGTTTTTAATTAATTCTGTTTTGTTCATGTTTTTCACCTCATATGTAAATAATGCTATTTAAGTTGTTATTATAACGTATAAAACATTCGAGAACAAGTGTACGTACATATATTCGCAAAAAAAATGAAATTTGTAATATTTTTAGGGTTCTTTATAGACATTCTATTTAAGCCGACAGAGATTTGTTCTTCATTTCAGTCTTCTCTTGATAAGAAGATAGTTTCTTATTATAAGATATGAAGTAAGGTAGTGCTACAAATAACATACCTCCTACTAAATTTCCAAAGAAAACAAAAATAAAGTTTGGAAAATATTCAGCCCAAGTGAAATGACCGGCAAAAATTGCGGCTGGGATGACAAACATATTTGCTACAACGTGTTGAAATCCAATCGCAACAAAAGTCATAACTGGGAACCAAATACCGATAATCTTTCCGATAAATTCTTTACTTCCCATACTGAGCCAAACAGCTAAACAAACGAGCCAATTACATCCGATTGCAGAAATAAATGCTTGCAATGGTGTATCTTGTAGTTTCGCTTGAGCGATAGAAATAGTTTTCGCTAAAAAAGCTCCTTCAGTTAAGCCAACGATATGGCCGAAAAAGTAGGCTACAAATACAGCCCCTATGAAATTGCTAAACGTAACAATAACTAAATTTCGTATGAAATGAAATAAAGTAATTTTCTTTTGAAGCCAAGCCATAGAAACTGTCATCATGTTACCAGTTACTAGTTCACCGCCTGCAAGAATAACGAGAATAAGACCGATAGGGAATACAGCAGCGCCTAGAAAACTAGTAAATGATCCCCAATATTTTGGCATTGTTCCAATAACATGAATATCGAGTAAATACCCTAATGCGATAAAAGCACCGCCAAAAAAACCGAGAATTAGCATAGGGAGTAATGATAAATGAGCTTTTTTCCTTCCGGAATTCGCAGCAAGTTCCGTAATTTCTTCTGGTGTAAATACAGACATGAATAACCCCTCCGTAATAAAATGATGGAATGAATAGAAAAAGATTCGAAAATATATGTATTATAAAAATATGGTATGACTTCTGTATAAAATTGTCAAAGTGAATAGGGAGGAAATTACATATTAATAACATTGTTCATGTTGTCACATTAATGTAACAATAAGGATTTAAAGTGTTTCTAGAGGTGAAAACATGAATACGAATCATGTAAAAAAAGAACGAAAAAAATCAATCGTAAAGATATTTATTATTAGTTTTATAAGTATATTAATGATACTAGTAAGTTTGTATTATTATGCGACAGAAATAGAACGAAAACTAGTAACAGTTACATGGAATGAAATAGAAGCTTCTGCAATTCCTAAAGAATTTAATAATAAAAAAATATTACAGTTTTCAGATGTACATTTAGGGCCAGAGTTTACATTGAAGCAACTTGAACATTTGGTGGAGAAGATGAATGAATTACATCCAGATATAGTAGTTTTTACCGGAGATTTAATAGATAAATTTGGTTCTTATAGTGCAGAAAGAGAGGGAGCGAAGGCTATTTTGCAGAAAATTTATGCTCCCTTAGGGAAATATGCTGTGTTTGGGAATCATGATAGGGGCGGGGGCGGTAGTTTATTTTACAAAAAATATATGGAGGAAGCTGGTTTTTCTGTATTAGTAAATGAAGTGCAGAAAATTAAAGTGGAAAACGGCAAATATATTACAATATCAGGTTTGGATGATTTTCTATTAGGGAAGCCGAAAATAGATTCAACTTTAAAAAACTTGAAACAAAATGATTTCAACATGTTATTAGTACATGAGCCGGATGTTGTAACCAAAATAAATCGTTACCCAGTTGATCTTCAACTGTCAGGACATAGTCACGGAGGACAAGTCCAAATCCCTTTTGTAGGTCCGTTAATTACTACCAAACTAGCTGAGAGTTATGTTGAAGGTATGTATGAAGTGGAGGGGAAGAGTAAGCAGTTATATTTATATGTAAATCGTGGTATTGGGACTACTAGGATGCCTGTTAGATTTTGTAGTGTACCTGAACTTTCAGTTTTTGTGTTGAAGCAAAAGAGTGACTAGAATATTTAACAATATGATTCGGAGGAACGTGCGATGTTGGGCGATGGAAAACAGTTTCTTAAAACTTTAGATGTGACAAAGTAATTTTCATAAATAAAAAACAACAATAGGACCTATAAAGGGTCCTATTGCTGTTTTTATCCTGCATTGATTGCCCATAAATGTCCGATTGATGGGGGCTAATTATAGTTTTACTTTGTTATTTTTGCAAGGAAAGACCATCAAAATATGTTCTATAGTTATTTGAGAATTCGAAGTTGTTTTTTGCATCCCAATTAATAGACCAAGACATTAGGCCGCGGAATGCAGGATAGCCACTCTGGTTAGAAAGTTTATACTTTCCTCCGAACGGAACTCCTTTAATGATATAATTTAAAGCTTTTTTCATTTCAGTTGGCGAAATGTATCCACCACTTGGAGCTGCCGCTGGTGCTGCTGGAAGCCCAATCATGACTTGATCTGAACGAAGAGCTGGGAAAATGTTATTTGCATTACCACCTACAGGAAAACCATGTAAGAGCATATCTGCCATAGCGACCTCGTAGTCTGCAGTACCTTGATTGTAGTTATTACCGTCCATTCCAATCCCGCTACCAGCGTTGTAGTGTTGAACATGAATGTATGTTAGTTTATCTTTCACTCCGTAAATAATTGGTAAATATGCACCCCATATGCTTCCATATGCGCTATAACCGCCTTGAACATAAGCTGTTTCAGGAGCCATGCTTAATAGAAAATCTGGACCATAATGATCTGAGATTGTTCGAATAGCTGATATAAGATTTACGATTTGGGGAGTAGTTGGATTTTTGAAATTAGTATCATTTCCGTTTAAGTAAATACCTGATTCAAGGTCAATATCTATTCCATCAAAACCGTATTTATCGATTAGAGACTGTATGGAATTAATAAAACGATCCTTAGCGGCATTGTCAGGAAGTAAAACGACTCCATTTTGTCCACCTATTGAAAGAACTACTTTCTTTCCTTTACTTTTTAAATAAGAAATATCTGATTTGAAGTCTGCATCTGTACCATACACAGGAGAAAATTCAACAGTGGAACGATCACCACCAGTTTCACCAAAAGATACATTGATTACATCCCATTTTGGTGAAACGTCTTTTAATTTAATAATGCCAGTACCGTTATCAAAGTTATGCCAATATCCAACGAGTAATTTTGAACCTAAATTGTTTGCTGCTTGTGCTTGGAAAGGGGATAGCGGTAGAAGTAAGAACATTACTAAAATACAACAAAAAAATTTGAACTTGTTTAACATATCAACACTCCTATACAAAAAGTTGTCTAGATGTATAATCTTGTTTATTTAATAATATCTGAAAATTCTTTCTTTTGTAAGGGGACTATAATTTTCTCAACAATTGTGTATGGGAAAGTATTAAACCTAATGTAATAATTTTTGAAGAAGGTTGAATTGTAATTGTTAAATTCAGAATATTTTGATATATTTTAACGTATAGAACAAAATCTTTCGCACAGTACTCTTACATAAGTTTCAAAATTTAGTTTGGAAGGGGATGTACAAGATTTGGATAAAAATCTAAAGAAAGACCTCAAAATACGCCACATTACAATGATTTCAATTGGCGGCGTAATAGGGGCTGGTTTGTTTGTTGGAAGTGGTGCAGTTGTACATTCGGCAGGACCAGGTTCTATCGTTTCATATGCATTAGCAGGACTTCTAGTCATTTTCGTCATGAGAATGCTAGGAGAAATGGCAGCTGTTAATCCGACAAGTGGTTCATTTGCAACGTATGCAAGAGAAGCGATTGGTCCTTGGGCGGGTTATACAATAGGCTGGTTATACTGGTTTTTTTGGGTAATTGTTATTGCAATAGAAGCCACAGCAGGTGCTGGTATTATCCAATATTGGATTCCACAAATACCGCTTTGGTTATTAAGTTTAATATTAACAATTTTGTTAACGCTGACGAACGTTTTTTCGGTGAAATCATTTGGAGAGTTTGAATATTGGTTTTCTTTTATTAAAGTAATAAGTATTGTTTTGTTCCTTTGTCTAGGTCTTGCTGTTATTTTAGGATTTGTTCCAGGAACAGAAGCACCCGGCACTTCGAATTTAATTGGACAAGGTGGATTTATGCCAAACGGTATAAGTTCGGTCCTGCTTGGAATTACTGTTGTTATATTTTCATTTATGGGATCAGAGATTGTAGCAGTAGCCGCAGGTGAATCTGCAGAACCTGTAAAAGCAGTAAAAACAGCAACAAACAGTGTGATTTGGCGTATTCTTGTATTTTTTATTGGGTCTATAGCGGTAGTTGTTACGCTACTGCCATGGAATTCAGCAAACATATTAAAAAGTCCATTTGTAGCTGTACTTGAACATATAGGAATACCAGCGGCAGCACAAATTATGAATTTTATCGTTTTAACAGCTGTACTTTCTTGCTTAAATTCAGGCTTATATACAAATTCAAGAATGCTTTTTTCAATGGCAGAAAGAGGAGATGCTCCAAAGTCATTTTTAAAATTGAACAGTAGTGGTGTTCCCGTTCGAGCGGTTTTATTTGGAACTTTCTTCGCTTATATTGGAGTTGTGTTTAGTTACATTTCTCCAGATAAAGTCTTTTTGTTTTTAGTGAATGCATCTGGCGGGATTGCGTTACTAGTTTATCTCGTTATTGCAGTTTCGCATTTAAAGATGCGTAAAAAAATGGGGAAAGTAGAACAACAAAATTTGAAAGTGAAAATGTGGCTTTTTCCGTATGTAACGTATGTTACAATTGCTGCTATTATAGCAGTTTTAGTTGCGATGTTCGCAATTGATACTTTACGTTCACAAGCATTTTTAACAATGTTTGTTACTGTTCTTATCATACTTTCTTATTTTATTTTTAATAGAAATAAAAATATCACAGTTTTGCATCCTAAAAGTAAGAATGAGGAATCTGTTCGATTCTAATTTTCTTATTTTCGAAGAGAGTTACACCCAATCATTGCTATAAAAGAATCATATATAATCATAGAAACAAGTAATTACTATTGTCATAGTGAATATAAACTTTTTTCTTGACTTTTTATACGAAGGCGAGCAAAATGGTAAAAAAGGAAGGGGGGATGATGATGGAAGAGTACGTATTAGAGCTGTATAACCTGTTATATACGACAGAATGGCAAGATATTGTTTCGTTTCTAGGAATCGTATTTTGCATGAAAATTGTAATTGTATATATGGAAGAGCAAGGTATGTTCTATTCCTTCTCATCTCCGTTCGATGTGCAGCGCGAGCCGTTGCTAAACTATGCCAATGTGAATTACGAACAATTTCCTTTTGTAGTTTTCTTTATGATTCGATTTATTACAGCAATTGTAAGGAAAAAGGAAAGTGACGATGAAGAGTGCCACTCAACTTGTAATATAGCGAATGTTTTTTAAGCTAAATACAAGGAGGAGATTTATATGTGGTTTCGATTTCTTATGATTGGTTTTTTTTCATTAACAGCAATTTCATTAATGGGATATCAAGTGTCTGAAATTTTTCAAGCATATAGCGATACATTTTTTAACAAAAACTAATCGCATTGCTATTTGAATAATAAAGCGATAAAATCCTTCTTAAGAAGTTTTATTAAGAAGGATTTTTTTCTTTGTCTGGTCTTGCTGTGTCAAACTATTGTCACATTTACACTGTGAATAATATGTTAAAATAGTGAGGTTATGTATACATACTTGAAGGAAGAGGGAGTGACCATTTTGGTGGATCAATCAACAAATCAGAAAAGCTATGCTCCTATTGTGATAACGCTTTCTGTAATTGTAAATGCGATTATTTTATTTTTGTTCTTTGGACCTGTTGGCTATGAAGGAGAAGTACATTTTGATGTAACGATTTTACCAATGTTAAACGCGATTTTTAATAGCTTTACGTTCGTATTTTTATTAGCAGCGTTATTCTCTATTATTAAAAAGAATGTGAAAATGCATCGTGGTTTTATCCTTGCAGCATTTACGACAACTTTACTATTTTGTGTGTCGTATTTATCGTATCATTACTTAGCACCGGCAACACATTTTGGCGGAGAAGGATTCATTAAATATGTGTATTTCATCATTTTAATTACACATATTATCCTAGCAGCAATTATCGTACCACTTGCATTGTTTGCGCTTGTATTTGGTTTTACAAATCAATTAACACGTCACCGTAAAATTGTACGTTGGACGATGCCGATTTGGTTATATGTAAGTTTATCTGGTGTTATTGTTTACTTAATGATCTCACCTTATTACCAATAAAAAAATCTCAGCCTGTAGGCTGGGATTTTTTTATTAAGCAAATATTTTTGTGAAATGAAAAAAATATGGTATACAAAAGTATAGTTGCTTTTCATATAGAAGGGATGGTAAAGAAATATGCAAAATTTTGTATTTCGTAATCCAACGAAACTTATTTTCGGTAAAGGTCAATTAGAACAGTTAAAAACTGAAATTCCACAGTTCGGTAAAAAAGTTCTTCTCGTATACGGGGGAGGCAGCATTAAAAGAAACGGTATTTATGATAATGTAATTTCTATTTTAAAGGATATTAATGCAGAAGTATTTGAATTAACAGGTGTTGAACCGAATCCACGTGTATCAACTGTAAAGAAAGGGATTCAAATTTGTAAAGAGAATGGTGTTGAATTTATTTTAGCAGTTGGTGGAGGAAGTGTAATCGACTGTACGAAGGCAATTGCAGCTGGTAGTAAGTACGATGGAGATGTATGGGATATTGTAACGAAAAAAACATTTGCTAATGAGGCATTACCATTTGGTACTGTACTTACTCTTGCAGCAACAGGATCTGAAATGAATGCAGGCTCGGTAATTACAAACTGGGAAACGAATGAAAAGTATGGATGGGGTAGCCCGGTTACTTTCCCGCAGTTTTCGATTTTAGATCCAGTTCATACTACTTCTGTACCGAAAGATCAAACAATTTACGGTATGGTAGATATTATGTCGCACGTATTAGAACAATATTTCCATCATGGAACGAATACAGAACTACAAGATCGTTATTGTGAAGCTGTTTTAAAAACAGTAATTGAGACAGCTCCTAAGCTTTTAAGTGATTTAGAAAATTATGAGCATAGAGAAACTATTTTATATTGTGGTACTATGGCGTTAAACGGCATTTTAGCAATGGGAGTAAAAGGAGATTGGGCGACTCATAATATTGAGCATGCAGTTTCTGCTGTTCATGATATACCACACGGGGGTGGCCTTGCGATTTTATTCCCGAACTGGATGAAGCATGTTGTAGAGGGAAATGTAAGTCGTTTTAAACAGTTTGCTATTCGAGTATTCAATGTAGAAACAGATGGAAAGACTGATCGAGAAATTGCGTTAGAAGGAATTCAGGCGTTACGTCAATTTTGGACTTCAATTGAGGCGCCAGTAACATTATCTGATTACGCTATTGGAGAAAATGAAATTGATTTAATGGCGGATAAAGCTATGGCGTATGGTGAATTTGGTAACTTTAAAAAATTAAATAAAGATGATGTTTTAAGTATATATAAAGCTTCTTTATAAGTGAATTTAGAAAAGAAATCTATTTGATTGTTTGATCGAATAGGTTTCTTTTTTTTGCTGTTTATAAATGTTTGTGGATGTTTTTGATTATTTTTGATTGTTTATGGTTGATTTTTGTGACCGTTTTCATTATACTGTAATCAAAGAAGAGGTGAATAAAATGTTAACTCCTGAACGTCATCAAATGATATTGCAACTTGTAAAAGAACAGAAAGTTGTAAAATTACAGCAATTAGTTGAAAGAACAGAAAGCTCTGAGTCGACAATTCGCCGTGATTTAGCACAATTGGAAAAGCAAAGGTTATTAAAAAGAGTTCATGGTGGTGCCGCTGTTTTAACAGGAAAAGGGCAAGAACCAACGATGGTCGAAAAATCATCCAAAAACATTCAAATAAAACAACAAATTGCTAAGTATGCGGCTAGCGTTATTGAACAAGGTGATTGTATTTATTTAGATGCAGGAAGTACAACATTTGAAATGATTCCATTTTTAATAAATAAAGATGTTACTGTCGTTACGAATGGACTTATGCATATTGAAGCTTTAGTTGAAAATAATATTCGTGCGTATTTACTAGGCGGAATGATGAAGAGTAGGACGAAAGCTTTAATCGGTGCTATGGCACAGGAAAGTATGCAGAAGTATCGTTTTGATAAATGTTTTTTAGGTGCAAATGGTGTACATGAACAGCTTGGCTTTACAACGCCAGATCCAGAAGAAGCGCTCTTAAAACAAATGGCATTAACATTAGCAAACGAAGGATATTTCTTAATTGATGAAAGTAAGTTTTCAGAAGTTGCGTTTGCGAAAATTGCAAATGTTGAAGATGCAAATATTATTACAAACCATTTAGAAATTGATTTAGAAAAATATAAACAACAAACCAATGTAATTGAGGCTGATAAACAATGATCTATACAGTTACTTTAAACCCATCTATTGATTATGTAGTGCAAGTTTCTTCCTTTGATTTAGGAACAATAAATCGAGCGGAAAAAGATATGAAGTTTCCTGGAGGAAAAGGAATTAATGTTTCTCGTGTTCTTCAGCGTTTAGGTGTTAAAAATATAGCACTTGGATTTACTGGTGGATTTACTGGTCAATTTATTAAAGAGGTATTACAGACGGAAGGTGTAACAACAAACTTCGTCCAAGTAGATGAAGATACTCGCATTAATGTGAAAATAAAAGGGGAAGAAGAAACAGAATTAAATGGCCAAGGTCCTATTGTAACAAAAGAGCAGTTCGAACAGTTAATGAAAAAAATTGAGAGTATGCAACCTGGAGATTGTGTTGTACTTGCTGGGAGTGTACCAGTTTCTATTCCAAGTACCTTTTACGAATCAATTGCTGCGTTTGGAGCTGAAAAAGGTATTCGTGTAGTAGTAGATGCAAGTGGAAGTGCACTGCAACATGTAATTAAAAATAAGCCATTTTTAATTAAGCCAAACCACCATGAACTTGGTGAGTTGTTTGGAGTGGAGCTTTCAACAGTAGAGGACGTTTTACCTTATGGAAGAAAATTAATTGAACAAGGTGTAAAACACGTTATCGTATCGATGGCTGGAGAGGGAGCTTTATTATTTACGGCAGAAGGTATATATGAAGCGACTGTTCCAAAAGGTGTTGTAATTAATTCAGTTGGGGCCGGGGATTCTCTTGTTGCAGGGTTTGTAGGCAAATATGAACAGACAAAAGATATTGAAAAGGCATTTCAATACGGCGTTGCAACAGGGAGTGCAACAGCATTTTCAGCTGATTTATGTAAGAAGGAAAAAGTAGAAGAATTATTGTCGCAAGTAATTGTAGCTAAGCGATAGGGGGAAGCAACATATGAAAATTACAGAACTATTAAAAAGGGATACAGTCATTATGGATTTGACAGCTTCAAATAAAGAAGCTGTCATAGATGAATTAGTTGAGAAATTAAACGGGGCAAATCGTTTAAATAGTAAAACGGAATTTAAAGAAGCTATTTTAAAGCGAGAGGCCCAAAGTACGACTGGAATAGGGGAAGGTATTGCAATACCTCATGCGAAGACAAAGGCTGTTAAACAACCATCGATTTGTTTTGGTAGAAGTGTAAGCGGTATCAATTATGAGTCGCTTGACGGACAGCCAGCACACTTATTCTTTATGATTGCTGCAAGTGAAGGAGCGAATAATACTCATTTAGAAACGTTGTCTCGTTTATCGACATTATTAATGGATGAAGGATTTCGCAAGCAACTATTAGAAGCAAAGGATGAAAGTGAGCTTCTTCAACTATTTGATGAAAAAGAGAATGAAAAAGAAGAAGAGATTGAAGTCGCAAAACCAGAAGGAAATGAACCGTACGTACTTGCTGTTACAGCTTGTCCAACTGGAATCGCTCACACATATATGGCAGCGGATAGCTTAAAAGCAAAAGCGACAGAGTTAGGAATAGCGATTAAAGTTGAAACAAACGGATCAACAGGTATTAAAAACGGTTTAACGAAAGAGGATATTGAACGTGCAACAGCTATTATTGTTGCGGCGGATAAACAAGTAGAAATGAATCGTTTTGCTGGTAAACATGTCATTCAAGTGCCAGTTGCTGATGGGATTCGAAAAACGGAAAATCTGCTTAAGCGAGCTGTCAAACAAGATGCACCAATCTTTAAAGGTGTAAAAGAGGACGGGAAATCAGAAAGTATTGAGGGAGAAAAAGGATTAGGAATTTATAAGCATTTAATGAGCGGTGTAAGTAATATGCTTCCATTCGTTGTTGGTGGCGGGATTTTAATAGCGCTAGCGTTTTCGTTTGGTGGTATAAAGGCGGAAGGTCCTTTAGCTGAATTGTTCATGTCAATTGGTGGAGGAAAAACAGGTGCGTTTTTATTCCTTGTACCAATTTTAGCTGGATTTATTGCAAGTTCTATTGCTGATCGTCCTGGTTTTATGCCTGGTGTTGTAGGTGGATTTTTAGCAGCGAATGCGAATGCTGGATTTTTAGGTGGATTAATTGCTGGTTTCTTAGCTGGATATGTTGTTTTAGGGTTGAAAAGATTATTTTCAGGACTACCAGTACAATTAGAAGGAATTAAACCTGTATTGTTATATCCAGTCTTTGGATTATTGATTACAGGAGTTGTAATGCAAAAAGTAGTAATTCCGCCTGTAGTAGCATTAAATGAAATGTTGACAGGGTGGTTAAATGGTTTAAACGGTACGAATGCTATATTACTAGGTCTTATTTTAGGTGGTATGATGGCAATTGATATGGGGGGGCCAATTAATAAAGCGGCATTTACGTTTGGTATTGCTGCAATAGAAGCGCAGAATTTTGGAGTGCACTCAGCAGTTATGGCTGGTGGGATGGTACCACCACTTGCGATTGCATTCGCAACTACATTCTTTAAATCAAAGTTTACAGAAGCGGAACGTAAATCTGGTTTAACAAATTATATTATGGGAGCGTCGTTCATTACAGAAGGTGCGATTCCGTTTGCAGCTGCAGATCCGGTTCGAGTAATCGTAAGTTGTGTTGTTGGTTCAAGTATTGCAGGTGCGTTATCTATGTTATTCCAAATTACATTACCGGCACCGCATGGTGGATTATTTGTAATAGCGTTAGTAAATAAACCGTTACTATATATTTTCTCTATATTAATTGGAACAATTGTCTCGGCTGTTATGCTAGGTGTTTGGAAAAAGAAAGTTCAATAACAAATAAAAAGAGAGCAGTTTTTAGTAGCTGCTCTCTTTTTATTACAAAAAAATAGGTTAACAATTGAATATTGATGTTTTTTGGTAAAAGATGTAACGAATTGTGAATTTTTTGTAACAAAAAAGTAACACTGTAATTTTTTCTGGAAAAAAGTTCTTGTGCTCGTATATGAAAAATATATGAAAACCACTGGAGATTGTATTAGAAATGCATTTTATTAATATGGAAATTTATGTTACAACTCGTTAATCGTATATTACGAATGCTTTGTAATTGTGTGATTTCTAAAAATTCTAAAAATCTGTTGCTATAATGAAAATACGAAAACAAAGCAAATGGAGGCTATTCATGAAAAAATTATTAGGTATAGCAACAGCGGCAGTTTTTGGTCTTGGGATTT
The DNA here is from genome assembly GCF_022663885.1 of Bacillus cereus group sp. BfR-BA-01330. Classification (NCBI taxonomy): domain Bacteria; kingdom Bacillati; phylum Bacillota; class Bacilli; order Caryophanales; family Bacillaceae; genus Bacillus; species Bacillus cereus group sp. BfR-BA-01330. The sequence continues at coordinate 655,047 of NZ_JAKUGK010000002.1, forward strand.
TTGCGGGTTCTGCTAAAGCGGAAACAATTGTAACAACAGACGTATTAAATGTTAGAGAAAACCCAAATGTAGAGTCAAAGCTTGTAGGTAAAGTGTTCAGTGGGAATACACTAGATGTTATAAATACAGAAAATGGATGGACAAAAATTAAGTTGAACGGTAAGGAAGCGTTTGTAAGTGCCGATTTTACAAAGAGCACATATTATGTAACGGCGGGCGTATTAAATGTTCGTGCTGGAGCGAATACTGATTCTGAAATTTTAGGTAAACTTAATAAAAATGATGTGATTGAAACGACGAATCAAGTTCAAAATGAATGGTTACAATTCGACTACAATGGAAAAGTCGGATATGTTCACGTGCCATTTTTAACAGGAACGGCACCTGTAATTGAAAAGAAAGAAGTTGTAGCTCAAGAAGAAGCGCCGGCTAGAACAAATACGCCGGTTAAAAATAATACAGCAGTTAAGAATAAAGAGTCTGTTAAGAGTAACGATTCTATTAAGAATGTAGAATCAAGTAAACCTGTGGTAAAAGAAAAAACGGCTGCAAAACCAGTTGCGAAATCTACTGAAACAAGTGCGCCTACTGGTGGTCGTGAAATTACAGTAGAAGCGACGGCATATACAGCAGATCCGAGTGAGAATGGTTCGTATGGTGGTCGTGTATTAACTGCAATGGGGCATGATTTAACAGCAAATCCAAATATGAAAGTAATTGCTGTTGATCCGAAAGTAATTCCGCTTGGATCAAAAGTGTGGGTAGAAGGATATGGAGAAGCGATTGCTGGAGACACTGGTGGTGCGATTAAAGGAAATCGTATTGATGTATTAGTCGGTTCAGATGGTAGTGCTAATAGCTGGGGGCGCAAATCTGTAAAAGTGAAAGTTATACAATAGGTTATCGATATTAATATAAAAAGCGGTTGCTTGAAATTATGTAAGCAGCCGCTTTTTATGGATTATTGAAATGGATAAATAGTTTTACCTGTAATAATTTTATATGCACTGCAAAATTGTGTTTGTATATATTCTGTATTTTTATTTTCTGGATGTGATGTTGTTTCATGGAGAGTAGAATGAAAAGCCCGTAGTAAACAATTTAGGGCGAAGTATAATTCCTCTTGTGAACAATTTTGTTCTTTTGTAGAAGTAGCTAAAATGAGGTCTTTTGTCAAAGATGAAAAATTGATGGTGGATTGTTTCATAGTTAACTCATCCTCTCGAAACTATTTTTATCATGTATATGCAGAATTGGACAAACTATGTTCTTTTTTCTGTATAATTTCATGTACCGAAATGAAAGAACTTGCAATCATGCCGTTAAAATTGGTAAGATTGGGTATAATCAATAGATGGAGTATATTACATAAAGAGAGTTGAATGATATGGGAGAAGTGCAACGTGAAAAAGTTGCTGTCATCATTGGACCAACTGCTGTTGGAAAGACGAAGTTAAGTATCGATCTTGCCAAAGCGTTGAACGGTGAAATTATTAGTGGTGATTCCATGCAAATCTATCGAACGATGGATATTGGAACTGCAAAGGTAACACAAGCAGAGATGGACGGAATTCCACATTATATGGTCGATATAAAAAATCCGGAAGATTCATTTTCTGTCGCGGAATTTCAAGAACGTGTTCGCAAGCATATTCGAGAAATTACAGAACGTGGTAAATTACCAATTATAGTTGGTGGGACCGGTCTTTATATACAATCTGTTTTATTCGATTATCAGTTTACAGATGATGCTGGTGATGTGATATACCGAGAGCAAATGGAAAAGTTAGCTTTAGAACGCGGTGTGGAATATGTACATAAAAAATTGCAAGAAGTAGATCTGGAAAGTGCGGAGCGTATTCATGCAAATAATGTACGACGTGTCATTCGAGCGTTAGAAATTTTCCACACGACGGGTGAAAAAATGAGTGACCAAATTGAAAAACAAGAAAAAGAGTTACTCTATGATGTTTCATTAATTGGCTTGACAATGGATCGAGAAATGCTATACGATCGCATTAACTTACGAGTGGATTTGATGATGGAACAAGGCCTATTAGAGGAAGTAGAAGGTCTGTATAATAGAGGGATACGAGATTGTCAATCTATTCAAGCGATTGGATATAAAGAAATCTATGATTATTTTGAGAATCGAGCCCCTTTAGAAGATGCGGTATCACAATTAAAGACGAATTCGCGTCGTTATGCAAAGCGTCAATTAACGTGGTTCCGTAATAAAATGGATGTCACGTGGTTTGATGTTACAGACGGTGAAAAAACGTCAGAAATTTTACGATACATAGAAGGAAAGTTACAAGTAAAGTCGAATAATAGTAAGTAGAGAAAAAGAGGAGGATTCGACATGAAGCAATCAATCAATATTCAAGATCAGTTTTTAAATCAACTCCGTAAAGAAAATACGTTTGTTACGCTGTACTTATTAAATGGTTTCCAGCTTCGTGGACTAATTAAAGGATTTGATAATTTTACAGTCCTGCTGGAAACAGAAGGTAAGCAACAGCTTATTTATAAACATGCAATTTCTACATTTGTACCACAAAAAAATGTTTCAATTGAATTAGAATAGTAATGAATTATTGTACATAACAAAAAAAGAGCGAGTTTCCTCGCTCTTTTTTTTATTTGTCATAAACAATATATGATGAAATTTAAGCGATTCTAAATACAGTAAGGCGGATGTTAGTATTTCCTGTCGCAGGGATCGTAATCTCATTAAGAGTAGATTGAACAGAAATTCTTGCACCAGCTGCTAATGTTTCGATTGTAGTAAATGAAAGTGAGTCGCCTATTAAATTTGAAGAGAAATTATCAGTTGCGACTGCTCCATTAATTGAAATTCCTACTCCGAGTGGAGCGCATCCTGGCGCAGTTGTAGAAATGGATACGCTAATTACATAAATACCACCGTTAATAACAGTAACTGTATCTGTGCCGTTGAAGATAATATTGTTTACGTTAATTGCAGTACTAAAAATAAAGTTATTAAATTGCAGTACTGTTTGCTGAATATTGTTTGTTACAACAATTGTTGCTATAGGGAAGCTAGGTCCAGTAGGCCCAGTAGGTCCGGTAGGTCCACCAGAAGGTCCAGTAGGTCCAGTAACTCCTATACCAGTAGCGCCGGTAGCACCCGTTGGTCCTTGAATGCCTTGAGGTCCAGTGGCACCGGTAGCGCCAGTGTTACCTTGAACACCCTGAGGTCCAGTGGCACCGGTAGCACCAGTAGCGCCAGTGTTACCTTGAACACCTTGAGGTCCAGTAGCACCGGTAGCGCCAGTAGCACCTGTGTTACCTTGAACACCTTGAGGTCCAGTAGCGCCAGTGGCACCAGTAGCACCTGTGTGACCTTGAACACCTTGAGGTCCAGTAGCGCCAGTGGCACCAGTAGCACCTGTGTTACCTTGAACACCTTGAGGT